>CAZDFD010000007.1:0-36240 GCA_964504655.1 uncultured Geminicoccaceae bacterium
CGCCAGGCCAACGCCCAGCGACGCCTGCTCGTGACCGTGCTCGAGGCGCTGCCGGACGCCGTGCTGCTGCTCGATCGCCGCGGAACGATCGTGCAGGCCAACCGTGCGGCTCTGCACACCTTCGGCCTCGAACGCGCCGGCGTGCCGCTGGCGCGGGCGACGCGCGATCCCGGCGTGCTCGCGGCTCTCGCCGCCGCGTTCGAGACGGGCGCCGCGAGCACGGTGTTGTTCAATCCGCTCGACGACCGGCTCAAGTTGTTCGCGGCACGGATCCAGCCGATCGAGGTGACCGAGGGTGGTCGCGCGGCGATCCTGGCCCTGCGCGAGCAGACCGAGCAGGTGCTGATCGAGCGGATGCGTTCGGACTTCGTCGCCAACGCCAGCCACGAGATCAAGACGCCGCTCGCGGCTCTGGTCGGTATCATCGAGACTCTGCGCGGCCCGGCGCGCGACGATGCCGTCGCACGGGAGACGTTCCTGGCCACGATGGCCGAGGAGGCGGCGCGGATGCAGCGGCTGGTCGACGACCTCCTGTCGCTGTCGAAGATCGAGCTCGCGGCGCACCGTCCGCCCGCGGCTCGGGTCTCGCTGGGCGAGGTGCTGGAGGGGACGCTGTCCCGGATGCGACCCATGGCCGCAGCAGCGGGGGTGCGTCTCGTCCTCGACGCGCCGTCGAGCGTGCCGGAGCTGCTCGGCGATGCCGACCAGCTGCACCAGCTCCTGGGCAACCTGATCGACAACGCCATCAAGTATGGCGGCGCCGGCAAGGAGGTCCGGATCGAGGTCGGGCTGCTCGACACCGCACCGCCGGGCTCGGGGCCGGTGAGCGGGCGGCCGGCGGTCGAGATCGCGGTGGTCGATCGCGGCGACGGCATCGCGCCGGAGCACATTCCGCGCCTGACGGAGCGGTTCTATCGGGTCGAGAAGGGCCGCTCGCGCCGGATTGGTGGGACCGGCCTCGGCCTCGCCATCGTCAAGCACGTCGTCCGACGCCACCAGGGCCATCTGCGGATCACGAGCGAGATCGGCCGGGGCAGCCGGTTCGCGGTGCTCCTGCCCCTGTCCGGTTCCGACCGTCACGCTTCTGTCACAACGCGGTCATAGAAGCGACACCCCGGGCGACCATCGCTCGCCGGGGTTTGGTTCTCGATGGAGGCACCAGGATGAAGCCCGCTCTGTTCGCTGGCGTGGCCGCCGGCGCGCTGCTCGCTTCGCAGCTCGCCCTGGCGGCGGCGCTCGAGGTGAAGATCGACGGTTCGAGCACGGTCTATCCGGTCACCGAGGCGGTGGCCGAGGAGTTCCAGAAGTCCAAGAAGGGGGCCGTGCGCGTCACGGTCGGCATCTCCGGAACCGGCGGCGGCTTCAAGAAGTTCTGCCGCGGCGAGACCGACATCTCCAACGCCTCGCGCCCGATCCTGGCCCAGGAGATGGAGGCCTGCAAACAGGCCGGTATCGATTACATCGAGCTCCCGGTGGCGTTCGATGCGCTGGCCGTGGTCATCAATCCGCAGAACAACTGGGCGGAGGTGATGACCGTCGAGGAGCTCAAGAAGATCTGGGAGCCGGCGGCCCAGGGCAAGATCACCAACTGGAACCAGGTCCGGCCCGACTGGCCGAACGCCAAGATGTCCCTGTACGGGGCCGGTGCCGACTCGGGCACGTTCGACTATTTCACCGAGGCGGTCGTCGGCAAGGCCAAGTCGAGCCGAGGCGACTTCACGGCCAGCGAGGACGACAACATCCTCGTCCAGGGTGTGGCCGGCGACAAGAACGCTCTGGGCTTCTTCGGCTTCGCGTACGTGCACGAGAATCCAGGCAAGCTCAAGGCGGTCAAGGTGATCAATCCCGAGACCAAGAAGCCCGTCGAGCCGAGCATGGATCATGTGATCGACGGCTCGTACCAGCCGCTGTCGCGGCCGCTCTTCATTTACGTGAACCGCAAGGCGGCCGAGCGTCCCGAGGTCAAGGAGTTCGTCGAGTACTACCTCGTGAACAGTGCGCAGCTGGCGCGCGAGGTCGGCTACACGCCGCTGCCCGCCGAGGCCTACAAGGCCGCATGGGCCCGCTTCCAGCAGCGGAACACCGGCACCGTCTTCGGCGGGACTCCGGAGGTCGGGGTCAAGATCATGGATCTCCTGACCCGTGAACTGAAGTCCTGATCCCGTAGGTCACCGAATTCACCCAACTCGGCTGGATCGACCCGGACGTCCGTCCGGGTCGATCCCCGGAGGATCACATGGCCGCCTCTACCGGGTCGCTCATCCGGCCGAAGGTTCATCATCGGGACATACGTGAGCGACTCATCGAAGGATTTCTTTTTGCCTGTGCTGCGTCGGCCGTGGCCGTCACGACCGCGATCGTGATCGTTCTCCTTTACGAGTCGGCGGCGTTCTTTCAGCACGTTTCGGTGGTGGATTTTCTGACGGATACGATGTGGACGCCCCTGTTCGCAGAGGCTCGCTACGGCATCCTGCCACTGTTGTGTGGAACCCTGCTGGCGGCAGGGGTCGCCCTTATCGTCGCGGTTCCACTCGGTCTGATGGTGGCCTTGTATCTGAGCGAGTTCGCTCCGGTGTCGGTCCGCGAGAGCGTGAAGCCCTTTCTCGAGATGCTCGAAGGTGTTCCGACGGTCGTGTACGGATATTTCGCACTTCTGTTCGTGACACCTCTCCTGCAAACGTTCATTCCGGATCTGCCGGGTTTCAACGTGCTCAGCCCCGGCATCGTGATCGGCATCATGATCGTGCCCTATGTCGGGTCGGTCAGCGAGGACGCCATGCGGGCGGTTCCGAACGCGCTGCGCGAAGCGTCCTACGCGTGCGGCGCGACGCGCCTGCAAACGACGCTGCGCGTGGTGATGCCGGCCGCGACGTCGGGAATCGCGGCGGCGTTCGTTCTGGGGATCGCGCGGGCGACCGGGGAGACCATGGTGGTGGCGATCGCCGCCGGTCAGCAGCCCAATCTCACCTTGGATCCGACGCAGCCGGCGGCGACCATCACGGCCTACATCGTGCAGGTCGCCTTGGGTGATCTGCCGCACGGGTCGATCGGCTATCAGTCGATCTTCGCGGCGGGTCTGGTGCTGCTGCTGATCACGTTGCTCTTCAACGTACTCGCGCATCTGCTGCGCATTCGGTTCCGGGAGGCCTACTGATGGCGAGCGTGTCGTCGTCGGTCGTGGTCGCGGCGCCGTCGCAGGCCGTTGTCGACATCAAGGCGAACGTGGCCCAGCGACGTCGTTGGGACATCGTGTTCGCGATCGGTGGACTGCTCGCGACATCCGTCGGGGTGGTCACGCTGCTGGCGCTTTTCATCGATCTTCTGATCGATGGATTGCCCCGCCTGACGCCGGATTTCTTCTTGAGCTTTCCGTCCCGCCGCGCCAACGAGGCCGGGATCCTGTCGGCGTGGGTGGGCACGTGCCTGGTCATGCTGGTAACGGCCCTGATCGGCGTGCCGCTCGCGGTCTCGGCCGGGCTGTATCTGGAGGAGTACGCGCCGCGGAACTGGATCACCGCGATGATCGAGATCAATGTGAGCAATCTCGCGGCGGTCCCGTCCATCGTCTACGGCCTGCTCGCCCTCGGACTGTTCGTCTATGCTCTCGGGTTCGGCCAGAGCATTCTGTCTGCTGGGCTGACGCTGGCGTTGATGATCATGCCGATCATCGTCGTGGCGACCCGAGAAGCGGTGCGATCGGTGCCGTACACCATTCGAGAGGCCGCGTACGCGGTCGGGGCGACGCGCTGGCAGGTCACGCGAGACCACGTGCTGCCCTATTCGACCCCCGGCATCGCTACGGGCGTGATCATCGGCCTCGCCCGGGCGATCGGTGAGACGGCACCCCTGATCACGATCGGTGCGCTCACCTTCATCGCCTATCTGCCCAGTTCCCCATTGTCGCTCACGCCGCCATTTCTGCACTTCGATTGGCTGTGGACCGGCTTCACGGTCCTCCCGATCCAGATGTTCAACTGGGTGTCCCGCCCCGGCGTCGCCTTCCAGGCCAACGCCGCGGCCGCCGGGATCGTGATCGTCGTGCTCACGCTCCTCATGAACGGGTTCGCCATCTATCTCCGCTTCCGTCTCCGCAAGAAGATCAACTGGTGAGACAGACCATGAACGCCGCTGTCGGACTTGCGTCGGCGCCTTCGGCCGGAGCCGCCGCCAACGTGAAGAGTCGGATCAAGGACCTCAGTTTCTTCTACGGTAGTAGTCAGGCGTTGAAGAATATCAACATGGAAATTTACCAACATCAAGTGACAGCGCTGATCGGTCCGTCCGGGTGTGGTAAATCGACACTTCTTCGCTGCTTCAACCGGATGCACGACCTCACACCCTTGACGCAGTATCGCGGCGAGATCCGTCTCTTTCCGGACGACGTCAACATCGTGAGCCCGGACGTCGACCCGATCGAGGTCCGGATGCGGATCTCGATGGTGTTCCAGAAGCCGAACCCGTTCCCGAAGTCGATCTTCGAGAACGTGGCCTATGGTCTCAAGGTTCGGGGGATCCGCAATCGCAGCGAGCTCGAAGGCCGGGTCGAGACGGCGCTGCGCGGCGCGGCCATCTGGGACGAGGTCAAGGATCGACTGGAGGAGCCGGGAACGGCGCTCTCCGGCGGTCAGCAGCAGCGCCTGTGCATCGCCCGCGCGCTGGCGACGGACCCCGAGATCGTGCTCTTCGACGAGCCGACGTCGGCGCTCGATCCGATCGCCACTGCGAGCATCGAGGATCTGATCAATTCCATGGCCGGGAGCGTCACGGTGCTGATCGTGACCCACAACATGCAGCAGGCGGCGCGGGTGTCGGGACACACCGCGTTCATGTATCTCGGCGAGCTGGTCGAGTATGGACCGACGAACGAGCTGTTCACGCGCCCGCGTCAGCAGCGGACCAGCGACTACCTGACGGGCCGGTTCGGCTGAAGGAGGAACGATGGCCGCGCAGACCGAGGCTTTGCAGCACGAACACATCGTTCGCGCTTTCGACGAGGAGCTCGCGCGCCTCACCAACGCCGTGGTCGAGATGGGGGGACTTGCCGAGCGCCAGGTGGCGAACTCGGTTCGCGCCCTGGTCGAACGCGACGTCGAGCTCGCGGCGAGCGTGATCCAGACGGATCGAAAGGTCGACGAGCTCGAAGAGAAGATCGACCAGGACGTGGTGAGGCTCCTGGCGCTGCGCCAGCCGATGGCGATCGACCTCCGGATGATCGCCATGGCGCTCAAGATCAGCAACGATCTGGAGCGCATGAGCGACTATGCGGTCAGCATCGCGAAGCGGTCGCAACGTTTGGCGGAACAGCCGGAGCTCAAGCCGCTCCAGCAGATCCCGCGAATCGGGCAGTCCTGCCTCGGGATGGTCAAGGACGTGCTCGATGCCTACGTCGACCGCGATGCCGACAAGGCCACGGCCGTATGGAACCGTGACCGGGAGGTCGACGAGCAGTATACGAGCCTGTTTCGCGAGCTCATCACCTACATGCTCGAGGATCCTCGCAAGATAAGCACCTGCATCGATCTTCTGTTCATTGCGAAGAATCTCGAGAGGATCGCGGATCACGCGACCAACATAGCGGAAAAGATCGTCTTCATCATCCACGGCACCGAGATCAATCGGCCGAGACACGAAGCGGAGTGACTGCCTTGAAGCCGCTCATCCTGATCGTCGAGGACGAGGCGGCGCTGCAGAAGCTGCTGGCGTACAACCTCGAGGTCGCCGGCTTCGAGGTCGCGCAGGCCTTCGACGGCGAGGAGGCCTTGACCCTCCTGGCCGAGCGCGTTCCCGACCTCGTGGTGATCGACTGGATGATCCCGCAGCTGTCCGGGATCGAGCTGTTGCGCCGGATCCGCCGGCGACCCGAGCAGGCGCATCTGCCGGTGGTGATGCTGACGGCCCGTGCCGAGGAGCCCGATCGCCTGCGCGGGCTCGAGACCGGCGCGGACGACTACGTGACGAAGCCGTTCTCGCCGGCCGAGCTGGTGGCCCGCATCCGGGCGGTGCTGCGGCGGGTTCGACCCGCCTTCGCAGACCAAGTGCTGCAGTTCCAGGACCTGCGTCTGGACCTGACCGCGCACCGGGTTTTTCGGGGAACCCGCGAGCTCCATCTCTCGCCCACCGAGTTCCGGCTCCTGCGGCATTTCCTCGAGAACCCCGGCCGGGTCTTCAGTCGCGCCCAGCTTTTGGACCGGGTCTGGGGTGGCGAGCTCGACATCGAACTGCGGACGGTCGACGCCACCATCCGGCGCCTGCGCCGCGCGCTGAATGCGGGAGGCGAGCAGGATCTGCTGCGGACCGTACGTGCCGAGGGTTACGCCCTCGACCTCAAATTCGCGCCGTCGCCGTCGTCCTGATCAACGCACGGTCGGGAGAGGTGCTGCACCGCTCGCGAAAGCGGCGAAGCCTCCGAGGACGTCCTGCACCCATGTGAGGGTCACGGCGCTTCGGGCCAGGAGCTTCGTGGCGAGCCGCCAGAGCGGCTCTTCGTCCGGGATCGGCCTCAGGCGGAGTGGCGCGTCCTTCGGCAGCCCCAGGAGCCCGCGCATCTCGTCGAGGGCCTCCGGTAGGCCGCCCAAGCGATCGACAAGGCCCAGCTCGAGCGCCTGCGCCCCGGTCCAGACACGTCCTCCGGCCACGGCCTCGACCCGGTCCGGCGACAGGCCTCGGCCACGGGCCACGCCCTCCTTGAACGTCTGGTAGAGACCGTCGACGATCCGCTCGAGGGAATCGCGAGCGCGCCTGTCGGCGGGCAAATTGATCGACCACAGGGCCGCATTCTCGCCCACCGCGACCCGGCCCCAGCGCACCCCCAGCCGCTCCCAGGCATCGGCGAGGACCGGCTTGCCGGCGAGCACCCCGATCGAGCCGGTGAGGGTCGTCGGCTGGGCGACGAGGCGTGAGGCATCCATCGCGATCCAGTAGCCGCCGGAGGCCGCCTGGTTGGCCATCGAGACGACGACCGGCTTGCCCGCGCCGATCGCGCGTCGGATCTGCCGCGCGATCGTCTCGCTGGCGACCGCCGAGCCGCCGGGGGTGTCGAGGCGGAGCAGGATGCCGCGGATCTCGGGCGCGTCGATCGCCGCCTCGAGGGCGTCCGCGAGATCATCGGCGCCGATCGTCGTCGCGAGCTCGTCGCCGCTCCGGACGATCGGGCCCACCGCCCGGAGGAGCCCGATGGTCGCAAGGCCTTCGGGAGCGGCACGTCGCTCGCGCAGGTAGCGGTCGGCCCCGACGATGCTCGCCTCGCCGCCGGCGCGCGCGAGCACCGAGGCTTCGATCTCGTCCCGGTAGGCGATCCGGTCGGCGAGGCCGAGCGCCAGGGCCTCCTCGGCCGGGTAGGGGCCCGAGCCGAGAAGCCGGAGGACCCGCTCGGGATCGAGACGACGGCTGGCCGCCACCTCCCCGGCGATCGTGCGCATCAGACTCTCGGCGAGCCACTCCATCATCTCGCGGCCGGCCGGGGTCGGCTCGCGCTCGGTGGCCGCTTCGAGAGCCGTCTTGTGCTCGGCCCGCCGGCTCACGACCGGCTCGATGCCGAGCCGATCGAGGAGGTCCCGAGCGTACGGCGTCTCGACCAGAAGGCCGGTGACGCCGAGCTGGCCGACCGGCTGGAGCGCCAGCTCGTCGGCCGCCGAGGCCAGATAGTAGCCCTCCGTTCCGGCACCGAGTTCGCCGATGCTGTCCGCCCAGGCGACCACGAAGCGCCCCTTGGCCCGGAGCCTGAGGAGGGCCTGCCGCAGCTCGCGCGCGACCCCGAAGCCGTGCCGGACGTCGCCGAGCTCGAGGAGAAGGCCCGCCACTCGGGTATCGCGAGCCGCCCGCTCGAGGCCGAGCACCAGATCCGCGACGGTCGGCCGGTCAGCCAGGCGGCCGATATCCAGCCGCGTCGGGCCCGGTGCCTCGCCGATCGCTTCCCGGAGGTCCAGCCGGAGCACCATCCGCTCGGGAAGACCCCCCTCGCCGATTAGTCTCGTCGTGATCCACCAGCCGAGACCACCGGCCGCCGCGGCGAGGAGGATCGCGATCAGGCCGACGGTGGCGAGGAACGCCACGAGGAGACGCCGCATGCCGCTCGCTCCATGTCCGCGACGAGCCGCTCAGTCGATCTCGTCCTCAGGTACGATCCACGGCTCGGCTCGGGCCGCAGCCGCCCATTCGCGCATGGGATCCGTGCTCAGGATCGTATCTCGCCATGCCGCGGAGACCGGATCGAGCGCGACACCATAGGTGGCGAACCGGAAGGCCACGGGCGCGTACATGGCATCGGCCATGCTGAAGCGGCCGAGCAGGAAGGGCCCACCCGCGCCGAAGCGGGCCCGCGCCTCGCGCCAGATCGCCGTGATTCGCTCGATGTCGGCGATCGCCCCCGGCTCTCGGCCACGGCCCGGCAGCGACTTGCGCACGTTCATCGGCATGGCGCGGCGCAGGCCGGCGAATCCCGCATGCATCTCACTCGAGATGGACATGCAGAACGACCGCGCCTCGGGGCTCTCGGGCCAGAGCCCGGCGGCTGGTGCCAGTCGAGCGACGTGGTCGCAGATCGCAAGGCTTTCCCAAACGACGCAGCGGCCACCCGCGCTCGCATCGATCAGGACCGGTACCCGTCCCGCCGGCGAGATGGCGGTCACCTGTGCCTTCCAGTCCGGCAGCCCGAAGGGCAGCACGAGCTCCTCGAACGCGACGCCGGCCATCCGCATGGCGAGCCAGGGTCGGAGCGACCAGGACGAGTAGTTCTTGTTGCCGATCACGAGCGTCAGGGCGGTCGTCATCGGGCGCCCACGGGTGCGACGGCCTTGCTCGCGAATGGTCGGATCATCGGCTCGCTGCTCTTGGCCCGGGCCCGCTCGCTCGCGGTCTTGAGCTGGCCGCACGCGGCCAGGATGTCGCGGCCTCGGGGGGTTCGAACCGGGCTCGCGTGGCCCGCGGCTTCGAGTATGTCGGCGAAGGCCCGGATGCGTGCCGGTGGTGAGCAGGAATAGGGAGCACCCGGCCAGGGGTTGAAGGGGATGAGGTTGACCTTGGACGGAAGCCCGCGAAGCAAACGCGCGAGTTCGCGAGCATCGGCGTCGCTGTCGTTGACGCCGGCGAGCATGACGTACTCGAACGTGATCGGCCGTCGGGCCGGATAGCGGCGGCAGGCATCGAGCAAGGCCGCGATCGGCCATTTTCGATTGATGGGGACGAGGTTGTCGCGCAGTTCGTCGCGCACGGCGTGCAGCGATACCGCGAGACCACTTCCCACCTCGCGGCCCCAGTCGAGCATGCGTGGCACCACACCGGACGTCGACAGCGTCACCCGCCGTCGCGACAGCGCGATCCCGTCGGGGTCGAGCGCGATTTTGAAGGCAGCGACCACATTGTCGTAGTTGAACAGCGGTTCGCCCATACCCATCACGACGACATTGGTGAGCCGTCGGCCCGGCCGGCCGGACGGCCAGTCCTCCAGGGCGTCGCGTGCGACCAGGATCTGCCCGAGGATCTCTCCCGCCTCGAGGTTGCGGACGAGCGGCATCGTTCCCGTATGGCAGAAGCGGCAGGAGAGCGTGCATCCGACCTGGGTCGAGACGCAGAGGGCTCCCCGGTTCTCCTCCGGGATGAAGACCGTCTCCACCTCGCGACCGTCGCCGAGCCGAAGCAGCCATTTCCGCGTTCCGTCTTCCGAACGGTGCTCGGCCGAAACGTGCGGCCGCGTCAGATCGGCGCGCCGCTGCAGGAGCTGTCGCAGCTCCCTCGGCAGGGTGGTCATGTCGGCCGCCTGCTTGGCACCCCGTGCATACATCCAATGGAACAGCTGGCGGGCCCGCAGCGCGCTGACCTCGGCCGGCACGCCTTCGCCCTCGAGCCATGTGGCGAGGTCGGAGCGGTCGAGCCCCGTGAGCACGACCCCCTCCGTCGACGGCTCAGCGTCCGCCGCCATTCCGGCACGCCTCCATCATGGCGCGGATCGCCGCGCTGAAACCCGAGAGCGAGTAGGTGTCCAGGGACCAGGTGTCACGAACCGATGTCCCGCGCACGGTCATCTGGGACCCCCGACGCATCGCGCCGATCAGCTGCCCGTCCTCCTCGCTGTTGCTGGTCCAGGCACGATCCCGCTCGGTGAACAGCTCGAACCTGGTGCCGTCGACCAGAACCTCGACGGCGCTGCCCTTGCGGTAGGTGTAGCCCGGATCGACGGACACCTCCTGGCGCGGGCGTTCGCCACCGAACTGGGTCACGAACAGCCGCGGCTGGTCGCGCCGCGAGAAGCTTCCCTCCTGCTTCGACGGCAACGAGGTCACGAAGCAGACCTTGCCCGCCGGGTCGTCGTGCACGTAGAGGCTCCAATCCCTGAAGCGCTCCACGAACCCCGCCGACACCTGCGGCGTGTCGACCAGGAGCACACACGCCGCGACCATCGCGGCGCGACCGGCAACGGCCGCCCGGGGGATCGGTCGCCTCATCGCGTCATCGCTTCCGTCGGGTGCGTCGCCCCGGTCGTATCGGGCCGGGCCTCGCCCCTCTTCAACACCGGTGGTCCATGGACGTGGGCCGGCCGGGGCTCCACTGGACCGCCGGATCGGACCGGACGGGTGGCGAACCTTCCATGGCAGAGCATCCGGTCGTAGAGGACGATGCCGACCGCGATCCCGAGATTGATGCAGAACCGCGTGGGGATCCGGACGACCCAGTCGCAGCGCCGCAGGATCTCCGGCGACAGCTCGCCGCGTTCCGGCCCGAACACATAGGCCGCGTTCAACGGATGGCGGAAGCTCGGCAAAGCGATGGCGTTCTCGGTCAGCTCGACGCCGACCAGCCGACACCGCTCCGGCAGTGACAGGCTGCTCGGGTTGGCGAACTCGAAGAGCGGCAGGCTGAGCTCGGCGCGCGAGGTGTTGGAGACCGCTTCCTGCGCACGCCAGTATGCATTGACCAGGAACAGGAAGCTCGCCCCGAAGGCATGCGCCGTTCTCATCAGCGCACCGAGATTGGCCGGCTTGCTGATACCCTCGGCCCCGACCCCGAAATAGCCGCGCCCGCGCTCGATCATGGGCAAAAGGTAGGCGGGAGCCCTCCCGATCGCCAGACCTCCGACCGGTCACCGGCCGACCGAGGGCAGAGTGCTCGGGCCGGTTCCCGCGGTCGGGACGGGCCTACCCTTCCGGTGCGTCTCGGATCCCGGCGAAACCCGGGCCGGGCGATCGGTGAGCCTCCGGTGTCGGCGCCCGCGCTCGGCGCGGGTCCCCGACCGCACCCTGACTCATCATGGCCCATCGTCATCGGCGCCTGTGCGGGGACGCCCGCGAGCGTCGCCGGATCCGCGTCTGTCCGGCCCGGGGTGGACTCGAGGGGCGCCATGTCGCCGACCCGGTCCGACCCGAAGGCGCGCACCCTGCGCCGCGGCGATGGGTCGCCGATCCGCATCCGCGCCGGCGCGTCGACCCGGAGGCAAGGGGCGGGCAGCCCCGGGACAGGCAGCCGCGGACGGCGGCACTATCAATCCACGAGAGATGGGGCCGCCGAAGCTCTGCCGGCGACGAGCGAGCTCGGTCGGGTATCACCGCGAGGCGCCGGCGCCATCGTGCCGATGCCCCGCCCGCTGGATCGAGGCCGAGCCGTCGACCGACGATCCCTTCTTCCAACCCGGGGCCGACCGCAACCCTGGATCGACCGTGATACGACATACGATGTCGAGCTCGGCCGCCGCGGCTCGCTCGCCCAAGGAGAGGCCGCATGCGCAAGGGGGCCGGCGATGCGTTCTGCGGCCGGGACCGAAGATGCGCGGCCGGCTGAACTCGAACCCGTACCAGTCCCGTCCCGACCAACGGTGTCGGCGGGCGAGGCCAGGCGATCCGGGCCGGACGAACGCGTCTCTTCGATTCGCCACCTCGCCGACCCGCTCGAGGAGCGTCGTCGTCGCGTCCTGTCCAGGGCGCTCGACGGGCCGAGACGGGTCTGCGCCGCACATCGGCGCCTCGATTCACGACGGTCGGTCGGATCGCGTGGCTGCACGCCCACCCTTGGTCCGTTGGTGCAGCGACAGTATCACTCGCGGAGCCGCTCAACGTTCGCTCAGCGCGCGATCCCGAGCCTTGATGATCGGCTTCAGCAGATAGTGAAGAACGGACTTCCTGCCGGTCAGGATATCGACCTGGGCGATCATGCCGGGGATGATCGTCAGGGGCTTGTCCGTCGTTCCGAGATGGCTCTGCGCGGTGCGGATCCGCACGCGATAGAAACTCTCGCCCCGCTCGTTCGCAATCGTATCGGCGCTGATATCTTCGACTTGACCCTTGAGATCGCCATAGATCGAGTAGTCATACGCTGTAATCTTGATGGTGGCAGGCAAACCAGGTCTCAGGAAGGCGATGTCAGCGGGACGTAGATTGGCCTCGATCAGCAGCGTATCCTCGAGGGGCACGATCTCCAGGATGTCCTGTCCCGGTTGGACCACCCCGCCGATCGTGTTCAGCTTGATCTGCTTCACGGTTCCGCGAACGGGCGATCGAACCTCGGTGCGGCGGACCCGGTCCGCGCCGGCCTGGACGACCTCGCGAATGCCGGCGAGCTCGGCGGACTTCTGCGTCAGCTCTTCGTGCGCCTGCGAGCGAAAGGCGGTCAGAGCCCGCTCGACCTTCTGGTTCGCCTCGCGGATGGCGGTCCGCAGGCGAACGATCGAGGCCCGACTGCCCTCGACGGCACCCCGAAGATCGTTCACCTCCCGCTGGAGCTTGATGAACAGCGACTGCGACATGTCTCCCCGCTTGGCGGCCGGCTCCGCCAGCCGAAGCTCGTCGCGCGCCAACTCGAGCGATCGCTCGTACTGCGCCAGCTTGGTCTCGAGCTCCTTCAACTCCTGCTCTCGTTGTTGGGCCTGACTGCGAAGGATCTGAATCTCGTTGTCCAGGTTCTCCTGGCGGGTTGCGAAAAGCATCAGCTCCTTCTCGGCCACCTCACGGGCCTCGGCCATCACCTCCGCGGGGAACACGATCTTGGTATCGTCGATCTCGGCCTGCAGCCGAGCGATCGCCGCCGACAGCGCCATGTAGCGAGCACGCTTCTCCCGATAGTCGCTCTCCGCTCTGACGTTGTCGATTCGCAAGAGAATCTGGCCTTCCTCGACCACTTGACCTTCGCGAACCAACATACCGGCCAAGATGCCGCCCTCGAGATTTTGGACGACCTGGATCTGACGAGACGGTATGACCTTACCTTCGCCGCGGGTCACCTCGTCTATCAGCGCCCAGTTGGCCCACAACAGGAAGACGACGAAGAAGGCGACCACAGTGGCCAGGAGGACATGGCTCAAGCCATTCGGCCGAAGGCGCTCGGCCGCGGCGGCGCCGCGGATGAAGGCGGCCAGCTCGCGATCCAGGGTCGCGCCCGTCCCTCGACCACGCAGCGCCAACGCCATCAGCTGTCTCCCCGGATCTGCCCAGAGGCGAGGGCCTTGAGCACCTTGTCCTTGGGGCCGTCGGCGACGACGCGGCCGCCATCCATGACGATCAACCGCTCGACCAGCGCCAGAAGCGACGCTCGATGGGTCACGAGCAGAACCGTGCGATCGGTGAGCTCCCGCGCAATCCGCTGCATGAAGCGGCTTTCCGCACCGTTGTCCATCGCGCTGCTCGGTTCATCCAGCACGAGAATGGGCGGATCGAGGAGGAGGGCCCGGGCGATCGCCACCGACTGGCGTTGACCGCCCGACAGCGACTCCCCGCGTTCTCCGACGTTGAGGTCGTAGCCGGCAGGATGACGGGCCACGAAATCCTCGACACCGGCCACGGCGGACGCTCGCAGAACCGCCGCATCGTCCGCGAACGGCGCTCCCAGCGTGATGTTCTCGCGTATCGAGCCTTGGAACAGGACCACATCCTGGGGGACACAACCGATACTGCGACGAAGGTCGGCGGGGTCGATCTGCCGGATGTCGCTTCCGTCGATGAGGACGGAACCGGACTCCGGCTCGAACAGACCGAGGACCAGCTTCTCGATGGTCGATTTCCCGGACCCTATCCGACCGATCAAGCCGACGCGCTCGCCCGGGGCGATGCGGAACGACACATCGGCAAGCGCCGGCAGTTTCTGTCCAGGATACGAGAAGGTCACGTTCTTGAACTCGATCCCACCCTTGATCGTCGGGCGGTGCACGAAGACGCGTTCCGGAGGCCGATCGACGGGAAGTTGCATGATGCCGTTCAAGGTGTCGAGCGCCGTCCTGGCCTGGTGATAGCGTGTCAGCACCGCCGCCACCTGTCCGAGCGGCGCCATCGCGCGACCTGCGAGGATGCTGCAGGCGATCAGAGCACCCGTCGTCAGGCGACCGGCCGCAATCTCGTAAACGCCGACCACGATCACGCCGACATAGACCAAATTGCTCACCAAACCGGCGAAATTCACGGTCACGGCAGAGAGGAGTCGACTTCGGTTGGCGGACTCCGCGGTCGCTCCCACGAAGCTCTCCCAGGCCCGCTGCATGCGGCCCTCGGCCCCCACGCTCTTGATCGTCTCGAGGCCATTGATCGCCTCGACCAGGACACCGTGCTTGAGCGAGGCTTCCTTGAAGGTGCGACGCACCACATGGTTGAGGGGGACCTGCAGCAGCAGACCGACCCCGATGACGAGCGGGATGCCGAGAAGTGGCACGATGGCGACCACACCGCCGATCACCCAGATGATGCCAACGAACAAGATCAGGAACGGCAGATCAACGAGACTCGTCATCGTTGCTGACGTGAAGAAATCTCGGAGCGTTTCGAACTCGCGCAGATTGTTGGCAAATGCGCCGGCCGACCGTGGCCGGGCCGCCATCCTGATGTTCATGACATGCTCGAATATCCGGCTGGCAAGCTGGATGTCGGCAATCTTTCCGGCCGCATCCACAAAGTATCCACGTAGAGTCTTCAGCAAAAAATCAAAACCCAGTACAATGACTATCCCAATGGTGAGAACCCAAAGGGTTTCGATGGCGTTGTTCGGCACGACCCGATCATAGACATTCATGGCGAACAACGAGGTGGCGATGGCGAAGCAATTGATCATTGCGGCGGCAACAAGAACCTCGGAATAGATCGGCCACTGACGAAGAATGGTCGCCCAAAACCAATGACCACTGCGCTCGGCGGTGAGCTCACGCTCGCGTTGGGCGAAGCCGATAGTCGGTTTGGCGAAGAACGCATAGCCGGAGTAGAGGGCGGCCAATTCGGACTCGGAGATGGTCACCGATCCGTCGGACGTATCGCTAAGGAGAAGCTCGGCATTGCCGGATCCATCTCGCCGCACGAGAACGACGGCGCGACGATCACGTAGAAGCAGGACGCACGGCAGCACGAGCCGGTCGATGGCCGACAAGGGCCTTCGCAACAGGCGTGCGCTCAGGCCGGCCCGCTCGGCCGCTCTCGGGAACAGCTCGGGCGTGAGCAGGCCATCGACCAGTGGAAGTCCTGCCGTGAGGGCCTGTGCCGACAGCGGCCGTCCGAGAAGGCGCGTGAGTGCCACCAGGCTGCCCAGCAGCGAATCGTCGACGGATGCGTCGGCCCGGCGGATCTGCCAGTCCGACGAGCCGAACGAGGCGTTGGCGGCGTCGTCGCGGGCGCGCGTCGACGCCGGCTCGCTGCCGGCCGTGGTGGTCGGGGCCGGGCGGGCCACGGCCGCGATGGCTCCTTCACTCATGCCAACCTTTCCCGGCCTTGCCGATCCTCGAGGATGCACGATCCCGGGCGCAGGTTATGTGGTTTTGCGAGCACAGGCCACACCATTGAGCGTATCGTCGCATGGTCGTCTCCGTCCGCCCGCGAGCCGTGAACCTCCGGGTGTGAGCTTCTCCTGCAAGCACTTGCACCGCGGCCCGGCTGCCGCCGGCGTGGCTCGGGCCGACGCTCTCGCCGTTGACGCATCCTCGGGCCCGCACTATCACGCCCAAAAGTTAACGTAGCATCTACAAAGGCTTCGCTGGGACCTCAAGCATCCGGGTTAAAGAACGATGTGGCTGCCGCCTCGCACTCCAACTCGGTGCCGCGCCGCGCTGAGCCTGCTGCTCGGATCGGTCGCCTTGGCGGTCGCCGGCCCGCCTTGCCTCGCGGCGTCCATCACCGACACCGTGCGCGCCGCACTGTCGGCGAACCCCGAGATCGGCGTCGTCAAGGCCGACCGGCGCGCGGTCGATCAGGAGCTTAGGCAGGCCCGTGCCGGCTATCTTCCGTCGCTCGACGTGCGTGGCGGCTTCGGTGGCGAGCTGGCCAACACGCCCGCCACCCGTCGAAGGGGACCCGGCTCCACCAACAGCACCGAGCAGATCAGGAGCGAGGCTCAGATCAAGCTGTCGCAGATGCTCTTCGACGGGTTCGCCACGCAGTCCGAGGTGGAGCGTCAAACATCACGGGTCGACAGTGCCGCCTATCGGGTGCAGGAGGCTGCCGAATTCATCGCCGTGGATGCGATCGAGGCGCATCTCGACATCCTGCGGAACCAGCAGATCGTCGCGCTCAACCGAGACAACGTGGCGGCCCACGAGCGCATCTTGCGCCAGGTGCGAAGCCTGGAGCGAGCCGGACGCGCCGACGTCGCCGACGTGCAGCAGACGCAGGCCCGGCTGGCCAACGCCCAGGCCTCGCTGGCCCAGGCGACCGGCGCCTTGGCCGACGCGGTGGCGCTCTACCAGCGTGTCGTCGGTCGTGAGCCCGACGCCCTGACCCTCGAGACACCCCCGGTCACCGGGCTGCCCAAGGATCGCGAGGCGGCAGCGGCACTGGCTTCGGTGCAGAGCCCGACCGTGCTGATCGCGGCCTCGGACGTGGACGTGGCGAGCGCCGAGCTGCGCGGATCGAGGGCCGGCTACTACCCGCGGCTCGACGCCGAGCTGACCGCGGAGAGCCTGCGCAACGCCGACGGTACCGAAGGACCCGATTCGGCGGCGTCGGCCATGCTCGTCCTCCGCTACAACCTGTTCCGCGGCGGCGCGGATGTGGCTCGCGAGCGCGAGGCGTTCCATCGCCTGAACGAGGCGCGGGCTGGGCTGCTCAAGCAGCGTCTGAAGGCGGAGGAGCTCGCCCGGCAGTCCGTGAACGCCTACGACACGGCGAAGGCGCGGGTGGTGGCGCAGCGCGCGCGCGTCGAGGCCCAGCGCCGGACCCGCGATGCCTACACCACGCAGTTCGAGCTCGGTCAGCGCGATCTTCTCGACGTGCTCGACGCGGAGAACGAACTCTTCCTGGCGCGGGTGCAGCTGTTGACCGCCGAGTTCACCGAACGCTTCGCTGTCTACAAGATCCTTGGTGTCGTCGGCACCCTGCTCGACACGTTGAACGTCGCCCGCCCGAAGGAGCACATCAACATCCATCGATCGGCCGCGCGGCAGCAGACCCCCGTGGTGATCAACGAGAAGTCGCAGCAGCTGACCGATCCGCGAGCCGAAGCGCGCACGCTGCGCGGCGCCGAGACGGGCGAGGCCCCGCTCGCCGAGCCCGATGCCGCGGACGTGGTGAACCGGCCGGCGCCTCGGCAGGGAACGGGGCCCAAGCAGTAGGGCCGGCGTTTCGGTCGGCGACCGGCAGCAGATCGGCGCCGCAACGATGCCGTCGAGGGCTTCACCTTGCGCAACCGCGCCTTCGACGGCGCGAACGTGCAGCATCTGGCGCATCCAGGTGTGCTGCGTGGGCCGCTTCTGATCGGGACCTTCATGCGTCGTTAGGACTTCGTCGGCAGGCTCCACGGCAGAGAGGTGCTCTGCGAACGGGTCCGGAGCGATGAGCATGGCGTCCGATGCGAGCGCGGTCGGCGGAATCGGGGACGAGGCACCCTCGGACGCCCTTCGTGCGTTGGCGCAGTCGCTGCTGACCAGCGCCGAGCCGGCTGCGGGGCCCGAGGTGCCGAGTGCAGATCGATCTGCGACCACCATCGTGCTCAGCCTCGACGATCTGATCAGCGACCCGAGCGGGGAGGTCGTCCTGAGCGTCGGCCCCGGGCCGCAGTGCGTCGTCCTCGAGGGCCCGAGCCAGGTCGCCGAGCGCGGCGTCACGGGTCCGCATTCCACCGCCGGCGGTGAGAACGTGGTGGGGATGGGCTACCTCGTGTTCTCCGATGGACCGACGCTCTATTTTCCATTGAGCGTCCAGGTGACGGTGGGTCCGTCGGAGGGTTGAGGTCAGCGGTGCCGCGGTCGAGCGCCACGCCTCCTCGAGCTCCATCGCGGGACAAGACGAGCTTCCAGCCCGACCGCCCGCGGTCGTGACCGGTGGCATCGCAGCTACAGCCGGGCCGTTCCTGCGGCGGATCCGCGCGCAGCATCTTGGCGATCGCAGCGAATCATGGCGACCCTGGATCGAGGGCACCGTGGCCCGTTAACGCGATGTTCACTACGATGGGGCAAGGAGTCCGTGTCGGCCGCGGGCGCGGCCAGCGAGCACGGATATCCGGAGGCATCTCCGACGATGCTGCCGAAATCTGGTCGACGACCGGTGGTCCTGGTGATCCTCGACGGCTGGGGTTGGCGCGAGGAAACGACCGACAACGCGATCGCGTTGGCCGAACCCGCGTGCTTCGATGCCCTTTGGCGCTCCTGTCCGCACAGCCTGCTGCGCACGGACGGGCCCGAGGTCGGCCTGCCCGAGGGACAGTTCGGGAACTCCGAGGTCGGTCACCTCAATCTCGGTGCCGGACGGGTCGTGATGCAGGAGCTTCCGCGGATCGACCGGGCGATCGCCGACGGATCCCTCGATCGGAACCCGGTGCTGGCTGCGCTGATCGAGGCGGCGCATCGGTCCGGGGGACGGGTGCATCTCCTGGGCCTGGTCTCGCCCGGCGGCGTGCACGCGCACCAGGCCCATGTCGCGGCCCTCGCCGAGCTCCTCGGTCACCGAGGCTGTGGCGTCGACGTGCACGCGTTTCTCGACGGTCGCGACACGCCGCCTCGCTCGGCCGAGGCCTACCTGCACGAGTTGGAGAGGCGGCTCCAACGCGTTCCGGCCGCCCGCATCGCCACGATGACCGGTCGCTACTGGGCGATGGATCGCGATCGGCGATGGGAGCGTACCCAGAGAGCCCTGGCGGCCATCGCCGACGGCGAAGCGCGCAGAGCCGTCGACTGGCGCGCTGCGCTCGCGACGGCCTATTCGTCTGGCCAGACCGATGAGTTCATCGAGCCCCATGTGATCGGCGACTACGCAGGCATGCGGGACGGGGACGTGCTGGTTTGCGCCAACTTTCGGGCAGATCGCGTCCGCCAGTTGCTGACCGCGCTCCTGCTCCCCGGCGTCCCGGAACTTCCCGGGAGGCAACCGGTGAGATTTGCCGCGGCCGTCGGTATGACGCGCTACTCCGAAGTGCTGGATGCGGTCATGGAGAGGCTCTTCCCGCCGCAGCCGATGGACCATCTGCTCGGCGAGGTTCTTGCGGAGCTGGGCCTGCGCCAGTTGCGGATGGCCGAGACCGAGAAGTATCCACACGTCACCTTCTTCTTCAACGGTGGTGAGGAGCGCCTCTACGAAGGCGAGGAGCGGATCCTGGTGCCATCTCCGAAAGTGGCCACGTACGATCTGATGCCCGAGATGTCGGCGCGGCCGCTCACCGATCGGTTCGTGGCGGCGATCCAAAGGCGGACGCTGGACTTCGTGCTGATCAATTACGCCAATCCGGACATGGTCGGCCATACCGGGAAGCTCGAGGCGGCGGTTCGGGCCGTCAAGGTCGTGGACGAGTGCCTCGGGCGGGTGGTCGCCGCGACCCGGTCGGTGGACGGAACGCTGCTCGTCACGGCGGACCACGGCAATTGCGAGACGATGCGCGATCCGCTGACCGGAGAGCCGCATACGGCCCACACGTCGAATCCGGTGCCGTGCATTCTGGTCGACGGTCCCCGCGGGGCCCGGCTCCGTAATGGCCGACTGGCCGATGTCGCCCCGACCATCCTGGAGCTGCTCGGCGTTCCCCAGCCGGACGCCATGACCGGCCGCTCGCTGCTGCGGGCCTGAGATCGCGGATGCGAGACGCGTTCATCATCGGGGTCACCGCTCTTCTCGTGGCGGCACCGGTGAGCCACCCCGGGGCCTCGGAGGACCCGCTCGCCCACGAGTTCCCGTTCCCCGCGCACCGGCAACGCGTGCAAGAACTGCGGGACCTTGCTCGCGGCGTCTCCGAAGGGATCGACGGCGCCCGGGATCACCTGCGGCAGCTCCTGGCACGCGAGCGCGCGGTTCGTGCGAGCCTCGAGGTGCGATCGGCGGAGCTCGACCGACTCGAGCGGGCTTTGGCCGAGACGGCACATGCCGCGTCGGTGAGGCGGGAGGTTCTCGCGACGGTCCTGCTCCAGGCCGCACGCCGGCACAGAGGGAGCGAGGAAGGCCGGCCACGGGGTCTTTCGGGGGTGACGGCGATCGGGCTTGCGGAGGTCAAGCCGGGCGAGAAGTCGGCGCGCGCGGATCTGCGACGCGCGCTCGACCGGGCCGTCGACATCGCCGCCGCCCATGTGACCGAGCTCGACTGGCTCGATGCTCGGGCGGCCATCGTCGAACAGGGCCTGACCAGGCTACGAGGCGAGCTCTTGGAGGTTGGTTTGCTGCTCGAGGAGGCCGAGCGACGCGCCGCGGTCCGGCGAGGGACCCTGCCGCCCGCCGGCCCCGCCGCGCACGCGGAGGGCTCCGCGGCCACTCCGATGGCCGGGCCGTCGGGCTCGGCCATCGTGACCGGGGACGGCCTGACCAAGGGACCCGGGCGAAGCCCGACGATCCGGCTGCCAGTCGAGGGCGAGGTGCTGCAGCGGTTCGGTGATCGGCGCAGCGGCCAGCGTTCGCGCGGCGTGCTGCTGCTGTCGGGCCGCCCGCAGCCCGTGCTCGCGCCCGGCGGCGGAACCGTGGCCTACGCGGGCCACTTCCGAGGGCTCGGGCTGCTCTTGATCATCGAGCACGGTGGCGACTATCATTCCCTCGTGATAGGGGCGTCCAGGCTCGAGGTGAGGGTCGGAGACCGGGTGCGCGACAGCCAGGTCGTCGGTTGGCTGGAGGGTGGCGCATCGGAGGGAGCCGAGCTGTATCTGGAGCTCAGGCGCGCGGGCGAGCCTGTGGACCCGATGGTGGTGCTGTCGGCGCGCGAGAGCGAGGTTCGAGGTTGATGCGCAACGCGATCGTGAAGCTCGGGATGGCGGCCATCGCTGGGACGGCGATGGGCTTCGTGCTGTCGCCGGCCATCTTGACCGGAGCGCCGGCCTCTTCCGGCGACACGTTCCGCGCACTCAAGCTGTTCGGCGATGTCTTCGAGCGGGTGCGCGCCGAATACGTCGAGGAGGTCAGCGACCAGGCCCTGATCGAGTCGGCCATCAACGGGATGCTGGCCGCATTGGACCCACACTCCGGCTATCTCGATTCCAATCGCTATCGCGACATGCAGGTGCAGACCCGCGGCGAGTTCGGAGGCCTCGGGATCGAAGTCACGATGGAGAACGGCCTCGTGAAGGTCGTCTCCCCGATCGACGACACGCCGGCCCATCGGGCAGGAGTTCAGGCGGGTGATTTCATCAGCCACATCGATGGCGAGCCGGTCAGTGGGCTCACGCTCGGTGAGGCCGTGGAGAGGATGCGGGGTCCGGTCGACACCAAGATCCAGTTGCGGCTGGTGCGGCGTGGACGCGAGGAGCCGGTGGAGGTCACCCTCACCCGGGCCGTCATCAAGATCTCGCCGGTCCGGGCGAGGCTCGAAGGCGACATCGGCTATGTCCGGCTCACGACGTTCAACGAACACACCTCCGGAACGATGCGCGACAAGATCGAGGAGCTCAAGCGTCAGCAGCCCGGTAAGCTGAGGGGGTTCGTCGTCGACCTGCGCAACAATCCAGGTGGTCTCCTCGATCAGGCGGTGGCCGTCGCCGACTCGTTTCTGGATCGCGGCGAGATCGTGTCGACGCGCGGTCGGCGAGCCGACAGCATTCAGCGGTTCAATGCCCGGCCAGGCGATCTGACCGACGGTTTGCCCATCGTGGTTCTCATCAACGGTGGTTCGGCTTCCGCTTCGGAGATCGTCGCCGGTGCGCTTCAAGATCATCGGCGCGCCATCGTCATGGGTACGCCGTCGTTCGGGAAGGGTTCGGTTCAGACCATCATGCCGATTGCCGGCCAGGGCGCGGTCCGGCTCACCACGGCGCGCTACTACACGCCGTCCGGCTCGTCGATCCAGGCCAAGGGCATCTCCCCGGACATCGAGGTCCACGAAGCGACGGTGGAGCTGGCGGACGACACCTCCGGCCGTCGCGAGGCCGACCTGCGAGGACGGCTGAGCAACGACAAGGAGTCGGCCGGGGGAGGCTCGACCGATCGCGGCAAGGCGGGTGCGACGATCGACGCCAAGGATTATCAGCTCGCGCGGGCGATCGATCTGCTCCGTGGCATAGCCCTTTACGAGGGGCGCAACACCGCGCAGCGCTGAACCGCGACCGGGCTGGTCTGCGGCACCGTGGGGTGTCGCCGACTGGAGATCGGGCAGGTTGACACCGGGTCGAGCGCAGCGCCTGCCTTGGGTCGTAGCCGCTGCGCTCCTCGTGGGAACGGCCGGCGGGGGCGCACTGGTCGCCCTCCTCGGCTCCCCGGAACCGTTCCGACAGGAAATTTCGGAGAGCTTTCTCGCGCTGCCGAGACCGCCCGGTGAACCCGTGAACCCCGCACTCGCCGTCCTCGAGGAGTCGGGCCTGAACGCCTTGGAGGGAGGACCACCGCTCCTCCTCGACGCGGCGCTCGTCGAGCCCACGGCGCATGGCGGGCTGCCGCGGATAGCCGCCGATGGTCGCCGCGCGAGCGAGACGTATCGACGTCGTGCCGAGCCGGGAGGCCGCGCGCGCGCCGGGATCCTGCTCGTCGACATCGGGCTCGACCGGTCCGTCGCGGCATCGGCCTTGGCATTGCCCGGGGTTGTGACGCTGGCGGTCTCACCCTATGCTGACGAGGTCGGGTCGTGGCTTCGGGCGGCGCGTTCGCGTGGTCACGAGACGTTGATCGAGCTGCCGATCCGTCCGGTGAGCTATCCGCTCGACGACGCCGGGCCGCTTGCGATCATCGGGGACGGAGCGGACCGGGAGCGGCTCGAGCGCGTGCTGGCTGCTGGTCTGGGCTATCTGGGTGTGGCGCTCCGACCCGGGGTTCTGGCTGATCGTTCGTCGGCATCCCAAGCGATCGCCGCTGCCCTCGCGCGTCGTGGCGTGGCTCTCGTCGAGCTCAACTCGCGAACGCTGGAGCCCGTGGCCCGGGCCGCGGGCTTGCCCTATCTGACGGCCGACGGGCCGATCGACGTCGAGCCCACGGACGCAGCGATCGATGCGGCGCTCGAAGATCTCGCGGCCCGCGCTCGCGCCTCGGGACGTGCAGCAGCCTTCGGGCGCCCGCTCGCGATCACGATCGAGCGGATCGCCCGGTGGAGCGCATCGCTTGCGGGCCGCGACGTGGAGCTCGTGGGCGTGGGCGCCCTGCTGGCCACTCGGCCCTGACGGTCGGAGCCACGATGAAGGGCGAGGCCGGGAGCTGCGAGCTGTCCCTGTCGCCGCGGCCAGGCTATCGGCCGGGGGTCGGCATCTTCCTCATGGATCGGTCTCGGAGGGTCTTCGTCGGGCAGCGCCGGGACACGAGTCCGCCGGCGTGGCAGATGCCCCAGGGCGGGATCGACGAGGGCGAGACACCCGTCGCCGCCGCACTTCGGGAGCTGCGCGAGGAAGCGGGCACCGATCGGGCCGAACCTTTGCTCGAGAGCGCCGTCTGGCGCACCTACGACCTGCCGCCGGCCATTGCCGCGCGCATGTGGAGCGGTCGCTATCGCGGTCAGACCCAGAAGTGGGTCGCGCTGCGCTTCCTCGGGAGCGATCGCGACATCGATCTGGATGGCCCGCACCCCGAATTCGTGGCTTGGCGATGGGCCGATCCGCGCGAGCTGGCCGATCTCGTCGTGCCCTTCAAGCGCGCCCTCTACGTCAGTGTCGTCGACGAGTTCCGGCGCCTATGGGCTTGACCGTGGATTGGTGGGACGAGGCGGGGTGGGCCGGGTCCGGGATCGGCGGCGGTTCTCGATCGTCCGCGGTTTCCCGCTCCGGCTCCCGAGGCCGGCCCGCCTCCGACGACGAGGGCGCCGCACCGGCTCGAGCGGACGGATCCCGCGTCTCCGATCGAGCGGCCTCCACCCACTCGAGCAGGGCAGGAAGGCTCAGGATCGTCTGCACGTAGCTGTTCGTCTCCGCGGACATCGGCACGGAGTGCCCGGCGAGCCGAACCGCGACCGGCGCGTACATCGCATCGGCCAGCGTGAACCCGCCGAAGAGGAACCGGCCGCCGGCCGAGTGCCGCGCCCGACACTCCGCCCACAGGGCCGTGACCCTGGCCAGATCGCGCTCGACCCCGCGGAGGAGACGAGCGGGCGGGCCGAAGGTGCGGAGCAGATCGAGCGGCAGGAACCTCTGCAGCTCGGCCAGGCCGCCGTGCAGCTCGCAAACCATCGATCGAGCCAGCGCGCGGGCACGCGCCTCTGCCGGCCAGAGGCCCGGCACGTGCTCCGCCAGGAACTCGCCGATGGCGAGCGAATCCCAGATCGGGACCTCGTCCACGTACAGGACCGGCGGTGTAGGCGCTGCCCAGGGTGCTTCCTGGCCGTGTGGGGCACGGGTCCGATCGGATGGAGTGGCCATGGTTCGGAACGACAGCTCCGAGCAGCGCATCGTCAGCCACGCCTGCAGTGACGCTCCGGAGGTGGCCCGGTCGCCGATCAGGAGTGTGAGGCTCGCCATGCTCGTGCTCGGTCTGTCGATGGTCGTCTCTGCGCGCGTCCGAATGTTACAACATTTCCTTGGGACTTCGAGATCCCAGATCTGCGGCCATCCGAGCTCGGCGTGATTGCACCTCGCTCGTCGCGAGCCTACTCTGGCTGCGCCGTTTCAGACGAACAAGGAGGGAGGCACGATGTACAGGCGATTGGGTGTCGCGCTGATCGGCGTGACGTGGTTGCTCGCGACTGGGGCTCAGGCACAGCAGCCGACCTTCAACGACAAACCCCTGACCGAGAAGTGGTTCCCGACCGAGTGGGGACCAGATGACAAGGCCGGAGCGATCAACAGGATCACGCCAGCCGTTGTCATGAAAGCGATGAAGCTCGTCAAGCAGGGCAAGACTGCGACGCTCGGCAAGCCTTATGCCAGCGACATTCCGGCCTTCGGCCCGCGCGGGTTCATGCTGTCGATTCCGGGCACGCCAACCGGCGGGCCGTTCGGCGCGAATATGCTCGTCTACCACGACGAGCTGGTGACGACCGAGATCGGACAGATCGGCACGCAGTTCGACGGGCCCGGCCACATCGGCGTACGCACGAGCAAGTGCGACATGTTCTACAACGGTCGGTGCGCCAACGAGGCCTATCAGCGCGGGGCAGGAACCCGCGTGATCGGCATGGGCGATCTCGGTGTCGAGCATGTCGCGGAGAAAGCGTATGTGTGCCGCGGCGTGCTCTTGGACGGGCCCAAGCTGCGCGGCGTCAACCCGCTGCCGATTCCACGCGACACGAAGAGCCCCGGCATCATCACCGCCGACGACGTGAAGGCCATGGTGAAGAACCAGGGCCTCGAGGAGATCGGTGAGGGTGATTGCGTGTTCCTCTACACGGGCCATGGCGATCTCTGGAAGAGCAGCACGTGGAAAGGGCTCTCCGCCGAGGAGAAGGCGAAGCGTCGCGCGACCTTCACCTCGGGCGAGCCGGGCTTCGGCCGCAGTGCCTGCGAGTACATGGCGTCGCGCAAGATCGCATTCATGGGTGGAGATACGAGCGCCAACGACGCTCAGCCCGTGGGCGAGATCGAGGGTGAGGCGGTGCCTTGCCATACCGAGATGCAGACGCGACGGGGTATCTGGAACATCGAGAACCTCGACTTCGAGCCGCTCCTGAAGGACGGCGTCTACGAGTTCCTGTTCGTCTGGGCCCCCCTCAAGCTGGTGGGCGCGACCGGCTCGCCCGGCAATCCCGTGGCGATCTGGTAGCATCGGGTACCGCTGCGGAGAGCCGGCGGCGCGCTCTCCGCAGTGGATCACCCCTCGAATATCGGTCGGTAACGTGACAGCCACGAAGGAAGCGCACATGTCGAAGTTGACGGCAGCGGTGACGGTCGGGGTCGTCCTCGCGGCCTGGACCGCAGGGCAGGTCCAGGCCTGTACGCCGGACGATTGGCAGGCGTGCAAGGGCAAGCCCTGGGTCGACGGCGACAGCATGGAGACACCGCTCGGCTCCAAATGGTGGCCGAACAAGCTCTGGGGAGCCGGCGACGAGGCCGGATCCACGAACTGGTACACCAAGGCCGAGGTCGTCGCCCGGGCGCTCAAGGAAGCCGACAAAGGCAAGGTCTACAAGATCGGTCAGCCCTACGACAGCGAGATGCCGCTGTTCGGGTCGCGCCGCTTCAGCCTGCGCATTCCGGGCACGCCCACCGGCGGGCCGTTCGGGGCGAACAAGATCATCTGGCACGACGAGTTCCTGGCGACCGAGGTCGGTCAGGTCGGGACCCAGTTCGACGGGCTGGGCCATATCGGCGTGCAGGCGGGGGCGCCCGGCGACAAGGCCAACATGCGCTACTACAACGGCTTCACGGAAGCCGAGGTCGGTGACGCCTACGGACTGAAGAAGATCGGCGTCGAGAAGCTGCACCCCATCATTGCGCGCGGCGTGCTGCTCGACATCGCCGGCGCCAAGGGCGTCGACATGCTGCAGGCCGGCTACGAGGTGAGCATGGCCGACGTCAAGCTGGCGCTCGAGAAGCAGGGGATGAAGGACTTCAAGTTCGCCGAGGGCGACGCGATCGTCTTCCATACCGGCTGGTCGAAGCTCTGGAAGAAGGACAACGCCAAGTTCAATTCGGGCGAGCCCGGCTACGGCATGGAGGTGGCCCGCTGGATGGCCGAGGAGGTCAAGGCCGGCGTCACTGTCGCCGATACCTGGGCGGGCGAGGTCGTTCCCAACCCGGATCCGGCCTGCGCCTTCTGCGTGCACACCTATCTGCAGGCTCGGCACGGCATCGTGAACCAGGAGAACGCGAAGCTCGACGATCTCGTCCGGGACAAGGTCTGGGTGTTCGCCTACATCTACAGCCCGGCGCCGATCGTGGGCGCCACGGGGTCGATGGGCGCGCCGATCGCGATCGATTGACCGCGGCGGACATCGACACGACGGACGCGGAGGGGCGGCCTCGAGCCGCCCCTCCTGTCGTCGGATCGGATCTCGGCGGCGTGGAGATGCGGGACAACCCGACTGCGGAAGCGGTCGTCAGCCTGGACGGCGTGCGCGTCGTCCGGGGCGGTCGAACGATCCTCGAGGTGCCGTCATGGTCCCTGGAGGAGGGTGGCCGCGCGCTCCTGACCGGTCCCTCCGGAAGCGGCAAGACCACGCTGCTGCAGCTGATCGCGGGCCTGTCGCGCCCGAGCGCGGGCCGGATCCGGGTCGCCGGTATCGAGCTTTCGGGATCGACCGAGGCGGCGCTCGACCGGTTCCGGGCGACAACCATCGGCTTCGTCTTTCAGACCCTGCACCTCGTCCCGGCCCTCTCGGTGCTCGACAATCTCCGGCTCGCGGCCTTCGTCACCGGCAGGGCCACGAGCGACGACGCGCTGCGCGCGCGGCTCGCCGCGATCGGGCTCGCCGATCGGGCGCGGAACCATCCGAGCGACCTCAGCCAGGGCGAGGCGCAACGCGTCGCCATCGCCCGCGCCCTCGTGAACGAGCCCCGCCTCGTCCTGGCCGACGAGCCCACCTCGGCCCTGGACGATCGCAATGCCCGGGCGATGCTCGATCTGCTGCGCAGCGAGACGCAGCGATGCGGCGCGGCTCTTCTGGTCGCCACCCACGACGCCCGGCTCCTGCCTTTCTTCGAGCGCCGCCTCGAGCTCGAGGCCCGTTCATGAGCCTGCTCGCCCTCTGCCTCGCCTATCTGCGCCATCGGCTCGGGACGACCCTCCTGAACCTGAGCCTCCTGGCCCTGGGCGTCGCCACCATCACCGTGCTCCTCCTGCTCGACCGGCACCTGCGCGAGGAGGTGAACCGCGAGGTGCGCGGGATCGATCTGGTCGTCGGGGCCAAGGGAAGCCCGCTCCAGCTCATCCTCTCGACGGTGTTCCATCTCGACGTCCCGACCGGCAACATCCCCACGAGCGAAGCCGAGGCGATCCGTCGCCACCCGCTCGTGGCGCGGGCCGTCCCGCTCGCCATGGGCGACACGGCGGGAGGCTACCGGATCGTCGGCACCGAGCCGGCCCTGATCGAGGAACGTGGCGCGCGGCTCGCCGCCGGCCGCGTCTGGCAGGCTCCCATGGAAGCGGTGCTCGGCGCCGAGGTCGCCCGCGCGACCGGTCTCGGCATCGGCGGCAGCTTCGTGGGGGCGCACGGTCTGGGCGCCGGCGGATTCATGCACGCCGAGCACGCCTACGAGATCGTGGGCGTCCTCGCAGCGACCGGCGGCGTGATCGATCGGCTGATCCTCACCTCGGTCGCAAGCGTTTGGAAGGTGCATGCGGTGCATCGCCCGACCGGGGCGGGCACGGCTCCGGGGGCGACGGTCGCGGGCGCACCCGCGGGCGGGCCGAGCCACCCGCATCCGGCCGAGGGCGGGCACGCCGAGGAGGAGGTGGAAGGCGACGAGATCACCGCGCTTCTGATCCGCTATCGCTCGCCGATCGCAGCCGTCCAGCTGCCACGCCTGATCAACGCGCGGCCGCAGCTCCAGGCCGCGTCGCCGGCGCTCGAAGCCGCACGGCTCATGGCGATCGCCGGCGTCGGTCTCGACGCCTTGCGCCTGTTCGGCGTGCTCCTGGTTGCCGCCGCGGGCCTCTCCGTGTTCGTGGCCCTGACCAACGCGTTGGCCGACCGGCGCGCGGACCTGGCACTCATGCGCGTCCTCGGCGCCGGTCGCGGGCTCCTGGTGCGCCAGCTCCTGCTCGAGGCGTTGCTGCTGACCGGCGCCGGGTGGGCGCTGGGCTTCCTGCTCGGTCATGCGGTGGTCGAGGCCCTGGCGCGGATCTTCCCCCAGGCGCAGGCTGCGGGCGTCTCCGGGATCGCGCTCGCCCCGGGTGAGTTGTTTCTGCTGCCGGCGACGCTCGGCCTCGGGGTGGCGGCGGCGCTCGTGCCGGCGATCCGCGCCTATCGCACCGATCTTGCCCTGGTTCTGGCCCGGAGCTAAGAGAGCACCATGAAACGCCTGTGCACGCTGCTCCTCCTGCTCGCCGGCTTCGCGAGCCTTCCGGCATCGGCCTTCACCCTGGGTCAGCAAGGCTTTCCGGGGTTCCGCGACCACGACCCGAAGGTGCTCGAGCGGGCGGGCGTCGTCCCGTGGGAGACGTTGCGCGAGCTCGAGATCTCCTACGAGTCCAAGGGCCCGGGCATGACCGACTTCAAGTCCAGCTTCACGACCGCGCTCCTGGATCTGGACGGCAAGGAGGTCAAGCTCGCCGGGTTCATCTACCCGCTGGAAGCGGCCGAGGCGCACGAGCGCTTCCTCCTGGCTGCCTACCCGCCCAGCTGTCCCTTCTGCCTGCCCGGCGGCGCCACCGAGATGGTCGAGGTGCTCGCCAAGCCGCCGGTCCGCTTCACCTACGACGCCATCGTGCTCGCCGGCCGGTTCGAGCTCCTGCGCGACGATCCCTCGGGACTGCTCTACCGGCTGCACGACGCCCGCACGGTGACGCTCAATTAGGCCGGACGGCCAGCGGCCGATACCGGAACCTCGCTGCGTCGCGCCTGCCTGCGCTCAGCCGCCAACGTCCTCGTCGCCGAGATAGGCGGCGCGGACCTCTGGATCGCTGCGGATCGACGCGGGCGGGCCGCTCGCGATCGCACGACCGTAGACCAGCACGGTGATCCGATCGGCGAGGCGGAACACCGCATCCATGTCGTGCTCGATCAGCAGAATGGCGGTCTCCCGGCGCAGCTCCTCGAGTATGCCCAGGATCGCAGCGGCCTCGCCCGGCCCGAGGCCGGCCAGCGGCTCGTCGAGGAGCAGGAGCTTGGGGCGGAGCGCCAAGGCGATCGCGAGCTCGAGGACCCGCCGCTCGCCGTGGCTCAGGGCGAGGGCCGGGCGGTCGGCCAAAGCGGTGAGGCCGAGCCGCTCGAGGATCGCTTCCGCCGGCTCGTTCAACCGGCGTTCGCGGGAGGCGTCGGCGAGGAATCGGAAGCTGGTCCCGCTGGTCGCCTGGACCGCGACCGCCACGTTGTGCAGGACCGAGAAGGAGGGCAGCACGCTCGAGACCTGGAAGGTGCGGGCGATGCCCAAGTGGGCGCGGCGGTGGACCGGCAGGTCGGTGACGTCGCGCGCCTCGAAGAAGATCCGGCCCGAATCGGGGCGCAGCTCGCCGGAGAGGAGCCCCACGAGGGTGGTCTTGCCGGCACCGTTCGGGCCGATCACCGCGTGGATCTCGTGCGAACGGACCTCGAGATCGAGGTCGACGGTCGCCGGGACCGCACCGAAGCTGCGGGCGAGCCCGCGGGTCTCGAGGACCACGCTCATGCGAGGGTGCGCAGGCGCCGCAGGGCTCCCACGAGCCCGCCCCGGGAGAAGATCACGACCAGGATCAGGAGCGGCCCGAAGACCAGCGCCCAATGGGTGGTCAGCGACGACAAGGCCTCCTCGAGCAGGAGGAACACGCAGGCGCCCAGAACCGAGCCGTGCAGCGTCCCGAGGCCGCCCAGGACCACCATGGCCAGAAGCTCGCCCGACCGGTGCCAGGACATGTACGCCGGCGCCACGAATTCGCTGAGGTTGGCGAGGAGGATGCCGGAAAGGCCGGTGAGCGTGCCGGCGATCGTGAACGCGACCAGGCGGTAGCGGGCGACCGGATAGCCCATGGCGGCCATGCGCCGCTCGTTCTCCCGAGCGCCCAGGAGCACCCGGCCGAAGCGGGCCGCCTTGGCTCGGCGCAGGACCAGGTAGGTGGCGAGCAGGGCCGCGAAGGCCAGCCAGGCGAAGCTGCGCCGGTCGGCGAGCGAGATCAGACCATCGAAGCGACTGCGCTCGAGCAGGGTGAGTCCGTCGTCACCGCCGTAGCGGCTGAGCGAGGTGGCCGCGTAGAACAGCATCTGGCCGAAGGCCAGGGTGATCATGATGAAGTGAACGCCGCGGGTGCGCAGGCTCAGAGCACCCACGAGCGCCGCGAACAGGGCGGCAGCGAGGGTCGCCACCGGCCACTGGATCCAGCCGCTGGTGATTCCGTGCTCCGCCAGGATGCCGACGCCGTAGGCGCCGATCCCGAGGAACGCCGCCTGCCCCAGGCTCACGAGGCCGGCGATCCCGACCACCAGATCGAGCGCGACCGCGGCCAGGGCGAGGATCATCATGCGCGTCAACAACTTCACGTAGAAGGTCTGGCCCGCCGCATCGAGGGCCAGAAGGGCGCCGCCGAGGGCGGTGAACAGCAGGATCGGCAGCCACCGGTCGATCGGATCGGGCCGGGTGTGTGCGCCGGCGTCGCGCGCGCTCGACGGACCGACGGGGCTCCTCACCGCACCGCCCGGCGCAGCGGCAGCAGACCTTGCGGGGCGACGATCAGGACGACCGCCATGACCAGGTAGATCAGCATCGAGGCCAGGGCCGGGCCGATCTCGTTCGCCGCCGCGGGCGCGAGCACCGCGCGCAGCGCGTCGGTGAGGAACGAGCGGCCGAGGCTGTCGGCGAGGCCCACGAGCAGCGATCCGACCAGGGCCCCCTGGACCGATCCCATCCCGCCGGTGACGATGACGACGAAGGAGAGCACGAGGACGTGATCGCCCATGCCGGGCTCGACCGAGACGATCGGCCCGGCGACCAGGCCGGCGAAGCCCGCGAGCGCCGAGCCCATGCCGAGCACGACCAGGAACAATCGCTGGATGTCGGTGCCCAGCATCGCGAGCATGGGCGCGTTGCTCGCCGCCGCGCGCACGCGCATGCCGAACCGCGTCCCGGCGATCAGGACGATCATCGCCGCGGCCACCGCGAGGCCCGTGGCGATGATCGCCAGACGGTAGGCCGGATAGCTGGCCCCACCCGGCAGGGTGACGCTCCAGTCGAGGAGCGCCGGCACCGGGAACGGCAGGGGTGCCGGCCCGGCCAGGAACCGGACCGCCTCGTTCATGAACAGGATCACGCCATAGGTCGCCAGCACCTGGTCGAGATGGTCACGGTCGTAGACGTGCCGCAGCACGAGGCGGTCGAGCACCAGACCCACGAGCAGGGCCGCGGCCGGGGCGAGGAGGATCGCCGCCCCGGCCGAGCCCAGGCCAACCGCGACCAGGGCCCCGACATAGGCGCCGACCATGTAGACCACCCCGTGCGCCAGGTTGATGACGTCGAGGATCCCGAAGACCAGGGTCAGGCCGGCCGCGACCATGAACAGGAGAACACCGAGCTGCAGGCCGTTGAGGACCTGGACGACGAGGAGACCCGGGTCCATCGACGACGGATTCTGCCTGGCCTACCACTTCATGGGGCAGTTCTTCGCATAGTCGTCGGCGTAGTCTTTGAAGACGAGATCGCCCTTGACCATCGCCGGTGTTCCGTCGGCCAGCTTGCCCGGCGCGACGTAGTAGAAGTCGCTGATCGGGAAGTGGTTGCTGTTCAGCTTCCAATAGCCCTTGACCGAGGGGATCTGTGCCTTGCGGAAGGCGTCGCGCACGGCCGCCCGATCGTCGAGCCTCCCGCCCGCGCCCTTGACCGCCGCGTCGATCAGCTGGGCGGCGTCGTAGCCCTGCGCCGCGAAGTAGGACGGCACGTAGCCGAACCGGGCGCGAAAGCCGTCGACGAACTTGCGGTTCGCCGGATTGTCGAAGTCCGCGGCCCATTGCGATGCGCTCACCAGCCCGGAGGCGCTCTCACCCAGAGCCGGCAGCGACGTGTCGTCGACGGTGAAGGCCGAGAGCAGCGGGATCTGCTTGGCGAGGCCCGCCTGCGCGTACTGTTTGGCGAGCGCGATGCCCGGACCACCGGGCATGAACGCGTAGACCGCCTCGGGCTTCGCGGACTGGATCTTCGCGAGCTCCACCGAGAAGTCCACGGCGCCCAGCTTGGTGTACACTTCGTCGACCACCTCGCCGTTGTAGTAGCGCTTGAAGCCGGCGAGGCCGTCCTTGCCGGCCTGGTAATTCGGCGCGATCAGGAAGACCCGCTTGTAGCCCTTGTCCTGCGCGTACTTTCCGAGCGCGCCATGGGTCTGGTCGTTCTGCCAGGAGGTGGAGAAGAAACGCTCCGAGCACTGCGCGCCGGCGATCGGCGAGGGACCGGCGTTGGCCGATACCAGGAAGGCGCCGGACTCGACGACCGGCTTGTAGATCGCCATCAGCACGTTGGAGAACACGATTCCGGCGACGATGTGCACCTTCTCCTTCTCGAGGAGCTTGTCGACCTCCTGCCTCGCCACGTCCGGCTTGAGCTGGTCGTCGCTCACCACGAGCCTGGTCTCGAGCCCGCCCAGCCGGCCACCGGCATGCTCGAGGCCGAGCAGGAAGCCGTCGCGCAGGTGCTGACCGAGATTGGCGCCCGGGCCGGTGAACGTGGCCATGAACCCGACACGCAACTCCTGAGCTGCCAAGCCCGTGGCGAGCAGCACGGCGCCGATACCGACCCCGATCGCGAGGCGCATGGCGAGACCTCCCTGGATGGCGCTGACCGTCCTCGTGGCGACGAGATTGCCAGAGCCGCAGCCCGGGCTCCAGCCTCGAGGTGGCGCACCTCGGCCGCCCGACCTAGGATCGTGTGCAGGCGGGCGACGGCCCCCCAGCAACGGGTGTCACATGGCTGACGGTTCGGGTCGGACGGGCGGCATGCTCACGGGCATCACGGTGATCGACCTGACGCGTGTGTTGGGTGGGCCGTTCTGCACGCAGATCCTCGGGGATCACGGCGCCGACGTCATCAAGGTCGAGCCGCCGCAGGGGGACGAGGTCCGCGACTGGGGACCGCCCTTCCTGGATGGTGACGCGTCCTATTTCATCGGGATCAATCGCAACAAGAGATCGATCGGCATCGATCTGACGAAGCCGGCCGGACGGGAGCTTCTGGCCAGCCTGCTCGCGACCGCCGACGTGCTCGTCGAGAACATGAAGCCGGGCACGCTCGAAGGCTGGGGTCTGGGTCGTGCGACGCTCGTCGAGCACTTCCCGCGGCTCGTCCACTGCAGCATCACCGGCTTCGGCGCGGACGGACCCCTGGGTGGACGACCCGGGTACGACGCGGTGATCCAAGGTCTCGTCGGGATGTTCTCGATCAACGGCGCGCCGGAATGCGGCCCGACGCGAATCGGCGTCCCACTGGTCGACATCGGGACCGGGCTCTACGCGGCGATCGCCATCTTGATGGCGCTCCTCGAGCGGCAGCGTTCCGGCCGCGGCCAGCATCTGGATGTCAGCCTGTTCGATTGCGGACATGCGATGATGCATCCTCATGCGGCCAACTTCTTCTTGTCGGGAGTGGAACCCCAGCTTTCCGGTAGCGCGCATCCGAACATCAGTCCCTACGATACGTTTCGCACGGGAACGGTGCCCCTGTTCCTCGCGGTCGGCAACGAGCGTGCCTTCCAGAGGCTCTGTGAGATCGTCGGCGCGCCCGAGCTCGCGGGCGATCCGCGCTTCGCGAGCAACGCCGAACGGGTGGTCAACCGCGTCGAGCTCAAGCTGGCGCTCGAGGAAGCGCTGTCGCGCCACGACGGCGAGCGCCTCTGGCAGGCTCTGATCGACGCTGGTGTTCCCGCCGGCCCCCTGTTCGGTCTGCGCGCGGCGGTCGAACACCCACATACGCACCATCGGCACATGGTGCTCGAGCGCGGCCGCTACCGGGCGATGGGCACGCCGATCAAGCCCTCCCGCAGCGAAGCGATCTTCGACCATGTGCCCCCCCGGTTCGCGGAGCACACCGACGAGGTGCTCGAGCTCGGCGTCGTGAGCCCCGAGCTGAGGGCGCGCGCGACGGCGACCGACGCCTTGCCTCGTCGCCGGCGTCGCTAGACGCCCAGCCGAGCGTGCAGCGCCTCCTGGTCGGCCAGCAGGTCCGCCGGCCGTCCAGCCCAGACGATCCGGCCCTTCTCGAGGACGTAGAAGCGCTCGGCCAACCGCGCCAGGGCGCGGACGTTCTTGTCGATGACCAGAATGGACTGCCCTCTCGCCTTGAGCTCGCCCAAGACGGCCCAAATGTCGCGACGCACCAGCGGCGCGAGCCCTTCGGTCGCCTCGTCCAGCATCAGCAGCCGAGGGTTGGTCATCAGCGCCCGGCCGATCGCCAGCATCTGCTGCTCCCCGCCGGAGAGGCGATCGGCCGCCTGGCGCAGCCGCTCGGAGAGGCGCGGAAACAGCCCGAGCACGTCGTCGAGGCTCCACCCCCGGCCACCGTCGCTCGGTGGGCGCGCGGCCACGAGCAGGTTTTCCCGCACCGAGAGGTTCGTGAACACCTGACGCCCTTCCGGAACGAGACCGATGCCCAGTCCCGCGATCAGGGCGGGCTGCTCGCCATCGATTCGCCGTCCGTCGAAGTGGATCGAGCCGCTCCAGGGTCGCAGGCGGCCCATGACCGCGAGGAGCGTGGTCGTCTTGCCCATGCCGTTGCGACCGAGCAGGCCCACGAGCTCGCCGTGCCGAACCTGCAGGCACACCTCGAACAGGATCTGGCCGGATGGATAGCCGGTCGCGAGGTCGCGAACCTCGAGGAGGGGAGAGGGCGACTGGTCGGGGCGGCGTGATTTGAACACGCGACATCCAGCTCCCAAAGCTGGCGCTCTACCAGGCTGAGCTACGCCCCGGCGAGCCACGATGTAGGCGATCGGCGGGGGGCCTGCAATCGCGGGGCGCCGCCGGGTCCCGTAGGTGCCGACCCGATGCCCTGACGGCCTGCCGCGGATCACCGGCGAGGTTGGCACGCACCTGCGATGCCCCGCTCGGGCCTTCATGAACGCAGGAGTCTCCGCACGAGCCTCCAGGAGGTCCATCCTCGAGGGTGGCTGCGGCCACGGTCTCGGCGAACGGCGGATCGGCTCCTGTCCGGCCTGCCGGTCGACCGGAATGGATGGCTCGAGCTGCACCCTCGGCGCCCGTGGGCAGCTTCGCCGGCCCGACCGCGGCGCCCGTCTACGGCGAGCCGAGCGAGAGGTCCCGGTGCGGTCACGGCGGCCTCGCGCCGTCGAATTCATCATCGGAGCCCGCGCGGCCCACCTCGACGCGGCCGCCCCTAGCCTCGGGATCGCCGGGGCGCTCGCTTCCCGAATTCCCGAGCCGCCCGAGACCGTGGCACGCGGGAGGAGGCCGCTCGTGACCCTCCATCCGCGG
>CAZDFD010000007.1:36340-86136 GCA_964504655.1 uncultured Geminicoccaceae bacterium
CACGCGGGAGGAGGCCGCTCGTGACCCTCCATCCGCGGGCCTGTCTCGACTCGCGAGCCGTCGTAGCGGCGGAGCTCGCCTGCAGCCGACGCCCTCGGTCCGCCCCCGAGGCAGCGCCACTGCAAGCGACCCGGGTCCTCGCCGGGCATCACGATCGATGGTGGTACGACCTCGAAGCCGAAGCGCCTGTAGTAGTCGCGATCGCCCACCAGGAACACGAGGTCCCAGCCCAGATCGGCCGCGCGAGCCAGGCTCTCGAACACGAGCGCGCGTCCGATGCCCACGGCGCGACGGGTCGGATCCGTCGCGACCGGCCCCAAGAGCAGGGCAGGCTCGTGATCGAGCCGAACCGGCCAGTAGCGGATCGTCCCGACGAGCCGACCGGCCTCCTCGGCCACGAGGCAGAGCTCGCTCACGCGTGGTATGTGTCCTCGATAACGGTACGAGATCTTGGCGTGCCGGTCGGGACCGAACGCCGCGTCGAGGAGGGTCTCGACGGAGGCCCCGTCGTCGGGCCGTTCGTTCCGGATCAGGAGCATGGGTGCCGTGCCGCGAAGCAGGAGGGCGGATCGACCGCCGCTCTGGCCGAGCTCCGCGAGACGAAGGCGCTCGGCTCAGGGCGTCGGCCACGCAGTCGGGTGTCGACCCCGTCGTCGATCCCGCGCGTAGCCTGCCGATTCCTGCAGCCCGAGCATGACCCGTGCCCCTACCAGCGGACGGGCGCCTGTCAAGACGAGAGGCTCGTGTCGGCCGACCGGTCCGTGGCGGGGTTGAACACGGTCACCAGTGGCCCGGAGCGACCCGCGAGCTCGAGGCTTCGTCGGAGCACCCACTGAACGGTGGGGAAGGCGAGGTCGGCCCAGGGGATGTCGGTCCATTCGACCAACCGCACTTCGAGGCTCTCCGCGCCGGCCGCGATGTCCGGATCGAGCAGCTTGGCCCGATAGAGAAGCTGAACCTGTTCCACGCGAGGTACGCTGTAGACGGCGAGGAGGCCGTCGATCGCGATGCGGGCCCCGGCCTCCTCCCGGGCCTCCCGGAGCGCGCCCTCCTCGGCCGTCTCGCCCAATTCCAGGAACCCCGCCGGGATCGTCCAGAAGCCGGCACGCGGCTCGATGGCGCGACGGCAGAGCAGCAGCCTGTCGAGCCAGGTGCAGACGGCACCGACCACGATCTTGGGGTTGCGGTAGTGCACGATGCCGCAAGCCCCGCAGACGTGGCGGTCCCGGTCGTCTCCAGGGGGGCGCTGGACCTCGAGCGTGCCGCCGCAGGCGCTGCAGTACCGCATCGGGCTCACCTACTCTCGCCGATCGGGGCGTGCAGCGAAGAGGGCCTCTGCTGCGCTTCGGATCGATTCCCTGCGTGAGAGCTCGGCCTCGACGCGGCCGATCTCGCTCCGGAGCGCTTCTCGGTACTCGGCGAGATCGGTCACCGACAGCCCCTCGAGTGGCCGCGGCAGTGCCGGGACCTGCTTGGGGCGAGACTGCTCCTCCTCCACGCCGTCCTCCCCAGACCGGCAGATCACCATCAGGCAGGCGAGCGGAATCAAGCCGAAAGCCTCTGGACTTGACAAGCCCGCGACCGCCTTGGCACCTCGCTGCTGACAGGAACGGAGTCGTGGCGCCGTGAGCGAGCGGGCGATTCGCTACTTTCCCGTATCCTGGGAGCAGCTGCACCGCGACGCCAAGGCTCTTGCCTGGCGCTTGGCCGACCTCGGCCCGTTCGAGCGGATCATCGCGGTGACACGCGGCGGGTTGGTGCCAGCGCACATCATCGCCCGGGAGCTCGACATTCGCGTCATCGACACGATCTGCGTGAGCTCCTACGACGAGACCTCGCAGCGCGAAGCCGTCGTTCTCAAGTCCGTTGCCGGTAACGGGCGCAACTGTCTGATCGTGGACGATCTGGTCGACACCGGCGCCACCGGGCGGATCGTCCGGGAGATGCTGCCCGAGGCGCACTTCGCGACGGTCTACGCGAAGCCTGCCGGAAGGCCGATCGTCGACACGTTCATCACGGAGGTGAGCCAGGACACCTGGATCCTGTTTCCGTGGGATACCGAGCCTCGCTACGCTCAGCCGATCGCCAAGGCCCGGAACGATCGCTGAGCCCGCCGAGGCGGGACGACCATGCCTCAGTCGAACGCCACCGACGGCGATGTTGCGGCCAAGCGCTCGGGCGTCGCCGAGTTGGTCGGATCGTCGTCGCGTTTGGGCCTGATGCTGCGCTTGCCGGAGAAGACGGTACGCTCGGCGCGATCGTGGGCGTACAGGTCGGGCAGGAGTCGCAGGCGGCCCTCCGCATCCAAGTCCGCGGTCCGGTAGTCGAGGAAGACCGGTACCGGATCGACCAGCTCGATTCGACGCGTGCGTCGGGTCGCGAAGGCCTGCTCCAGACGCGCGGCATCCCATCCCTGCTCGGCCAGGAGGGCCAGGGCGAGCTCCGCGGGCCTCTCCACGCGCACGCAGCCATGGCTCAGCGCCTGGTCCGCCCTGCCGAACAGACCGCGCTGAGCCGTGTCGTGGAGGTAGACGGCGTGGTGGTTGGGGAAGACGAACTTGAACCGCCCGAGCGCGTTCTCCGGTCCCGGACGCTGGACGAGCTGCGTCCGCCCGCTCTCGGTCGTCCTCCAGACGAACCCGGCCCGCTCCAGATAGCCCGGCTCCCGCGCCGCGCGCTCGACCACTTCCTTCACGATGCTGGGCGGCACGTACCAGGACGGGTCGAGCTCGACGTGGCGGATCACGTCGTCGAACACCGGGGTCGGCGTCTTGTCGTCGCCCACGATGACGCGTGAGCGAAGCACGACCGAACCGTTCTCGACGAGCTTGAGCTCGAAGGCCGGGATGTTGACCTCGACGTACCGCCGCAATTCGGAGCGAGACTGCCGAACCTCGCCGCGCGCGATGTTGAGACGAAGCCGAGCGAGCTGCTGACCGATCGGCTCGTTGAGCGCCGCGAGCGTCCTGGAGCCGACAACGCCGTCGGCTGCGAGCGCGTGCCGTTCCTGAAAGCGCCGGACCGCCTGCTTCAGGGCGCTCTCGGGAGCCGCCATTCCGAGGTATTTGGCGGAGAGATCGTACGACTGGATCAGCCGCAGCGTGAGCTGGGGGCCGTCGGCGACCAGCTTGCGGCGCTGGACGGGCTCGCCACCCCCGAACTCGCCACCCTCGGGGTCGGGAGCCTCGAGCGCTGCCGGTTCGGTCCAGGACTCGAGCCGCGCTCCGACCGGCCGCCAACCCCCCATGGCCTCGATGATCGCGAGCTCGAGCGCCGCCAGCGCGAGCTCACCACCTCCGGTCGCCTGCTCGAGGACCGACATGGCGCGGCCGACGAGCCGCGCGTCGACCGGCTCCAACGTACCGCGCCGGCGAGCGAGATAGCCGAGCCAAGCGCGACTGAGCAGGCGATCGGCGCGTCCCGCCGCCGCGGGATCCTGGGTGACGAACCCCTGCTTCAGGCCGAACACATCTGTTCCGGACTTGGGATCGAGACGCTGCTCGCGCTCCAAAAGGGCGAGAGCGGTGCTACGCCGCGCCTCGGCACGCTCGGAGCCGGACCAGATGGTCGTCTGCTCCTGGGGATAGAGCGCGCGGAGCCCCGGCTCGGTCGCGGGGATGGAGGTCGCCTGTGGCCGGGAGGTCCCCTCGCGCCCGGTGCGTGCCTGCGCAGCCGAAGCCGCCAACACGGCGGCCAGCAGGGCGAGGCAGGCGAGCGCTGGTCTCGGCACCGTCGACGACTCCGGCGAATTCGCCCCGGCGAGTTAGAGTAGGCTCGGCGCGTCGCCAAGTGCACAATGGCCTCGGTCCTACCCCGGGGCGAACCCGGCGGTCCGCGGAGCCGAAGCAGCCGTCCAACGAGCGCCGGCTGGCCCGGATCAGGTCACGGGAAGCATGACGTGAGTTCGATAGGCGGCTCGGGCCTGCAGCCGGTCGAACCAAGCCTCGAGATGAGGCTGCTCGGGGCGGTCGATCGGAAGGTTGCGATAGCGCCACCACGCACAACCGACCGGCACGTCCCCCATCGTCAGCCTCGACCCGGCGACGAACGGCCGGTCCGCCAGATGGTGATCGAGCACGGCCCAGATCGGGCCAAGGCGCATGGCCGATGCGCGAACCGCGTCCATGTCGCGGCGGTCGGGCGGCGTACGGATCGTTTGCCAGAACACGACCGTCATGTCGGGCATGAGGGTCGTCAGCATCCAGTCCATCCAGCGATCGGCGTGCGAGCGCCCTTCCGGGTCCACCGGCCACAGCCCTCCGGCACCGTATTTGGCGGCCAGATAGCGCACGCAGCTGTTCGATTCCCAGACGACGGTCTCCCCGTCGCGAATGGTCGGAATCTTTCGATTCGGGTTCATCTGCCCGTACTCGACGGTATCGAGTCCACCGAAGGCTCCACCCGCATCGATCCGTTGGAACTCGAGGCCGAGCTCTCCCACGGTCCACATGACCTTCTGGACGTTGATCGAGTTCGTCCGACCCCAGATCTCGAGCATGCGCAATCTCCAACGGGCAACGTCCTCGTGGTCGAGCCCGCGCTCAGATGCAGCGTCCTCCATCGACCTCGAGGGCGACGCCGGTCAGGAACTCGGCATCGTCCGATGCCAGGAACAGCGCGGCACGCGCCACGTCGAGGGGCGTCGAAAGGCGGCCGAGCGGGACCGAGGCGCGGAACCTCTCGCGCAGCTCGGGCGTGTCACCGCCCATGAACGACGGCAGGAGCGGCGTCTCGCCTGCAACCGGGCAGAGGCAGTTGACCCGGATCTTGTGCGGCGCCAGTTCGATCGCGAGCGCCTTGGTCGCGGTGATCGCGGCGCCCTTGGAAGCATTGTACCAGACGAGGCCCGGGCGCGGTCGGATGCCGGCCGTCGACGCGGTGGTCAGGATGACGCCGCCGCCCTGCGCCCGCATGGCTGGCACGGCGTGCTTGGCGGCCCAGAACAGCGCCTTGACGTTGACCGCCATGACCCGGTCGAAATCGGCCTCGGCGACCTCCGTGCAGGGCTGATTGACGTGGGTCACGCCGGCGTTGTTGACCAGGATGTCGAGCCGGCCGAAGCGCTCGATCGCCGTCTCGATCATCCGCTTGGTGTCGTGGTCGCGGCTCACGTCGCAGGCCACCGCCACGGCGCTGCGGCGTCCGGTCACGAGCACTCCGGCGACCCGCTCGGCAGCCCGCCCGTCGATGTCGGCGATGACCACCGCGGCTCCCTCGGCGGCAAAGAGCGAAGCGATCCCCTCGCCGAACCCTTGCCCGGCGCCCGTGACGATCGCCACCTTGCCCTGCAGGCGCATCGCTTCCTCCCCCTGCTTCCTCGACGATCAAGCCCTTCGGATGGCGCCGGTCAAGCGCTGCAGGGGCGGTTCGGGGGCGCCGTCCGGCGGACCGTTCGCAGCTTGGCCGACCTCCCGACCTTCAACCAGGGATCAGGCAGATCCCATGCGTGGCGAAGGTCGCGCTGGCCGCCGAACCGGGCGCCAGGGGGCGGTCGACCCCGGGATCGACCACGAACAGGTCGCCCGCCTCACTCGCGAGCTCGTACTCGATGTGGGAGCCCAGATAGGTCGCCTTGTCGACGGTGACCGGGAGGGCCGAAGGCCGCGCCGCGACCTCGAGACGCACCGCGTGCGGGCGGATCGCGAGCGTGCCCGGGCCGGGGGCGAGCCCGCGGCTCGGCAGGTCGAGACGGATCGGGCCGAGCCGCACGGTGGCCCGGCCGGCATGAATGCTCTCGATCTCGACCGGCACGAGGTTGGCCTCGCCGATGAAATCGGCGACGAACCGCGAGGCCGGCTCGTCGTAGAGCTGACGGGGAGTCCCCAGCTGCGCGATCACCGCCTGGTTCATCACGATGATCAGGTCGGAGACGGCGAGCGCTTCGGCCTGATCGTGGGTGACGTACACGGCGGTCATCGCGAGCTTCTGCTGGAGGTCGCGGATCTCCTCGCGCACCCGGCGCCTGAGCTTGGCGTCGAGGTTGGAGAGCGGCTCGTCGAACAGCAGGACCTCGGGCTCCAGGATGATCGCACGGGCCACCGCGACCCGCTGCTGCTGCCCCCCCGACAGCTCGGCAGGCAGCCGATTTCCCAGGCCCTTCAGGCCGACGAGCTCCAGGACGGCCGCCACACGCTCCCGCACCTCGGTCTTCGGCCGGCCCGAGACGGTAAGACCGTAACCCACGTTCTCGGCCACGGTCATGTGCGGGAAGAGCGCATAGGACTGGAACACCATAGCGACGTCGCGGGCCGTGGCCGGCAGCCGGGTGACGTCGCGCTCGCCGATCAGGATGCGGCCGGCGGTCGGGTGCTCGAGGCCGGCGATCATCCGCAGGGTCGTGGTCTTGCCGCAGCCGGACGGGCCGAGCAGGGTCACGAGCTCGCCCGCGGGGATCACGAAGCTGACGTCGCGCACCGCCACGACGCCGCCATAGTGCTTGCTCACGCCTTCGAAGCGGACGGCCGAGGGCCGTCTCATGCCGGCGCCCCGGCCACGTCCAGAGCCGGCGCCGCCCGCCGCCCCAGCCGCCGCTCACCGACCAGCCATTGAAAGAGCAGGATAGCGAGGAGCATGACCAGGATCAGCACGCAGCTATAGGCCACCGCGAGGCCGTAGTCACCGTTCTCGACGCGGCCCAGGATGTAGGTCGTGGCCATCTCGTACCGGGCGGACACCAGAAAGACCACGGCGCTGATGGCGGTCATCGCGCGCACGAAGCTGTAGACCAGCGCCGCCAGGAGGGCCGGCCGCAACAGCGGCAGGAGGATCCGTCGCACCGTGGCGGCGTTCGACGCGCGCAGCGTGAGCGAGGCCTCGTCGAGCGAGCGGTCGAGCTGCGCCATGGCGGCGATCCCCGCCCGCACGCCCACCGGCATGTTGCGGAAGACGAAGGCCACGACGAGGACGAGGCCGGTACCGGTGATCTCGATCGGCGGCACGTTGAAGGCCAGGATGTAGGCAATGCCGATCACCGTGCCGGGGATGGCGAAGGAGAGCATCGTCGCGAACTCGAAGCTCCGCTTGAAGGCGAACTGCTGGCGGACGAGGAGCCAGCCGGTGAGCAGTCCGATGGCAGCGGTGGGCAGCGCCGCGATCGCCGCGATCGCGAGCGTGGTGCCGAAGCTGTTCCAGGCCGCTCCGGCCCAGACCAAGCCGTGCTCGCCGCGGACCACCGCGAAGGCGCGCCAGAGATGTTCGAGGGTGGGGGTGTAATCGCGTCCCCAGAACCTGACGAAGCCGCCGACCATGATCAGCCCGTAGAGGGCGAGCGTGAGGAGCGTCCAGGGAACGGCCACCGCGTAGCAGAGGCGCTCCAGCCCGCGGGTGAGCGGCATCGGCAGGCCGCCCTCACCCTTGCCGGTCACCGTGGCGTAACTGCGCCGACCGAGCCACACCTGCTGCACCCAGAAGGCCAGGAGGGTGAACGACAGCAGGACGATGGCGAGCACGGCGGCGCGCCCGGCGTCGTGCTGCGCGCCCACCATGGCGAAGAAGATCTCGGTCGAGAGCACGTCGAAATTGCCGGACAGCACGAGCGGATTGCCGAAGTCGGCGAGGCTCTCGATGAAGCCCAAGAGGAAGGCATTGGCGAGGCCGGGTCGCATCAGCGGCAGCGACACCGTGCTGAAGGTCGTCCAGCGATCGGCGCGAAGGGTCTGCGCCGCCTCCTCGAGCGACGGGCTCACTCCCTCGACCACGCCGACGAGCACGAGGAAGGCGATGGGCGTGAAGGCCAGGGTCTGGGCGAACCAGATGCCAGGGAGGCCATAGATCCAGCGGCCCGGCTCGACACCGAGAAGTCCGGCCACGAGCTGTGTCACCGTGCCGTTCCGCCCGAACAGCAGGATGATCGCGAGCCCGATGACGAACGGGGGAGTGATGATCGGCAACAGCGTGAGCTGGCGCAGGACGCGCTTGTGCCGGAAGTCGGTGCGCACGACCAGGAGCGCGAAGGCCAGGCCCAGGAGCGTGGTCGAAAGGCCCACGAGCACCGCCAGGAACGCCGAATTCCAGGCGACCCCGCAGCGATGGTCCGACCACAGGCAGGCGAGATCCCAGATCCGTCCGTCGCCGAGCTTGGTGATGAAGAGCCAGGGGTCGACTGCACCGGCGTTGTCGCGGAACGCGCTCGTGAGCACGGTCGTGACGGGGAAGAACACGAACAGGCCCACCAGCGCGACCACCAGGGCGATCGAGGCAGCGACGAACGAATCACCCTTGACCGCGCCGCGCAACGCGCAGCCATGGGCGAGCAGGAAGAGAAGGCTGGCGGCGACGAGGGCCCCACCGGCGCCGAGCCCGAACTGGCGTGCCCGATCGGGCAGGAGCGGCGCCGCCCACGCCAGCGACACTCCCTTGTGCGTGATCGCGAGCCCCTGAGCCGCGAGCCAGACGAGACCGAGTCCGCCCGCTGCGATCAGGACCGCCCCACGACGGTCCCTCGGGCCGACCTGGTGGAGCGCCAGAAGGGGCGCGAGGAGAGTACCCACGAGCGGCCAGAGCCACGGCCTGCCGTGCCAGATCGCCTGGAACAGCCCCGGTGCCGCGTCACGATCGAGTGCCCACCCGGTACCCAGCCAGCCGGCCGCCAGCAGGCCATCCTCCAGCGCGTACCACGGGAGGACCGCGAACCCGACCCACCCGACGACCAGCCAGCCTGCGAGCGTCCGGTCGATGGCCCCCGCCAATCGCTCGCCTCAGCGCGGCAAGGCGTTCACGTCCTTCTCCCACTTCGCGAGCAGGCGCTGGCGCTCGGCCGAAGAGCCGTACTTCTTGAAGTCGTAGTCGATGAGCTTGATCTCCGAGAGTTTGGGCGCCTCGGGCGGTACGACCGCGGACTTGTTCGACGGTACCTGGTAGGACTTGGCTTTGACTGCCATCGACTGAATATCTGCGCGGAGAGCGAAGTCGTAGAACTTCCTGGCCTCGTCGGGATTGCGGGCGCCGGCGATGATACTCATCGAACCGATCTCGTAGCCGGTCCCCTCACACGGCGACACGACCACGATGGGCGCGCCCGCGACCTTCATGGCAACCGCGTCGTGCTGGAAGACGATCCCGACGAGTGTCTCGCCCTGGGCCGCAGCCTTGATCGGCGCCGATCCGGACTTGGTGTACTGACTGACGTTGCGGTGCAGAGCCTTCAAATACTCGAAGCCCTTGTCCTCACCCATCATCTGGACGAACGTGGCAAGTGCCGTGTACGAGGTCCCCGAGCTGTTCGGATTGGCGATCTGCACGTCGCCCTTGTACTCCGACTTGACGAGATCTGCCCAGCAGCGCGGGGGAGCAAGCCCCTTCTTCTTCAAGAGCTCCTCGTTGTATCCGTAGCCGAGCGCACCGGCGTAGATGCCGACCGTCCGCCCGCCCGAGGCCTTGTGCTGGCTCAAAGCCCAGTCGTTGAGCTCCGCGAGCAACGGCGAGGTGTAGGCCTCGGTGAGCCCTTCCTCGGCCGCCTGGAGATGCGGATCGCCCGTGCCGCCCCACCAGATGTCACCCTTGGGGTTCTCCCGCTCGGCCTTGATCTGCGCGTAGGTCTCCCCGGAGCTCTTGCGCGTCATCGCGACCTTGATGCCCGTCGCCCGCTCGAACTCGGTGACCATGAGCTGGCACCAAGCCTCGTCCGGGCTGCAGTAGAGCGTGAGCTTGCCGGCTGCCTCGAGCTCCGACGTCGCCGCGATCGCCAACGCAAACGCTGCGCCTGCCAGCAGAGCACGCATCGTCACCCTCCGTTCCCTCCCGGGATCAGCGACGAGCAAACGAGGAATTCGACCCGTCGTCAACCGAGGCCACCGCCCGCCCCGGGAATCGCCGTCACGACCCTCCTCACCCGAGGAAGGCGTTGAGGGCCGCCAAGGTCGCCTCCGGAAGCTCGACCATCATCATGTGCCCGGCACCTTCGAGCTCGGAACAGCGCACGTCCGGAACGAGGGCGGCGAGCGCCCGGCCGGCGGCGGGCGGGGTCATCCGGTCCTCGCTGCCGATCAGGATCAGCGTCGGGCACCGGATGGTCCGCGCCCGCTCCTCGCCGTCGACATAGGCGTGGCATGCGGCCAAGTCGGTAGCCAACACCACGGGATCGCCGCGCAGCAGCAGCCCGCGCGCGGTGCCCATCAGCCACCCGCCGGGCAACGGATTGCCACCGACGTGACCGCGCGTGCCGAAGGCCCAGTCGCAGATCAACTCGATCGCGCGCGGATCGCGACGCCGGGCGAGCTCCAGAAGCTCGGGATGCACCGGCATCCGCGACCCGGCGCCGAGCAGACAGAGCTTCGTCACCCGCTCGGGATGGCGGGCGGCGAGATCGAGGCCGGCCAGGGCACCCATCGAATGGCCGATCACGGCGGCGGGCTCGGGACCGGTTGCGGCGATCACCGCGGCGAGCCAGTCCGCGATCGCGGCGATCGACGGGAGCGGGGGCTGTCCCCGGGCGCGCCCGTGTCCGGGCAGGTCCACGGCGAACGCGTTCCAGCCATGGAACGCCAAGTACCGTCCCTGCAGGGTCCAGACACTCTGGTCCATGCCGGCACCGTGGATCAGGAACACCTTGCGGGCGCCGCGCACGGTGGCGCGACCGTAGGTCGACACGGCCACCGACGGCGAGATCTCGCCCGGAGGCATGTCAACCGCGCCTTTGCGAGGCGCGGAGCGCTCGATCGAGATCGGCCACGATGTCCTCGGGATCCTCGAGGCCCACGGACAGTCGGATGGTGTCGTCTCGCAGACCCACGGCGGCGAGCTGCTGCTCACCGAGCTGGAGATGGGTGGTCGAGGCGGGATGGATCACGAGGGTCTTGGCGTCGCCGACGTTCGCCAAGTGGGAGGCGAGGCGGCACGCCTCGATGAAGCGCGCCCCCGCCGCACGGCCACCCTTCACGCCGAAGCTCACGATCGAGCCGGCGCCGCGCGGCAGCAGTCGGCGAGCGAGCGCGTGATCCGGGTGATCGGGCAGACTCGGGTGGAGCACGAAGCTCACGGCGGGGTGACCGCACAGGAAGGCCAGAACCCGATCGGTGTTGGCCACGTGCCGAGCCATCCGCAACGGCAGCGTCTCGATGCCCTGCAGTATGTAGAAGGCGTTGTGCGGACTCAGGCAGGCGCCGAAATCCCGCACCCCCTCGGTGCGGGCTCGCGCGGCGAAGGCGGCCGGGCCGAACGTCTCGGCGTAGGTGACCCCGAGATAGCCGTCATAGGGCTCGCTCAGGGTCGGGAACCGATCGCTGGCCATCCAGTCGAAGCGACCACCATCGACGACCAGTCCGCCGATCGCGACGCCGTGACCGCCGAGCCACTTGGTGGCGGAGTGGATCACGATGTCGGCGCCGAGCTCGATCGGCCGCGCCAGGTACGGGCTCGCGAAGGTGTTGTCGATCGCGAGCGGCAGGCCGTGCGCATGCGCCACGTCGGCGATCCGCGGGATGTCGAGCACCTCGAGCCCCGGATTGCCGATGGTCTCGCCGAACACCAGGCGCGTGCTCGGACGGATCGCAGCGGCGAAGGCGCCCGGATCGCGCGGATCGACGAACGTCGTCTCGATACCGAAGCGGGGCAGCGTGAGCCGCAGAAGATTGACGCTGCCTCCGTAGAGGTTGCGGGCGGCCACGATGTGGCCGCCGGCACCCATCAGGGTCACGACGACGAGGTGCAGGGCAGCCTGGCCGCTCGCGGCCGCGACGGCGGCGACCCCGCCCTCGAGCGCCGCGATCCGCTCCTCGAGCACGGCCACCGTCGGGTTCGAGATGCGCGTGTAGATGTGCCCGGCCCGCTCGAGGTTGAAGAGCCCGGCCGCCTGATCCGTGTCACGGAACACGTATGAGGTGGTCTGGTAGATCGGAACGGCCCGGGCGCCGGTGGTCGGATCGGGCACCTGACCCGCATGAAGAGCGAGCGTGTCGAACTTGAGGATCTTCGGATCGGCCATGGAGCGCCCCGCACCGGACGGGGCCAACCTAGCCGTTCGGCGGTACGGCGGCCAGGGTCGTGCCGAGCTCAGCCGGGATCGCCATCCGCGGCCGGCGGCGGCGGCAACAGCATGGCCGTCAGCTGGACGACCACCGACCGGCGGCCCTGCTCGTCCAGCCCGAGCGCATCGACCGCGGCCTGGGTGATGGCGAGCGCCGCGCGGACGATCGCGAGGAGCAGGGAATCGCGCGCGACCTTCCAGGCGCGCTCGAACGAAAGGCTCGGCGTCATCTCAGCCCTCGATGTAGATGGAGTTGGCCTGGTTCGCGTCGCTCGTCACCAAGTGAACGGTGAACACGCGACCGATCTCGGTGATCTCGAAGCACGGATTGCCGCCCGGGCTCGTGAGATTGGTGCGCCGCAGCGTGAGCTGCGGGCTCGCAGCCGGCTTGGCCATGATCCGGATCGGGTTGCTGACGGTGGCGATCCGGAAGATGGCGGCGCTCATGCCGGAGGGCATGCTCGACCCGTCGAAGGCGACATAGCTCACACTGTCCGACGAGCTGATCCGCAAGAGCTGTCCCGCCCGGGTGGACGCCACCACGTAGGGCGAACTCTCGGAGTTCGTCCCCTGGCTGGCATTGGTCCACGCCAGGGTTTCCTCGTGGGCGAACTCACCGTCCGGCACGGTCGTACCGTAGACCTCGATCTTGCCCGAGACGGCGTTGTGGCGCAGCACGATCGTGACGAGCTGGTGCTGCCGGCGGATGACCAGGTTCGAACCGCCGACCGGGCTCTTGATCTCGACGCCGCCGTCGCCGGCCGCGACGGTTACGCTCCCGGTCCCTTGGCGGACCAGCCAGAGGATCGCCGCGGGATCGCCGGGGTCGAGAAGGGGGGCGGTCGTGCTCCCGAGCGTGTAGGTCGAGGAAACCGTGACAGTTATGGCACTGGCATTGTTGACCCGATGGACGCGACCGAAGTCGGCCGGCGACAGGCTGAAGCTCGCGTTGCGCTCGCGCTCGGGAACGCGTCCGGGAAGGCTCACGCCCGGGCTCCAGCCGTTGGCGAGCCGCGCATACCAGCCGGGGCCGGCCCAAGGAGTACCCGAAGGCAACGCAGCCGCGGACTCGCAATAGACCACGAAGCCGTTGCGCGGCTGGCTCGGCTCGCTGCCTCGCGGCGGCAGATAGAGCGGGTCGGCGATCTCGATCCGGTGCAGGGGGCCGGCCGCGTGATCCTCGCCGTTCCCGAGGGCGAGGCGGCTCTCCTGCCCCTCCGAGTAGCCACGGGGTCGATAGAGCCGCGTCACGTTGTGCGAGGTGACGTCGATGCCCAGAGCCTGGCGAGGTCTCGGGTTCTTGACGTTGCCGTCCCGCGTGGTGCTGGCGCCGTCGTGGAAGTCGCCGGTGATCAGGAGCTGGCCGACGTTGGCCGCTCGGACCTGAACCGCGGCACCGCCCTGGTTGGGCTCGTTGAGCCAAAGGGCCGCAGGCAGGAAGGTGTCCCCCTCGCCCGACCGGGCCGCCGGGTCGTCACTCGAGACGCCGACCGGATTGATCTGACCGAAGCCGTTGCAGTTGGCGAGGAAACACCGCATCACCGAGCCCGGCAGGTCGGTGTTGCTGTCGACCCAGGGCGTGGTGCAGTTGAGCACGTAGCAGTTGACGAAGCTGACGTGCCGCACACTGCCCGCGTTGCCGCCGCCTGCGGCTCCCTCGACCCGGAACGCGGTCTCGACATACTCCACATCGCAATTGACGAGAGCCGAGCGCATGACGCGCTTGAGCCAGATGCCGGTGCTGCCGGGAGGTGCCCCGGCGCTGTTGACCTGAACACGGTTGAGCAGGAGATTGTTCATGACGTAGAGCTTGCCGGCCACCGCCGAGCCGGTGTGCTCGACCAGGATGCCGGTCGTCCCCGCACCCTTGAGCTTGATCGAGATCTCCTCGATCAGACCGTCCCCGTAATTGACGGCGGCACCCGCCTCGTTGGCGTAGAGGCGAATCCCGCTCGCGAACAGATCGTGCTCGCCGCCGCCGGGCCCGGCCGAGATCTCCCGAAGGCAGCACTCGTTGGAGTTCTCGAGCTCCAGGCACCAGCCGGCGCTCGCGCCACCCTCGAAGCGTAGCCTCTGCGCGATGAACTCGTGCCCCCTCGCCAGGATGCCGCCGGTCGTCATGCGCACCGTGAGGTCCTCGATGGAGCATCGCGTCCAGTCGGAGGTGGCGGTGGGATCCACGAGATGGGGGCCCTCGTTTCTGTTGAAGACGAAGGCCCGCTCGGCGAGCGCCTCGATGACGGCGATGTCACGGCCGGCGCCGACGAGCCGGCGGCGCGGCTTGACCTGGATCACCGATCCGAGCCGGTAGCGACCGGCCGGAACGAGAACCTCGAGCGCGGCATCGAGCGCCGCCTGGAAGGCCGGTGCGTCGTCGGCGGTGCCGTCTCCGACCGCCCCGAAGTCGCGCACGGAGACACGCTCGGCGAGCTTGTCACGCAAGAGACGGCTCGGGGTCGCACCGCCCAGCCGCCAGGGCAGGGCCTCGACGGCCGCGCGCCGGGTCAGGTTTCCCTGCGTCGTGGACACCAGGAGCTGGTCCGCCGGCTCGACGACGGCCGCCGCGGGGAGCTCGTGAATCTGTTTCGTGGTCATGGTCCGGGCTCCACGGCCAGCCGCTCGCCGAGCTCGGTGACGAGCGACTCGCCGGTCTCAGTTGCGAGAACGGGCGGGGGAGGCGGCGGTTCAATCGCCACCGAGGCTGTGCGATCGCGGCTCGTGATGCGCAGCCCCGCCGCGGTCAGCGCGAGGCCGAGCGGCATGTCAGATCCGACCGATCAGGTAGGCGTCGCAGGGCCCGGCCTCGGCCACGAAGGCGACGTGCCGCTCGCCACGTCGCAGCGGAATGTCGACATAGTGGCCGGGTGCGAGGAACGGGCTCGTGGCCGCGTCGGCCGTGACCGTCGCGTCGCCGAGCTCGAACCGGCACGGCCCGGTCGCGTAGAGCGTGACGATCTCGATGTCGGCAGGGATCGGCGTCCCGTTTCGCACCGACTCGGCACCGACCGACAGCTTCGTCGTGCCGCGATAGTCGAACCCGAGGATGCCGATCGGGTTCCCGTTGTCGTCCAGAGGCAGGAGCAGGCTCATGGCTGCGTCTCCGAGCGGGCCCGGCGGCCTGCCGGGCGGCGATCATGAGCGCAGCCTAGAACCATATAGGACGATTGTCAAGAGAACGGATCAAAGACCCCTTTGCAGCCGCTCGGTCCGCTCCAGCGCCCCTACTGGCTGAGCCAGAGGATGCGGGCCAGCCACGAGAGGCGATCGGCTTCGATCACCTCCTCCGCCTTGCCGGCGCCCAGTTCGGCGAGGACGACGCGCTGCGCCGTCCGCCGGACCACGACCCCGAACATCACCTGGTTCGTGCGCAGGCGAGCGATCACCCGATCACCGCGCCGAATGCTGCTGCCGGGCGAGATCACGACGACGTCGCCCGAGCGGTAGACCGGCGGCGCCACGTCTCGGTCGAGCTCGACCGCATAGGCGTGCTCGTCGTCGATCGCCGGATACTCGATCTCCTCCCACCCCGTCGGCTGCGGGAACCCTGCGGCGTCGAGGCACGCCCCGCTTTCGATCTCGCCGAGCCCGGTGCAGCGCAGCCGGAACCCCCGCCCGGCCGGGCTGCCGGGAGTGCCACCCTGCATCAGCTCCACGAAATCGCGCATCGAGGTCTGGGTCGCATCCAGCACCTTCGAGACGCTCTCGGTGCTCGGCCAGCGCGGCTTTCCCTGCTTGGTGATGCGCTTGCTCTTGTTGAAGGTGGTCGGGTCGAGGCCGGCCCGCTTGGCGAGGCCGGATGCCGACAGCTTGTTGCGCGCCGCCAGTCGGTCGATTCCGTCCCAGACCTGTCTGTGGGTCAGCATTAGGATCGCGCTCCGAGCCTGACCGGGCTTCGCCCGCATTCCTCCCTATTCTGTTGACAGGAACGCTTCCTGTCATTAGGTTAAAAAGCATGAACAGTGAGATCGAAGGCGGATCCCGCTCCGGGCCTCCGGCCGCCTCGCGGGCGATCGTGGTCTTCGAGGACAGGGCGCAGGTGGCGTGCCTCGCCTGGCTGCGGCCGGGCTTCCGCCACTGCTTCTGTTTGGTCCGTCGACCCGTCGGTTGGGTCGTCTGCGACCCGCTCAAGGCGGTCACCACCCTGGATGTCATCGCCGACTACGAAGAACGCGAGCTCCTGGTCCATTATCGGCGACGCGGGATGGTGGCGATCGCGGGGGACTGTCGTCCGGGAAGTCGACCCGGACCCGTCCTGAGGCCTTTGACCTGCGTCGAGCTCGTGAAGCGCATCGTCGGGCTGCGCGGCGCCGGAGTGTGGACTCCCCATCAGCTCTATCGGGTCCTGCGCGAGCGTGGCTTTCGCGAGGAGGCCCCGAGCTGCGATCGGTCTATTGACAATCATCCTAACCAAGCATAAATTCCCCACACCACGTTCTCTCGAGGACCAAACATGGCAGTCGACGGGCTCGAGCTGGTCAATCAGCGCCTGCACCGCGCGCGGACGCGCCGCGCCCTGTGGGAGCCGCTGTGGCGCGAGTGCTACAGCTATGCCCTGCCGCAGCGTGCCGGCGGCGTGGGTGCCGACCTCGCTCCCTCCATGCGACAGACGGACCGGCTGTTCGACGGAACCGCGACGGACGCGGTCGAACAGCTGGCTGCGAGCCTCATGGCCGAGCTCGTTCCGCCCTGGTCGGAGTGGTTCGGGCTGCGGCCGGGCGTCGATGTCCCGGAGCCCGAGCGTGGCGTCGTCGCAGAGCTCCTGGAGAGCGTGGCCCGCCGCCTGCAGGGCCACTTCGATCGCTCGAACTTCTCCGTCGAGATGCACCAGTGCTTTCTCGACCTCGTGACCTGCGGGACCGCCCATCTTCTCTTCGAGGAGGCGGAGGTCGGGAGCGTCTCGGCCTTTCGGTTCACTGCCGTGCCGGTCGGCGAGATGTTCCTCGACGGCGATCGCGGCGGCGACGTCACCTCGTTCTATCGGGTCACCACCCACACGCTGGCCAGCTTGGCCGAGCGGATGCCCGACCTTCCCTGGCCGACGGGGCTCGAGGAGCAGCGGTCGGTCGATGCGGGGCAGCCCGTCGAGGTGGTCGAGGCGGTCGAGCCGGACGGACGGCGAGGGCTTCGCTTCCTCCGCTTCCTGCCGCCGGGCACGCCCGGAGCTCCGAACGGTGCGATCCTGAGCGAGGGCGCGTTCGAGACCTCGCCCTTTCTCTGCTTCCGCTGGGTCAAGGGGGCGGGTGAGCTCTATGGGCGCTCGCCGGTCATGTCGGCGCTGCCCGACATCAAGACGGCCAACAAGGTCGTCGAGCTGATCCTCAAGAACGCATCGATTGCCGTGACCGGGATCTGGCTCGCCGACGACGACGGGGTGCTCAACCCGGCCAACATCCGCCTGCAGCCCGGCAGCATCATCCCCAAGGCGGTCGGCTCGGCCGGCCTCACCCCCCTGCAGGCACCCGGCCGCTTCGACGTCTCGCAACTGGTCCTCGAGGATCTCCGAGGTCGGATCCGTCACACGCTCCTGGTCGACCGGCTCGGTCCCCGGGTCGGCCCGAAGATGACCGCGACCGAGGTCCTCGAGCGGGCCGGCGAGACGTCGCGTCTGCTGGGTGCCATGTTCGGGCGGCTGCAAGCCGAGCTGCTCGTGCCGCTGCTGCGGCGCGCGCTCGGCATCCTTCGTCGCCGCGGCGAAATCCCGGCCCTGCCGATCGACGGGCGTGCGGTCGAGCTCGACTACCGCTCGCCACTCGCCCGCTCGCAGGCGCGGATCGACGTGCAGAACACGCTTCTCTGGCTCGAGACGGTGGCTCGGCTGGGGGCGGATGCGCAGCAGGTGGTGGATGCCCGCGCCGCCGCCATCTGGCTGGCCCGCGCGCTGGGCGTGGCGGGCGAACTGGTCCGTGAGGACGCCCCCTCCGGAGCCCTTGCCGAGCCGCTGACGCGGGCGTGGGTGGAGGCCACCGGCCATGCTTCCTGAGCCCGTGTCGGAGGGCTGGGACGGCCTTCGTGACGAGCAGCCGCCCGTCGATCGCGAGGACGAGCTCGCCCGCGCATTTGCCACCTGCTTTCGCGGAGCTTCCGGGCGGATCGTGCTCGAGCATCTGCGACGCGCGTTCCTGGATCGCCGCGTGCCGCCGACGGCGTCCGACACCGAGCTTCGGCACGTCGAAGGCCAGCGTTGGGTCGCCGCACACATCCTGGCGTTGATCGAGCGCGGTCGCGAGTGATCGGGCCCGCCAGCACTTCGAGAGGATCATGCCGTGAGTCCCGAGACCGAGCAGCTTTCGAACGATGCGGAGACCGCTCCGCCGGTGGCCGCCACCCCGCCGCCGGCCCCGGAGCGCCCGCCCGAGGTCCCGGAGAAGTTCTGGGACCCCGAAGTCGGCGCGGTCCGTGTGGACGCTCTCGTGCGTTCCTACGTCGAGCTCGAGCGCCGGCTGGGGCGAAGCCTGCCGCAGCCCGAAGGCCCGGAGGATCTCGACGCGCGTGACCGGCTCCTCGGCGCACTCGGCCGGCCGGAGCAGCCCGACGGCTACGTCATCCGACCTGCGAGCGATCTGATCGAGCCCGATCCGGCGCTGAATGCCCGGTTGCACGCCGCGGGATTCACCCAGGACCAGGTCCAGCTGGTCTACGACTTGGCGGCCGAGCGCCTGCTCCCGATGGTCGAGCGGCTCTCGGAGGAGACGGCCCTCTCGCGCGAGGTCGAGCGCCTCGCGAGCCACTTCGGTGGCCAGGATCGTTGGCGCGACGTCGCCCGCGAGATCCGGACCTGGGGCGAGGCGCATCTCGAGCCCGAGGTCTTCGGCGCCCTCGCCTCCAGCTATCAGGGCGTGCTGGCCCTCCATCGCATGATGCTCGGCAGCGAGCCCGAGCTGCTCGGTCGTGCCGACCGGCCCGCTGGGCGGCTCGACGAGCAGGCCCTCGACCAGATGGTCCGCGACCCGCGCTACTGGCGCGACCGCGACCCCGGTTTCATCGCGCGTGTCACCGAGGGCTTCAAGAGCCTGTACGGCGACTGACGCGCTGGCCCGGGCGGAGAACCCGAGCGGCCCGCCCCGGCTCCTTCGCGCGCGGACGACGGCCCTGCGAGGACAACCGTCCGTCACGCGCCCCGTGCGACACCCTTTGAGAGGATGCCGATGTCGACGAGCATCGATCAAGCCTTCGTCAAGCAGTTCGAGCGTGAGGTCCACGCCGCCTACCAGCGGCAGGGTTCCAAGCTGCGCCCGACCGTCCGCACCAAGACCAACGTGCGCGGCAGCTCGACGGTGTTCCAGAAGGTCGGCAAGGGAACGGCCGGGACCAAGGCGCGTCACAGCATGGTCCCGGTGATGACCCTGGAGCACAACAACGTCGAGGCCGTCCTGGTCGACTACTACGCTGGCGACTGGGTGGACCGACTGGACGAGCTCAAGACCAACATCGACGAGCGTCAGGTCCTCGCCAATGCCGGTGCGTTCGCGCTGGGTCGGAAGACCGACCAGCTGATCCTCGGGGCGCTGGCCCAGTCCTCCCAGTCGGTCGGCTCGCCGAGCGAGGGGCTGACCAAGCAGAAGGTGCTGGCGGCCTTCGAGATGCTGGGCCACCACGAGGTCCCGGACGACGGCCAGCGCTATGCGGTCATCGGCTGGAAGCAGTGGTCCGAGCTCCTGGCGCTGCCGGAGTTCGCGAGTGCCCAGTTCGTCGGCGACGAGCAGCTGCCGTGGCGCGGCTCGCAGGCCAAGACCTGGCTCGGGACGCTCTGGATCGCCCACTCGGGCCTGAGCGCCGAGGGCGGGGTCAGGACCTGCTTCTGGTACCACAAGAGCGCCGTCGGCCACGCCGTCGGTCAGGAGGTCACCACCGACATCACCTGGCACGGCGATCGTGCCGCCCATTTCGTCGCCAGTTCGATGTCGCAGGGCGCCGTCCTCATCGACTCGGACGGCGTCGTGAAGATGCCCTGCCTGGAGGCGTGAGCATGGCTTTCGACCCGAAGAACCTGAGCGCGCTCGCCTACGCCAACGGCTTCACGCTCTGGCACTACCGCACGAGCGACCCGATCGCGGACATCGCCGTCACCGGATACTTCAACGGTGCCGCCTCGATGCTGCGGGTCGGGGATTTCGTGATGGCCAATGCCGGCGTGGGCGTGGTCCCCACCCACGGCCTCCTGGTCGTGCGGGGCAACAGCGGCGGTGCCGTCGACCTGTCCGACGTCACACCGATCGGGACGACCAACGCCGCCTGAGGCGTCGCGCCCGCGACCTCGGATGGGGGCGGGCCCGGCAGCCACGCTGCCCTCGGGCCCGCCCCCCTGACCCTGGAGCCTGCAGCCGTGGAACCTCTCGCTGGACGCACGCGCGTCTGGGCGTTCGGCCTCGCGCTCGCGCTCGTGACGGCGCCGGCCGAGGCGCAGACGGGGCGCTGCCCGAACGCCCCGCTCGAGGCGCTCGCCGAACAGCTGCCCGAAGCTCGCCGCTTCGCCGTGGCCGGACCGCTGCTCGGGCCGCTCGTGGCGCTTTGGCCGGTCGCCCCGCAGGTCGCCGAGCGACTCCACCCGGACGCGGCGACGCTCTTCGCCGTGAACGGACGACCCGTCCTCGTCGCGCTCACCCGCGATGGATGCGTGGTCGGTGCGTTCCAGGCCGAATGGGCGGCCGTGCTGCGCAGCCTGCGCGAGGAACTGGGCCCGGCCATCTGAGCCGCCCCGGGAGCAACTGGAGCCAGCCATGCCCCACTCGGATCTGAGCCTGTGCGCAGCTGCGCTCGCCAAGCTCGGCGCACGCCCGATCGTCGCCTTCGACGAGCCCACGGCCGAGGCCGAGACGGCCGCCCGTCTCTACCCGGTCGTGCGCGATGCGACCCTGCTCGCCCATCCCTGGTCGTTCACGCTCGCGCAGGCCGAGCTCGTGCGCGATCCCGTGCCGCCGGCCGGGGACTTCGCGGCCGCCTTCCGTCTGCCGTCCGACATCCTCCGCACGGTCTCGGCCGGTCAGGGGGGCGCCGGCCGCGGTCTCGTCTACCGGGTCTTCGGGGATCGCCTGCACACCGACGCGGACCGCGTTCTGCTGACCTACCAGCGGCGGCCGCCCGAGGCGGACTTCCCGGCCTACTTCGTGCCCGCCCTGGTGGCCCGCCTCGCAGCCGAGCTCTGCCTCCCGGTCACCGAGAACGCGGCCCGCGCCGACGTCCTCGCGCGGCTCGCGAGCAGCGAGCTCAGGCTCGCCAAGCTGATCGACAGCCAGCAGGCCACTCCCCAGCGGGTCGAGGACTTCACCCTCGTCGAGGTGCGTCTCGCATGACCCGCCAGCTGCTCGTGAAGACCGCGTTCACCGCGGGCGAGCTCGACCCGCTGATGCTCGGCCGGATCGACCTCCGCGCCCAGGAGGACGGCGCCCGCAGGCTCCGCAACGTGATCGTTCAGGCCGGAGGAGGGGTCGCGCGTCGTCCGGGCACGCGCATCCTCGCAGAGGTTCCGGACGCGCTCCGGCTGGTCTCCTTCGACGACAGCGACGCCGCCTTCCTCGTCGTCCTCGCACCGTTCCGCGTCGTGGTGCTGCACCAAGGCACGCCCGTGGCCGATCTGCCGGCGCCGTGGAGCGGCGCCCAGCTGGCCGAGATCGACTGGGCCCGATACCGCGATCGGCTCTACGTCGTGCATCCGGACGTTCGTGGCGTCGAGATCATCCGGCGCCGTAACGGGCCCGGCCAGCCCGACACGTGGGAGCTGCGTCACTGGCAGTTCGACTCGGTCGAGCCCGAGCCCGGCGTGACCCGTTTCCTCGGGCCGTTCGCCAAGATCGCGCCGCCCGACACGGCGCTCCGGGTCCGGCGCGACGGCGCCGGTGCGCCACCGGGTGCCGCCCCGGGTGATTTCGTCATCGTCGACGCCCGGCACACCGAGGGGGCCTCCGCCGACCGGGTGTTCGAGCCCGCTCACTATGGCGTCTGGCTGCGGGTCGACGGCCGCCTCGTGCGCATCGTCAACTATCTGGCCCCGAACCAGGTCCTCGCGAAGTCCTACGACAGCTTCCCGGACAGCAACTGGACACTGAGATGGGAGGAAGAGGCGTTCAGCCCGGCGCGCGGATGGCCGCGTGCCGTCACCTTCCACCAGGACCGGCTGGTGATCGGCGGGTCGCGGGATCTGGCGGACTGGGTCTGGATGTCGCGGACCGGTCGGCCGATGAGCTTCGACCCGGGGACCGGGCTCGACGACGAGGCGATCGCCTTTCGCCTCGCCGACGACGGCAGTCACGTGATCACGAGTCTCGTGCCCGGCCGGAACCTGCAGATCTTCACGTCCACCGGCGAGTGGATCGTCAAGGGCTTCCCGGTCACGCCGACCGGCACGCAGGTCGAGCGTCAGACGCGGATCGGATCGCGGCCTTCGCCGCGCGTGCGACCCCTCGACGTCGACGGCGCCACCCTGTTCATCGGCGCCAACGGCAGGCAACTGCGGGAGTTCCTCTACACCGAGGTCGAGCAGGCCTACCAGGCGGCCGACATCGCGACCCTGTCGCGTCATCTGCTCGAGGATCCGATCGACGCGGCCTTCGATGGCGAGCGGCGGCTGGTCTGGATCGTGCGCCGTGACGGGAAGGTCGCCACGGTCACGATCGACCGCAACGCCAACGTCGCGGCCTGGAGCCTGCAGGAGCTGGCGGGCGGCGTGGTCGCCATCGCGATCTCGCGCGGCCTCCCGCACCTCCTCGTGCGCTGGGGGGGACGCACGCTGGTCGAGGTCGTCGACGAGGGGGTCTGGCTCGACCATGCCCAGATCGCCGCGGCCGACCCGCCGGTCGCGAGCTTCAGCGGCTTCGCACGGCACGCCGGCGAGACGGTCTGTGTCGTCGCCGACGGAACCGAGGTCTACCGCGGGCCGCTCGCCTCCGAGACGGTCGCCCTGGCCGCACCCGCCTCGCGCCTGGTGGTCGGGGTTCCCTATGCGCACGAGATCGAGCCGGCGCCGACCGCGGCGGCCGGACGCGGCATCGCGCTCGACGCCGTCCATCGTCCGGTGCGGATGACCTTCCGGCTCGCCGAGGCCCGCGGGATCGTGGTCGACACCGGCGACGGCGAGCACCGGGTGCGGCTCGCGGCCGCGAACGACCCTCCCTTCTCCGGCGACCATGCGCTCCGCGCCATCGGCTGGCGTCGCGGACAGCACGCCTTCCTTTGGCGCATCCGGGACGATGCGGCCACGTCCTTCATTCTCCTGGCCGCGCAGACCGAGCTGAAGGTGAACGACTGATGGGTGCTCTGAGCAGCCTCGCCACGCTGGGGCTCGACCTCGCGCTCGCCCAGAAGGCGCGCGAGGATCAGCAGGATCAGCTCAAGGACCAGCGCCGCCAGGAGATCCGCCGGATCCGGGCGGCCGACGCCGAGGAGCAGCGGCGCCAGCAGGCCGCCCTCGCCCGACGGCTGGCCCAGGAGCGGGCGCGTGCCGGCGCCATGGGCGTGGCCGGCACGGGCGGGTCGATCGACGCCGTGCTGCGCGGGCTCGAGGAGGAGAGCCGGGCGCTCCAGGAGGCCCGCAGTCGCGAGACGGCGGCGCGCATCGACGGCGCCCGCGCCCGCTACGAAGCCCGCAGCCGGCGCAACCTCCTCGACGCGACCGCGCGGCTCGCCGGCTCCGGGACCCGTCTCCTGGGCGGCCTCGGCTCCTCGCGGCGCAGCCTCCTGGACTGACATGGGCTCGCATCGGACCGACCGTACGTCGCCACCGGCGGACCGACCCGACGGCTCGTCGGGGAGCCTGCCGGCCATCACCTTCACGCGGTTCGTATGGCTCTGGAACCGGAGCCAGGGTCGCCGCACGCCGAGGCTGCATCTCGAGATCTGCCAATGGCTCGACGAATGCTGGCGCGCCAACGACCGGCGGCTGCTCCTGCTCGTGTTCCGCGATTCCGGCAAATCGACCCTGGCGGCCCTGTACTGCGCTTGGCTCCTGCAGGGCGACCCCGAGCTGCGGATCCTGGTCCTGTCGGCCGAGCATGCGCTCGCCACCAAGATGACGCGCAACGTGCGCGGGATCCTGGCCCGCCACGAGCTGACCCGTGGCCTGCTCGACCCGCGGCCCGAATGCTGGGCGGCGGACCAGCTCTCGGTTCGCCGGAAACGCGTGTCGCGGGATCCGTCCCTGCTGGCCCGCGGGATCGGGGGCAACTTCACCGGCTGCCGCGCCGACGTGATCGTCTGCGACGACGTCGAGGTGCCGAACACGGCCGATACCCAGGAGAAGCGCTTGCTGCTCCGCGAGCGACTGCGCGAGCTGAGCTTCGTGCTGGTCCCCGGCGGCCTGCAGCTGTTCATCGGCACGCCGCACGGTCACGAATCGATCTATGCCGAGACGGCGCGCCGCGATCTGACCGAGCCCGAACCCTTCCTGGCGCGCTTCACGCGGCTGACGGTACCGCTCGTGCGCACCAATGGAGACCAACGCTGGAGCGAGCGGTTCCCCGACCCGGTGATCGACCGGCTCATGGAGGGGGGAGGTCCGGCCAAGTTCCGCAGCCAGCTCCAGCTTCTCCCCACCCGACCGGAGGACGTCCGTCTCGATCCGGACCAGCTGGTCCCCTACGACTCCCCGGCCACCCTGGTGAGCGTGCAGGGCCGTGACGTGCTGCGCATCGCCGGTCATCGGATGGTCTCGGCGGCCGCGGCGTGGGATCCGGCCTATGGCCGACCGGACCGTGGCGATGCGAGCGTGGTGGCCGCGGTGTTCATCGACGGCGACGGGCACTACTGGCTGCATGCGATCGAGTATCTCGTGCAGGACCCGCGTTCGGCGGGTGAGACCGACGAGGCGACCTTCCTCTGTCGAGCCGTGGCGACCTTCCTCGCCCGCCATCACCTCCCCTCGATCGCGGTCGAGACCAACGGCATCGGCGGCTTCCTCCCGGCGCTGCTGCGCCAGGAGCTGCGCCGGGCGGGGGTCGGCGCGCTCGTGATCCAGCGCGCCAGCACGACGCCCAAGGACCGGCGGATCCTGGAAGCCTTCGATCCGCTCCTGGCGGCGCGCCGGCTGCACGTGCATCGAAGCGTGCTGGCCTCGCCCTTCCTCGACGAAATGCGCAGCTGGCGGCCGGGGCGGCGTTGTCGCGACGACGGTCTCGATGCGGTGGCGAGCTGCCTGCTCGCCGAGCCGGTGCGCCTGCCGCTCGTGGGCGGGCGGTTGGGCGGGCCCAGCTGGCGACACGGGCCGGCGAGCTTCGAGGCGCCGAGCGACTTCACCCCCTGAGCCGGGGGGGCCTCCCCCGCTTGCTTTTCGGAGGGGCTGCCCTACGAAGGGGCAGCGGACTCGGTGGGAGGTCGAGATGATCCGGATCGCGGCCGGTCTGGTCCTGGCGGCACTCGCGGCGGCGTCGACGGTTGCCGCGCAGGGCTTTCAGCCAGCCGTCATCTTCGACATGGGCGGCAAGTTCGACAAGTCGTTCAACGAGGCCGCCTACAACGGCGCCGAGCGGTTCAAGCGCGAGACCGGGATCGACTACCTGGAGTTCGAGGTCAACCAGGAGGCGCAGCGCGAGCAGGCCATGCAACGCATGGCGCGGCGCGGCGCCAACGTGATCGTGGTGCTGGGCTTCCAGAACGGCACGCCGCTCAAGAAGGTCGCCGCCGAGAACCCGAACAGCAAGTTCACCATCATCGACGCGGTCGTGGACCTGCCGAACGTGCAGTCGGTGATCTTCAAGGAGCACGAGGGCAGCTTCCTGGTCGGCATGGCGGCCGCGCTCGCGAGCAAGACCGGCAAGGTCGGGTTCGTGGGCGGTATGGACATCCCGCTGATCCGCAACTTCGCCTTCGGCTACGAGCAGGGGATCAAGCACGTCAACCCGAAGGCCGAGCTGCTCGTCAACATGACCGGCACGACCCCGGCCGCCTGGAACGATCCGGCCAAGGGCGCCGAGCTCGCGATCAGCCAGTTCGACCGCGGCGCCGACGTCGTCTACGCCGCCGCCGGCGGCACCGGCATCGGCGTGCTCCAGGCGGCCAAGGACAAGGGGAAGCTGTCGATCGGCGTCGACAGCAACCAGAACCATCTGCACCCCGGCTCCGTCCTGACCTCGATGCTCAAGCGGGTCGACGTCGCCGTGTACAACGCGTTCAAGGACGCACGGGCCGGGACCTGGAAGGCCGGCCGGCTCGATCTCGGCCTCAAGGAGGACGGGGTGGGCTATGCCCTCGACGAGCACAACAAGTCGGTCCTGACCCCGGCCATGGTGACGGCCCTCGAGGCGGCCCGGAGCGACATCCTGAGCGGTCGGCTGGTCGTCAAGGACTACTACTCGACGCAGAAGTAACGCGGCCGCAGCACCCCGTCCTCGTGCCCCCACCGGCCGTCGAGCTCCGCGGCATCACCAAGCGGTTCGGCCCGGTCGTCGCCAACGACCGGGTCGATCTCACCGTCGAGGCCGGCTCGATCCACGGCATCGTCGGCGAGAACGGTGCCGGCAAGTCGACCTTGATGAACATCCTCTACGGCTACTACCAGGCCGACGCGGGGACCATCCTGGTCGACGGGGTCGCACGCCGGATCGACCGGCCGGTCGCGGCGATCCACGCCGGCATCGGCATGGTCCACCAGCATTTCATGCTGGTCGACACGTTCACGGTGCTCGAGAACCTGCTGCTGGGAGCGGAGGGCGGCCCGCTGCTCGGGCGCGGCAGCGGGCGACTGCGTGCCGAGCTCGCCCGCCTGTCGCGCGAGTACGGCCTCGAGGTCGACCCGGACGCCCGGGTCGGCGAGCTGCCGGTCGGACTGCAGCAGCGGGTCGAGATCCTGAAGGCCCTGTGCCGCGGCGCCCGGGTGCTGATCCTGGACGAGCCGACCGGCGTTTTGACCCCGCAGGAGGCCGACGACCTGTTCCGGATCCTGGCCGGTCTGCGCGACCAGGGCCGCACCGTCGTGCTGATCACGCACAAGCTCCGCGAGATCATGGCGATCACCGACCGGGTGAGCGTCATGCGGGCCGGCCGAATGGTGGCGCACCGCGAGACCGCCGCCACCACCCGCGAGGAGCTGGCGGAGCTGATGGTCGGGCGCAAGATCCAGCTCCGACCCGACAAGCGGCCGACCCGGCCGGGCGCCCCCGTCCTCGAGGTGCGCGACCTCGAGGTCGCCGACGACCGCGGCGTGCGGCGGGTGAAGGGCGTGAGCCTGTCGGTTCGTGAAGGCGAGATCGTCGGGATCGCGGGTGTGGCGGGCAACGGCCAGAGCGAGCTGCTCGAGGCGATCGCCGGCATCCGTGCGCCCGCCGCGGGCGAGATCCGCCTCGCGGGTCGTGAGCCGCGGCCGCCCGGCCACGGGCGGCGGGCGGGCCTCGGGCACGTGCCCGAGGACCGGCTGCGGGTCGGCCTCGTCGCGCACTTCGCCGCGGCCGAGAACGTCATCCTCGGCTATCAGCGGCGGCCCGACTACAGCTCGGCCGGCCTGCTGCGCCGGGCGCGGATCGTCGAGACCTGCGCGCGCTGGCTCGAGCGGTACGACATCCGCCCGCGGGCGCCGGACCTGCCGGCGCACGCCTTCTCGGGCGGCAACCAGCAGAAGCTCGTGCTCGCCCGCGAGCTCGAGCACGATCCCGTCCTGCTGCTCGTGGGCCAGCCGACCCGCGGCGTCGACATCGGCGCGATCGAGTTCATCCACGCCCAGCTCGTGGCGATGCGCGACGCCGGCAAGGCGCTGCTGCTCGTCTCGGTCGAGCTCGACGAGATCCTGGCGCTCGCCGATCGGATCCTCGTGATGTTCGACGGCCGGCTGGTCGGCGAGCTCGCGGCCGCGGAGGCGGAGGAGCGCAGGATCGGCCTCCTGATGGCCGGGGTCGGGGCGGACGCCGCCTGATGGGCCGGCCCGGCCGCCTGCCGGCCTGGGTGGAGCTGGCGCTCCTGCCGGCACTCAATCTGACGCTCGCCCTCCTGCTCTCCGGCGTGGTCGTGATCCTGCTCGGCGAGGATCCGCTCGCCGCGGTGAGCCTCCTCGTCTACGGGGCCTTCGGCTACGGCGAGGCGATTGGCTACACCCTGTTCTATGCGACCAACTTCATCCTGACCGGCCTCGCGGTGGCGATCGCCTTCCACGCCGGCCACTTCAACATCGGCGGCGAGGGCCAGGCCTATGTGGGCGGCCTCGGGGTCACGCTCGCCGCGCTCGGCCTCGGCCACCTGCCGGGGATCCTGTCGATCCCGCTCGCCGTCGCCGGGGCCGCGCTGTTCGGCGGCCTCTGGGCGCTGGTGCCCGGCTGGCTCTACGCCCGCCGCGGCAGCCACGTCGTGATCACCACCATCATGATGAACTTCGTCGCCGCGGCCCTGATGACCTACCTCGTCGTCAACGTGCTCATCAAACCGGGCCAGCAGATCCCCGAGAGCGACATCTTCGCCGAGACCGTCTGGCTGCCGCCACTCGCTCCGTTGCTGGCGGTCGCCGGTCTCGATCTCGGTCGCGCGCCGGTCAATCTCTGCCTGATCCTGGCGCTCGCCTGCTGTGTGGCGTTCGCGATCTTCGTCTGGCAGAGCCGCCCCGGCTACGAGCTCAGGGTGGTCGGCCAGAGCGAGCCGGCCGCGGTCTATGCCGGGATCGCCCCGGCCCGGGTCACGATGCTCGCCATGACCATCTCCGGCGCCCTGGCCGGCCTTCTGGCCGTGAACGAGATCCTCGGCAGCCAGCACCGCCTGGTGCTCGGCTTCACCGGCGGCTACGGCTTCGTCGGCATCGCCGTGGCCCTCATGGGCCGCAACCACCCGGTCGGCATCGTGCTCGCCGCGCTCCTGTTCGGCGCCCTCTACCAGGGCGGCTCCGAGCTCGCCTTCGACCTGCCCAGGATCAACCGTGACATGGTCGTGGTGATCCAGGGGCTCGTGATCCTGTTCGCCGGCGCCCTCGAGCACCTGTTCCGACCCACGCTCGAGGCGGTCGTCCTCCGCCCGGCGACCGGGTCTTGAGATGGACGGGCTCTGGCTGCAGGCCCTGCTCCTGACCGACAGCACGGTGCGCCTCGCCACGCCGCTCGTCTTCTGCGCCCTGGCCGGGCTGTTCTCCGAGCGCGCCGGCGTCGTGAACATCGCCCTCGAGGGCAAGATGCTGGGCGGGGCCTTCGCCGCCGCGGCCGCCGCCGCGGTCACCGGCTCGGCCTGGATCGGCCTACTGGCCGGCATCGGCTTCGCCTGCGCGCTCGCCCTGGTGCACGGGTTCGCCACGATCACCCATCGCGGCGAGCAGGTGGTGAGCGGTGTCGCGATCAACATCATGGTGGCCGGGCTCGGCCCGACCCTGGCCGACGCCTGGTTCGGCCAGGCCGGCCGCATCCCGCTGCCGGGCGGCGCTGCGCGGTTCGCGCCGATCGAGCTTCCCGGAGCCACGGTGCTCGCCGGCATCCCGATCCTGGGTCCCCTCTATGCCGAGGTCCTGAGCGGCCACAACCTGCTCGTCTACGCGGCGGTCCTGGCCGTGCCCGCGGTCGCCTGGCTGGTCGGCCGCACCCGCTTCGGCCTTCGCCTGCGCGCCGTCGGCGAGAGCCCTGCGGCGGTCGACACGGCCGGGGTCGCGGTCGAGGCGCTGCGCTATCGGGCGCTTCTCGTGGCCGGCGTCCTGTGCGGCCTCGCCGGGGCCTACCTGTCGATCGCCCAGAACGCCGGCTTCATCCGCGACATGACCGCGGGCAAGGGCTACCTGGCGCTGGCCGCCCTGATCTTCGGCAAGTGGCGGCCGGTGCCCGCGGTGCTGGCATGCCTCCTGTTCGCCCTCGCGGACGCCGTCCAGGTGCGGCTGCAGGGCACGCCCCTGCCGGGCGTGGGGCCGATCCCGACCCAGCTCATCCAGGCCATTCCCTATCTGCTCACCATCCTCCTGCTGGCCGGTTTCGTCGGACGCGCCGTGGCGCCGCGGGCGCTCGGCCAGCCCTATGTCAAGGAACGATGAACGACCTCCTGGCCGCCGCCGTCCTCGCCCGCTCGCGCGCCTTCGCGCCCTACTCGGGGTTCGCCGTGGGCGCCGCCCTGCGGGCTTCGAGCGGGCGGATCGTCGCCGGCTGCAACGTCGAGAACGCCGCCTATCCGCTCGGCCAGTGCGCCGAGGCCAACGCCCTCGGGGCGCTCGTGGCGGCCGGCGAACGCCGTGTGGTCGAGGTGCTCGTGCTGGGCGAGGGACCGCCGCCCTGCACCCCGTGCGGGGGCTGCCGCCAGCGCCTGGCCGAGCTGGCCGAGGCGGCGACGCCGGTGCACGTGGCGGCACCGGACGGGCGCGTGCTCCTGTCCACCACGCTCGGCGAGCTCCTGCCGGCGGCCTTCCGTCTCGAGCGGCGGCCCGCGGCCGGCGCGGTCACGGCCGAAAGCCGCGTGCGCGAGCGGGCCCCGGGGTTCGAGCCCGTCGTCGGGCTCGTGCTGGGCTCCGGCCTCGGCGCGTTGGCCCGGCGGATCCAGGTGGTGGCCGAGCTCGATACGCGAGATCTCCCGGGCTTTCCGGCCCCGACCGTCGAGGGACATCGCGGCCGGCTGGTCCTGGGCTCGCTCGCGGGCAAGGGCGTCGCCTGTCTCGAGGGTCGTCCGCACCTCTACGAAGGCCATCCCCCCGCCGCCATCGCGATGCCGGTGCGACTGCTGCGGGCGCTCGGATGCTCCCTCGTGGTGCTGGCGAGCGCCGTCGGATCGCTCTGCGCCGAGCTCGGACCCGGCTCGCTCGCCCTGGTCACGGACCATTTGAACCTGCACGGAACCAACCCGCTGGTCGGCCCCAACGACGAGCGGATCGGTCCTCGCTTTCCCGATCTGGTCGACCTCTACGATCCGGCGCTGCGAGCCGTGCTCCGCGGCGTCGCCGGACGGCTCGGCCTGCCGCTCGCCGAAGGGGTGCTCGCCGGCTGGCTCGGTCCCTGCTTCGAGACCCCGGCGGAGATCCGCATGCTGCGTCTCCTGGGCGCCGACCTCGTCGGCATGTCGATGGTGCCGGAGGCGATCGCCGCCCGCCATTGCGGGCTGCGCGTCCTGGGCCTGGCGGTGGTGACCAACCTCGCCGCCGGGCTCGCCGCCACCCCGCCGAGCCACGCCGAGACCCTGGAGCGCGCCGGCGAGGCCGCCGGTCGCCTGGGCGCGCTCGTCGAGGCGGCGCTCCCGGAGCTGGCGCCATGACCTCGGGCGAGCGCGACCGCCTGCTCGAGCAGGCCCGGGCGGCGGTGCCGGATGCCGCGTGCGCGCGGCGGATCCTGCCGCTGCTCGATCTGACGAGCCTGCGCGGCGACGAGACCCCTGGGGAGATCGAGGCGCTCGCCGGGCGTGCGGTCCGCCATGGTGTCGCCGCGATCTGCATCCCTCCCGATCGTTTGGCCGGGGCCCGGGCCCTGCTCGCGGGCTCGGCCGTTCGGCTCGCCACGGTCGCGGCGTTCCCCGGCGGTGGCGACGATCCGGCCGCCGCCGCGGCCGAGGTCGCCGCGGCGGTCGAGGCCGGCGCCCAGGAGGTCGACGTCGTGGCCCCGCTCGGCGCCGTCCTGGCGGGCGACCTCGCGAGCGTGAGCGAGCTGGTCGAGGCCTGCCGGGCCGCCGCCGGCCCGGACACCACCTTGAAGCTGATCCTGGAGACCGGCCTCCTGCGCGAGCGCCCGCTGATCGCCGCGGCCGCCCGCGCCGCGGTGATGGCCGGCATCGACTTCCTCAAGACATCGACCGGCAAGATCCCGGAGGGAGCCACGCTCGAGGCGGCGGCGGTGCTGCTCGAGGTGATCGGCGAGGCCGAGGGCCGGGTCGGACTCAAGCTCTCGGGCGGCATCCGCCGGGTGGCCGACGCCGCCCCCTACCTGGCGCTGGTCGACGCGATGCGGGGCCCGGCCTGGGCGTCGCCGGCGCGTCTGCGGATCGGCGCGTCGGCCCTGCTCGACGATCTGCTGCGGGTCGCAGCCGAAGCCGGGGCCTGACACCCGATGTGGCTGCCGCAGGAGATCATCCGCAGGAAGCGCGACGGTGAGGACCTTCGGCCGGAGGAGATCGAGGCATTCGTGGCCGGCATCGCCGACGGCACGGTCGTCGACGCCCAGGTCGGTGCGTTCGCCATGGCGGTCTGCCTGCGCGGCATGGGACGCGACGAGACGGTGGCCCTGACCCGCGCGATGACGGCGAGCGGCCGACGCCTCGACTGGCCGGATCTGCCGGGGCCGGTGCTCGACAAGCACTCCACCGGCGGCATCGGCGACAAGGTGAGCCTGATCCTGGCACCGCTCGTGGCGGCCTGCGGCGGCTATCTGCCGATGCTCTCCGGACGCGGCCTCGGCCACACCGGTGGCACGCTCGACAAGCTCGAGAGCATCGAGGGTTACCGCGGCGAGGTCGGTCTCGACAGGCTGCGGGCCGTGGTTCGGGAGGTCGGCTGCGCGATCGTCGGTGCGACCCCCGATCTGGCCCCGGCCGATCGACGCCTCTATGCGATCCGCGACGTCACGGCCACGGTCGAATCGATCCCTCTGATCACGGCATCGATCCTCGCGAAGAAGCTCGCGGCGGGCCCGGCAGCGCTGGTGATGGACGTCAAGGTCGGCTCGGGGGCGTTCCTGCCGAGCCTCGCCCAGGCGCGCGCCTTGGCCACGAGCCTGGTCGAGGTCGCCCGGGGCGCGGGCCTGCCCTGCCACGCGCTGCTCACCGACATGAGCCGCTGCCTCGGGCGGACGGCCGGCAACGCGCTCGAGGTCGAGGAGGCCGTGGCGGTGCTCCGGGGCGAGCCCGCCGATCCGGCCCTGCTCGAGGTGACGCTCGCCCTGGCGGCCGAGCTCCTCGTCATGGGCCGCCTCGCAACCGACGACGGGGAGGCCCGGGCGCGGCTCGCGCGGGCGCTCGCGAGCGGTGCCGCCGCCGAGCGGTTCGCCCGCCTGGTGCAGCGCCTGGGCGGCCCCTCGGACCTGCTCGATCGACCCCGCGACCGTCTGCCGTCGGCACCCGTGCGGGCGCCGATCCTTCCGGCCGGGCCAGGACACGTGGCGCGGATCGACGCCCGCGCGCTCGGCCTCGCGGTGCTGCGGCTGGGTGGCGGCCGGACCCGCCCGGGCGCCCCGATCGACCCTGCCGTCGGTCTGGCCGGCGTCGTCGCGCCGGGGGAGGTCGTCGGAGCCGACCGGCCGCTCTGTGTCGTGCATGCCCGATCCGAGGCGGACGTCGAGGCGGTGCGACCGGGGCTCGCGGAGGCGTTCGCGATCGCCCGGAGGGCGCCGCGGCCGGCGCCGCTCCTGCTCGGGCGGATCACCCCGGCCGGCCCGGCTTGACGAGCCCGCCGCCGACCGCTTAGAGACCGGGTCGTGCGGGCGGGCCGCGAGGCGCCGCCCTTTGCTTGTGTGGCGAGAGGATCGATCATGGCCCGGCGTTGCGTGCTGTCCGGCAAGGGCGTGCTGACCGGCAACAATGTCAGCCACGCCAACAATCGCACCAAGCGCCGGTTCCTGCCGAACCTGCAGAACCGCCGGCTCTACAGCGAGGGGCTGGGCGAGACCGTCTGCCTGCGGATCGCCATGAGCACGCTCCGGACGATCGAGAAGCGGGGTGGCCTCGACGGCTATCTGCGCTCGGTCGGCGAGGCCGAGCTGCCGGCCGAGCTGGTGCGCATGAAGCGCCGGCTCGAGGCGCGCGCGAGCGCCTGAGGGCGCCATTCGAGCAGGATCAACAGCGTCCGCTGCAGCGGGCTGAAATTGTCGTCGGAGACCAGCCAGAGACGGTAGCCGTCGCCACCGTCGATCGGCTCGGCGGCGATGCCCTCCATGTTGTCGACGAGGCCGGGTCCGGCGAGCCGGGCGATCTCGACCGCGGGCTCGATCGTCTCCGCCGGCCCGTCGATCCGATCGACCGGGGTTGCCGTGACCCGTGCCGTGAAGCCCGAGAGCGGCGAGAGGCGTCGCTCGAGGACGAGGAGCCAAGGCCCGACGCGATCGGCTCCGGTCGGAGCGAAGCCCGGGGCGGACCGATAGAGGAGCCGCCGCTGCGGCCCGCCGCCCAGGATCGCGGCCGGATGCAGGTCGTCGCTGCCGGCCTCGGCGATCGCGAGGAGACGCCCGTCGGGCAGCGTGGCGAGCGCCTCGACGCCCTGGTTGGCGGGGAGCTCCGCCAGCCGCTCGGGCAGGCGTGACGCCGCGAGCTCGAGGCGCGGGCCGGTCGCTGCCGCCGGCAGCCGCGCGATCCGATGCGTGCCCTCGGTCGCCACGACGATGCGTCCGTCGGACTCGCGGGCGAGCGCCTCGGCGTCCGGTGGCCGTCCGCCGAGCACCAGCTCGCCGACCCGCCAGGAGCCGGCCACGAGCCCGGCGGGGCCCGGGCCCGTCCGGGCGACCGTCCACAGCCAGCCACGGTCGCTCACGAGCAGGAGCCGGTCCTGCTCGACCAGTATGCCGGAGAGGCCGCCGAGCCGGGGATCGTCCGAGGAGAGCCGCCAGCCGGCCAGGGGAGTGGCACCCGCGCCGGGCCGGAACGCCGAGGTCAGCTCCTCCGAAGGCAGAGGTACCGCCCGGACCGTCGCCGCGCCCGACGCCGGCACCCCCCGGCTGCAGGCCGGGGCGGCGGCCGTCACGAGCAGGGCCAGGGTCCAGGCGAGGGTCCGCCCCAAAAGCAAAGGGCCCGCCGCGGGGCGGGCCCCTGCTCCCCGTCCGGAGGTCGCGATCACTCGCGATTCTGGCCGAACAGCTGGAGCAGCATCATGAACAGGTTGATGAAGTTCAGGTACAGGCTGAGCGCGCCCATGATCGCCTGCTTGGCCATCATCTCGCCGCTCGCGCTCGCCACGTACTCCTCCTTCAGCCGCTGCGTGTCCCACGCGGTCAGGCCGGTGAAGACCAGCACGCCGATCACGCTGATCGCGAACTGCAGTGCCGAGCTGCCGAGGAAGAGGTTGACCAGGCTCGCGATCACGATGCCGATCAGGCCCATGATCAGGAACGAGCCGAACTGCGACAGATCACGCTTGGTGGTGTAGCCGTAGAGGCTCACCGCGCCGAACGTGCCGGCCGTGATGAAGAAGACGCGGGCGATGCTCTGACCCGTGAAGACCAGGAAGATGCTGGCCATCGACAGGCCCATGACCAGGGCGAACGCCCAGAAGGTGAGCTGAGCGGTGCTCACGCTCATGCGGTGCACGCGGGCGCTCAGGAAGAACACGAAGCCCAGCGGCGCCAGCATCACCACCCACTTGAGCGGCGTGCCGAAGATCGGCTGCCACAGGGCGGGCGAGCTCGCCACCACGAACGCCGTGAGGCCGGTGATCGCGAGGCCGAGGCCCATGTAGTTGTAGATGGCCAGCATGTACCCACGCAGGCCCTCGTCGATCCGCTCGATCGCGAGGCCGCGCGCCTGCACGACCCTGGGATCCGTCCGAAACGCCATGACTGTCGTCCCTCCGCGAGGAGCCGGGCCGCGCCCGTCACCCGAACCATATGTGAGCCGCTGCTCCGCCCGCAAGACCAGGTCGGCGGTCGGATGTGCAACGACTTGCGCCGGCTACCCTTTGCAAGGCTTTCGAGCGCATGAAACCTTGTTCATCCGAGGGCCGAATGGGTTCCCCGGCCCCACGCCGGGGCCACCGCCCATGGCGCCTCGGTCCCGGCCGACCCGCCTCGGTTCAGAGCCGGCGGGCCCGCTCGCGCAGCTCGAACTTCTGGATCTTGCCGGTCGAGGTCTTGGGCAGGGGGCCGAACACCACGGTCCGCGGCGCCTTGAAGTGGGCGAGACGGTCGCGGCACCAAGCGACGATCGCGGCGGCGTCGACGGGTTCGGCGTCGGGCTTGAGGGTCACGAAGGCGCACGGGGTCTCGCCCCAGAACGGGTCCGGCCGGGCCACCACCGCCGCCTCCATGACCGCCGGATGGCGGTAGAGCACCTCCTCGACCTCGAGCGAGCTGATGTTCTCGCCGCCGCTGATGATGATGTCCTTCGAGCGGTCCTTGACCTCGACATAGCCGTCGCCGTGCACCACCGCGAGGTCGCCCGTGTGGTACCAGCCGCCGCGGAACGCCTCGGCAGTGGCGCTCGGATTCTTGAGGTAGCCCTTCATCACCGTGTTGCCGCGCAGCAGGAGCTCGCCGATGGTCCGGCCATCGGCCGGCACCGGCGCCAGGCTCTCCGGATCGGCCACCCGGAGCTCGGCCATGGTCGGGTAGCGGACGCCCTGGCGGGCGAGCTTGGCAGCCCGCGCGGCGGGACCGAGGTCGTCCCAGGCCGGCTGCTCCACGCACACGGTCGCCGGGCCGTAGACCTCGGTCAGCCCGTAGAGATGCACGACGTGGAAACCGAGTGCGGCCATCGCCTCGATCACCGCCGACGGCGGCGCCGCCCCGCCGGTGCCGACGACCACCCGCTGCGGGAAGTCGCGCCGCGCCGCCGGCGGGCTGTGGATCAGCATGGTGAGGACGACCGGTGCGGCGCACAGGTGGCTGACGCCCTCCGCCGCCACCAGTCGGAAGATCTCGGCCGGGTCGACCCGGCGCAGGCAGACGTGGGTCCCGCCGGCGGCCGTTACGCCCCAGGTGAAGGTCCAGCCGTTGCAATGGAACATCGGCAGCGTCCAGAGATAGGACGAGCGCGGCGACAGCCCGAGCACGAGGGCGTTGCCGAGCGCGTTCAGGAAGGCGCCGCGGTGGTGGTAGACCACGCCCTTCGGGTTGCCGGTGGTGCCGGAGGTGTAGCAGAGCGACAGCGCGTCCCACTCGTCCCGCGGCGGGACCGGCTCGAAGTCCGGATCTCCGCCCTCGAGGAGCGTCTCGTAGTCGAGCCCGCCGGTCGGCTCGCCGGGCGCCCTGGGGTCCAGGATGTCGACCAGCTCGGGCGGCCGGGCGAGGCGCGCCACGGCGGCGCGCGCGAGCGGCGCGAGCTCGGCGTCGACGAGCAAGAGCCGGGCCTCGCCGTGCTCGAGGATGAAGGCGATGGTCGCCGGGTCGAGGCGGGTGTTGAGGGCGTTGAGGACCGCCCCGGCCATCGGGATGCCGTAGTGCGCCTCGAGCATGGGCGGGGTGTTCGGGCACAGCACCGCCACCGTGTCGCCGCGACCGATCCCTCGGCGGGCGAGTGCCGAGGCGAGCCGGCGGCAGCGGCGGAGGATCTCGCCCCAGCTCCAGCGCCGGTCGCCATAGACGACCCCGACCCGGTCGCGGAACGTGCTGCCGGCCCAGAGCAGGAAGTCGACCGGGCTCAAGGGCCGGTGGTTGGCGGTCGTTCGCTCGAGCGCCACGTCGAAGATGGTCGGGCCCGCCGTCTCGGCCATGCTGGCACCTCCCTGCGTCCGGCCGTTGCGCCGACCTTCTAGGTCGCGGCCGTCGCCTCCGGAAGGTCCGGCCGGATCGCGGCCGGCGCGTCGGCGGGCGCGGCCTCGGCCTCGATCCGCGCCGCCAGGATCAGGAGCACGAGCAGGAGCGCGCCGGCGTGGTAGATGCTGTTGAGGTAGTTCTGGAACAGGCTCTGGCCGAGCATGTCGGCGGCGATCGCGAGCACCATCGCCCGCCGAGGCCCGCTCCGGTCGATCCGGGCGGCGCGCACCGCGAGCACCGTGATCCGGCCGAGGAGGATGCTCACGAAGGCCAGCCCGGGCAGGCCGGCCTCGACGAGGAAGCGGATCGGCTCGTTGTGCGGCCACTCGAGCAGGCGCACCCCGTCGAGGGCCGGCCGGCCATCGCGCAGCGCCTCGCGGACGGCCCCGAAGCCGAGGCCGAGCGGGTGCTCGAGGCCGCGCGCCAGCCAATGGACCTGGCTCGCAAGCCGTCCCGACGACCAGTCCTCGGAACTGCCGCCGAGGAGCCGCTCGAGGAAGTCGTCGCTCACCAGGAGGGTGTGCAGCGTCAGGGCCGCGAGGCCGCCGACCGCGAGCGGCACCAGCCGGGCCACGGCCGCGCGCGGCGCCGGTGCGCCGGCGACCTCGAGCATCAGGTAGAGGGCGAAGGTCGCGAGCGCCGTCCGCGTCCCCGTGAGAAACACCATCACCGTCGCCACGCCGGCCAGGACCAGATGACCCAGCCGCTCCGGCCCGCCATCGGCCGTGCCGAGCCGCGCCAGCGTGGTGATCAGGAACACGACGCAGAGGCCGGTGTGGCCGATCAGCGAGCCGGTGAAGTCGAAGCGGGTGAGATCGGCCCGGCCCCGCACCAGCCATTCCGGGACCGCGACGACGGCGAGGACCGCGGTCGCGAGCACGTAGAGGGCGAGCAGCCGCCAGACGAGCTCGCTCGGATCGCGGCCCACGAAGGCCGCCGCCGCGGTCGGGGCCAGGAGCAGGACGGGCAGCAGGAGCGCCACCTTGTAGTCGAGCGGGTCGACCTCGCCGGCGACCGCGTCGGCGGCCAGCACGAGGGCGAGCAGCGCCACCAGGAGGGCGGGCACGGTGGTCTCGCTCGGGACCAGCCGCGGCGCGCGCGCGAGACCCAGGCCCAGGAGGCCGGCGAGCGTCGCCACGAAGGCCGCCATGCGCAGCTGGTCGAGCCGCAGGAGCACCGACGCCTCGGAGGAGACGAACGCGAAGGCGAGCAGGAGCGCGAGCAGGAGCCGCACGGAGCAGGCCTCCGATCGGCGCGAGCGGTTGCGAGGTGACTCAATTTATGGTTGAAACAGGGTCGTGTCGAGCCCGCCCGCCCTGTCCCGTCCCAAGGCCAAGCACTTCCCACTCCAACCGCGCTCGCCCCGGCTCGCGGCGGCCCTCCAGAGCTGCCCGGTGATCCTGGCGATCAACTGGTGCCTGCAGGGGATGCGCGGGATGGACCGGGGCGAGCTCGTCTTCCGCCTCGCTCTCGAGACGGTGGTCTGGGCGGCGCTGGCGCCGCTCGCGGGTCCGCTGCCGGCGCTCCTGCTCGCCCACAGCCTCAACTTCCTGGTCAACGGCCAGCTGTGGGTCTGCGTCCGCTACTGCCCGATCTGGCATCGCGCGCCCGCCGCCCTCGATCGGTTCCTGGCGCGCGTCGTGGCCGAGCTGCGACAGCTCGCCTGGCTCGAGGAGGCCGTCTGCATCGGCTCGCGCGGCGGCTCGATCGCGACCCGGCACGACCGCGCCGACCTCGACCTTCGGTTGATCGCGCCTCCGGGGCTCGGCGGCTGGCTCAAGATCAACCTGCTGCTCCTGGCGCTGCGCGCCCGCGCGCTCGTCGGGCTGATCCCGCTCGACCTCTACGCCTACGATTCGCCCGCCTCGCTCGAACGGTTCCGGCAGGACGAGCCGCTCCTGGTGATCCTCGACCGGCGCGGCCGGCTCGCGCGGCGTTTCGCGCAGCGGCCGATCGTGCGGCTGCCGTGAGCGCCCGGCGCCATCAGGAGCCGCGCCGCACCTGCCTCGCCTACTCGCCGGGCGGGCATCTGGCCGAGCTCGAGCGGGCGCTCGACGGGATCGGCTTCAGCGACTGCTTCCACGTCACCTACGGCGGCGGCCGGCCGTCCTCGCTGCCGGCGCGGCGGGTCTACTCGCTCTGCCACCCGCGACGCTCGGTGCTGCGGACGCTCGCCAATGCGGTGGGAGCGCTCGCCGTGCTCTTGCGCGAGCGGCCGCGCCTCGTGATCTCGACCGGCGCCGACGTCGCGGTCCCGACCGTGCTCCTGGGCAAGCTCCTGGGCGCGCAGGTGGTCTACATCGAGACCGCGGCGGCGCCCGAGGGCTCGCTCTCGGGCCGGATCTGCCATCGGGTGGCGGACCTGTTCATCGTGCAGTGGCCGGAGCAGGCGCGGCGCTATCCGGGTGCGGTCGTGGCGAGCGGGCCGCTCCTTTGAGCGAGGGCGGACTGCCGAGCGAGGGCGGGCTGCTCGTCGCGGTGGGCACGTTCCTGCACGGGTTCGACGCCCTGGTCGCCGCCGCGGACGCCGCGGCCGCGGGCCTCGGCATCGCCGGGTTCGCCCAGATCGGGGGCTCGCGGGTGGTTCCCCGGCACCTGCTCTGGGCCCGCACACTGCCGCCGGCGGAGCTCGCCGCCCGCATCGGTTCGGCCCGGGTCGTCGTCTGCCACGGCGGCGTCGGCATCCTGGGCGAGGCCATGCGGGCCGGCCGGCCGATCGTCGCGGTGCCGCGGCGCGGGCCGACAACGGCCGGCCACCCGGCGGGCGACCAGCTCCCCTTCCTGGAGCGGCTGGCCGGGCGCTTCCCGATCCGGCTGTGCGTCGATCCGGCGGCGCTCGCAGCGGAGCTGGCCGCGGCCCTGGCCGGGCCCGCCACGATCGCCTATCCCCTCGGCAGCGACGTGCCCGATCTCCTCGCACGCTTCCTCGCGGGCCAAGGGGCGGACCAAGGGGTGGGCCGAGGGGCGGGCCGCGGGGTGCGGGCTCAGCCGGGCCGGCCGGCGGGGGAACGGGCCAGACGCCAGACATAGGCGATCAGCTCGGCGACCGCCTGGTAGTGCGCCGGCGGCACGCTCTGGCCGGGCTCGAGGGCGGCGTGCAGGGCGCGGGCGAGCGGCGGGTTCTCGACCACCGGCACGCCGTGCCGGCGTGCCAGCTCGCGGATCGCGAGTGCCGCGTGGTCGACGCCCTTGGCGACCAGCACGGGCGCCGCCATGGTCGCCGCCTCGTAGCGGAGCGCCACCGCGTAGTGGGTCGGGTTGGTGACGACCACCGTGGCCTTGGGCACCTCGGCCATCATCCGTCGGCGCGCCCGCTCGAGCCGGAGCTGGCGCAGCCGCTGCTTGAGGGTCGGATCGCCCTCGCTGTCGCGCAGCTCCTCCCTGACCTCCTGGCGCGTCATCCTGAGCTGCCGCAGGTGCTGCAGCCGCTGCCAGACCCAGTCGACCGCCGCGAGCACCAGGAGGGCCGCGAGCACGAGGCCGGCGAGGCGGCTCGACTGCGCCGCCAGCACCGCCAGGAGCGTCGCCGGGTCGAGCTCGGCGAGGCGCTCGGCGCCGGCGGCCAGCGGCCGCAGCACGAGGGCCGTGGCGACGGCCACGATCGCGAGCTTGAGCAGGCCCTTGGCGAGCTCGAGGAGGGTCGAGCCGGAGACCAGGCGACGGACCCCGGCCAGGGGCGAGATGCGCTCGAGCTTCGGGGCGAGCGGCGTCGCCGTCCAGACGAGCCCGCCCTGGAGGGCCGGGGCCGCGATCGCGGCCGCGAGCGGGACGGCGAGCCAGGCCAGGACGACGAGCAGCGCATCGCCGAGCGCCGCCACGGCCTCGGCGGCACCGCTGGTCCTGCCGGCGGCGGCGAGCGCCGCCCGGAGCGACCGGGCGAGGTGGTCGACGCTCCAGGACCCCGCCGCGACGAGCAGGAGCAGACCGCTGCCCAGCACGAGGACGTGACCCGGCTCGCGCGAGGTCGGCACCTGACCGCGCTCGCGCGCCTGCTCCTGCCGGCGCTGGGTCGGCTCTTCGGTGCGGTCGCTCTCCTCGCGCTCCTCGGCCACCGCGGCTCACCCCACGAGCCAGAGCGTGGTCCGGTCGAGGAAGCGGAGCGCCACGGCGAGACCGGCACCGAACGCCAGCGCCAGCGCCGAGAGCGCCAGGACGAGCTGCAGCGGCAGGGCCACGAACAGGATCTGCAGGGCCGGGACCAGCCGCGCCAGGAGGCCGAGCGCCAGGTTGCCCAGGAAGGACGCCACCAGCACCGGTGCGGCGACCGCGAGGCCGATGCCGAAGGCGGCGTTGCCGAGCCGCGCCACGACGCCCAGGAGGTCGCCCTCGGGCAGCGGACCGCCCGGCGGCAGCGTCCCGTAGCCGGCGACGATCCGCAGCAGCAGCGTGTGGTGCGTGTCGGTGACCAGCAGGAGGACGAGGAAGGTGGTGGCGAGCAGCGCACCGGGCACGGTGCCCTGGGTCGCCTCGCTCGGGTCGAAGAAGGCGGCGGCGGCGAGGCCGGACTGGAGCGCCACGATCGAGCCCGCCACCTGGAGCGCCGCCAGGGCCAGCCGGACGGCGCCGCCGATCGCGAGGCCGACCAGCACCTCGCGGCCGAGGAGTGCCACCAGCGCCGCCGGCTCGGCCGGGACGGGGGGCAGCCGGTCGCCGAGCGCGCCGGCCACGAGCGTGCTCGTGAGCAGCCCGAGCCAGAGCCGGAGCCGCGGGTTGACGTAGCTCTCCCCGAAGGCGGGCAGCAGCATCAGCGCGGCGCCGAGCCGGGCGAAGACCAGGAGCACGGCCAGCAGCTCGCCGGTGAGCAGCTCGGCAAGCGTCACGGCCGAGCCGCTCCGACCCGGCCCGGAACGAAGGGCCCGCGGCTCAGGGCACCGCTCCGAGGCCGGCGATGCGGCCGAACAGGCCGACCGTGAAGCTCTGGAGGACGGCCAGCGTCCAGGGCATCGCCACGACCAGCGCCAGGGCCACCCCGAGCAGCTTCGGCACGAAGGCGACCGTCGCCTCCTGGACCTGGGTCAGGGCCTGCAGGATCGCCACCGACAGGCCGATCACCAGCGCCGCCGCCATCCCGGGCGCGCCGACCAGGATCGTGACCCAGACGGCCTCGCGGCCGAGGTCCAGGATCTGTTCCGGGCTCACCGTCGCCTCGCCCTCAGACCGGCATCCGCGCGATCTCCTGGTAGGCGGCGATCACCCGGTCGCGCACCGCGGTGACCTTCTGCAGGGACAGCTCGGCGGTGCTCACCGCCTCGACCACCTGCTGGACGCTGGCCTTGCCGGTGAGCCCGGCCACCACGGTGGCCTCGCTCCGCTCGAGCGAGCCGACCGCGGCGGCGAGCCCCTCGCGCACCAGCCCGGCGAAGCTCGGCGCCGTGGCCGCGGGCTCGGCCGGCGCCGGCCGCGGGCGCCCGTGCGCCGCGGCCGAGGTGTAGGCGGCGAGGGCCTGGCCCAGTGTGGTTCTCACGACAGCTCCTCCGGCAGTGGGCCGCGACCCGACGATCGGCCGAGACGGCTCATCGCAGGATGTCCAGGGTCCGCTGGATCATGGCCCGCGCCATCTGCATGGTGGCGAGGTTGGCCTCGTAGGAGCGCTGGGCCTCGCGCATGTCCATGAGCTCGACCAGGGGGTTGACGTTGGGGAACCGCACGTAGCCGGCCGCGTCGGCGGCCGGATGGCCGGGCATGTGGCGGAGCGGCAGCTCGCCGCGGTCGACGCCGTAGCGGCGGATCCGGGCGAGCATGGCACCGCTCTCGGGGTCGCGTCGGCTCGTCACCTCGAGGGTCTTGCGGCGGAACGGCTCGCCGCCCGGCGTGCGGGCGGTCGATTCGGCGTTGGCGAGGTTCTCGGCGACCACCCGCAGCCGGGCCGACTGCAGCTTCATGCCGGCCGAGGCCACGGTCATCGCGACGTCGAGGTCCATGCGGGCTCACTCCCGATCCGGGTAGAGGCGAGCGCTCAGGCCGCCGGCGCGCCGAGGGCCGCGCGGATCATGCCGAGGTGCCGGGCGTAGAGGCTGGTCGTCAGCTGATGGTCGAGCTGGGTCTGCGCCACCTTCTGCATCTGCTCCTCGAGCACGACCGCGTTGCCCGAGGGCGCCGTCTCCCAGGCGGCCACGCGCCGGCCGCGCGGCTCGCCCGGGCGGCCCGGCGCCGAACCCGGCAGGTGCTCCGCGTCGGTGCGGGCGAGCGGCGGTGCCGGCAGCCCGGGGGCGGCGGCGAGCGCGCGCTCGAACGGCACGAGGTCGTGCGGCCGGAAGCCCGGCGTGTCGGCGTTGGCGATGTTCTGCGCGAGCACGCCCTGTCGGGCGCCGAGCCAGGCGGCGCGCCGCGAGAGCAGGGCGAACAGCAGCGACGGGACGGGGGCGACCATGGGCTCCTCCGCGGCCGCGGGTCGGGGTGCGGCGGTTGCCAATCTAGGGCCCGCACGGTTAACAGATTCTCAACGGACTCGGCCCCAATGTCGGCGCGGACCACGGAGCAGCGGGGGACCGGATGGCATGCTCTATCTGACCCGTCGGCAGGGCGAGGCGGTGATCATCGACAACGAGATCACCGTCCGGGTGGTCGAGCTGCGCGGCCGGACCGTGAAGCTCGGCTTCAGCTTTCCGGGGACCGTCTCGGTCCTGCGGGAGGAGGTGTTCGTGCAGATCCGGGCCGCCAACGAGGCCGCCTCGCGGTCGGCCGCCGCCCTCGCCGGCTGGCCCGGCGGCGAGGCCGGCCCGGGAGACGGGGCGCCGTGAGCGGCGACCGGCCGCCGGTCGCCGTGGTCATGGGCAGCCGGTCGGACTGGGCGACCATGCGGCACGCCACGGCCGTGCTCGACGAGCTGGCGGTGCCCCACCTCGTGCGGATCGTCTCGGCGCACAGGACGCCCGAGCGGCTCTACGCCTTCGCCCGCGCCGCCGCCGCGAACGGGCTCCGGGTGATCGTCGCCGGCGCCGGCGGCGCCGCCCATCTGCCGGGGATGCTGGCCGCGCTCACGACCGTGCCGGTGCTCGGCGTGCCGGTCCGGAGCCAGACGCTCGACGGCCTCGACAGCCTGCTCTCGATCGTCCAGATGCCGGCCGGGGTGCCGGTCGGCACGCTCGCCGTCGGCGAGGCCGGGGCCACCAACGCCGGCCTCCTGGCCGCCGCCATCCTGGCGCTGCAGGATCCGGCGCTGGCCGGGCGGCTGGCCGACTGGCGGGCGCGTCGGACGGCGGCCGTGGGCGAGCACCCGGAGGAGCCCGACGGCCCGGCGGAACCCGCATGATCCCGCCGGGCTCGACCCTGGGCATCCTGGGCGGCGGCCAGCTCGGCCGCATGACCGCGTCGGCCGCGGCCAGGCTCGGCTACGCCTGCCACGTGCTGGCGCCCGAGCGCGACAGCCCGGCCTTCGCGGTCGCCCGCTCGACCTGCGCGCCCTTCGAGGACGGCGACGCCCTCGACGCCTTCGCCGCCGGCGTCGCGGTCGTGACCCTCGAGTTCGAGAACGTGCCGGTCGCGGCGCTCGAGCACCTGGCGCGGCGCGTGCCGGTGCGGCCGGGCGCCGCGGTCCTGGCGGTCACCCAGGACCGGCTCGCCGAGAAGCGGTTCCTGGTCGACCAGCGGGTGCCGCTGGCGCGCTTCCGGGCCGTGCGGACGGCCGAGGAGGCGGCCGCGGCGCTGGTCGAGCTCGGCGGCCGCGGCGTGCTCAAGACCACCCGCCTCGGCTACGACGGCCGCGGCCAGCGCATGCTCTCGAACCCCGCCGAGGCCCGGGCGGCCTTCGCGGCGCTCGGCGCCGCGGGGCCGCTCGTGCTCGAGGAGCGGGTCGACTTCGTGCGCGAGATCTCGGTCGTGACCGCGCGGCGGGCGGACGGCGTCCGGGCGAGCTTCCCGCCGGCCGAGAACCGCCACGAGCGCCATGTCCTCAAGGCGACGCGGGCGCCGGCCCCGATCCCGGCCGCGCTCGCCCGCGAGGCGGTGGCGCTCGCCGAGGCGATCGCCGAGGCGCTCGGCGTGGTCGGGCTCCTGGCGGTCGAGATGTTCGTCACCGCCGAGGACCGACTGCTGGTCAACGAGCTGGCGCCGCGGCCGCACAATTCCGGGCACTGGACCCTGGACGCCTGCCCGGTGAGCCAGTTCGAGCAGCTGGTCCGCGCCGTCTGCGACCTGCCGCTCGGCGACCCCGAGCCCTTCGCCGGCGCCACCATGGAGAACCTCCTGGGCGAGGAGGTCCTGGCCTGGCCGCGCCTGCTCGCCGAACCGGGTGCCCGGCTCCATCTCTACGGCAAGCGCGAGATCCGGGCCGGCCGCAAGATGGGGCACGTCACCCGCCTCGAGCCGCTCGATCGGACGCTCAAGCGATGATGTCGGGGATCCGTTGCCGCTCCAGGAAGGCGATGCGGTCCTTGAGCGCGAGCTTCTGCTTCTTCAGCCGCTGCAGCTCGACCAGATCGCCCGAGCCCTCCTCGGCGAGCTGCTTGATCCGCTCGTCGAGCGCCCGGTGCGCGGCGCGCAGGGTCTCGAGACGCGTATCGATGTCGGTCGGCGCGCCGTGCTCGCTCATCCCGGCCCGATCCCAGCCAGCCGCGGCGGATCGTAGCACGCCCGCGGGCGTCGTTCAGCCCCGGCCGGCCCGCGGTCGCCGGCCCTCGCGAGGAGGCGTCGCATGCGCATCGGCCTTCTGACCAGCGGCGGCGACTGCGCCGGCCTGAACGCCGTGATCCGGGCGGTCACGCTGCGCGCGGTGCTCGGTCACGGCTTCGAGGTCTGGGGCATCCGCGAGGCCACCCACGGCCTGCTCCAGCGGCCGGTGGCGGCCGAGCGGCTGACCCCGGACAGCGTCAAGGGGATCCTGCACCTGGGCGGCACCATCCTCGGCACCACCAATCGCGGCAATCCGTTCGCCTATCCGACGCCGGACGGCCGGACGATCGACCGCTCGGCCGAGATCGTGGCCGGCTACCACGAGCTCGGCCTCGACGCGCTGATCGGGGTCGGCGGCGACGGCAGCCTGGCGATCCTGCGCCGGCTCGCCCGCCAGGGCGGCTGGGGCCTGGTCGGCATCCCGAAGACGATCGACAACGATCTCGGCCACACCGAGCGCTCGGTCGGCTTCTCGACCGCGGTCGACATCGCCACCGAGGCGGTCGACCGGCTGCACGTGACGGCGGCCAGCCACAACCGCGTCATGGTGCTCGAGGTGATGGGCCGCGACGCCGGGCACATCGCGCTCCACGCCGGGATCGCCGGCGGCGCCGACGTGGTCCTGATCCCGGAGATCCCCTACGACATCGACAAGGTGTGCGCCAAGATCGAGGCGCGACGGGCCAGCGGGCGCAACTTCAGCCTGGTGGTGGTGGCGGAATCGGTCCGCGCCGGCGACGGCGAGGCGCAGACCTGGACCGACGCCCACGGCCAGTCGCGCTACGGCGGCATCGGCCGGCTGATCGCCGAGGCGATCGCCCGGCGGACCGGCGCGGAGAGCCGCGTGACGGTGCTCGGCCACGTCCAGCGCGGCGGCTCGCCGGCCGCCCTCGACCGGGTGCTCGGCTCGGCCTTCGGGGTGGCCGCGGTCGATCTGGTGGCGCAGGGCCGCTTCGACCGGGTGGTCGGCTGGCAGAACCGGCGCGTGGTCGACCTGCCGCTCGCCGAGGCCTGCGCCGCCTTCAAGGAGGTCGATCCGCACGACCCGCTCGTCTGGACCGCACGTGGCCTCGGCATCTCCTTCGGCGACTGAGCCCGGTTCGGGCCCGCCGAGCGAGGCCGGCGCCGCGGCGCCGTCCGACGCCCGGCCGGGCCTCGAGCCCTACGCCGCCGCCCTCTACGCCCGCCCGGGCGTGGCCGAGGCCTGCCTCGAGCTGCAGGACCGGCTCGGCGCCGACGTCAACCTCCTGCTCGCGGCCTGCTGGCTGGCGGCGCGCGGGGTCCGCCTCGACGCGGCCGCGGCCGGCCGGCTCCGGGGCTTGGCCGCCGCCTGGCGCGAGCCCGTGGTGGCACCGCTCAGGCGGGCGCGGCGGGCGCTGCGGCCGCTCGCGGCCGGCCCCCTCGGGGCCGCGGCCGGGGAGCGCGCGCAGCGCCTGCGCGCGCAGGTGGCAGCAGCCGAGCTCGAGGCCGAGCGGCTGGTCGAGGGGCTGCTCGAGGCGGCCGTGGCGCCGCTCGGCTGCGGCCCGTCGGGCGGGCTGGAGGCCGCCGAAGCCAACCTGGCGCTGCTCGTGGGCGCCTCGGTCGCGGCCGCCGCGCCGACCCGGATCCTGCTCGCCCGGGCTTTCACGTCGTGATCCCAGGGGCACCGCGTGACCCCAGGAGCACCTCGTGATGGCAGGGGTGTCTCGTGATCGCAGGGGTTTATCCGCTCCCTTGGCTCCGCTACCGACCGGCTTTCGTTCCCTCTGGCAGCCGGGCGACCGGATCATTAAACTGCCACAGTGTGGGGCAACCCGGGAGGTAGTGCGACCATGCCCATGCAGGAGCATGTCGAGAGCCTGCGTTCCAAGCACGCGCGCCTGGAGGAGCTCATCGAGGAGGAGCTGCACCGGCCGCTTCCCGATCAGGGTGTGATCTCCCGGCTGAAGAAGGAGAAGCTCAGGATCAAGGAGGAGATCGAGCGGATCCGCGGCGGCGCGGGCCGCCCGGAGGCGGTCGCCGCGCACTGAGCCCGGGCGGGGCCCGGGCGGCCCCGCCGGCTCCCTCCTCATCCGGCCGCGAGGAGGCCGCGGGCCGCGAGATTGCGCATCAGGGCGCCGGTGCCGAAGGTCCAGGGCTCGGCACGGTCGCTGGTGGTCACCCGGTTGACGAGGGTGCCGAGCCGCTCGGAGCGGATCGCCACCAGGTCGCCCGACTTGTGGGTGAAGCCCTGGCCCGGCGCGTCGCGGTCCTGGATGGGCGCGAACATCGTCCCGCAGAAGAGCAGGGCGCCGTCCGGATAGCCGTGGTGCGGACCGATCAGCTGCCCGACCAGCTCCGTCGGATCGCGGCTGATCTCGCGCATCGAGCTCCGCCCCTCGAGGCGGAACCCGTCTTCGCCCTCGACCTCGAGCAGCACCTCGGCGGCGCGCACCGCATCGAGGTCGAAGCTCGGATCGAACAGCCGCAGGAACGGCCCGAGGGCGCAGGAGGCGTTGTTGTCCTTGGCCTTGCCGAGCAGCAGCGCGCTCCGCCCCTCGACGTCGCGGAGATTGACGTCGTTGCCGAGCGTGGCGCCCACGATGGCACCTGTGGAGGCCACTGCGAGCACGATCTCGGGCTCGGGATTGTTCCAGGACGAGCGCGGATGCAGCCCGACCTCGGCGCCGTGCCCGACCGCGGACATGGGCTGGCTCTTGGTGAAGATCTCGGCGTCCGGACCGATCCCGACCTCGAGATACTGCGACCACAGGCCCTCGGCCAACAGATGCTCCTTGACCCGCGCGGCCTCGGCCGAGCCCGGCCGGACCTCGCGCAGCGAGCCGCCGATCGCCCCCTCGAGGCGCTCGCGGATCGCCCGGGCGCGGCTCGCGTCGCCGCGCGCCCGCTCCTCGATCACCCGCTCGAGCATGCTCTTGACGAAGGTCACCCCGGCCGCCTTGAGGGCCTGCAGGTCGGCCGGTGCCAGGAGCCAGGGCCGGTCGGGGCGGCGCCGGTCGAAGCGCGAGTTGGCGAGGATCTCCTCGAGCCCGCCCAGCCGCCGCGCCCCGGCTCCGCGGGCGAGCGCCACCCGGTCCGGCCGCTCCAGGAGCCCGCTCAGCGTCGGGCAGAGCGGGGTCAGGTCGTAGAGCCCGTCGTCGCGCACCGCGACCACCGCCGGGCCCTGCTCCTGCGGCAGCCACACCCGGCCCACGAGCGTGCCGGCCACACCGTCGACCGGCAGCGTCGCCGCGACCTCGAGATGGCGATCCACGACGGCCCTCCCCTCGGCACCTCTGCTGCGGCATAGCTAGACCCGTCGGCGCGGCTTGCCCATGGCCGCGCGCGCCGGGGAGCCCGCCCATGCCGCTCGATCCCGCCGGCTTCGAGGCCTCGCTCGGGGGCGCGGCGCCACCGGCCGGCCTCGACCCGCCGCTCGCAGCACTCTGGTACGGGCTCGCGGGCGACTGGCCGCGCGCCCACGCGATCGTCCAGGGCCTGGAGGGCGATCCGGCGGCCGACTGGGTGCACGCCTGGCTGCACCGCATCGAGGGCGACCTCGGCAATGCCGGCTACTGGTACCGCCGCGCCGGCCGGCCGGTGGCCACCGGCGCCACCGCCGAGGAGGGCCGGAGGATCGCAGCAGCGCTCCTCGCCGGCGGCGGCCGGGACGGCTGAGGACGGGCCGGCTCGGGAGCCGCGTGCGCGCGGCGCGGCCGCGCCGGGGTCCCCGACCGCCGCCGGCGCCCCTGCTCGGCTCGGGAGCCGCGTGCCGCGCCCGCCCGGGCCCGGTGTCCGGCCGGCGCCCGCCGCTCCGGCGCCGCTCGGGAGCCGCGTGCCCGGGAGTAGGCCCGCCCGCGGGAGCGTCGGATCGGTCCGGCTCGGGAGTCGCGTGCTCCGGCGGGCGAGGCGCACGGCAGGCGCCCGGGGCGATCCGGGCGCCGCGCTCGGGAGCCGCGTGCCCGACAGCCGTCCCACTCTCGCGAGCACCGGATCGGTCCGGCTCGGGAGCCGCGTGCCGC
>CAZDFD010000007.1:86236-90573 GCA_964504655.1 uncultured Geminicoccaceae bacterium
CTCGGGAGCCGCGTGCGGCGCGGGCGACGGGTGCGGCTAGGATCTCAATGGGCATGATAGGATGATAATCTGAAGAAGCCGGCCGCGCAAGCGCCTCGCCGCGGCCGGGCCCTTCAGAGCGTCCGGGCGCGCTCGCGCAGGAGGAATTTCTGGATCTTGCCGGTCGAAGTCTTGGGCAGCGGTCCGAACACGATGGTCCGCGGCACCTTGAAGTGCGCGATCTCGGCGCGGCAGTGCGCGACCAGCTCCTCGGCCGTGGTGGTGGCACCCTCCCGGAGGGCCACGAAGGCGCAGACCTGCTCGCCCCACTTGGGGTCCGGCCGCGCCACCACGGCCGCCTCGAGGACGTCCGGGTGGCGGTAGAGGGCGCCCTCGACCTCGATCGAGGAGACGTTCTCGCCGCCGGTGATGATGATGTCCTTCGAGCGGTCCTTGATCTCGAGATAGCCGTCGGGGTGGGCCACCGCGAGGTCGCCGGAGTGGAACCAGCCGCCGGCGAGCGCCTCCTGCGTGGCGCTCGGGTTCTTGAGGTAGCCGCGCATCACGATGTTGCCCTGGAACATCACCTCACCGAGCGTGGCCCCGTCGCGCGGCACCCTGGCGAGCGTCGCCGGGTCGAGCACCTCGAGGCCCTCGAGCACCGGGTAGCGCACCCCCTGGCGGGCGAGCTTCTCGGCGCGGCCGCGCGCATCCAGCCCGGCCCAGGCCGGCTGCGGCTCGCACACCACGGCCGGGCCGTAGACCTCGGTCAGCCCGTAGACGTGCGTGACCTCGATGCCGAGGGCGGCCATCCGCTCGAGCACGGCCGCCGGCGGGGCCGCCGCGGCGGTCATCATCGCGACCTTCCGGGCGAACGGCCGGCGCGCCTCGGCCGGCGCGTTCACGAGCATCCCCATGACCACGGGCGCGCCGCACAGATGGGTCACGCCGTGCTCGGCCAGGGCTGCGAAGATCGTCTCCGAGCTCACCCGGCGCAGGCAGACGTGGACGCCCGCCTGGAGCGTGACCGTCCAGGGGAAGCACCAGCCGTTGCAGTGGAACATCGGCAGCGTCCACAGATAGACCGGCGCCTTGGGCAGGCTCCAGACCAGGACGTTGCCGATGGCGTTCAGATAGGCGCCGCGGTGGTGGTAGACGACACCCTTGGGGTTGCCGGTGGTGCCCGAGGTGTAGTTGAGCGCGATCGGCTGCCACTCGTCCTCGGGCAGGAGCGGTGCCGCGTCCGGATCGCCCTCGGCCAGGAGCGCCTCGTAGTCGAGCCCGCCCAGCCGCTCGCCGCCCGGCCCCTCGGGATCGGCGATGTCGACCACGAGCGGCTGGCGGGCGGAGCGCTTCAACGCTTCCTTAACGATGGGGGCGTACTCGGTGTCGGTGAGCAGGACTTCGGCTTCGCCATGCTCGAGGATGAAGGCGATGGTACCCGGATCGAGACGCGTGTTGAGGGCGTTGAGCACGGCGCCGGCCATCGGCACCCCGAAATGTGCCTCGAGCAGCTCCGGGACGTTCGGGGCCATCACCGCCACGGTCGTCCCCGGCCGCACGCCGCGCCCGATCAGGGCCGAGGCGAGCCGCCGGCAGCGCGCGCGCAGCGTCGCGTAGTCGCGGCGGATCCGGCCGTGCACCACGGCGAGCGCGTCCGGGCGGACGGCGGCGGTCCGCTCGAGGAACAGGACCGGGGTCAAGGCCGCGTGGTTGGCGGCGCAGCGGTCGAGGCCGACCGCGTAGATCCCCTGCTCGCCATAGCGGTTGGCGCTGCGCATGCTGCCTCCCCTGCGGCGGGCCGCGCGGAGGCGGCCACCGGACCCGCATGCGGCAGCCGGCGCGGGCCGGTCAAGTCGGCCCCCGTGGGCGGCTTGCGGAACCGGAGCCGACCCGACTATGAGGCGAGGGGGATCCCGGTGGACACAACCAGCGGTGGAGACCGAGGATGGACCGTGCAACCTCGAGGGGCCCACTCGTCCCGGTGCTCCTGGCCGGCGGCTCGGGCACGCGCCTCTGGCCGGTGAGCCGGGCCGCGTTCCCCAAGCACCTGGTCGAGCTGGTCGGCGAGGACTCGCTCCTGCAGGGCACGGCGCGGCGGGTGCTGCGGGCGGCGCCGGCCGAGCGGGTGGTGACGGTGGCGGCGGCCGGCCAGGCGGTCCTGGTCCGTCGCCAGCTGGCGCTGGTCGACGGCGGGCTGCTCCGCCACCTGCTGCTCGAGCCCGAGCCGCGCAACACGGCGGCCGCGGTCGGCCTCGCCGCCCGCCACGCGGCGGCGCGGTTCGGCGCCGACGCGGTGCTCTGGGTCTGCCCCTCCGACCATCTGGTGCGCACGCCCGAGGTGCTGCTCGCAGCACTCGAGCGGGCGCTGCCGGTGGCGGCCGGCGGCCGGATCGTCACCTTCGGCATCGCCCCCTCGCGGCCGGAGACCGGGTTCGGCTGGATCGCGCGCGGTGCCGAGCTGTCGTCGGGCGGGGTGTTCGAGGTGCGCCGGTTCGTCGAGAAGCCGCCGCGCGCCGAGGCCGAGGCGATGCTGGCGGCCGGCGGACACGCCTGGAACAGCGGCATGTTCGTGATGCGCGCGGACGTGCTGCTCGAGGAGCTGGCGCGCTTCGAGCCGCGCCTCGCGCGCGACCTCGAGGCGGTCGAGGCGAGCCTCGAGGCGAGCCCCGAGGGGCTCGCCGACCGGGCGCTGTTCGCCCGGCTTTCCGCCCTGCCGATCGACAAGGCGGTCATGGAGCGCTCGGCGCGGATGGCGGTCATCCCCTGCGATCCCGGCTGGTCCGACGTCGGCTCCTGGCAGGCGCTCTGGGAGCTCATGGCCAAGGACGCGGCCGGCAACGTGGCGGCCGGCGACGTCGCGCTGGCCGGGGCCCGCGACAATCTGGTCAAGGCCGACCATCGGCTGGTGGCGCTCGCCGGGGTCGCGGGCCTCGCCGTCATCGAGACCGCGGACGCCGTCCTGGTCGCCGACCGGGCCGACGGCGAGGCGGTCAAGCAGCTGGTCGCCGGGCTCGCCCGGTCCGGCCGCCGCGAGACGGTCTGCCATGCCCGCGAGGTGCGGCCCTGGGGCGGCTTCACCACGCTCGCCGAGCGCCCGGGCCTCAAGATCCGCGAGGTCGAGCTCGACCCGCACGCGCGGCTGACGCTGCAACGCCACGCCGGCCGCGACGAGCACTGGCTCGTGGTGAGCGGCCGGGCTTCGGTGCGGCTGGGCGAGGCCGAACTCGCGCTCGGCCCGGGAGAGAGCCTGACGGTCCCCTGCGGCACCCTGCACCGGCTGGCCAATGCCGGCGGCGAGCCGCTGCGCCTGGTCGAGATCCAGCTCGGCCGGATCCTCGACGAGAGTGCCACCGAGCGCCTGGATGCCGGCTGAGGCGCGGGCGCGCCATCGACGCGGCCGGCCGGCTCGGCTAGATGCGTGCCGAGGCCGGCCGCGGCCCGCGCCCTCCCGGACCCGCGAGCGAGACCGAAGCGAGCGATGAGAGAGCCGGAGTTCCACCGCATCCGCCGCCTGCCGCCCTACGTGTTCGCCGAGGTCAACGTGATGAAGGCCAAGGCGCGGGCCGCCGGCCGCGACATCATCGACCTCGGCATGGGCAACCCGGACAGCCCGACGCCGCGGCACATCGTCGACAAGCTGGTCGAGACGGCGCGCGACCCGAAGGCGCACCGCTACTCGGCGTCGCGCGGCATCCCCGGACTCCGGCGCGCGCTCGCCGGCTACTACGAGCGGCGCTTCGGGGTCCGGCTCGACCCCGATGCCGAGGTCTGCGTCACCCTGGGCTCGAAGGAGGGGCTCGCCAACCTCGCCCAGGCGGTGACCGCGCCCGGCGACACCATCCTGGTGCCGAACCCGTCCTACCCGATCCATCCCTACGGCTTCATGATCGCCGGTGCCGCGATCCGCCACGTCCCGTTCGGGCCGGGCATCGATCTGGTGGCCGAGTTCGCCCACGCCTACGAGCACACCGTGCCGGCCCCCTCGGTCATGGTCCTCAACTTCCCGTCCAACCCGACGGCGCTCACCTGCGATCGCGCCTTCTACAAGGAGGCGGTGGCCTTCGCCCGCTCCCGGGAGATGTTCATCCTCTCCGACATCGCCTACGCCGAGATCTGGTTCGAGGGCGAGCCGCCGCCCTCGATCCTCGAGGTCGAGGGCGCCTTCGAGGTCGCGGTCGAATTCAGCTCGCTCTCCAAGACCTACTCGATGCCCGGCTGGCGGATCGGCTTCGCGGCCGGCAGCCGCCGGCTGATCGCGGCGCTGGCGCGGATCAAGTCCTACCTCGACTACGGCGCCTTCACGCCGATCCAGGTGGCGGCGACGGCGGCGCTGAACGGCCCGCAGGACTGCGTGG
>CAZDFD010000008.1:0-30890 GCA_964504655.1 uncultured Geminicoccaceae bacterium
GCCTCTGGCTCAAGAGCAACGGCAGCGTCGCCGCCGACCGCACCTGCATCGCCGCTGCGACCTACCGTCGCGAGGGGATCGGCACCGTCGACCCGGGACCGGAGACGGGCTGCACACCGGCCGCCGATCCCGCGCCTGCCATCGACGCCACCGTCGGGACCTGCAAGTCGGGTGTCCCGAACCCGATCACCGACACGCGGACCCTCACGCCCGGCACCTATTGCGGCTTGACCATCGACTCCAACTCGAGAGTGACGCTCGCGCCGGGCACCTACGTGATCAAGAACGCGCCCCTCGAGCTGAAGAGCAACGTCTCGCTGACCGGCACCGGCGTGACCATCTACCTCGCCAACGCCGCCGCCTGCCTGCGCTTCGACAGCAATACGACGGTCTCTCTCACCGCACCCTCGACCGGCACCAACCAAGGCCTTTTGATCTACCAGCCGCAATCGGTCAGCTGTTCGTCCGGCCTGGAGTTCAACAGCAACAGCGTCAACCGGCTCGAGGGCATGATCTACGCGCCGGCGAGCCACATCGAGTGGAACAGCAACGCGTCGCTGACGTCGCCCTGCCTCGCCATGATCGGCCGGACCTTCGAGTTCAACTCGAACGCCCGGATCACGATCGACATCGACGCCGCGACCTGCACCGCGATGCCGCCGGGCCTGGGCGGCTCGTCGAGCGTCGCGCTGCTCCGCTGAGGGAGGCGGCTCAGGCCCAGACGATGCGCGGGAACCGCCGGGCCTTGCCGCCGGCCTGCTCGGCGAGCTTGTCGCGCACGCTCATGGCGAGCTGCAGATAGGCCTGCGCCTGCGGGCTCGCGGGCTGCGCCACCACGATCGGCCGGCCGGCGTCGCTGAGCTCGCGGATCTCGGCGTCGAGCGGGATCTCGGCCAGGAAGTCGACGCCCATGCGCTGGGCGCAGGCGCGGGCGCCGCCGTGCGCGAAGATCTCGGCGCGGTGGCCGCACTTCGGGCAGCAATAGTAGGACATGTTCTCGACGATGCCGAGGATCGGCACGTCCACCTTGCGGAACATGTTGATCGCCTTCCTGGCATCGAGGAGCGCGATGTCCTGCGGGGTGGAGACGATCACCGCGCCGGAGAGCGGCACCCGCTGGGCCATGGTGAGCTGGGCGTCGCCGGTGCCGGGCGGCAGGTCGACCACGAGCACGTCGAGCTCGCCCCACGCGACGTCGCCCAGCATCTGCTGGATGGCGCTCTGCACCATGGGCCCGCGCCAGATCATGGGCGCGTCCTCCTCGACCAGGAAGCCCATCGACATGACCTTGACGCCGAACGCCTCCATCGGCCGGAGCTTCTGCCCGTCCGGGCTCGACGGCCGGCCGGTGGCACCGGTCATGCGCGGCAGCGAGGGACCGTAGATGTCGGCGTCGAGGAGACCCACCCGGCGGCCGAGGGCGGCGAGGCCCATGGCGAGGTTGACGGCGGTGGTCGACTTGCCGACCCCGCCCTTGCCGGAGGCGACGGCGACGATCGCGCGTACGCCCGGGACGAGCGGCCGGGCCGGGGCGCGGTTCTCGCCGGGGAGCGTCGGCGGCGGCCCGGCGCGACCGGTCGGCGACCGCTCGGCGGTGAGCACCGCGGTCGCCGAGGTCACCCCGGGCAAGGCCTTGACGGCCGCCTCGCAGGCCCGCCGGAGCGGCTCCATGGCCGCGGCCTCCGCCGGCTCGACCTCGATCGTGAGCCCCACGTTGCCGCCCTTGATGACGACGCCCGCGACCATGCCGAGCTCGACGACGTCGCGACCCCGGCTCGGGTGCGCGACGGCGCGGAGCGCGCCCAGAACCTGTTCGTTTGTTAATCCGGCCATGGTTGAACCCCTCGCCCGCCCGCGCGATATAGTGGTACGGTTGCGGCCGTGTGCAACGGCCGGCGCGGCCGTGTCACGAACTCTCGCGAGCGACGGGAAGCAGGATGCCCTGGAACACGCAAGGCGGTGGCGGCTGGCAGGGCGGGCAGGGCCCGTGGGGCGGGCGGCCGTCGGGCGGGCAGCAGCCGCCGGACCTCGAGGAGGTGCTCAGGCGTGGCCAGGAGCGGCTGAAGCGGCTGTTCCCGGGCGGCGGCGGGTCGCCGGCGCGCTCCGGGCGGGCGACGGCGATCGTGGCGCTGGCCGGCATCGGGTTGTGGCTGGCCTCGGGCTTCTACCGGGTCGGACCCGAGGAGCAGGGTGTGGTGCTGCGCTTCGGCCGGCTCGACCGGCTGACCGGGCCGGGCCTCAACTACCGTCTGCCCTGGCCGATCGAGGACGTCCTCACGCCGCAGGTGGCGCGCGTCAACCGCATCGAGGTCGGCTTCAACTCGGCGGCGCTCGGCGGCCGCGCCGGCCGCCGCGAGCTGCCCGAAGAGGCGCTGATGCTGACCGGCGACGAGAACATCATCGACATCAACTTCGTGGTGCAGTGGAAGATCGCCGACGCGGCGCAGTTCCTGTTCAACATCCGCGACCCCGAGGCCACGGTGAAGGCGGCCTCGGAGAGCGTGATGCGCGAGATCATCGGCCAGACCCCGATCGTCCAGGCGACCACCGAGGGGCGGCGGTCGATCGAGACGCGGGTGCGGCAGAGCCTGCAGCAGCTGATGGCCGAGTACGGCGCCGGCATCGAGATCCAGGAGATCCAGCTGCAGAAGGCCGACCCGCCGGCCGACGTGATCGACGCCTTCCGCGACGTGCAGCGCGCCCAGGCCGACCGCGAGCGCGAGCAGAACGTCGCCGAATCGTTCGCCAACGACATCATCCCGCGCGCCCGCGGCGAGGCCGAGCGGCTCCTGCAGGACGCCGAGGCCTACCGCCAGGAGGTGGTGGCGCGCTCGACCGGCGAGGCGCAGCGCTTCAAGGCGATCCTCGCCGAGTACAGCAAGGCCCAGGACGTGACCGTGCAGCGCCTCTACCTCGAGACCATGGAGGAGGTGCTCAAGGGCATGAGCAAGGTGATCGTCGAGGGCCAGACCGGCGTCGGCTCGGTGGTGCCCTACCTGCCTCTGCCCGAGCTGCAGCGGCGCGCACCGGCGCCGGGCCCGCAGTCCGGCCAGGGAGCCCAGCAATGAACAGCCGCGTCCTGGCCGTGGGCGGCGCGCTCGCAGCACTCGTCCTGGTCCTCCTGATCGGCTCGGTGTTCACCGTGCACCAGAGCCGCCAGGCGCTGATCCTGCAGTTCGGCAACCCGGTCCGGGTGGTGCGCGACCCGGGTCTCGGCTTCAAGCTGCCGTTCATCCAGCAGGTCGAGTTCTTCGAGCGGCGGGTGCTCGACTTCGACGCGCCGTCGGTCGAGCTGGTCCTGGGCGACCAGAAGCGGCTCGTGGTCGACGCCTTCACCCGCTATCGGATCACCGACCCCTTGCGCTTCCGCCAGGCGGCTGGCTCGGAGGGCCTGTTCCGCCAGCGGCTCGAGCCCACCGTCTTCGCGGCGCTGCGCAGCGTGCTCGGCGAGACCTCGCTGATCGAGGTCCTGTCCAAGGACCGGGCCGTGCTGATGGCGCGCATCCGCGACGAGGCCAACACGGCACTGGCGCGGTTCGGTGTCGAGATCGTCGACGTGCGCATCAAGCGCGCCGACCTGCCGGCGGAGAACAGCCAGGCGATCTTCCGCCGGATGCAGACCGAGCGCGAGCGCGAGGCCAAGGAGCTGCGGGCGCAGGGCGCCGAGATCGGCCAGCGGATCCGCGCCCGGGCCGACCGCGAGCGCCGCGTGCTGATCGCCGAATCGCAGAAGCGGGCGGAGATCCTGCGCGGCGAGGGCGACGCCGAGGCCATCCGGATCTTCGCCGAGGCGTTCGGCCAGGACATCGACTTCTTCAAGTTCTTCCGCACCATGCAGGCCTACCGGCAGGCGCTCGGCGACGGCAACACGAGCCTCGTGATGTCGCCCGACAGCGATTTCTTCCGCTTCTTCGGCAGCCCGGGGCTGGTCGACGGCACGCCCGGTCGGCGGCCGGCCGGCTCCGATCTCGCCGGTCGGCCGGCCGCCGCGGCCGCGGCCACGCTCGCGCCGGTGGCGACCCCGGCCGCCCCGAGCGGGCGCTGAGGCAGGGGCGGAGGCCCCACGGCCGGCAAGAGGGCCCGCGCCGGGGATGCGCGATCTCGCCACGGGGCTGGCGCTCGTCCTGGTGGTCGAGGGGCTGGCCTGGGCGACCGCGCCCGGCGCCATGCGGCGGGCGGCGCGGCGGATGCTGACCCTGGCCGACGGGCCGCTCCGGATCGCGGGTCTCGTGGCCGCCGCCCTGGGCGTCGCCGCGGTCTGGCTGATCCGGCTCTGAGGGTGGATCGCGGCCGGCAGGCTTGCCCGAGCCCGCGGCGGGGTGAGATGATCGGCGGCGGCCGGCCGTCCGGGGCTCGGGCGGGCCGGCCCGGCCGGGATCCGCCGGCTCCGGTCCGCAGGCAGGAGGTTCGAGGATGACGAGGGACGAGTTCGCCCGAAAGGCCCGGGCGGGGCGCCGGGCATTCGGCCGGGCGATCCTGCCGCTGCTGCTCCTGGCCGCCCTCCTGGCGGTGCCCGGGCCGAGCCGCGCGGCACCGGCCGGGCCGGCGGGCTTCGCCGAGCTGGTCGGCAAGGTCGGCCCCGCGGTGGTCAACATCTCGACCCGCAAGGTGGCCGCCGCGCGCGGCGACCAGCCGCCCTTGCCGCAGGTGCCGCCCGGCTCGCCGTTCGAGGAGTTCTTCAAGGAGTTCTTCGACCGCGACCGCGAGCGCGAGCAGCAGCAGCAGCGGCGCAGCTTCTCGCTCGGCTCGGGCTTCATCGTCGACCCGGCCGGCTATGTCGTGACCAACAACCACGTGATCGCGGATGCCGACGAGATCTCGGTCGTCTTCAACGACGACAAGGAGGTCCCGGCCAAGCTCGTGGGTCGCGATCCCAAGACCGATCTGGCGCTCCTCAAGATCGACGGCGACAAGCCCTTCCCGTTCGTCGAGTGGGCCGACAGCGACCAGGTGCGGGTCGGCGACTGGATGCTCGCGATCGGCAATCCGTTCGGGCTCGGCTCGACGGTGACCGCGGGCATCATCTCGGCCCGCGGGCGCGACATCCGGAGCGGCCCCTACGACGACTACATCCAGGTCGACGCGGCGATCAACCGCGGCAACTCGGGCGGCCCGTCCTTCACCATGGACGGCCGGGTGTTCGGCGTGAACACCGCGATCTTCTCGCCCTCGGGCGGCAACATCGGCATCGGCTTCGCCATCCCGGCCAACCTCGCGCGGCCGGTGATCGACAGCCTGAAGCGGACCGGGCGGGTGGCGCGCGGCTGGCTCGGGGTCCGCATCCAGACCGTCACCGAGGAGATCGCCGAGGGCATCGGCCTCAAGGAGGTGGCGGGCGCGCTCGTGGCGAGCGTCACCCCGGACGGACCGGCGGCCGCCTCGGCGATCGAGCCGGGCGACGTGGTGCTCGAGTTCGACGGCAAGAAGATCGACAAGATGCGCTCCCTGCCGCGGATCGTGGCCGAGACCGCGGTCGGCCGCGAGGTCGAGGTGCTGATCTGGCGCAAGGGCGAGAAGAAGACGGTCCGGGTCAGGCTCGGCGAGCTGCCGGACGACGAGCAGGTGGCCGAGCTCGGCAAGCCGCAGGCGCCGACCAGGCCGGCGCCGGGTGCCACCGCGCGGATCGCCGAGTTCGGGATCGTGGTGAGCCCGGTCACGCCCGAGCTCAAGAGCAAGTTCCAGCTTCCCGACGGCGCCAAGGGCGTGGTCGTCACCGAGGTCGACCCGGACGGTCCGGCGGCGCAGGAGGGCATCCGCCCGGGCGATCTGATCGTCGAGGCGATGCAGGAGGAGATCAAGGCGCCGGGCGAGCTCGCGGGCAAGCTCAAGGCGGCCCGCGAGGCCGGCCGCAAGGCGGCGCTGCTCCTGGTCGAGCGGCAGGGCGACGTGCGCTTCGTCGCACCCCGCTTCAAGGAGTGAGCGGCGCCAGCGGCGGCGCGGCGGCTCAGCCGGCGCGGTGCTCGGCGCGCGGATAGCCCTGCAGGTAGAGGAGCGCCCGCAGATCGCCGTGGACGATGCTCACGGGCGCCCGCGCACGCACCCGCGGATGCGCCCGGAAGGCGACCCCGAGCCCGGCCGCCTCGAGCATCGGCAGGTCGTTGGCGCCGTCGCCGACCGTGAGCGCCGCCGCCGCCGGCAGCCCGTGGCGGGCCAGGAGCTCCTCGAGGGTGGCGAGCTTGGCGCCGGCATCGAGGATCGGCTCGGCCACCCGGCCGGTGAGCACGCCGTCCACCGCGAGGAGCGTGTTGGAGCGCTCCTCGTCGAAGCCGAGCAGCCCGGCGACGTGGCGGGTGAACTGGCCGAAGCCGCTCGACACGAGGGCGCTGCGGGCGCCCTGGGCGCGCATCGTGGCGAGCAGCGTCGAAGCCCCCGGCGTCGCCCGCACGCGCTCGGCGATCACCTGGCCGATCACCCGCTCGGGCAGGCCCTCGAGCAGGGCCACCCGGCGACGGAGCGAATCGCGGTACTCGATCTCGCCGTTCATCGCCGCCCGGGTGATCGCCGCCACCTCGGCCTTGCAGCCGACCAGATCGGCGAGCTCGTCGAGGCACTCGACCGTGATCATGGTGCTGTCCATGTCGGCCACGAGGAGCCGCTTGCGGCGACCCTCGGCCGGCAGCACGGCCCGGTCGAGCGGACGGCCGTCGAGCAGCGGCCGCGTCCGCGCCGCGATCTCGGCGGGCTCGAGCGCGCTCGCGATCTCGACCGCCTCGGCCTCCGCGAGCCAGCGCGCCGGGCCGCCCAGGACGACCTCGAGCTCGCGCACGAGCGGCTCCTCGAGCGGCGCGCTCCTCGGATCGGCGATCAGGACCAGGACCTGGCGCATGAACCCCCGGCCGGCAGCTGCTGCCGGGAAAGCCTAGCAGGCCAGCGCGTCGGCCGGCAGCACCGGGCGCTCGCCGCGACGGCCGGTCGCGGCGGCGAGACGGGCCCGCCGCAGCCGGGCCGCCTGCGCCTCGGCGACGGCCAGGGGTGGCAGGTCGGCGGCCGCCGCCTCGGCCAGGATCGCCCGCACCCGCTCGCCGATCGCGGCGAGCCGGTCCCGCACCCGCTCGGCCGCGAAGCCTCCGGGCTCGAGCTCGGTCGTGGCCGCGATCACCCCGCCGGCGCTCACCACATAGTCGGGCACGAACAGGATGCCGCGGCGGTGCAGCCGCTCGGCGGTGTCCGGCCGGTCGAGCTGGTTGTTGGCCGGGCCCGCGATCAGGGCGCAGCGCAGCCGTGCCGCTTGCGGCCCGTCGAGCACCGGGCCGAGCGCGCAGGGCACCAGGAGGTCGACCTCGGCCTCGAGGATCGCCGCCGGCGGCACCGCCCGGGCACCGAGCCGCTCGACCGCCCGGTCGACCCGGTCCGGATCGAGATCGGCCACCACCAGCCGGGCGCCGGTCGCCGCCAGGAGCTCGGCCAGGGGCATCCCGACCGCGCCCAGCCCCTGCACGGCCACCGTCAGCCCCGCGAGCCCGGCGCCGCCCAGCCGGTGGCGGACCGCCGCCTCGATGCCGTGCAGCGCGCCGGCCGCGGTCATCGGCCCGAGATCGCCGGCACCGCCGCTGCGGCCGAGCACGAACCGGCACACCCGGCCGATCGCGTCCATGTCGGCCGGCGTCGTGCCGCTGTCCTCGCCCGTCCAGTAGCGCCCGTCGAGCCGCTCGATCGCACGCCCGAGCGCGGCCCAGCGCGCCGCCGTCTTGTCGTGCCGCGGATCGCCCAGGACGACGGTCTTGCCGCCGCCGAACGGCAGCCCGGCCAGGAGCACCTTGCGGGTCATCGCCCGGGCGAGCCCGCCCGCCTCGAGGGCGGCGGCGCGGATGTCCGGATAGGGCCGCATGCGGCAGCCGCCGACCGCCGGGCCGAGCTCCTCCGCATCGAGGGCGATCAGCGCCCGCAGCCCGCTGCGCGGATCCTCGATCCGCTGCACCCGGAGCGCGTCGGCCGCGTCCTGCGTCGGATCCGGGCCGTGCCGCATGGCGTCCTCCCTTCGCGCGTGACCCCTGCGATGGTGCCATGCCGCGGACGGTCTCCGCTGTGAGCTTTCCCACAAGCGGCGGCGACGCCGAGCGGGGCTCGGATCCGCCGGTGACGGTCGGCGCCCTCCTGGTCGTCGGCGGCACCACCGCGAGCGGCAAGTCGGCGCTCGCCGCGGCCCTGGCCGCGCGGCTCGACGCGGTGATCGTCAACGCCGACAGCCAGCAGCTGTTCGCCGACCTGCCGATCCTGACCGCGCGGCCGACCCCGGCGGAGGAGGCCCGGCTGCCGCACCGGCTCTACGGCCTGCTCGGGCCCGCCGAGCAGCCCTCGGCCGGCCGCTGGCTCGGGATGGTCGTGCCGCTGCTCGAGCGGCTCGGCCGCGACCGCCGCCTCGCGGTCCTGGTGGGCGGCAGCGGGCTCTACCTGCACGCGCTCCTGCACGGCCTCGCCTCGATCCCGCCGGTCCCGGCCGAGCTGCGGGCCCGGCTGCAGGAGGCGAGCAGGGAGCTCCCGAGTGCCGCGCTGCACGCCCGGCTCGCCGCGCGCGATCCCTTGACCGCGGCGCGGCTGCGCCCCTCCGACCGGCAGCGGATCCTGCGCGCCCTCGAGGTGCTCGAGGCGACCGGCCGGCCGCTCGCCGCCTGGCAGGCCGGGCCGCGCCGGCCGCCGGTCCGCCCGGCGGCACTCCTGGGCGTGGCGCTCCTGCCCCCGGCCGCGGTCACCGGGCCGCGCATCGAGCGCCGCCTTTCGGCCCAGCTCGCGGCGGGGGCGCTCGCCGAGGTGGCCGAACTGGCCGGGCGCGAGCCGCGGCTCGCCTCCCTGCCGATCGCCCGGGTGCACGGCTGCCGCGAGCTTTTGGCGGTGCACGAGGGCCGGCTCGAGCCGGCCCTGGCCGCCGCGCGCATCGCCGCGCAGGTCCGCGGCTACGCCAAGCGCCAGCGCACCTGGTTCCGCCACCAGCTCCCCGAGCTCGAGCCGCTCGCGGAGACGGGCGAGGAGGTGGCGGAGCGGGGCATCCTCGCGGAGCGCGTCGCGCGGCTGCTCGGGCGGGCCGGGGTCTGAGCCCTGGCCAGGCCCGAGCGCCTATGCTAGGATGATGTGCTCAGCATGGGGCGAACGGAGCGCAGGAATGGGCGGCGATGCCGGTGTGCACGACGGTCCCGAGCGGCGGCACCTCGCCGGCGCGGGCGACACGGTCCGCCCGCTGCACGACGGTCCCGAGCGCTGCCCGGGCCGGCGCACATCGCTCCGCGGCACGACGGTCCCGAGGCGAGCGGGGCGCGCCCTGGCAGTGCCCGTGCACGACGGTCCCGAGCGGACCCGCGCGGTCCAGCCGGGACCGTCTGCACGACGGTCCCGAGCCGGGCGCGGTGGCCCCCCGGTGGGGCCGGCTGCACGACGGTCCCGAGCGGCCCGCGGCGGGCCGCCGGGGGAGCGCTGCACGACGGTCCCGAGGCCGCGCTCAGAGGTCGGCGAAGGCCACCACCTCGGCCTTGCCGCCGGGGTGGGTGACGGCGCCGGTCTCGGCCCGGCCGACGGTCTGGGCGTAGCGCCACAAGGCTCCCGAGCCGTACATCGTGGGCTTGGGCCGCCAGGCCTTGCGCCGCGCCTCGAGCTCCTCGGCCGGGAGCTCGACATCCAGCGTGCCCCGCTCGGCGTCGATCGCGATCACGTCGCCGTTCCGCAAAAGGCCGATCGGCCCGCCGACCGCCGCCTCGGGGCCGACATGGCCGATGCAGAAGCCGCGCGTGCCGCCGGAGAACCGGCCGTCGGTGATCAGCGCCACCTTCTCGCCCATGCCCTGGCCGTAGAGGGCCGAGGTGACCGAGAGCATCTCGCGCATGCCGGGCCCGCCCTTCGGGCCCTCGTAGCGGATCACCAGGACCTCGCCCTCCCGGTAGGCCCGGCTCTGGACCGCCTTCATGCAGTCCTCCTCGCAGTCGAACACCCGGGCCGGGCCGCGGAAGGCCAGTTGGTGGAGGCCCGCGATCTTGACGATCGCCCCCTCGGGCGCGAGCGAGCCCCTGAGCCCGACCACGCCGCCATAGGGCGTGATCGGGTTCGAGGTCGGCCGGACCACGTCCTGGTCCGGGTTCCAGCGCACCTCGGCCAGGTTCTGGGCGACCGTCCGGCCGGTGACGGTGAGGCAGTCGCCGTGCAGGTAGCCGCCGTCCAAGAGCGCCTTCATGAGGAGCGGCACGCCGCCCGCCTGGGCCAGATCGGCCATCACGTAGCGGCCGCCCGGCTTGAGGTCGCCGATGTAGGGCGTCGAGCGGAAGATCTCGGCCACCGCGTGGAGATCGAAGTCGATCCCGGCCTCGTGCGCGATCGCCGGCAGGTGCAGGGCGCCGTTGGTCGAGCCGCCCGAGCAGGCGACGATCCGGGCGGCGTTCTCGAGGCTCTTCCTGGTCACGATGTCGCGCGGGCGGATGCCCTTCTGGAGGAGCGCCATCACGCTCTCGCCCGAGGCCTCGGCCCACTTGTCGCGCGCCTCGAGCGGCGCCGGCGTGCCGGCCGAGTAGGGCAGTGCCAGCCCGATCGCCTCGCTGACGCAGGCCATGGTGTTGGCGGTGAACTGGCCGCCGCAGGAGCCGGCCGAGGGGCAGGCGACCTGCTCGAGCTCCTCGAGCTCGGCATCGCTGAGCTTGCCGACCGCGTGCTGGCCCACGGCCTCGAACACGTCGACCACGGTGACGTCGCGGCCGCGCCACTTCCCGGGCAGGATCGAGCCGCCGTACATGAAGACCGCGGGCACGTTCAGGCGGACCATCGCCATCATCACGCCGGGCAGGCTCTTGTCGCAGCCGGCGAGGCCCACGAGGGCGTCGTAGCCGTGGCCGCGCACGGTGAGCTCGATCGAATCGGCGATCACCTCGCGCGACACGAGCGAGCTCTTCATGCCCTGGTGGCCCATGGCGATGCCGTCGGTCACGGTGATGGTCGTGAACTCGCGCGGCGTGCCGCCGGCCCGGGCGACGCCGCGCTTGGCCGCCTGCGCCTGGCGGCCGAGCGCGATGTTGCAGGGTGCGGCCTCGTTCCAGGTGGTGACGACGCCCACGAACGGGCGCGCGATGTCCTCCTTGGAGAGCCCCATGGCGTAGTAGTAGGAGCGGTGCGGGGCGCGCTCCGGGCCGACCGTGCTGTGCCGGCTCGGCAGCTTCGACTTGTCGAACAGGGTGATCGCCATGGCCCTTCCTCCTCCCGACCGCGCGGCGGCCGGGACCATAGAGGAGGAGGCGCGCGGCTGGCCAGCCTGCCCGGATCGGGGGTGGCGCGCAGGCTGCTGCGCCACGGACCGGGTCCTGCGATGATGCGGGCGGCCGCGGCGGTGCCATCGACCGGCGGCGGCCACGGCGGCGGAGGGACGATGAGCGGATGCGGCTGCCACCACGAAGCGCCCCCCTTCGACGGGCAGGACCGCCGCTTCCGGCGCACCCTGCTGCTCGTGGCGGCGCTCAACGGCGGCATGTTCGTGGTCGAGATGCTGGCCGGCGCGGCCGCCGGCTCGCGCGCGCTCCAGGCCGACGCGCTCGACTTCCTGGGCGACGGCCTGACCTACGCGATGAGCCTCTGGGCGATCGGCCGGCCGCTGCGGACCCGCGCCGGCGCCGCGATCCTCAAGGGTGCGAGCCTGTCGCTGATGGGGCTCTGGGTGCTCGGCTCGACCCTCTGGCAGGTGCTCGTCCTGGGCCTGCCGCGCGCCGAGATCATGGGGGTGGTCGGCTTCCTGGCGCTGGCCACCAACCTCCTCGCGGTCGTGCTGTTGATGCGCTGGCGCGACGGCGACGCCAATGTCCGCTCGGTCTGGCTCTGCTCGCGCAACGACGCGATCGGCAACCTCGCGGTGATCGCCGCCGCGGCCGCGGTCGCCGCGACCGGCACGGCCTGGCCCGACCTCCTGGTCGCGGCCGCCATGGCCGGCCTCTTCCTGCACAGCTCGACCCGCATCCTCCTCCAGGCCCGGGGCGAGCTCGCGCGCGCCGCGGCCTCGGCCGGCGCCCGGGCGTGAGGGTCGAGCCGGCCGGCGCGCGGCCCGGGACGCCGGCGGCGCCGCCGGGCGGGTTCCTGGCCGGCCTCGGCCGCTTCCTGCGGGCCCTCTGGGTGGCGCTCCGTCACCTCCTGCTCGAGGACGGCCTCGTCGTGGCCGGCTACGTCGCCTTCGCCGCCCTGTTCGCGCTGTTCCCGTTCCTGATCGTGCTCCTGGCCTTGGCCGGCTTCCTCGGCCAGGGCGAGGCGGCGCAGGAATCGATCGCCCTCGGCCTCGAGCTCGTGCCGGCCGAGGTCGCCGCGGTGCTCCGCCCGGTGATCGCCGAGATCCGGGGCGGGGCGCCCACGGGCCTCCTCGGCCTCGGCATCCTCGTCTCGCTCTGGTTCGCCTCCTCGGGCATGGAGGCGATCCGCCACGTGCTCGACCGCGCCTATGGCGGCCACGAGACCGTCCACTTCCTCCTGGCCCGGCTGCAGAGCCTCGTGCTCGTGGTCCTGGTGGCGGCCGCGATCCTCGTTGCCATGGTGGCGCTCGTGGGCGTGCCGATCCTCAGGCGAGCCCTCGAGTGGGCGACCGAGCGCCGGCTGCTCGACCAGAACCTCTACCTCCTGCTCCGCTACGGTCTCGGCCTGACCATGCTGTTCGCGCTCACCATCACCCTGCACCTGGCCCTGCCGAGCCAGCCGGTGCGGCTCGTCGAGGTGCTGCCCGGCACCTTCCTCTCGGTGGCGCTCTGGGCCTCGGCGGCCGAGCTCTACTCGGCGTACCTGGCCTCGCTGCCGACCTCCTACTCGGTCACCTACGGCAGCCTGGCCGGGATCGTGGTGACCCTGTTCTTCTTCTACATCTCGGCGGCGATCTTCATCTTCGGCGCCCAGCTCAACGGGGCGCTGCGGGCGGCCCGGCGCGGCGAGGCGGCCTGAGCGGCCCGGCCGCCGGCTCAGAAGGCGAGGCGGAGGCTCACGAGGCCGAGCACGCCGTCGTCCTGGTCGTCGCCCGGCCGGCCCTGATCGAAGAACGAGACTTCGCCACCGAGTGCCAGGCCGGGCAGGATGGCGAGGTCGGCACCCAGGATCAGCGCCTCGGGCTCGCCCGGGTCGCAGTCGTAGCAGTTGCCGTAGTTGACCGAGATCGCGACCGGGCCGAGCGTCGCCGCGGCGCCGATGTTGGCGAAGGTCCGATCGCCCGTGAGCGGGCTGTCCTCGGTGCCCCAGCCGCCGGCCAGCGACAGGCCGAAGGCCGTGAGCTTGGCGCCGGCGTAGACGCCCTCGTAATCGTCGCCGCCCGAATCCTCGCCGCCGATCGCGCCGACCACGGCCGCCTGCAGCGCCAACTCGCCGAGCGTGCCGGTCCACTGCAGCGCCACGTCGACCACGTCCTTCAGGTTGCCGGCGTCGGTGACGGCCAGATTGTCGCCCTCGCTCGCCGGGCTCGGCATGTAGCCGACGCCGAGCTGGAAGCCCGCGAGCGTCGGCGACTTGTACTTGATCTTGGTCGAATCGTTGTCCGAGGCGCGCAGATAGATGGTGTCCTTGTTCTCGATGCCGCCCTCGCCGTCGAGACCGCCGGTGGCCACGGCGAGCTTGTGCGCGCCGATGGCGAAGTCCTTGGCGATCCCGTCGTCGTCGCCGAACTGCAGGTCGCCGAAGCCACCGCGGAGGAAGACGTAGGTCTCGTCGGCGTTGGGGTTCTTGTTGGTGTCCGCCTCGAGCTCGATCACCGCACCGTAGACGATGCCGCTGCCGGCGTCGCGACCCTGCACCTTGACGTGCACCTCGGTGTCGTTGCGGAAGTCGTTGCTCGACTGCTGGCCGCCCTGCCGCTCCTTCTGGTCGCCGACGATCCAGTAGAACTTGGCGAAGCCCGCGAGCGTCAGGTCGAGCTTGCCCCCGGGCTGCAGCGAGGGGCCCTGCTGCGCCTCGGCCGGCGGGGGTGCGAGGGCCAGCCCCGCGGTCAGCACCGTGCCCGAAAGCAGCCTCCGAGCGAAGTCACCACGTCCGAGGATCATCGAAGCACTCCAACGACCAGTCGGCTCGGGACTACGCGACCGGGCCTGCTCCGGCCACGTGGCGCGAGGACACGATCGCCTGTCGCACGCGAGGCGTGGCGGCGCCGTCACGGAACTGTGGCCGAATCATGGCCGTGCGCGCCGCCGGTCGCCGCCGCCGCCGGCGACCGCGCGCCGGTCGTCAGCGGCGGGCGCCTGTGCTATGCGCCGGCCGTCTCGAGCGGGCGTGGCGGATGGTCGAGCTGATCCTCTTGGGAGGCGCCGGGCTGGCCGTGCTCGGCTCCTGGGCCGGGCTGGTCGAGCCGCGTCGGCTCAAGGCGGCGCGCTACGACATCGCGAGCCCCGGCTGGCCGGCGGCACGGCCGCCGCTCCGGCTGGGCGTGCTCGGCGACCTGCACGCCGCCTGGCCGCACGTCACCGAGGCGCGGCTCGCCCGGATCGTCGAGCGGCTGCTGGCCGAGCGGCCGGAGCTGATCCTCCTGCCGGGCGACTTCCTCGCCAACCGGACGAGCCTGGTGCGGCCGCTGCCGGCAGCCGCGGTGGCGCGCGCCCTGGCACCGCTCGCCCGGGCGGCGCCCACCCTGGGCGTGCTCGGCAACCACGACTGGTACGAGCAGGGCGGGCGCGAGATCCGGGTGGCGCTCGAGGAGGCCGGCATCGCGATCCTCGACAACGAGGTGGTGCAGCTCGAGCTCGGTGGCGGGCCGCTGCAGATCGCCGGCCTCGCCTGCGCCTGCAGCCGGCGCGCCGACCTGCCGGCGGTGCTGGCCGGGCTCGATCCCGGGCTCCCGACGCTCCTCCTGAGCCACGTGCCCGACGCCGTGGTCTACCTGCCGGAGCACGTGCTGCTGACGGTCGCCGGCCACACCCATGGCGGCCAGGTCCGGCTGCCGGGCCTCGGGCCGCTGCTCACCATGAGCGCGCTGCCGCGCCGCTTCGCCCGCGGCCACCATCGGATCGGCCGCCGCCACCTCCTGGTCACCTCGGGCGTCGGCTCGAGCGTGCTGCCGGTCCGCCTGGGCGTGCCGCCCGAGTACGTGGTGGCGACGCTGCGCGCGGCGGCGCTGCCGGCGCCGCGGCTGGCCGCCCGCGCCGGCGAGCCCCTGCCCGCCTGAGCCCCGCCCTGGGAGAGCCCGCATGCGTCGACACTGGAACCCCGCCGGCGTCGCCCCGCCCGTGGCCCGCTACAGCCACGCCGTGCTGGTGGCGGGCCACGGCCGCCTGCTCGCCGTCTCGGGCCAGCTCGGCATCGCCGCCGACGGCAGCATGCCCGAGGGCTGCGCGGCCCAGGCGCGGCTGATCTTCGCCGCCCTCGACCGCTGCCTCGCCGAGGCCGGTATGGGCCGCCGGCACGTCCTGCGGCTCAACACCTACCTGGTCGACGTGGCCGACCGCGCCGCGTTCATGGCCGAGCGCGACGCCTGGGTCGCCGACCCACCGCCCGCCTCGACCCTGGTCGTGGTCAAGGAGCTGGTCCGCCCGGACGCGCGGATCGAGATCGAGATCCTGGCCGCGGCCTGAGGCGTGCGGGTCCTCCACCTCTACTGCCACCCGCTCGCCGAGAGCTTCCACGCGGCGATCCGCGCGGCTGCCGCGGACGGGCTCGCCCGGGCCGGCCACGAGGTCGACCTCCTCGACCTCTACGCCGAGGGCTTCGAGCCGGTGCTCACGGCCGAGGCGCGCCGCCGCTACCACGACACGAGCCGCAACCGGGCCGGTCTCGAGGCCCATGTCGAGCGGCTCGAGCGGGCCGAGGCCCTGGTCGTCCAGTTCCCCACCTGGTGCTTCGGCCCGCCCGCCATGCTCAAGGGCTTCCTCGACCGGGTGCTGATGCCCGGGGTGGCCTTCGACCTCTCCGACCCGGCCCGGGTGCGCCCGCTGCTTGGCCGGATCCGGAGCGTGACCGGTCTCGTCACCTACGGCCGCGACCGGCTGACGGCCTTCTGGATGGGCGATCCGCCGCGCAAGATCGTGACCCGCTACCTGCGCTGGTTCGTGGCGCGCGACGCCCGGGTCCGCTACCTGGCGCTGTACGGCATGAACACGGCCGACGCGGCCCGCCGGGCGGCCTTTCTCGCCCGGGTGCGCGACGAGCTGGCCCGGCTCTGAGCGCCGGCCGGCTCAGCGGCGGGGCGCACAATAGGCGGGCAGGGGGTAGACCCGGCCGATCGGCGCGCCGCGCGCGGCGGCCGTCTGCTCCAGGGCGGCGTAGCGTCCGCCCGAGAAGCGCGGGCAGTCGCGGGCGAGCCCGGCCGACACGAGAGCCGCGCCGAGGTCGCGGCCGTCGGCGGTGCAGACGGCGACGATCCGGCCGTGCGTGCGGGTGCCGTCCGGCGCGCAGGCGATCGTGCGGCCGAGCACGAGGCGCTGCAGGGCCGCGCGCGACTCCGCGCCCAGGGGATCGCGCAGCTCCGGGGCGGCCACGCCTTGCAGGCGGATCGTCCGGCCCTCGAGTTCGAGCGTGTCGCCGTCGCGCACGTGCTCGACCACCCCCTGGAGGGTGGCCACGGCGACGGTCTGCGGCGCCGGTGCGACCGGGCCACGGTCGGCCAGCGCCGTGCCCGCGGCGACGGCGCCGAGCACGAGCCACGGGACCGGCCCGGGGCCGATGTTCCTGGCTGCCGGCAAGACGGCGTTCCTCCACGCACATCTTGCCAGGATCGGCGCCGGCGCGGGAGGCTTTTCGCAAGAGAGCGCAGCGGGCTATCGTCCGCCGCGCGGGCTCGGGCGAGCCGTGCGCCGGCGCCTTCAGCCGGTGGCGAGCCCGACGACTCGGCCGGGCGCGCGCAAGGCCGGCAGGCAGGCGTCGCCCGACAGGTAGTCGATCCCGGCCGCGCGGGCCACCTCGGCCATGGCAGCCGAGCCGACCCGGACCGCGAGGCTGCGCAGGCCGGCCGCGGCGCAGGCCCGCGCGACCCCCGTGAGCGTGGTCGACGTATCGGGATCCGCGGGATCGAAGTCGGTGACGTTGACCGAGACCGCGAACACGCCCTCGCCGGCCAACCCGCGGACCGCCTCGGCCTCGGCCGGGGAGCGCAGCATCAGATGGCCGGCGCGGCCGGCGAGCCGGGTCGCGAGCTCGGCGATCCGGACGCGCGGGAGGGCGGGCGGCAGGTCGATCAGCTCGACGGCGAACCGGCGGACCGCGTCCTTCGGCAGCGGGCCGAGGCGCTCGAGCCAGGGCCCGCGCAGGGCCGGATCGGCCAGGGTCGCGTAGTGGACCGGGAGGACCAGGAGCGCCCGGCCGCCATCGGCCGCGGTGCGAACGAGCTCGGTCGCGAGGCGCTCGGCGAGCCAGCCGTCGACCGAAGCGTCGAAGATGCCGGCCGCCTGCTCCGGGCAGGCGCTGCCGGGCATCTCGAGCGTCCCGTCCGGACCGGCCAGCCGGACGAACGCCCGGTAGCCGACGACCAGCGGCGCCTTGAGGCTCAAGATCGGCCGGTAGAAGGCGACGAGCTGCTGCGCGTGCTCGGCGAAAGCCCGGGCCTCGGCCTCCCCCTGGCGCTTCATCTGCCGCTGCACGCGCTCGCGCAGCCCGTTCACTCCGGCCACACTCCGAAGCCCCTCGTCGAAGTCGAACAGCAGGGTGCGGACACCCACCGCGCTGCCGCCGGGCAGAACGCCCAGCAGGCGCTCGGTGATGTCGGCCGCGATCAGCCGCCCGCGACGGTCGACCTCCGCCCGCCGTTCGCCGAGCGCCAGGATCCAGACCGTGGTCTCGTCGACCACGAGATAGAGCTCGTCCGGGCCGAGCCGATGCGCGATGCAGCCCTCGACGTTGAGCAGCACCTTGGGCAGGAGCTCGGCCCAGCGCCGGCCGAGGCGCGCCTTGACCCGCTCGAGGTCGAGGATCTGCAGGCTGCCCAGCGCACGGCAGTCCGGCTGGGCCAGATAGGCCCGGCGGAAGTGCGCCAGCCGGTCGGCGAACAGGCCCGGGCGGCGCGGGTCGAGCCCGCCGCGACCCTGCGGCGGGTAGGGCTCGAAGGCCGCCGTGCCGCCGGCGGCGGAAGCTCCCGTCATGGCGGATCCCGCTCGGCCGCGGACGCCCGCGCCGGCCGGTGCCGCGCGGCATCCGCGCACACCTTGCCGCGTACCGGTTGACGTCCGGTTAACGCCGCGCGAGCCAGGGTCGCCCCGTCCAGCCGCGAGCCGGTCCATGCCCGACATCGTCCGTCTGCTGCCGGCGCTCCTCGAGCTCGTGGGGCGCGCCGGCGCGGTCGTGATGGAGCACTATGCCGGGCCGGTGGCGGTCGCGAGCAAGGCCGACCGCTCGCCGGTCACGGCCGCCGACGAGGCCGCCGAGGCGCTGATCCTGGCGGGCCTTCGGGCGCTCGAGCCCTCCCTGCCGATCGTGGCGGAGGAGGCGGTCGCGGCCGGCCGCGTACCCGAGGTGGGCGCGGGCCCCTTCTGGCTGGTGGATCCGCTCGACGGAACGCGCGAGTTCCTCTCGCGCAACGGCGAGTTCACCGTCAATGTCGGGCTCGTGGAGGGCGGCCGACCGGTCCTGGGCGTGGTCGCGGCCCCGGCCGTCGGCCGGCTGTGGTGGGGGAGCGAGGGCCGCGGTGCCCGCACCCGCGACGCCGCGGGCGAGCGGGCGATCCACGTGCGCCGGGCGCCCGCCACCGGTCTGGTCGCGGTCGCGAGCCGCTCGCACCGCGACCCCGAGACGGATGCCTGGCTCGCCGCGCACCGGGTCGCCGAGACGGTCTCCGCCGGCAGCTCCTTGAAGCTGTGCCTCCTGGCCGAGGGCCGGGCCGACGTCTATCCGCGCTTCGGCCGGACCATGGAGTGGGACATCGCCGCCGGCCACGCGGTGCTCGCCGCCGCCGGCGGCCGGGTCGAGACGGTCGACGGGCAACCGCTCCGCTACGGCAAGCCGGGCTTCGAGAACCCGGCCTTCATCGCCTGGGGCGGCTGAGGCTTGGACCTCGCGGGGCTGCTGCGCCGCCTGCCGCCCGAGACCGCGCATGCCCTGGCCCTGCGGCTGGCGGCGCTCGTCCCGCGCCTGCCCGGCGCGCCACGACCGCGGCTGCGGACCCGGCTCGCGGGCCTCGAGCTGCCGCACCCCCTGGGCCTCGCCGCCGGCTTCGACAAGGACGCCCTGGCCTTCGCCGGCCTCCTGCGGCTCGGCTTCGCCTCCGTCGAGGTCGGCACCGTCACGCCCCGCCCGCAGCCCGGCAACCCGCCCCCGCGCCTGTTCCGCCTCCTCGAGGACCGCGTGCTGATCAACCGCATGGGCTTCAACAACGCCGGGCTCGAGGCGGTCGCCGCCCGGCTCGCCCGCCGGGATCGCCGGCGCGGCGTCGTCGGGGTCAACATCGGCGTCAACCGCGACAGCGCCGACCCGATCGCCGACTATCGGGAAGGTGTCCAGCGGCTCGGTCCGCTCGCCGACTACCTGGTCGTCAACGTCTCCTCGCCCAACACGCCGGGCCTACGCGACTGGCAGCGGCCGGAGCGGCTCGCGCCGCTGCTCGCGGCACTGGTCGCGGCGCGCGACGGTGCCGCCGGAGCGCGCCCGCCGCTCCTCCTCAAGCTCGCTCCGGATCTCGACCTGGCGCAGGCGGCGGCGATCGTCGAGGTGGCGCTCGACTGTCGGATCGAGGGCCTCGTTGTCGCCAACACCACGACCGCCCGGCCGGACGGGCTGCGGTCGCCGCATCGCCACGAGGCGGGCGGGCTCAGCGGGGCGCCGCTGTTCGAGCCCTCGACCCGGCTGTTGCGGCAGATCGCGGCCCGGGTCCGCGGCCGCCTCGCGCTCGTGGGCGTGGGCGGGATCGACTCGGCCGAATGCGCCTACGCCAAGATCCGCGCCGGCGCCTCGGCGGTCCAGCTCTACACCGGGCTCGTCTACGAGGGCCCGGGCCTCGTGCGGCGGATCCTGGACGGGCTCGAGCGCCTCCTGGATCGCGACCGGCTCGAGCGGCTCGCCGATGCGGTCGGGCGCGACCTCGAGGAAGGAGTCGGTTGACAGCGCCGGGCTCGACGGGCAAGCGGGGCGCACGTGGCGATTTGGGCCGGCCGGCTTGCGGGCCACGTTAAAGAAGCCGCTAAAAGGTCGGATCGCCGCGTGCGGCGCCGACCGCCGGCCGCCGCGGCGGGGAAGGGTCATGAGCGACAGCTGGCGGATGCGGACCCGGCTCGTCCACGGCGGTGCCGCCCGCTCCGGCTTCGGCGAGACCTCCGAGGCGATCTTCGCGACCTCGGGCTTCGTCTATGCGAGCGCCGAGGAGGCCGAGGCGCGGGTCGCCGACCGTGCCCCGGGCTACCAGTACAGCCGGATCGCCAATCCCACGGTGCGCATGCTCGAGGAGCGCTTCGCCGCTCTCGAAGGGGCCGAGGATTGCGCGGCCGTCGCCACCGGCATGGCCGCGGTCCACGCCGCGCTCTTCTGTCAACTGAGGGCGGGCGCGCGGGTCGTCGCCTCCGCACCCCTCTTCGGCGCCTGCCAATGGATCGTGACCGACCTCCTGCCGCGCTTCGGCGTCGAGACCGAGCTCGTGCCGGCAGCCGACCTAGAGGCCTGGCGGCGGGCCCTCGCCCGGCCGGCCGCTCTCGTGCTCGTCGAAACTCCTGCCAACCCCACCCTCGAGCTCGTCGATCTGGCCGCGGTGGCGGGCCTCGCCCAGGACGCGGGCGCGCGGCTCGTGGTCGACAACGCCTTCGCCACACCCTGGCTGCAGCGGCCGCTCGAGCTCGGTGCCCATCTCGCTGTGTATTCCGCGACCAAGCTCGTCGACGGCCAGGGGCGATGTCTGGGCGGCCTCTTGGCCGGCTCGACCGCCTTCCTCAAGGACACGCTGCGGCCCTATCTGCGCAACACCGGGCCGACGCTCTCGCCCTTCAACGCCTGGGTGCTCCTCAAGGGGCTGGAGACCCTGGGGCTGCGCGTCGAGGCGCAGCAGGCGACCGCCCGCCGCCTCGCCGAGTGGCTGGACGGTCATCCGGGCGTGCGGGCGGTGCGCTACCCGGGCCTCGCTGCGCACCCGCAGGCCGAGCTGGCACGCCGCCAGATGAAGGGGCCCGGGACCATGATCGCGTTGTCCGTGGGCGGCGGGCGGGCGCGCGCCTTCGCCGTGTTGAACCGGTTGCGGCTCGTCAAGATCTCCAACAATCTGGGCGACACGCGCTCGCTCGCCACGCATCCGGCGACCACCACGCACGCCAGGGTCCCGGCCGAGCTGCGCGAGCGGCTCGGGGTGGGCGAGGACCTGATCCGCCTCTCGGTTGGGCTCGAGGACGTCGAGGACCTGATGGCCGACCTCGACCGGGCGCTGGCACCTTGAGCGGGCTCGACCCGGCGGCGCTCGAGGCCTGGGTGGGGAGGGAGGAGCGGCGGACCGACACGCTCGCTCCCTGGCCGGCGGCGGCGCTCACCGCCGCCCTCGACCGCGACGACCCGCCCGGCCCGGGCGAGCCGCTGCCGCCGTTCTGGCACCATCTCTATTTCCTGCCCGTGGTCCGCGCCGATGCGACCGGCCCGGACGGCCATCCGCGGCGCGGCGGGTTCCTGCCGCCGGTGCCCCTGCCGCGGCGCATGTGGGCCGGCGGCCGGCTGGTCTGGGAGCGCCCGCTGCGGGTCGGCGAGAGCCTCGAGCGGATCTCGACCGTCCGCGCGGTCGAGCTCAAGCGGGGCCGAAGCGGCCCGCTCGTCTTCGTGCGGGTCGAGCACCGCTTCCTGGCCGAGGGCGCCCTCGTCCTCGCCGAGGAGCACGACATCGTCTACCGCGAGCCGCCGCGCGGCGAGGAGCCCGGCCCGCCGGCCCTGGCTCCGACCGGCGGCAGCTGGCAGCGGGCCTGGCGGCCGGACCCGGTGCTGCTGTTCCGCTACAGCGCCTTGACCTACAACGGCCATCGCATCCACTACGACCATCCCTACGTGACCGGGGTCGAGGGCTATCCCGGGCTGATCGTGCACGGGCCGCTGCTCGCGACCTTGATGCTCGACCTGGTCCGACGCGAGCGCCCGGGGGCCGAGGTCCGCCGCTTCGACTTCCGCGCCACGGCACCCCTGTTCGCCGATCGCGACCTCCTCGTGCGCGGCGAGCCCGAGCCGAGCGGTGGGACCGTCCGGCTCTGGATCACCGGGCCCGAAGGCGGCCTCGCGATGCGCGGGACGGTCGCCCTCGCTTGAGCTTGGCCGCACGGCCCGGAACGGCACCGGGCCCAGGACTATTCGGCGGCGCGGGCGCGCGGCAGCGTCGCCAGGACCTGGTCGAGCGCCGCCCCGAGCCGGCGGCCGATCTCGTCGATCTCCGCCTCGGTCGTGATCAGCGGCGGGGCCAGGCAGAGGCAGCCGGCGAGCGGCCGGGTGATGATCCCCTGCTCGAGCCCGGCCTCGTAGATCGCCTTGGCGATGCCGCCGACCTCGAGCGTGGCGGCCGGGCCGCTCCGCCCGGCGCCCGGGGGTGCCACCTCGACGGCGCCCATGAGCCCGAACCTGCGGGTGCCGACCACGAGCGGGTGGTCCTGGAGCCGGTCCAGCATCCGGTTCCACACCGGGATCGTGCGGCGGACGTGGCCGAGCACGTCGCGCTCCTCGAAGATCGCGAGCACCTCGAGGGCGACCGCGGCCGACACGGCGTGGCCGTGATGCGTCCCGCCGTGCGCCAGCCAGCCCTTCTCGCGCGAGCCCCGCTCGATCCGCTCCGCCAGGTCCTCGCCGAGCAGGATCGCCGCGAGCGGCATGTAGGCCGAGGTCAGGCCCTTGGCCGAGGTCACCGCATCGGGCTCGAGGCCGAGCGCCTCGCTCGCCCACATGTGGCCGGTGCGGCCGAAGCCGGTCACCACCTCGTCGACCAGGAAGCGGATCCCGTGCCGGCGCAGGACGGCCGCGAGCTTGGCGAAATAGCCCCGCGGCGGCGGCACGATGCCGGCCGAGACCGAGCAGGGCTCGGCGATCATCGCCGCCACGGTCTTCGGCCCCGCCGCCTGGATCGCCGCCTCGAGCTCGGCCGCGAGCCGGTCGGTGAACGCCTCCTCGCTCTCCCCGGGCTCGGCCGCCGCCGGCCAGGCCGGATGGCTCACCAGCACCGACAGGCCCATCGGGATGGCGAAGCTCTCGTGCAGGTCGGCGCTGCCGCCGAGCGAGGCGGTGAGCACGGTCGAGCCGTGGTAGGAGGCGCGCCGGCTCACGATCTTGCGCCGCTCCGGTTCGCCCGCGAAGCGGTTGCCGTACCACATCAGCTTGATCAGATGATCGTTGGCCTCCGAGCCCGTGACCGAGAGGTAGACCCGGGCGTTGCGGACCGGGGCGATCGCCGCCAGCCGCTCGGACAGCTCGATCACCGCCGGGACGGTGCGGTGGATCGCCGAGGGGTACATCGGCAACGCCCGCATCTGCCGGACCGCGGCCTCGATCAGCCGCTCCTCGCTGAAGCCGAGCGCCACGCAGTAGAAGGTCGAGACCGCCTCGATGTAGTCCTTGCCGTTCTCGTCGACGACGAAGATCCCGTGGCCCTTCTCGAAGACGAGCGGCCGCTCGCTCTTCAGCCGGTTGAGCTCGCTGAAGCCGAGCAGGAGGTGCTCGTTGTGCCAGTTGGCGGCGCGCAACGTCATGGCCGGCCTCCCCGCCGCTGCCCGGCGCCATGAGGCGCGCGGCGCCGCCGGCGCGCAAGCCCGGCCGGCGCGGGACCGTCAGCCGTCGGCGCGGAGCTCGGCGGTGGCGGTGGCGAAGCGGGCGAGCACCGCGGGGTCGGGCTCGGCCCCGAGGCCGGGCCCCTCGGGCAGGGCCGCGGCACCGTCGGTCACCGCCAGGATCGGGCCGAGGAGCTCGGAGCGGAGAGGGTTGGGGTTGACGTCCATCTCGAGCAGACCCTCGCCCCCGGCCGCGGCCAGGAGGTGGGCGGAGGCGAGCAGGCCCACCGCACCACCCAGGAAGTGCGGGCAGTAGACGGCCCCGGCGTCGGCGATCCGCCGGGCGAGCGGCAGGCAGCCGGTGACGCCGCCCCACTTGCAGGCGTCGGGCTGGACATAGCCCAGCACCCCGGCCGCGAGCGCCGCGTCGAACGCGGCCTCGCCGCGCAGGTTCTCGCCACCGGCGAGCGCGACGCCGTCGCCCGCGAGCCGCTTCCAGTGCCGCCAGGGCGCGTCCGCCGGCAGGGGCTCCTCGAGCCAGAGCGGCCGCGCCGCGGCGAGCGCCTTCGCCATGCGCCGCGCCTCGGGCAGGTCCCAGCGCTGGTTGGCGTCGACCATCAGCCGCTCCTCGGGTCCGAGGCCGGCGGCCGCGGCCGCGACGGCCGGCAGGTCGACCTCGCGGCCGAAGCCGATCTTGATCTTGAATCGCCGGTGCCCGGCGGCGCGCGTCCGCTCGATCGTGGCGACCGCCTCGGCCGGGTCGATCCCGCTCGCATAGGCGCGGACCCGGGTGCGCTCGCTGCCCAGACGGCGATGCAGCGGCACCCCGAGCCGGCGCGTCGCCAGATCCCAGAGCGCGATGTCGAGCCCGGCCAGGACCTGGGCGATCGGGCCCGGCTCGCCCGCCTGGAGGGCGACCGTGTGCAGCTCGCGGCCGAGGGTGTGGAAGGCCCCGACCGGCCCGCTCCAGTCGCGCCCGAGAAGCCGCGGCGCCACCAGCGTCTCGACCAGCCTGGCGCGGTGCTCGGCGCCGCAGGCCGGGAAGTTGCACCAGATCTCGCCCCAGCCATGGGCGCCGTCGCCGTCCTCGACCCGGACCAGGAGGCAGGGTCGGCTGGTCATGGCGCCGAAGGCCGTGCGCACCGGGCGCTCGACCGGCGCGCGCAGGACCCGGATCGTCAGCCGCGCCACGCGCAACCGCTCGGTCTCGGGCGTGCCCTGCATCGCGCGCATGGCTCCTCCGGGCGTCGGCCGGGCGGTCTTCGCCGGCGCGCTTCGCTCTATCCCGTCCGACCGGCCTCCGCTAGCTTGGGCAGCGCCGGGGCAGGGGACAGGGGGGTGGGCGCGGTGGCGACGACGACGCAGCGGGTGACGCTCCCGCCGATCGAGCAGGGCTGGCTCGCCCGACTGCTCGACTGGAAGCCCTTCCTCGTCTTCCTCTGCATGCTGCCGGCGCTCGGCCTGCTCCTGGTGTTCCTCACCTACCCGCTCGGGCTCGGCATCTGGCTCGGCTTCACCGACACCCGGATCGGTCGCTCGGGCGAGTGGATCGGTCTCGAGAACTACGTCTCGCTCCTGACCGACGACACCTTCCTCACCGCGGTCTGGTGGACCTTCTTCTACACGATCTTCGCCACGATCGGGAAGTTCGTGCTCGGTCTGTGGCTGGCGATGCTCCTCAATCACCACCTGCCGTTCAAGTCGTTCATTCGCGCGATCATCCTGATCCCCTGGATCGTGCCGACCGTGCTCTCGGCGATCGCCTTCTGGTGGATCTACGACCCGCAGTTCTCGATCATCTCCTACGTGCTGGTCGACCGGTTGGGCCTCTTGGACAACTACATCAACTTCCTGGGCGACACCTGGAACGCGCGGTGGTCGCTGATCGCCGCCAACATCTGGCGCGGCATCCCGTTCGTGGCGATCTGCCTCCTGGCCGGGCTGCAGACCATCTCGCCCTCGCTCTACGAGGCGGCGATGATCGACGGCGCCAAGCCGTTCCAGCGCTTCTGGCACATCACCCTGCCGATGCTGATGCCGATCCTGGCGGTGGTGCTGACCTTCTCGGTGATCTTCACCTTCACCGACTTCCAGCTGGTCTACGCGATCACCCGCGGCGGGCCGGCCAACTCGACCCATCTGATGGCGACGCTCGCCTTCCAGCGGGCGATCCCGGGCGGCCAGCTCGGCGAAGGGGCGGCGATCGCGGTCTCGATGATCCCGTTCCTCGTGCTCGCGACCGTCTTCAGCTACGTGGCGCTGGCGCGGCGCAAGTGGCAGCAGGGAGGCAAGGATGACTGAGGCCGCCACCACCGCCCCGGCGCCGGTGAGCTTCGCCGAGCGCAGCGGCCCGCTCGAATGGGCGAGCGTGCCGCGCCGGATCGTGACGATCTACGTGCCGCTCGCCTGCTTCGTCATCGTGCTCCTCTTCCCCTTCTACTGGATGGCGATCACCACCTTCAAATCGAACGAGGAGCTGCTCAACTACAAGGACTTCAACCCGTTCTGGGTCAGCTCGCCGACGCTCGCCAACATCAACAAGCTGCTCTTCCAGACCGACTATCCGAGCTGGCTGGTCACCACCATGACGGTGGCGGTGGTGGCGACCGCGGTGTCGATCTTGGCGAGCGTGCTGGCCGCCTACGCCATCCAGCGGCTGCGCTTCTACGCCTCGCAGTGGGTCGGCCTGGCGATCTACCTCGCCTATCTGGTGCCGCCCTCGATCCTGTTCATCCCGCTCGCCACCATGGTCTTCCAGCTCGGCCTGTTCGACAGCCCGCTGGCGCTGATCCTCACCTACCCGACCTTCCTGATCCCGTTCTGCACCTGGCTCCTGATCGGCTACTTCAAGTCGATCCCCTACGAGCTCGAGGAGTGCGCGCTGATCGACGGCGCCAGCCGCCTGCAGATCCTCTGGCGGATCACCCTGCCGCTCGCGGTGCCCGGCCTGATCTCGGCCGGCATCTTCGCCTTCACCCTCTCCTGGAACGAGTTCATCTACGCCTTGGCCTTCATCCAGTCCGCCGAGAAGAAGACCGTGCCGGTCGCGGTCCTGACCCAGCTCGTCGAGGGCGACGTCTACCACTGGGGCTCGCTGATGGCCGGCGCGCTGTTGGGCTCGATCCCCGTCGCCATCTTCTACAGCTTCTTCGTCGAGTACTACGTCTCGAGCCTGACGGGCGCGGTCAAGGAGTGAGACGGTGGCGGACGGCCGGGCGGCGGGCGGCCCGTTCGACACCTCGCTGATCCTGCCGCAGCCGCTCGACCCGGCCCGCCTCGGCAGCGCCACGCTCGAGCCGTCGGGCGCGCTCGAGGCCGGCTCCTGGCAGGAGCTCCTGTTGACCTACACGGCCGGCTTCTACGGCATCGACGACACCGGCTCGCTGCGGATCGTGCTGCGCTTCGCCTCCGACACCACCCTGCCGCAGACGGCCGATCCGACCGCACCCGGCTGGCTCACGGCCGAGGCCAGCAACGGCGCCGGCCTCGAGGTCCGGGTCGACCCCAAGGGCAACGTCCGGCCCTGGGACCGCACGGTCTGGATCAAGGTCGCCCGGGGCTGCTTGGCGCCGGGCGATCGGATCACCGTGCGGCTCGGCGACCGGCGCCGCGGCTCGCCGGGCATCCGGCTCCAGACTTTCGTCGAGCCGCGCTTCGAGCTCAGGGTGCTGGTCGACCCGATCGCCACCTTCTGCTTCCAGCCGCTGCCGGTGCAGCCGACGCTGGCGATCGTGCCGGGCCCGCCCGTGGCGTGGAAGGCGGTCCTGCCGACCCTGCGCCGGGTCGGCGATCGCTTCCGGCTCGGCCTCGTGGCCGAGGACCGCTGGGGCAACCCCTCCGACCGGGCCGAAGCCGAGCTCGCCCTCGAGCCGAGCCTGCCGGTCGAGAACCTGCCGGCGCGGCTGCGCTTTCCGGCCGGCAGCCCGGCCGCGGCGATCGACGGCCTCGCCGTGCAGCGGCCGGGCGATCTGGTGATCGCCGTGCGCGACGCCACGACCGGCACCCTCCTCGCCACCAGCAACCCACTGCGGGTGGTGGACGACGCGGAGCTCCTGCCCTTCTGGGGCGACATCCACGGCCAGAGCGCCGAGACCATCGGAACCAACGGCGCGCGCGACTATTTCCGGTTCGCCCGCGACCGCGCCTTCCTCGACGTCGCGGCCCACCAGGGCAACGACTTCCAGATGCCGGACGCGTTCTGGGCCGAGCTCGGGCGCCTCACCGCCGAGTTCGACGAGCCCGGCCGGTTCGTCACGCTGCCCGGCTACGAGTGGTCGGGCAACACTGCGCTCGGCGGCGACCGCAACGTGTACTTCGCCCGCGAGGGCCGGCCGATGCGCCGCTCGTCGCGGGCGATGATCCTCGAGCCCGACCGCGACGGCAGCGACTGCCCGACCGCGGGCGATCTGTTCCGCGCGCTCCGCGAGGCCGGCGAGGACGCGGTCTGCATCGCCCATGTCGGCGGCCGCTGGGCCGACCTCCGGCTCGCCCACGACGGCACGATCGAGCGCGCGGTCGAGGTGCACTCCGCCTGGGGCACCTTCGAGTGGCTGCTCGAGGACGCGCTCCGGCTCGGTCACCGCCTGGGGGTGGTGTGCAACAGCGACGGCCACAAGGGCCGGCCCGGCGCCGAGCACGCCGGGGCCGCGGCCTTCGGCGCGCTCGGCGGGCTGACCTGCTTCCTGCTCGAGCGCCTCGATCGGGCGGCGGTCCTCGCCTGCCTGCGCCGCCGCCGGCACTACGGCACCACCGGCTGCCGCCTGCACCTCGAGGTCCGCGCCCGGCTGGACCGGCCGGGCACGCTCTACCACGACGACCCGGCGCTCGGCCCGGCGGCGGGCGTGCCGGCCGTGCAGGCGCTCATGGGCGACATCGTGCACCTGCCCGAGGGCGGCCTCCTGCTCGAGGTCGAGGTCCTGGCCGGCGCGCCGATCGAGCGGGTCGAGGTGCTGAACGGCCTCGAGCTCCTCGCCACCGCCCGGCCGCACGGCGAGGCCGAGCTCGGCCGGCGGATCCGCGTCGTCTGGGAGGGGGCCGAGTATCGCGGCCGCGCCCGCCAGGTCGTCTGGGACGGCCGGGCCCGGTTCCCGGGCGACCGCATCCGGCACGCCGCGCCGATCAACTTCTTCAACCTCGACAAGACCCTGGAGCGCGACGGCGCCGACGGGCTGCGCTGGCGGCATCTGACCACCGGCAATTTCGGCGGCTTCGACGTCTGGCTCGAGGACGGCCACGCCGGCACGCTCGAGCTCGAGACCCCGCTCGTGCGCGCCACGCTCCCGCTCGCCGAGCTCGGCCAGGAGGACCGGGTGCTCGACGCGAGCGCCGCCCTGCCGCGGCGGGTGCGGATCCACCGCCTGCCGGAGCGCTGCGAGGCCCGCTTCCTCCGCCTCGCGGTCCGGCCCGAGCTCGCGGAGGATCGCGACAACTCGCTCCGGGTGCGGGTCACCACCGAGGACGGCCACCGCGCCTGGTCGAGCCCCGTCTATGTCGGGCGACGGGTGGACGTGGTCCGGCCCCCGGCCCCGGGGAGCGCCGGTCCGTGAGGCCGGTTCGACCGCGCGCCGCCGACGCGCTGGCCGCCACCCTCGTGGCGAACGGCGTGCGGCATCTCTTCACGCTCTCCGGCAACCAGATCATGAGCGCCTTCGACGCCCTGGTCGGGGTACCGGTCGGCCTCGTCCACGTCCGCCACGAGGCCGCGGCCGTGCACATGGCGGACGGCTTCGGGCGGCTCACCGAGGAGCCCGGGGTGGCCCTCCTGACCGCGGGACCGGGCTTCGCCAACGGGCTCGCGGCGCTGTTCACGGCGCACGCCGCCGAGAGCCCGGTCGTGCTCCTGAGCGGGGCGGCACCCCTGGCGGACCGCGGCCAGGGCGCCTTCCAAGAGATGCCGCAGGCGCAGCTCGCCTCGGCCTTCGCCAAGGCCTCCTGGACGGTCGAGCGGCCGGAGGAGGTGGCGCCCGCCGTGGCCCGGGCCCTCCGGCTCGCGCGCAGCGGCCGGCCCGGGCCGGTCCAGGTGACGCTGCCGGTCGACGTCCTCGAGGGCCCGGTCGAGACCGTGACCGGTGCCGTCGTCCATGCCACCCCGGACCCGGCCGACCGGCGGTCGGAGCGGATCACGGCCGCGATCGGCCGGGCCGAGCGGCCGCTCCTCCTGCTCGGACCGGCGAGCGGGCGGGGCCCCGCCGGCCGCGCGCTCGGCCAGGCCGCGGACCGCGCCGGGCTGCCGCTCGCGGTGCTCGACAGCCCGCGCGGGCTCGCCGACCCGCGGCTCGGCCTCCTGCCCGAGCTCCTGCCCGAGGCCGACCTCCTCGTCCTGGTCGGGCGGCGGCCGGACTTCGCCCTCCGCTTCGCCCGCACGCCGCCGCTCGCGCCGACGGCGCGGCTGGTCGTCCTCGACCCCGACCGCGAGGTCGTCGAGGCGTGCCGGCGACGGCTCCGCGACCGGCTCATCGAGGCGCTGGTCTGCTCCTTCCCTGCTGCCGCCGAGACCCTGGCCGCGGCCCGGCCGGCCGATGCCGAGGCGCGGGCCGGCTGGCGGCGACGGGTCGAGGCGGCGCTCGCCTGGCGGCCGGCCGAGTGGGCGGAGCGGCGCGGCCCGGCCGCCGGGCCGCTGCACCCGCTCGAGCTCGGCCGCGCCCTGCAGCCGCTGCTCGACCGCGACCCGGCGAGCGTGCTCGTCCTCGACGGCGGCGAGTTCGGGCAATGGGCGCGGGCCTGCCTCTCGGCCCCGCGCCTGCTCGGCAACGGTCCCGCCGGAGCGATCGGCGGCTCGCTGCCGATGGCGCTCGCGGCACGGCTGGTCGAGCCGCGGGCCCCGGTCGTCGCGGTCATGGGCGACGGCACCGCCGGCTTCCACCCGGCCGAGCTCGACACGGCCGTGCGCTCGGGGCTGCCGGTCGTGGTGATCGTCGGCAACGATGCCCGCTGGAACGCCGAGCAGCAGATCCAGCGCCGCACCTATGGAGCGGATCGGCTCCTCGGCTGCGACCTCCTGCCGACCCGCTACGACCAGGTCGCCCAGGGCTTCGGTGCGCTCGGCGAGCAGGTGCTGCGCGCCGACCAGCTCGGGCCGGCGCTCGAGCGGGCGCTCGCGAGCCCTGTCCCGGCGCTCCTCAACGTCGCGATCGAGCCGGCGGCGGCGCCGCTCCTGCGCCGCGAGGGCGCGCCGGGCGGGCTCGGCACGCACGGCTGAGTGGCGGTCCGGATTTCGCCTGAAAGTTGAGTTTTCTCACGTCCATCGACCGGAGGTCGTGCCAGTCTCGTCTTGGCTCGTGGCAGGCGCACGAGGGGACGGAGATGGACGCGGCGGGCCGACGGGGCCGGGGCGAGGACGCGGGACGGGGC
>CAZDFD010000008.1:30900-56688 GCA_964504655.1 uncultured Geminicoccaceae bacterium
CGGCGGGCGCGGCGGGCCAGCGCGGCGGCCGCGGCCCGCGCCGCCTTCCTCGCCACCATGAGCCACGAGATGCGCGAGCCGCTCAACGGCGTGCTCGGCATGGCGCGCCTGCTCAAGGACACGCCGCTCGACGGCGAGCAGGCGGGCTATCTGGACGCCATCCTCGAGGCCGGCGAGGCGCTGCTCACGCTGGTCAACGACGTCCTCGACCTGTCCCGCATCGACGCCGGCCGGCTCGAGCTCGCACCCGTGAGCGTGGCGCTCCGCCCGTTCCTCGAGCGCGTGCTGGCGCTGGTCGAGCCGCGCGCCCGCCAGAAGGGCCTCACGCTCGAGCTCGCGGTCGAGCCGGCGGTGCCGGAGCTGGTCCGGGCCGACCCGGCGCGGCTGCGGCAGGTGCTGCTCAACCTCCTGGGCAACGCGATCAAGTTCACCGAGCGCGGCGGCGTGCGACTGAGCGCCGCCAGCCGGCGCCGCGGCGACGGCAGTGCGCTGCTCGCCCTGGAGCTCGCCGACAGCGGGATCGGCATGAGCGAGCCGGAGCTCGCCCGGCTGTTCCGGCCCTGGGCGCAGGCCTCGGCCGCCACCGGGCGGCTCTACGGCGGCAGCGGCCTCGGCCTCGTGGTCGCCCGCCGGATCGTCGAGGCCATGGGCGGCGTGCTCGGCTGCACGAGCCGGCCCGGATCCGGCACCACCTTCACCGCACTCCTGCCGGTGGCCTTGCCCGAGCGCGACGCCGAGGCCGCCCCGGTCGCCGCCCCGGCGCTGGCCGGCGCCCAGCTCCTGATCGTCGACCCGATCGAGCGGACCCGCGCGACGATGCGCGATCTGGCCGCGCTCTGGGGCATGACCGTGCGCACCGCCGGCAGCGGCCGCGAGGCGCTGGCGCTCCTGGCCGAGGCGGCCGACCGCGGCGCTCCCTTCGACCTGGCGCTGGTCGACGGCCGGCTCGACGAGCTCGAGCCGGCGGCGCTCGCCGCCCGGCTGCGCGCCGATCCGGCGCTGGCCGCGACCCGGCTCGTGCTCCTGGCGCCGGCCGGGCTGCGGGGCGACGCGCGGCGCGCCGAGGCGGCGGGGTTCCAGGCCTATCTGGCGAAGCCGGTCACGGCCGAGACGCTGAGGGCCTGCCTGCGGACGCTGCGCGCCGGCGGCGAGGCCGGGATCCTGACCCGCCACAGCCTGTCGGAGCGCCGCGCCCGGCCGCTCCGTCTGCTGGTGGTCGACGACAACGCCCTCAACTGCCGATTGTTGGCCGTGCTGCTGCAGCGCGCCGGGCACGTCGTGGCGACGGTCCAGAGCGGTGCCGCCGCCCTCGAGCGGCTGGCGGCCGAGCCGTTCGACCTCGTGCTCATGGACATGCAGATGCCCGAACTCGACGGGCTCGAGACGACGCGGCGGATCCGCGCCCTCTCCGACCCGGCGCGCGCTGCCACCCCGGTGGTGGCGGTCACCGCCAACGCCATGGCCGACGACGAGCGGCGCTGCCGCGCCGCCGGCATGGACGGCTACCTCACCAAGCCGGTCGACGGGGCGAGCCTCCTGGCGACGGTCGAACGGCACGGGCGGACGGATCGCGCGAGGCGAGAGTGATCTTGAGATTTATCAACCATAAATATATACTCGGTCGCGTCGCCGAGCGCGACCAAGGACAGCCCAAGCCCTCGCCGAGGCACCAGCGACGGGAGATCGAGCCATGGCTCGGAGGAGGATAGGGATCGCCGCGGCGCTGATCGGCGCGCTCTTCGGCGACGTCCGGCCGGCGGGCGGTGCGACCGACACCGGCACGCTCAACGTCACCGCCACGGTGACCTCCAACTGCGCCCTGTCGGGCGGCACGATGGCCTTCGGCACCTACGTCTCGGGGCAGACCACCAACCTCGACGTGCAGGGCTCCATCAACTACGTCAACTGCCCGGTCGGCACGCTGACCTTCGAGCTCGACAACGGCGCCAACGCCAGCGGCTCGCAGCGCCGCATGAAGTCCGGCTCGAGCTTCCTCAACTACCAGCTCTACAAGACCAGCGGCCGGACCAGCGTCTGGGGCACCGGCGCCGATGCCAACCAGATCCAGCTCCTGCAGGGCGGCAACGGCAGCGTGCCGGTCTACGGCCGCATCCCCTCGGGCCAGGCGGTCTCGCCCGGCAGCTACAGCGACACCGTGACGATCACGCTCACCTTCTGAGATGGCGCACCCCCGCCCCGTCCGGCTGCTGCTCGCGACCCTGGCCGCGCTGGTCCTGGCCGGGACGGCCGCGCTCGGTGCGACCCTGGGCGTGTCGCCGACCCGGATCGAGCTCGGCCCGGGCCGCCCGGCCGCGGTCGTCACCCTCACCAACAGCGGCGAGGAGCCGCTGCTCCTCCAGGTCGAGACCTTCGCCTGGCGGTCGAGTCCGGCCACCGCCGACCTCGAGCCGACCCGCGAGCTCGTGGCGGTGCCGCCGCTCCTGCGCCTGGCTCCGGGCGACCGGCAGATCGTCCGCGTGGCGCGGCGCGGCGACACGGCACCCGCGGTCGAGGAGAGCTTCCGCCTCCTGGTCACCGAGGTGCCCTCCGGCGAGGCCGCCGCCGGCGGGGTCCGGCTCGCCCTGCGCATGAGCCTGCCGGTGTTCGTGACGCCGCCCGGGGCGCGCGCCGAGCCGCGCTGGACGGTCGAGCGCGGCGCCGCCGGTCTGAGCCTCGTGGTCGCCAACCAGGGCCGGGCGCACCTGCACGTCCGCCGGATCGAGCTCCTGGCCGCGGCGCGGCCGATCGGGCTCGGCGACGGCCCGGTCTACGTCCTGGCCGGGCGCGAGCATCGCTGGTCGCTGGCCGGGACCCGTCTCGAGGGAGCGCGCGCCCTGTCGATCCGCGCCGAGACCAACCTTGGCGATCTCGACCTCGTCGTTCCCGTCCAGGGCGGCTAGCCTCTGGGGCGCAGCCGGCCTGCTCGCGGTCTGGTCCGGGCTCCTGGCCGGGGGACCCGAGCAGGGCCTGGAGCTCGTCACCGGGGCGGCACCGGAGGCCGACGCCCGCCTGCTCAGGCTGATGGTGGCGGCCCGCCAGGGCCCGGCGTCGCTGCCCCTGCCGGCCCGCTCCGACCCGCGCCCGGTTCCCCCCGAGGCCGAGCTCGCCCAGCTCTTGGTCGAGCCGGCCGGCCCGGCCGACGGCGCCGCGCGCCCGCCCGCGCCGCCGCCGGCGCCGCTCGCGGGCCCGCCCGCGCCCGCCCCGAGCCGCCCGCCCCGGCCGGTCGAGCGGACCCAGGTCGTCCCGCCGACCTTCGCGCCCGGGCCGGTCGAGCCGCCGCGGCGGGTGCTGCGCCGCGACCCGGTCGAGCCGCCGGTGACCGGCGACGGCTGGCGGGAGTGGGTCCTCGCCGTGACCCTGAACGGCCAGGAGGTCTCGCGCGGCAGCCTCGCCGCCGAGGAGCCGGGCAGCGGCCGCCTCGCCCTCCCGGTGGCCCAGCTGCGCCTCTGGCGGGTCCGCGTCGAGCCCGCGAAGGTCTTGACCCTGCAGGGCGAGCCGTTCCTGCCGCTCGACGCGATCCCGGGCGCGCGCGTCGCCGTCGACCGGGCGACGCTCGCCCTGACCCTCGACCTCCCGGCCGCGGCCTTCGAGACCTTCGAGCTGGCCGAGGGCGGCGAGCCGGCGCCGCCGCCCTCCTCGGCCACCGGCGCCTTCCTCGACTACGACCTCGCGGGCACGCTCGGCGAGGGCGTCCAGGAGCGGGTCGACGGGCTCATCGAGGCGGGGCTGTTCGTGCCGGCCGGGGTGCTCACCACGAGCGCCCTGCTCGAGGACGCGACCGGCCATCCCGACCTCGTCCGCCTGGAGACGCGGCTGTTCCGCGACCTGCCCGAGCGCCGCGCCAGCCTCAGGCTCGGCGACGGGCTCACCGGCGGCGGCTCGTTCGCGGCCCCGGTCCGCTTCGGCGGGCTGCAATGGGCCACCAACTTCGCCACCGACCCGAGCTTCGTCACCTTCCCCCTGCCGGCCATCGGCGGGCTGGCCGAGCAGACCTCGGTGATCGACGTCCTGATCGACAACCTCAAGCGGTCGACCGGCGAGGTGCCGCCCGGCCCGTTCAGCTTCCGGAACCTGCCGGTGGTGACCGGCGCCGGCGAGGTGCAGCTCCGGGTCACCGACCTGCTCGGCCGCGAGCGGGTCCTGACCCAGCCCTACTATGTGAGCGCGCGCAACCTCAAGGAGGGGCTGCACGAGTACTCCTACGAGGCCGGCCTCGAGCGGCGCCGCTACGGCGAGGAGAGCTTCGACTACGGTGACGCGCTCGTGGCCGCGACCCACCGCTACGGCCTGAGCGACCGGCTCACCGCCGAGCTGCACGGCGAGGCCCAGCTCGACCGCCAGGCGCTGGTGGCCGGCGGCACGCTCCGGCTCGGCCTGTTCGGCACCGTCACGGCCGGGCTCGGCGCCAGCCACGACGGCGAGGAGGGCGGCGGGCTCATGGGCCAGCTCGCCTACGAGTACCAGGCGCAGCGCTGGAGCCTGGGTGCCCGCACCCGGCTCATGAGCGACGGCTGGAGCGAGCTCGGCGGGCGCGGGGACGTCGAGCGGACCGACCAGCTCAACCTCGGCCTCGACCTCGGCGCCGCCGGCCGGATCGGCCTCCTGCTCGCCAACGAGGAGCGCCGGCGCAGCGACGACCGCACCGTGGCGGCCGCCTCCTGGTCGCTGCCGATCGGCCCGGGCTCGCTGTTCGTGAGCGCCGGCCAGACCTTCCGCCCGGACCACGACCTCGCGGTCACCGCCTCCTACACCCTGCCGCTCGGCGAGCGCACCTCGCTCAGCGCCGAGGCGCGGCTGCGCGACGAGCGGCAGAGCGCCCGCCTGCAGGCCCGCCGGACCCGCGGCGCCTCCGACCTCGGGCTCGACTGGCGGGTCGGTGCCGAGGTCGGCGACGCGCCCCGGAGCTACGACGCCCGGCTGAGCTGGCAGGCCGAGCAGGGGGCGGTCGACCTCGAGGCCGAGAGCTTCGACGACGACGCCCGGCTCAGGCTCGGCCTGAGCGGCAGCCTGGCGCTGGTCGACGGCACCCTCAAGGCCTCGCGGCGGCTCGGCCAGGCGTTCGGGCTCGTCGACGTGCCCGGCTTCCCGAACGTGCGGGTCTATCTCGACAACCGCGAGGCCGGGCGGACCGACGCCGACGGCCGCCTGCTCCTGCCCGGGCTGCGCCCCTACGAGGTCAACCGGGTCCGCCTCGAGCTCGACGACCTGCCGCTCGAGGCGGCGATCGAGCGGCCCGAGGCCGCGGCCGTGCCGTTCGACCGGAGTGGCGTCCTGATCGGCTTCCCGGTCGACCGGCGCCGCCAGGCGACGCTCGTCCTGCGCGCCCCGGACGGCACGCCCCTGCCCGCCGGGCTCGAGCTCGCGAGCGACGACGGCACGGTGACCGCACTCGTCGGCCGGGGCGGGTTCGGCCAGGTCACGGGCCCGCTCGACCGGCCGGTCGAGCTCCGCGGCGGCCGCTCCGGCCAGTCCTTCCTCTGCCCGCTGCCGGCCGTGCCGGCGGGCGAGCTCCTGCCCGATCTGGGTGTCGTGGCGTGCCGCTGAGCCGCCTCCCGGGCACCGCCCTGGCGCTGGCCGCGTGGCTCCTGGCCGGCCCGGCCGCGGCCGGCTGCCGGGTCGACGTCCGGCCGGTCGCCTTCGGCTCGATCGACCTCGCCCGCAGGAGCTTCGGCAAGGGCGAGATCCTGGTGCGCTGCGAGCGGCCGACCCGGTTCGAGGTGGGCATCCAGGGCGGCGCCGATCGCGAGCTCACGGCCCCGGGCGGGGCGCGGCTGCGCTACCGGCTGTTCGCCGACCCGGCGCACAGCCGTCCCTGGGGCGACGGCGGGCGGTCCGGCGGCACGGTCACGGCCACCAACGACGGCCGCCGCCCGACCCGGCTCACGGTCTACGGGGTGATCCCGCGCCAGGGCGGCGTCGCCGAGGGGCAGTATGTCGACCAGCTGCAGGTGACGCTCAGCTATTGAGCGTCGCCGCCCGGCCGGAACGGGACCCCGCGGGGCCCCGCCCGACCGGGCGGACAGGGAGGGAGGGAGGGAGGACGCTCAGCAATCGTAGTAGAGGAAATACTCGTAGGGGTGCGGCCGCAGCCGGACCGCGTCGACCTCGGCACTCTTCTTGTAGTCGATGTAGGTCGCGATCAGGTCGGGGGTGAACACGCCGCCCTCGAGCAGGAACTCGTGGTCGGCCTCGAGCGCGGCCAGGCTGTCCGGCAGCGAGCCGGGCACCTGCTTGATCGCGGCGGCCTCCTCGGGCGGCAGGTCGTAGATGTTCTTGTCGACCGGATCGCCCGGATCGAGCTTGCTGCGGATGCCGTCGAGCCCGGCCATCAGCATGGCGGCGAAGGACAGATAGGGGTTGCAGGACGGATCGGGGCAGCGGAACTCGATCCGCTTGGCCTTCGGGCTGTCGCTGTACATCGGGATGCGGCAGGCGGCCGAGCGGTTGCGCATCGACCAGGCGAGGTTGACCGGCGCCTCGTAGCCCGGCACCAGCCGCCGGTAGCTGTTGGTGGTCGGAGCCGCGAAGGCCAACAGCGCCGGCGCGTGCTTCAGGAGCCCGCCGATGTACCACTTGCACATCTGGCTCAAGCCCGCATAGCCCGCCTCGTCGGCGAACAGGGGCTTGCCCGCCTTCCAGATCGACTGGTGGCAGTGCATGCCCGAGCCGTTGTCGCCGTAGAGCGGCTTCGGCATGAAGGTCGCGGTCTTGTTGTGCTTCTTGGCGACGTTCTTGATGACGTACTTGTACTTCATCAGATGGTCGGCCATCGCGAGCAGCGTATCGAACTTCATGTCGATCTCGCACTGCCCGGCGGTCGCGACCTCGTGGTGCTGGCACTCCACCGTGAGGCCGATCTGGATCATGGTGAGCGCCATCTCGGCGCGGATGTCCTGCAGCGAATCGTTCGGCGGGCAGGGGAAGTAGCCCTCCTTCGGCCGCACCTTGTAGCCGAGGTTCGGCCCCTCCGCCCGGTTGGTGTTCCAGTGCCCTTCCGCCGAATCGACCATGTAGGACGAGTAGTGCTGGCCGGTTCCGTACTGGACATTGTCGAAGACGAAGAACTCGGCCTCGGGCCCGAAGAACGCCGTGTCACCGATGCCGCTGCTCTTCAGGAACGCCTCGGCCTTCTTGGCGACGCCGCGCGGATCGCGCGAGTAGAACTCCTTGGTCACCGGGTCCTTGACGTCGGCGATCATGACCAGGGTCTTGTGCTGGAAGAACGGGTCGAGGAAGGCCGTGGACGGGTCCGGCATCAAGAGCATGTCGGACTCGTTGATCACCTTGAAGCCGCGGATCGACGAGCCGTCGAAGCCGAGGCCCTCGTCGATCGCGTCCTGGTGGAAGCACTGCACCGGATAGGAGGTGTGCTGCCACATGCCCGGCATGTCGGTGAAGCGGATGTCGACCATCTCGACGCCGTGGTCCTTGATGGCCTTCATGACGTCCGCCGACGTCTTGCAACCCAACGTCATCGACCCTTTTCCTTGCTGCTCGGTTGACCGGGTCCGTGGACGGGCCCGGGTGGGGCCGGCGGCCCCGGCCGCCGGATGCTCGGATGCCGCCGCCTCAAAGAGCGTCGCCGCCGCGCTCGCCGGTGCGGATGCGGATCGCGTCCTCGACCGGGATCACGAAGATCTTGCCGTCGCCGATCCGATCGGTGCGCGCCGCCTGCTGGATCGCCTCGATGGCCCGCTCGACGAGCGAGTCCTCGACCACCAGCTCGATCTTCACCTTGGGCAGGAAGTCGACCACGTACTCGGCGCCGCGATAGAGCTCGGTGTGGCCCTTCTGGCGGCCGAAGCCCTTGACCTCGGTCACCGTCATGCCCTTGAGGCCGATCTCCTGGAGGGCCTCCTTCACCTCGTCGAGCTTGAACGGCTTGATGACCGCCTCGATCTTCTTCATCCCACACCCCGGGTCGACGGGCCGAACCGGCCCCGGCCTGCGCTGCGCCCGGAGATGCAGGGGCCGTGCCAGCCGGCCAGGGGCGCGCGATGGCGGCTGCGGCGCCCGTCGCGCGGCAGGGTCTGCCTTCGGATTGGGCAGACTGCCCAGGATCTGGGCAGGGGGCGGCGCGGCGGACCCGCGGATGCTTGACGGGCCGCCACCCGTCGGCCACAAGCGCCGCCGCGCGGCGGGCGTAGCTCAGTTGGTCAGAGCGCCAGGTTGTGGCCCTGGAGGTCGTGGGTTCGAGACCCATCGCTCGCCCCACCCGCGCCCGGGCTCGCCCCACCCCCGACCGGCCGGGCGGCGCGCGGCGAGGGTGCCGGGCCCCGGCGACGGCGGCCCGCCCCGGGGCCCGGGGCTCAGGCGGCGTGCGCGACCCCCGGCGGCGGTTCCGCCCGGTCGGGCTCGGCGGCGGGTGCCGCCGCCCGCGCCCGGACCGCCTCCATGACCGGCAGGACGTGCTGGTTGGCGAGCCAGTCGCCATAGCCCAGGTGCGGGACCCGGCGATAGGGTCCCTGGCCCTCGATCGGCCGTCCCTCCGGATCGGCCAGGTGCTGGGCGAGCGGCCAGGCCTCGGGGCGGAGGCCCGGCACCGGGAGCACCAGATCGGGGTCGCGACCGAGCGCCGCCAGGAACGGCGTGTCGAGCGGGTTCAGGGCCTTGCGCACCGCCTCGCGGAGCGCCGCGCGGGGCGGCCCGGCGGCCGCCTCGGGGATCGGGTCGGCGCCCGCTTCGGGGATCGGATCGGCCGCCGGCGGCGCGCCGGCCGCCCGCTCGGCCGCGGCCAATTCGTTCGTGCGATCGGCGCGCCGTTCGGCCTCGGCCCGGCCGCGCGCCTCCTCGACCAGGGCCCGGTGGCGCGCGAGCGCGTCCTGGGCGCGGCGCACCCCGCCCGCCGCCTGCGCGCGGTAGCGCAGGAGCAGGGCGAAGCTCGCCCGGTGGCGGTCCTGGAGCAGGTCGCTGCCGCAGCCGCGCGAGCCGTCGGCCGGCGGGATGTCGGCCAGGACCTCGCCCTCGAGCCGGTCGGCGCGGATCTCCCGCCAGAGTGCCACGGCCAAGGCCTCGACGAGCTCGCGCTCGATCGGGCAGGCGGGCCGGTAGGCGGCGCGGGTGGCGGCGGCCAAGGCCTCGAACTCGGCCGGGTCCTCGTGCGGGAGGAGGGTGAAGCGGCGGGCCCTGAGCCCGTGCTTGGTGGCGTTGAGGGCGGCGCGGGCCTTGCCCTCGGGGGTCTTGGGGCCGCGCCGGCGGGCGGGCTCGGGAGCGGGCATGGTCGGCTCCGCTGGGTGGACGTCGAGAGACCCATAGCCTAATATAGGATGATAGTCAAGAAAAGGTCGCCGCGCGCGCTCCGCGGTCCGGTCGTCGCGTACCGGGGTAGGGCAAGGGCGCGCCCGGAGGCCTCTACCCTGGGGTGAGCCCACGCCCCGGCCCTGCGGTCGCCGGGCCCCTGCGTCGCGCCCCGAGCCCCGGCACTCGCCAGGGTCGGAGTCGCGATTCTCCAGAGAAACGAGCCGGTGGGCCGGGCGGTCCCGGGTCGAACCACAGAGCAACCAATGGTTTTCATTCGCAATCCATTATGCGCGACTTCCCGGTCTCGGGCGGATTGACGCTGCATCGCGAAGATGATGAATGACCGGTAACGGTTCGACGCTGCCGGGACAGGCAGGAGGGCCGGGCGGGGTCACGGCAGCGATGCCCGCGCCGCGCGCCGCGGGAGAGGGAACGCCATGATCGACCAGTCGCCCTCGGCTGCGGGCGCGATTCCGCCTGCAGTCGCGATCGTCGGGATCGGCTGCCTGCTGCCGGGCGGGGCCCGGGATCCGCAGCGCTTCTGGCGCAACCTCCTGGACGGGGTCGACGGCATCGTCGAGGTGCCGCCCGGGCGCTGGAACACCGGGCGCTACTTCGACGCCGAGCCCGGCCGGCCGGGCCGCGCGATCACCCGCTGGGGCGGCTTCGTTCCGGGCATCGAGGGCTTCGACGCCGAGGCCTTCGGGATCTCGCCGCGCGAGGCCCAGGCCATGGACCCGCAGCAGCGCCAGGCCCTCCAGGTCGCCTGGCACGCCCTCGAGGACGCGATGATCCCGGCCGATTCGCTGGCCGGCACCGCCACCGGCGTGTTCCTCGGGTGCTGCGGCTCCGACTACGGGTCGCTGCAGCGCTACCGGCGCCACTCGGACGCGGTCTCCAACACCGGGGTGGCGATCAGCATCGTCGCCAACCGCGTCTCGCACCGGCTCGACCTCAGGGGCCCGAGCCTCGTGGTCGACACCGCCTGCTCCTCCTCGCTCGTGGCGATGCACCTGGCCTGCCGGGCGCTCGACCGCGGCGAGTGCGACCTGGCACTCGCGGGCGGCGTCAACGCGCTGCTCGACCCGGCGCCGTTCGTGGGCTTCAGCCAGGCCGGGATGATGTCGCCCTCCGGCCGGATGCACATGTTCGACCACCGCGCCGACGGCTATGTGCGCGCCGAGGGGGCGGTGATCCTGGTGCTCGAGCCGCTCGAGCGGGCGCTCGCCGAGGGCCGCCGCGTGCACGCGGTGATCCGCGCCACCTGGGTCAACCAGGACGGCCACACCGCGACCATGACCGCACCCAGTGCCGAAGCCCAGCAGGCGATGCTCGAGGCGGCCGCGGCTGCGGCCGGGATCGATCCCGCGAGCGTCGCCTATGTCGAGGCGCACGGCACCGGCACGCCGGTCGGCGATCCGATCGAGGCGCGGGCGATCGGCCTCGCCTTCGGCCGCGGCCGAGCCCCGGGCCGGCCGCTGCTCGTGGGCTCGGTCAAGACCCAGACCGGCCATCTCGAGGCCGCCGCCGGCGCCACCGGCGTCACCAAGGCGGCGCTCGCGCTGCGCCACCGGATGGTGCCGCCCAACCTGCATTTCGAGCGGCCGAACCCGGCCATCCCGATGGCCGAGCTCAACCTCACCGTGCCGACCGCACCCACCCCGCTCGCGGGCGACGGACCGCTCCGGGCCGCGGTCAACAGCTTCGGCTTCGGCGGTACCAACGCCTGCGCGATCCTCGAGAGCCCGCCGCCGGTCCGGCCCGCGGCCGCGCCCGACCCGGCGCCGGAGCGGATCCTCCTGCCGCTCTCGGCGGCCACGCCCGGCGCCCTCGCGCGGCTCGCCGAGGCGGTCGCCGACCGGCTCGAGGCCGAGCCCGGCACCGAGCCCGCGGACGTCGCCTGGTCGCTCGCCAGCGGCCGGGCGCGGATGGCGCACGGGCTCGCGGTCCCGGCCGGCTCGCGCGAGCAGGCGGTGACGCGGCTGCGCGCCTTCGCCCGCGGCGAGCCGGCGCTCGGCCCGGGCGAGGCCGGCCCGCCGCCCTGGCTCGCCGGCCGCCGCGGCCCGGCCCGGCCGCTGGTCTTCGTGTTCACCGGCCAAGGCGGGCAGTGGTGGGCGATGGGCCGCGAGCTGTTGGCCCGCGATCCCGTGTTCCGCGCCGAGGTCGAGCGCTTCGATGCGGTGTTCGAGCGCCTCGCCGGCTGGTCGGCGATCGCCGAGCTCGGCCGGACCAAGGAGGAGTCGCGGGTCGACGAGACCGAGGTCACCCAGCCCGCGATCTTCGCCGTCCAGATCGGCCTCGCCGCCCGCTGGCGGGCCTGGGGCGTCGAGCCGGCGATGGTGCTCGGCCACAGCTTCGGCGAGGTCGCGGCCGGCTACGTGGCGGGCGCCCTCTCCCTCGAGGACGCGGCCGCCCTGATCTTCCACCGCGGCCGGCTGCAGCAGGGCCTCGAGGGCACGGGTGCCATGGCCGCCCTCGGCCTGGGCGCGGCCGAGGTCCGCCCCTTCCTGGCGCGGCCGGGCTTCGCGGCGGTCGAGGTCGCGGCCGTGAACGGCCCGACCATGACCACGGTCGGCGGGCCGCGGCCGGCGCTCGAGGCGCTGCTCGCCACGATCGAGGCCGAGCGGCCCGGCACCTTCGCGCGGCTGCTCAAGCTCCAGGCGGCCTACCACACGGCCGGCATGGAGCCGATCCGCGAGGCCTTCCACGCGGCCCTCGCGGGGCTCCGCCCGGGCCCGGCGCGCCTGCCGATCGTCTCGACCGTGACCGGTGCCGAGATCGACGGCCGGGCGCTCGATGCCGCCTACTGGTGGCGCAACGTACGCGAGCCGGTGCTGTTCGAGCCGGCGGTCGGGCACGCGCTCGAGCGCGGCTTCGCGGCGTTCCTCGAGCTCGGCCCGCACGTCACGCTGGCCGGACCCCTGAACGCCTGCCTCGCGCACAAGGGCGTGGCGGGCCTGGTGCAGCCCTCGCTGCACCGCGAGCAGGGCGAGCTCGACACCCTCTGGGCGGCGCTCGCGGCACTCTGGGTGGCCGGCCAGCCGGTCGACTGGCGGGGCGTGCTCGGCGCCGGCCGGCGGCTCGTCGACCTGCCGCTCTACCCGTTCGAGACCAAGAGCTTCTGGGCCCCCTGCGAGGAGGCCCGGGCGATGCTGCACGAGGCCCCGGTCCACCCGCTCCTGGGCGACCGGCTGGCCGGGCCGCAGCCGCGCTGGCGGGCCGAGCTCGACCTCGCCTCGCACCGCTTCCTCGAGGACCACCGGGTCGACGGCTCGGTGCTGTTCCCGGGGGCCGGCTATGTCGAGCTGATGCTCGCCGCCGCCGCCGACGCGCTCGGCGAGGGGCCGATCGAGCTCGAGGGCGTCACCCTGCACGAGGGCCTGTTCCTCGACCGCGAGCGCTCGGAGATCGTCGAGACCGCCTTCGACCCGGAGCGCGGCCGGATCACCGTCCACAGCCGGACCCGCGACGGCGCGCCCGAGTGGGTCCTGCGCGCCACGGGCCGGGCCCGGCGGGCGGCCGCGGCACCCCTCGCATCGGAGGCGGCCGCGCCGGCCGCGACCGCCGAGGCGGGCGACGGCCTCGACGGCGAGGCGTTCTACGCCAAGGCGGCGGCCTGGCGCTACGAGTACGGACCGCTGTTCCGCGGGGTGGTCCGGGCGCGGCCCCTGGGCGACGACGTCCGGGGCGAGGTCGTCCGCCCCGAGGGCCTGTCGGCCGGCGCCCCCTGGCGCTTCCACCCGGCACTCCTCGACGCCTGCCTGCAGGTCGGGATCGCGCTCCTGGGCGACGCCGCCTCGGGCGATCTCCACCTGCCGCGCGGCTTCGCCCGCGTCCGCTGGCTGGCGCGCCCGGGCGAGCGGCTCTCGGTCGAGCTCGTGGGCGTGCGGCGCGACGCCCGGGCCACGGTCAGCGACGTCGTGGTGCGCGATCCGGACGGCGCGGTCGTGCTGCGGATCGAGGGCTTCGAGACCCGCCGGCTCGTGGGTCGCGCCCGGCGCGGCGGCGAGGCCGCCCGCCGTCCGGCGCACTGGCGCGACGGCTTCCAGGAATCGGCGCTCGAAGCGAGCGCCGTGGGCCAGGAATCGGCGCTCGAGGCGAGCGCCGTGGGCCAGGAATCGGCGCTCGAGGCGAGCGCCGTGGGCGGCGGGGCGGCCGCGGCCGAACTGCCGGGTGAGCCCGGTGCCTGGCTGCTGCTCGCCGATGCGGGTGGCCTGGTCGACCGCCTGGCGGTGCGGCTGCGCGCCGCCGGCCAGCGCTGCCTGCTCGTGCGGCCGGCCGAGGCAGCGGCGCGGATCGCCCGGGAGGAGGCCCGCATCCGCCCGGGCGAGGCCGCCGATCTGGCCCCGCTGGTCGAGGAGCTGGCCGCGGGCGGGCTCCCCTGGCGCGGCATCGTCCAGGGCTTCGGGCTCGATGCCGGCACCCTCGGGGAGGATCCCCCGGCGGCCGCGCTCATGGCCTTCCAGGAGCAGGCCTGCCTGCCGGTTCTGCAGCTCGCCCAGGCGCTCGCCGGCCGCAGCGGCCCGGCGCCCAGGCTCTGGATCCTCGCCCGTGGCGCGCGCCGGCCCTCGGGCGAGGCGCTCGACGGCCCGGCGAGCGTGGCGGGGCTCGCCCAGGTCCCCCTCCTGGGCCTCGCCCGCACCGTGGCGAGCGAGCAGGAGAACCTGCGCTGCACCACGGTCGACCTCGACCCGGCCGAGGACGGCCTCCTGGCGCTCTGGGCCGAGCTCGTGGCCGACGGGCCGGAGCCCGAGATCGCACTGCGTGGCGGCCGGCGCTTCGTGAGCCGGCTCGAGCGGGTCGAGCCCGGCGCCCTGCCGCCGCTCCGGCGGCCGGCCGGCGACCCGGCGATCGCCTCCTTCAAGCTCACCATGCCGGCGGCGGGCGTGCTCGACACGATGCGGCTGGTCGAGCGGCCCCGCCCCGAGCCCGGCCCGGGCGAGCTCCTGCTCGCGGTCGAGGCGGTCGCCTTGAACTTCCGCGACGTGATGGCGGCGTCCGGGCTCCTGCCCGAGGAGGCCGAGCCCGACCCGGCGCACGAGGCGCTCGGCACCGAATGCGCCGGCACCGTGCTGGCGGTCGGCCCCGGGGTCCTGGGCTTCCGCCCGGGCGAGCGGGTCGCGACCATGGCCCGCGGCTGCTTCGCCGCGCACGCCACCGTGCCGGCTGCCATGGTGATGCGCGCCCCGGCCGGCCTCTCCGCGGCCGCGGCCGCGACCGTGCCGGTCGGCTTCCTGACCGCCTGGTACGCGCTCGTGACGCTCGGCCGCATGCAGCCGGGCGAGCGGGTGCTGATCCACGTCGCGACCGGTGGCGTCGGCCTCGCCGCGATCCAGATCGCCAAGATGATCGGTGCCGAGATCTTCGCGACCGCCGGCAGCGAGGCCAAGCGCGCCTTCTTGCGCGAGCTCGGCATCCGCCACGTCATGAACTCGCGCACCCTCGACTTCGCCGACGAGATCCTGGCGGCCACCGGCGGCGCCGGCGTCGATCTGGTGCTCAACTCGCTGCCCGGTCCGTTCCTCGAGAAGAGCTTGGCCGTGCTCGCCCCGCACGGCCGCTTCCTCGAGCTCGGCAAGCGCGACATCTACGGCGACACGCCCTTGGGCCTGAAGGCGCTGCGCCGCAACGTGGCCTTCTTCGCGATCGATCTGGCCAATGTCGACCCGCGCCGGGCGGCCACCGTCCGAGCGGCACTCGACGAGCTCGAGGGCCATCTGGCCGCCGGGCGGATCGCGCCTCTGCCGTTCGAGCGCTTCCCCGCCTCGCGGGTGGTCGACGCCTTCCGCCACATGGCGCAGGCCAAGCACATCGGCAAGGTCGTGGTCGAGCTCGACGATCCGGCCCTCGAGGTGGCCCTCGACCCGGACCGGCCGCTTCGGCTTCGCGCCGACGCCAGCTATCTGGTGACCGGCGGGCTCGGCGGCTTCGGCCTCGAGGTGGCCCGCCACCTGGCCCGCGCCGGCGCCGGCCATCTCGTGCTGATGGGCCGCTCGGGGGCCTCGAGCGAGGCGGCCCGGGCGCTTCTGGCCGAGCTCGAGGCGGCCGGCACGCAGGTGACGGTCGCCCAGGCCGACGTCACCCGGCCCGAGGAGGTCCGGGCGGTGGTCGAGGCGATCGCCGCCTCCGGCCGGCCGCTCAAGGGCGTGGTGCACGGCGCCATGGTCCTCGACGACGGCTTCCTCACCCAGCTCGATCCGGTCCGCTTCGCGCGGGCGCTCGCCCCGAAGCTCGCCGGCGCCTGGAACCTGCACCAAGCGACCCGCGAGCTGCCGCTCGACCACTTCGTGATGTTCTCCTCGGTGGCCGCCATGCTGGGCTCGAAGGGGCAGGCCAACTACGTGGCCGGCAACGGCTTTTTGGACGCGCTCGCCCTCCATCGCCGGGCGCTCGGCCTGCCCGCGCTCACCATCAACTGGGGGGCCTTGGGCGAAGCCGGCTTCGTCGCCCGCACCGAGGCCATGGCCCGCTACCTCGAGAGCAGCGGCATCGCGCTCGTGCCGCTCGCCCAATCGCTCGGCGCGCTCGACCGGCTGTTGCGCACGGACCCGGGTGCGGTGGGCTTCGCCGCGATCGACTGGGACGTGCTCGCGCGGGCGAGCGGCGGCGGCTCGGCCTCGCCGCGCTTCGCGCATCTGGTCTCGGCGGTCGAGAGCGGTGGCGGCCGGCTCCGGGCCGAACTCCTCGCGGCCCCGGCCGAGCGCCGGCCGGCGATGGTCGCCCGCTTCCTGCGCCAGCAGATCGTCAAGGTGCTGCGGGTGGAGGAGAGCAGGATCGAGGCCGAGCGGCCGCTCGCCGACGTCGGTCTCGACTCGCTCACCGCCTTCGAGCTCAAGAACCGGATCGAGGGCGAGCTCGCCCTGAGCCTGCCCGTGGCGAAGCTCCTGCAGCAGCCGACGCTCGCCTCGCTCGGCGCCGCCGTGCTCGAGCGGCTGGGTGCCGAGGAGACCCCGGCCGAGGCGGCGGCCGCCACCCCGGCGGCGGCCGAGGCCGCGGGCGGAGCGGCGGCGGCGACGCCGGCGGCCGAGCCGAGCCCCCTCTCGGTGCGCCAGGAGCGCCTCCTGCGCGAGCTCGACGCCGCCCCGGAGCTCGGCCCTGAGCTCCGCGACTTCATGCTCGCGCACGCCTTCGAGATCCGGCCCGGGCTCGACCTCGAGCGGCTGCGGGCGGCGTTCGACGCGGTCGTGGCGCGGCACGCGATGCTGCGCGCGAGCTTCCCGCGCGTCGACGGCAGGCGGACGCTCCACATCGCCGAGGTTCATCCGCGCGGGCTCGAAGTGGTCGAGGCGCGCGGGCTCGACGAGGCCGGGCTGCGGGCCGCCGTGCAGGCGGTCGCCGACCAGCCCGAGGATCTCGACGCCGGGCCGCTGTTCCGCATCCTCCTGTTCCGCGCCGACGGCGAGCGGGACGTGGTGCTGCTGCGGGTGCACCACACGGTGATCGACGACTGGTCGGCCAAGCTCGTGCTCGAGGAGCTGTTCGGGCGCTATTTCGGCCTGCCGGTCGAGGAGCCGACGGCCGACGCGCCGAGCCATGCCGACTTCGTGCGCTTCCAGCGGGAGCTCCTGGCGAGCCCGGAGGGCGCCCGGCACCGGGCGTTCTGGGAGGAGGAACTCGCCGGCATCGGCGAGCCTTTGCCCTTGCCCTACGACCGGCCGCGGCGGCCCGGGCCGGTGCGCGCGGCGGGCCGGCTCGAGCTCGTGCTCGACGAGGCGCTCACCGCGCGGATCCACGAGCTCGCGCGGGCCACCGGCACGACCCCGCACGCCGTGCTGCACGCCGGCTTCGACGCGCTCCTGCACGGGCTCACGGGCGAGACCGACCTGCCGGTCGACGGGGTCGGCTTCGGCCGCACCCGGCCGGAGTTCCGGCGGGTGGTCGGCTGGCTGTCGACCCGGATCACGGTGCGCACCCGGATCCAGCCGGAGCGGCCGTTCGCCGAGCTGGTCCGGACCGTGGCGCAGGAGCTCGCGCTCGCGCTCGAGCACCAGGACTATCCGGTGCCGCTCGTGGCCGACGGGCTGCGCGCGGCCGCCGGCGGGCGACCCTCGCGCATCGGCCAGGTCGACTTCTACATGCGGCGGGCCGAGCAGTTCGACACCCGCGGCTTCGGCGGCCTCGTCAACGGGGTCGGTGCCGCCCGGATCGACTTCCGCGGCCACGCCGTCGCCGTCCATCCGGTCGAGCCGCGGGGCATCTGGGGCGATCTCGACATCGGCGAGGCGGAGTCCCAGGGCCGCGTCCAGTTCGAGGTGCGCTACAACGCCGATGCCTTCGAGCGCGCCACCGTCGAGCGGATCCTCGAGCGCTACCGGCGGCTGCTCGAGCGCGCGGTCGAGGCGCCGGAGCTCCAGGTGGCCGCGCTCGCCGCGGACCTCGCGGTGCCCGGACCGGCGGCCGCGGCGGCCGCGGCCGCGGTCACCGAGGACCTGCCGCTCTCGGCCAACGAGGCGAGGCTCCTCGACCGGATCGACCGGCTCGGGGTGCGTGACGCCTATACGCGGCATTTCGAGTACGCCTGTGCGTTCGCCATCCGCCCGCCGCTCGATCGCGGCCGGCTCGCGGCCGCACTCGCGACGACGCTCGAGCGGCACGACATCCTGCGCACCGTCTACCCGCGCGAGGCCGGCCGGCGGGTGCCGCGCGTCCTGGCGCGGCATCCGACCGGCCTCGAGGTGGTCGAGCCGGGCGATCGGTCGGCGGCCGAGATCGAGGCCCTGGTGCAGGCGCGCGCCGAGCAGCCCCACGACGTCGAGCGCGGGCCGCTGTTCGAGGCGATCCTGTACCGCGCCCGGGGCGAGGACCTGCTGCTCCTGCGCCTGCACCATCTGGTGTACGACGGCTGGTCCTTGATGCTGCTGTTGAACGAGCTGTTCGAGCGCTATTTCGGGCTGCGCGGGGCGGAGCCGCGGCCGGCCTTCCAGTGCCGCGACGCGGTGCGCTGGCAGCGGGCCTACATGGAGAGTGCCGAAGGCCGGGCCGAGCTCGCCTGGTGGAAGGCCGAGCTCGCCGATCCGGGCCCGCCGCTCGAGCTGCCCTTCCTGCGCGGGCGGGCGGGCGCCACCATCGCCCACGGCCGGACGGTGCGGTTCGTGATCGAGGAGGCGACCACCCGCCGGCTGCTCGAGCTCGCCGCGGCCCGGCGCTGCTCGTCCTACGCGGTGCTGCACGCCGCCATGAAGGCGCTCCTTTGGGCCTGGACCGGGCGCAGCGACCTGCTCGTCGATGCGTCCGTCGCCGCCCGGGTGCGGCCGGAGCTCGAGCCGGTCGTGGGCTGGCTCAACACGGTCCGGGCGATCCGCAACCGGGTGGCGCCGGAGCGCGGCTTCGCCACCCTCGTCGACGCGGTGGCCGAGGCCGTGCGCGGCGCGCTCGCGCACCAGGCGCATCCCTGGCTGCCGCTCCTGCGCCGGCTCGGCCTCGACCCGGCGGTGCGGCCCTCGCCGCTCGGCCAGGTGGCGCTGATGGCGATGCGCCCGGACAACATCGACGATCGCGGCCTCGGCGCCCTGCTCGTCGACCGGCCGGACGCCCGGGTCGCCTTCGGCAGCATCGAGGTGCGCGCGGTTCCGCTCGCCTGGGACCATTGCGAGCGCGACCTCCAGATCTTCGTGCAGGAGCTGGGCGGTCGGGTCTGGGGCGAGGTCGTGGTCGACGCCGAGCGCTGCACGGCGGCCGACACCGCGCGGCTGGCCCGGGACTACACGGCCCTGCTCGAGGCCGCGGTCGCGGCCCCCGAGGTGCCGCTCGAGGAGCTGATCGGCGGGCTCGGGCTCGGCTTCGGGCCGCCGCCCGCCGCCCGCTTCCGGGCCGCCGAGTAGGGCCCCGATGGCGCAGCGGAGCCTGCCGCGCGGACGCCCGGAGCGGGCCGGGCCGGCCGCCGCGGTCGCGGCGCTGCGCCGGCTGCTCGCCCGGCTCGGGGCGGTGCCGGTCGAGGCCTGGTTCCGCCCGGTGCTCGACCGGCCGCGGCTCGTCGTGGCGCTCACGATCGCGCTCTCGCTCCTCGCCGGCGGCGGGCTGCGGCAGCTCTCCTTCAACCCCGACAGCCGCCTCTTCTTCGGTCCGGACGATCCCGAGCGGCTCGCCCTCGAGGCGTTCGAGGCGACCTTCTCGCGCGCCAACAACGTCGTCTTCGTGCTGGAGCCCAGGGACGGGCGGGTGTTCACCGTGCCGACGCTGCAGGCGGTCGCCTGGCTGAGCGAGCGCGCCTGGCAGGTGCCCTACGCGCAGCGGGTCTACTCGCTCACCTCCGAGCCGCACAGCTTCGCCAAGGACGACGAGCTCGTGGTCGAGGATCTGGTACCCGACCCGGCCCGGCTCGACGGCCCGGCGGTCGAGGCGGCGCGGGCGCGGGCGATGGGCCGCGACGACCTGGTCCGTCGCCTGGTCTCGGACAAGGCCGACGTCACCGCCGTCATGGTGCTGGTCAACGCGCCCGGGGCGAGCCGCGCCGAGGTGCCGCAGATGGCCGGCTTCGCGCGCGAGCTCGCGGCCGAGTTCCGCGCCCGCCATCCGGCGATCGAGGTCCATCTGACGGGCGGGGTGATCGGCGACGACGCCTTCGCGCTCGCCGGCCGGCGCGACCTCTCGACGCTGGTGCCGCTGATGGTGGTGCTGGTGGCGCTGACCCTCGCGCTCGGCCTGCGCTCGCTCTGGGCGACGGTCGCCACGCTCGCCGCCATCCTGCTCTCCTGCCTGCTCACCATGGGGACCGCCGGCTGGCTCGGCGTCGTGCTCAACCCGGCGACCGCCTCGGCTCCGGTCGTGATCCTGGTGCTGTCCTTGACCACGGGCGTGCACATCGTGACGAGCGCCTGCCGCGAGCTCGCCCGGCTCGGCGCGCGCCGTCCGGCGGTCGAGGCGGCGCTCGCCGAGAACGCCTGGCCCGTGCTGATCAACAGCCTGACCACGGTGGTGGGCTTCCTGGCACTCGGCTTCTCGATCGCCCCGCCGCTGCAGGAGCTGGGCACGATCGTCTCGGCCGGCACGCTGGTGGCGCTCCTCCTGTGCTTCACCTTCCTGCCGGCGGTCCTCCTCCTCCTGCCGATCCGGGCCTCGGCCGAGATCGGCCTGCCGGCGCTCCGGGCCGCGCTCGCCCGGCTGTGCGACGCGGTGATCGCGCGGCGCCGGGCGGTGCTCGCCGCCGGCGGCGTGGCGCTCCTGGGTCTCGGCTTCGGCATGACCCGGCTCACCTTCGACGACGACTTCATCCGCTATTTCGACGAGAGCTACGACTTCCGCCGCGCCACCGACGTCTACCAGAACCGGCTGTCGGGCCTGCACGTCCTGCAGTTCTCCCTGCCGGCCGGCGAGGAGGGCGGCGTGGCACGGCCGGACTATCTCCAGAAGGTCGCCCGCTTCGCCGAATGGTTCCGCGGCCGGCCCAAGGTGGTCTCGGTCTCGGCGCTGAGCGACCTCCTCGAGCGGCTCAACAAGAACATGCACGGCGACGACCCGGCCTTCGAGCGTCTGCCCGAGAGCCGCGAGCTCGCCGCCCAGTACCTGCTGCTCTACGAGATGTCGCTGCCGCCCGGCCACGATCTGGGCACGGTCCTCGACGTCGGCCGCTCGAAGAGCAAGCTCACCGTGGTGCTCGCCAACGTCAGCATGGACGAGGTTCGCGAGCTCGGCCTCGCGGGCGAGGCCTGGCTGCGGGCCAACAGCCCCGAGCTCGCCGCCCCACCGACCGGGCTGTCGATCATGTACGCCTATCTCTCCGAGCGGAACGTGCGGGCGATGCTCGCCGGCACCGCGCTCGGGCTCGTCGTCATCTCGGCGATGCTGGTGGCGGCACTCGGCAGCACCCGCCTCGGCCTGTTGAGCCTCGTGCCCAACTTCTTCCCGGCCTTCATGGCCTTCGGCCTCTGGGGCTACCTCATGGGCGAGGTCAACCTCGCGGTCTCGGCGGTGGCGGTCACCACCTTCGGCGTGGTGGTCGACGACACCGTCCACCTGATGGCCCACTACCGCGACGCCCGCGAGCGGCTCGGCCTCGGCCCCGAGGACGCGATCCGCCACTGCTACCAGATCTCCGGGGTGCCCTGCCTGTTGATGGCCGTGGCGCTCGGCCTCGGCTTCGCGGTGATGGCGCTCTCGGGCTTCGCCGTCACCCACCAGATGGGCATGCTCAGCGCCATGACGATCGTGATCGCCTGGCTCGGCGACTATCTCTGCCTGCCGCCGCTCCTCCTGTGGCTGGAGCGGCGGCTGTGAGCCGGGCGGCGCTCGCGGCCGGGCTCCTCCTGCTCGCCGGCGCCGCCGCCGCCGAGCCCACGCCCGAGGCCCGCGGCCTCGAGATCGCCCTGGCCGCCGACGCCCGCGGCGCCGGCTTCTCCGACTACGCCGCGGTCGGCGAGATGATCCTCAAGGACAGGGGCGGCGCGCAGAGCCGGCGCCGCTTCCGCCTGCAGGTGCTCGAGGCCGACGGCGACGCCGACGGCGACCGCAGCCTCCTGGTCTTCGACTGGCCCGCCGACATCAAGGACACGGCCCTGCTCACCGTCGCCCACAAGGAGGGCGACGACGACCAGTGGCTCTATCTGCCGGCCCTCAAGCGGGTGAAGCGGATCAGCGCCAGCGGCCGTTCGGGCTCGTTCGTCGGCAGCGAGCTCGCCTACGAGGACATGGTCGGCGAGGAGGTCGAGCGCTACCGCCACCGCTGGCTCCGCGACGAGCCCTGCCCGGGCGGGCTCGATCTGCTCTGCCACGTCAACGAGCGGGTCCCGGTCGAGGTCGGCTCGGGCTACAGCCGGCAGGTCGCCTGGCTCGACACCGAGGAGCTCCGTGTCGTCAAGGTCGACTACTACGATCGCAAGGGCGATCTGTTGAAGACCATGATCGTCGAGGGCTATCGGCGCTACCTGGAGCGGTTCTGGCGGGCCGAGCGGATGGTGATGACCAACCACCAGACCGGCAAGAGCACGGAGATGCTCTGGAGCGACTACCGGTTCCAGGTCGGGATGTCGGCCGAGGACTTCTCGCCCCGGGCCCTCGAGCGGGCGCGCTGAGGATGGAGGGGGATCGGCGCCGGGCCGAACTCCGGCTCCTCGACCTCGATCGGGCGGCACCCGTGGCCACGGCTTCGCTGTCCGGTGCCGAGCTGGCGCGGGCCGCGGCCATGGCCGAGCCGGCGCGGCGGCGCTTCGCGGCCGGGCGGGCGGCGCTCCGCGCGACCCTGGCCGACCGGCTCGGCTGCGCGCCCGGCGCGGTGCCGCTCGCCACCGGCCCCTGGGGCAAGCCCGTGCTCGCCGATCGGAGCGCCGGGCTCGCCTTCTCGCTCGCCCATTGCGGGCGGTGGGCGCTCCTGGCCGTGGCGCCGGTCGCGGCCCTCGGGGTCGATCTCGAGCGGGTCCGACCGCTCGACGACCCGGAGGCCCTGGCCGAGCGGCTGCTCGACCCGGCCGAGCGGCTCGCCCTGGCGCGGCTGCCGGCGGCGGCCCGCTGCCGTGCCCTCCTGCGCGCCTGGGTGCGCGAGGAGGCCTGCCGCAAGGCGGTCGGCACCGGGCTCCTCGACCGGCCGCCGGGGGCGGCCCGGCGGGCCCGGGCGGACGGTCTCGAGCTGGTCGAGCTCGAGCCCGGACAGGGCCTCGTGGCGGCCCTCGCCGCGAGCGAGCCCTTGACTTGTGTTCGCCTTCTGCGCGAGAGCGCCACGGCGGGTGTCACCTGAGCGCGGGCGGGGGAGGGGCGATGTTCGGCTCGGATCCGAGCGCGCGGGCGGCCCTGGTCGGCGGGGCGCTGGCTCTCCTGGCCGCGGGCGGGCCGCTCGCCGCGGCCGAATGGCGGCTCGGCGGCCGGGTCGGCCTCGAGCTGCGCGTGTTCCCCGAGGACGCGGCCTTCGCCGGCCAGCGCGACACGACGGTCTCGCCCTCGGTCTTCGCCGAGCCCGAGCTCGCGGCGATTGCCGAGGACGGCCGGAGCCGTTTCGTGCTCGTGCCGTTCGCCCGCTTCGACCGCGACGACCAGCACCGCACCCACGTCGATCTGCGCGAGGCCAAGCTCCTGCAGATCGGCGAGGGCTGGGACCTCGTGACCGGCTTCGACCGGGTGTTCTGGGGCGTGACCGAGTCGCGCCATCTGGTCGACATCGTCAACCAGATCGACCAGGTCGAGGACATCGACAGCGAGGATCGGCTCGGCCAGCCGATGCTCAACCTCAACCTGCTGCGCCCGTTCGGCACGTTCCGGCTGTTCGCGCTGCCCTGGTTCCGCGAGCGCACCTTCCCCGACGACCAGGCGCGGCTGCGCGGGCCGCTGCCGGTGCGCGGCGAGGATGCCGAGTATTCGAGCGGAAGCGAGCAGCGGCGGGTCGACTTCGCCGCCCGCTACAGCCACACGCTGGGCGGGCTCGATCTGGGGCTGTCCTACTTCCACGGGATGAGCCGCGAGCCCCGCTTCCTGCAGCGGCTCGACGGCGGCCAGCCGGTGCTGGTGCCGTTCTACGAGGTGATCGACCAGGCGAGCCTCGATGCCCAGTTCACGACGGGCCCCTGGGCCTGGAAGCTCGAGAGCCTGGTGCGCAGCGGCCAGGGCCGGCGCTTCGCAGCCGCCGTGGGTGGCTTCGAGTACACGCTCTACGACGTGCTCGACAGCGGCCTCGATCTCGGGCTCCTGGCCGAGTACAGCTGGGACGGGCGCGACGAGGACGAGGCGCCGCCGGTGGCGCTCGAGGACGACGTCTTCCTCGGGCTGCGCGTCGGCTTCAACGACCGCCACGACAGCATGCTCCTGGCGGGCGCCACGATCGACCGCGACACGCGCTCGACCTACGCCCAGCTCGAATACTCGACCCGGCTCACCGACCAGCTCAGGCTCGAGGTCGAGGCGCGGCTGTTCTTGAACGTGAGCCCGGACGATTCGCTGCGCGCGGTCGAGCAGGACGGCTTCGTCACCACCCGGCTCAGCTGGTACTTCTGAGCGGCGAACCGGTCGGCAGCCGCCAGGCCCGGGGCGTCCGCGGCCCCGGCCAGCGGCCGAGGCGGCCGGCCTCGGCGAGCAGCGGGCGGAGATGGCCGGCGAGGAGTTCGGCCCAGGCGAGCGCCCCGGGCTCGTCCGCGATCTGGTCCTGGCGCAGCTCGAGCATGAGGTGCGGCAGGCGGGTGCGCTGGGCGTGGAACTCGACCGTGTAGCCGAAGGCGTCCTTGCCCGAATAGGGCTCGTTGTCGCCGACCACGAGGTCGCCCCGGGCGCGGAGGGCTTCGAGCATCGGCCGGGCGAGCCGGTCGTCGCCGCGCCAGAGCACGCCCACCTGCCAGGGCCGCTCGGGCCCGCCGCGAAGGCGCGGGGTGAAGCTGTGCAGGGAGAGCAGGACGGGGACGATCCCGGCGCGCCGGCAAAGCGCCAGCCGGCGCGCGATCGCCCGGTGCCAGGGCAGGAAGAAGCGGCGCACGCGATCGGCCCGGGCCCCGGAATCGAGGCCCCGATTGGCGGGCACGGGCGTGCCGTCGCTGGTCTCGGGGATCGAGGAGGGCTCGCCCGGTCGGCGGTTCGGGTCGATCACGAGGCGCGAGCAGTGGTTCAGGAGTGCCGGCGCGTCGAGGAGGGCCGCGAGCCGGCGGGCGAGGGGCTCGATCCCGATGTCGAAGGCGATGTGGCGGGCGCGCTCCGCGGCCGGCAGGCCGAGCGCGCCGAGCTCCGCGGGCACGGCGTTGCCGGCGTGGTCGGCGAGGAGCAGGAGGTCGGGCCGGCCGGACGGCCGGACGAGCTCGACGAACGGCGCGAGCCGGATCGGATCGCAGGTCACGGCGCGCAGTTCTGAGCGCGTCGCCCGCCGGCGGGAAGCCGCGCTGCAGCCGTCGCGCACCGCCGTGTGGCGAGCGTGGCCCGCGGGCAACGACCGCGCGGCGCGCGGCCGTTCTCGCGGAAGCGTCACGCGACCGCCGCCGTGCCGTCGCGGCCCGTGCGATCGGCGGAGCGCGCGCGCCCTGCGACGGAACCGACCATGCCGCCCACCACCCGCATCGCCCTCGTGGCCGACATCCACCACGGGCCCGATCTGCCGACCAAGCGCGGCTCGGCGGCCCTGCCGCTGCTCGAACGCTTCCGGGCCTTCGTCGGGGAGACCGCACCCGACCTCGTCCTCGAGCTCGGTGATCGGATCTCCGACGAGGCGCCGGATGTGGATCGGCGGCGGATGGCCGAGGTGGCGGATGCCTTGCGGGCGCTGCCGGTGGCGGTTGCGAGCGTGTGCGGCAACCACGACCTCGTGCACCTGCCGGCCGAGGAGAACGGTGCGCTCCTCGGCCAGCCGATGCGCCACCGGACGGTCGAGCTCGAGGGCCTGCTCCTGGTCCTCTGGCAGGCCGAGGCGCGGCTCCACCCGGAGCGGGGCTTCGGTTTGGCCGAGGGCGACCTCGGCTGGCTCGAGGCGACGCTCGAAGCGGCCGACCGGCCGGTCCTGCTCGCGAGCCACGTCCCGCTCTCGGGCCAGGCGCAGACCGGGAACCATTATTTCGAGAACCAGCCGCAGCTCGCGGGCTACCCCGAGCAGCCGGCGATCCGTCGGGTCCTCGACGGCTGTGCGGTGCCGATCCTGGCGATCGCCGGGCACGT
>CAZDFD010000008.1:56788-84658 GCA_964504655.1 uncultured Geminicoccaceae bacterium
GGGGGAGGGTTCGATGCGTCTCGCCAGCTCGCTCGGCGCGCTGCTCGCGTGCCTGGCCGTCGCCGCGTCGGCCGACGCGCGTCAAGTGATGATCTACGACGCGTCGGATACGGTGAGCGCCCCCCTGATCGCGGCCTTCCGCGAGAAACATCCCGACATCGAGGTCCGCTTCGTCTCGGGCTCGACCGGGCCGATCACCGAGCGGGCGATCGCCGAACGGCGCAACCCGCAGGCCGACCTCGTCTATCTCGTCAACCATTTCGCGCTCGAGCAGTTGAAGGCCGCGGGCGTGTTCGAGCCCTATCGGCCGCGGGGGGTCGAGCGGATCCCGGCGGCGTTCCGCGATCCCGACGATTTCTACGTCAAGTATTTCGCGACCACGATGTGCATGCTGGTCAACACCAAGCGGCTCGGCGAGAAAGGCCTGCCCAGGCCGGTCGCCTGGGAGGACCTGATCCGGCCGGTCTATCGCGGCGAGGTGTCGCTGCCCTCGCCGCTCCGGTCGGGGACCGGGGTGGGCATCGTCGCCACCTTCGTCGACGCGTTCGGCTGGAACTTCGTCGAGAACCTGCACGAGAACGTGCGGCAATATTCCGATGGCGGCTCGGGCGGTGCCCGGCTCGCGGCCGCGGGCGAGGTCGCCGTCGGGCTGACCTTCGACACCACCTGCCACGAGTTCAAGGCCCAGGGTCACCCCGTCGAGATCCTCTTCGGCCGCATCACCCCGAACGTGACGGAAGGGGGCGGGCTCGTGGCGGGCGCCAAGAACCCGGCCGAAGCGAAGCTGTTCCTCGATTTCATGGTGAGCGAGGACGCCGCCAAGGTGCTGCACCGGCACGTCGGCGCGACCGCGATCCCGGGCTACGGCCTGGTCGACCTGCGCGAGGTGACGCTCTGGCAGTTCCGTCGGCCGGTCGATCTCGACGGGCTGCGGCGCAGCTTCGCGGAGCGGTTCCAGCGCTGAGCGGTGGCGCTCCCTCGGTCGATCGAACGGCTCCGCTTCGAGGGCGTCGCCAAGGCGTTCGGCGCGGTGCGCGCGGTGGACGATGTCACGCTGGCGGTGGGCGAGGGCGAGTTCCTGGCGATCCTGGGCGCCTCCGGCTGCGGCAAGACGACCCTCCTCCGCATCGCGGCAGGGTTCACCGCGCCGGACCGGGGTCGCGTCGTCCTCGACGGCGAGGACGTCACCGAGCGCGCGCCGAGTGGCCGCGGGATGGGGTTCGTGTTCCAGTCCTACGCCCTGTTCCCGACCAAGACGGTGGCCCAGAACATCGGCTTCGCGCTCGCCGTGGCCGGAGCCCGGCGGCAGCGGATCGAGGCGCGGGTGCGCGAGGTCGCGGCGCTGGTCTCCCTCGACGCGCTGCTCGACCGCTACCCGCACGAATTGTCGGGCGGTCAGCAGCAGCGGGTGGCGCTCGCCCGGGCGATCGCCGCCGAGCCGCGGGTCCTGCTGCTCGACGAGCCGCTCGCCGCGCTCGACAGCCGCATCCGCCTGCGCCTGCGGGACGAGGTCCGGGCGCTCGCCGAGCGGCTCCGGATCACCGCCCTCTACGTCACGCACGACCAGGAGGAAGCGCTCGCGATCGCCGACCGGGTCGTGGTGATGCGCGAGGGGCGGATCGAGCAGGAAGGCACGCCGGCCGACATCTACTTCCGGCCGAGGACCCGCTTCGTCGCGGAGTTCGTGGGCATCGGCACGCTCCTCGAGGGGCGGATCGAGCAGGGTCGGCCGCTCGCCGAGGGGATCGTTTGGCCCGTGGGCGAGCGGATGCTCGAGGACGGTCCGTGCCTGCTCGTGGTGCGGCCCGAAGACCTCGGCCCGGCGATCGGCGAGCCGGCGCTTCTGGGGGTCGTCGAGCGCGCCCGCTTCCTGGGCGCGATCCTGCGCATCACCCTGCGCCTGCCCTCGGGGCGGCACCTTCTGGTCGATCTGCCGGGTCGCTCTGGCACGCTCCGCGTGGGCGAGCGCCTGGCCGTGGCGCCCACGGCCGCACCCGCGATCCTCCGGCCATGATCCGGGGCGTCCGCCTCGCCCGGGTCGTGTTCGTCTGGCTCGGCGCCCTGCCGGTGATCGTCTTCATCGGCTGGCCGATCGGGGCGGTCCTGGTCCGGGGTTTCGTGGTCAGCGGCCCGATGCCGGAGTGGCGGCTGAAAGAAGTGACCGTTGCGGCGCTGGACCTCTTGGAGGAGGAGCGGCGCGCGGCGGCGCTCGCACGCTGGTCGACCCCGCGCGACGACCGCGAGCGGGCCGAGGCCCTGGCCGCGGCGTTCCGGCTCGCCGGCCGCGCACCACCCTGGGACACGGCCGCGATGTTCCAGGCCCAGATCGCCGCGGCGAACGCCGCCCTCGCGGCGCTTCCCGAGGCGGACCGTGCGGCGGTCGAGGCCGAACTCCCGATCGCCACGGTCATGCTGCACCGGCGCGTGGCGCTCGCCTTCGCGGTGCGCGACCGCCTGGCTGCGGCCGAGTTCGACGCCCTGCGCACGGCTGCCGAGACGCGGATCGGCCTCGACCACTATCTCGCGGCCTTCGAGGATTCCCATCTGCGTCGGGCCGCCCTCAACAGCCTGGGCCTCGCGACGCTCGCCGCCTGCACGACCACCCCGCTCGCCTTCGCCCTCGCCGTCGCGGTCAACCGCCGGGCCGTCCGCCGGCCGGCGCTGGTCCGCACGCTCGTGCTCCTGCCGCTCGTGGCCCCGCCGGTCCTGGTCGCGACCGCGATCGTCATGCTGGCCGGCCGCCGCGGCCTCCTGACCGATGCGCTCCTGGAGCGTGGCCTGGGCCTGATCGACGCCGATCTGGTCAACATCTACGGCCTGGCCGGGGTCGTCCTCGCCCAGATCCTCTCCTTCGTGCCGCCGGCCTTCATCGTCCTCGACAACACGCTGCGGCGCGCCGACGGTCGGCTCGAGGAGGCGGCGGCCGGCCTCGGCGCGTCACCCGCCCGGGTCTTCCGCGAGGTGACGCTCGCCCTGGCCTGGCCGGGGTTCAAACGGGCGCTCGTGCTGGTGTTCGTCTCGAGCCTGACCGATTTCGGCAACCCGTTGCTGCTGGCCGGCCGCGAGCTCCCCGTCCTGGCGGCGGTGGTCTACGACGAGATGACCGCGTTCCAGAACGCCGAGCTCGCCTCGGCCTTGGCCGTGCTCCTCCTGGTCCCGGGTCTTCTCCTGCATCTCGGCCTCGAGCGGATCGGCGGGCGGCGGCGGTTCGACACCACGCCCGGCCCGCCGCCCGAGGCCCCGTTGCCGCGGTCCTGGCGGCGAGGCCTGGCCGCCCTCGCGGCCCTGGTCGGGAGCGCGGTCGCGGCGATCTACGGCACGATCGTCCTGGGCTCGCTGACCCGGGTCTGGGGTGCCGACTGGTCGTTGACGCTGGTCCACTTCACCCCGGCGGGGCTGGGCGGGGCGATCGCCGGGCCGGGGGCGGCCCCGATCGAGCAGGGGCTCGACCTCGTCCCGCAGAGCCTGCTCGCCGCCGGCACGGCAGCGCCCATGGGCGGGCTCGCCGGCCTCTGGCTGGCCTTCCTGGTCGAGCGCCTGCGGCCGCCCGGGCGGGAGGCGCTCGCCTTCCTCGTGCTGCTGCCGGCGATCCTGCCCGGCCTGATCTTCGGGATCGGCTACATCCTGGCCTTCAACCTGCCGTTCGGCATCGCCGCCTTCTCGCTCACCGGCACGCTCGCGATCCTCGTGCTCAACATCGCCTTCGGCAACCTGTTCGTCGGGTTCCTCGCGGCCAGGGCCACCCTGGCCCGGATCGACCCGGCGATCGAGGAGGCGGCCGAGATCGCCGGGGCGGGCGTGCTGCGCCGCCTGGGCTCGGTGGTGATGCCGATGCTCCGCCCGGCCCTCCTGCTCGGCACGCTCTACGTGTTCGTCGACGGCATGACCACGCTCTCTTCGGTGATCTTCCTCGTGAGCGGCACGCACAAGCTCGCCTCGGTCGCCATCTTCAACGACGCGAACGGCGGCGATTACGGCCGGGCGTGCGCGACGAGCGTGGCCATCCTGGCTTGTGCGGGCGCCGCGATGCTCGGCATCTGGCTGCTCGAGCGGCGCGATCGGGTCCGTCTCGGAGGCATCCGGTGAGCAGGGCGGCGCAGCTTCTCGGGCGGGACGCCCGGGCGTTCTTCCACCAGGAAGGGTCGACGCCCGGGGTGGGTGCTCTGCGCGCTGCGCGCGGTGCCTGGATCGAGACGGTGGACGGCGAGCGGCTGCTCGATTTCCACGGCAACACGGTCCACCATCTGGGCCACGGCCATCCCCGGCTGATCGCGGCGCTCCGGGCGCAGCTCGACGCGCTGCCGTTCTGTCCCCGGCGCTACACCAACGAGGTGGCGGTCGCCTTGGCCGAGGCGCTCCTCGCCCGCTGGCCGGGCCGCCCCGGCCGGGTGCTGTTCGCACCCGGCGGCTCGGAGGCCGTGGAGATCGCGCTCAAGCTCGCCCGGGTCGCGACCGGCCGCCACGCGACCGTCTCGCTCGAGGGCAGCTACCACGGCGACGGGTTCGGGCCGCTCGGGCTCGCGAGCGCGCATCCCGACCCGCGGCTCGGGCCGCTCCTGCCCGACCGCCACCACGTGACGCCCTACTGGATCGACGCCGATCGGATGCTCGACGAGCTCCGCGCCTGGCTCGACGGCGGCACGATCGCCGCGGTCGTGGCCGAGCCGATGCGCTCCCACGGCCACGTACCACCTTCGGGCCTCTGGCCCGAGGTGCGCCGGCTCTGCGAGTGGGCCGGTGCCAAGCTGATCTTCGACGAGATCCCCTCCGGGCTCGGCAAGACCGGCCGGTTCTTCTGCTTCGAGCATTTCGGGGCCGCCCCCGACGCCGTGGTCCTGGGCAAGGCCCTGGGCGGTGGCGTCGTGCCGCTCGCGGCCGTGGTGGCGGATGCGGCCATGAACCCGGCCCCCGAGCTGGCGCTCGGTCACTACACCCACGAGAAGAACCCGCTCCTCTGCCGGGCCGGCCTCGCGACGCTCGGGATCCTCGAGGAGGAGGGGCTCGTCGCGCGGGCCGCGGCGATCGGCGAGGTCCTGGCCGATCGGGTGGCTGCCTGCACCGGGATCCGACCCCGCGGGCTCGGCCTCCTGCGCGCGCTCCCCCTGCCGCCCCCCTGGGCCGGTCGGGCGGAGGCCTTCGTCGCGGTGCTGCGCGGAGAGGGCCTCTCGACCACCGCCAAGGGCGCGGATGCCTGCGGTCTCTCGCCGCCGCTCGTCGTCGGCCAGGCGGAGATCGACCTCGCGGCGGAGGCGCTGCGGCGAACGCTGCAATGCGGGAACGTCGCGGCGGGTGCGCCGTGATCGCCGCCGAGGCGTCGGCCGGCTTGAAGGATCGCGCATCCTGCTTATTGTTCGGGGCGTTCCGGACCTGCCCGTGTCGAACCCTCCGTAGCGCCCATGCCGACCCGCCGGATGGTCTTGCCGTCGCTCGCCTGTGGCCTGCTCCTGCCGCGCGTCGTGCATGGCCAGTCGGTCGTGGGCCTGCTCGCCGACCGGGTCGAGGTGAGGAAGCGCGAGCGGGTCATGGAGCTGTGGAACGGCGAGCTGCTGTTGCACCGGTTCCGGGTGGCGCTCGGCCGCCGGCCCGAGGGCCACAAGGTCAAGGAGGGCGACGGCCGGACCCCGGAGGGCCGCTACGAGCTCACGGAGTTCCTGCCCAAGAGCTACTTCCACCGGGCGATCCGGATCTCCTACCCGAACGAGGAGGACCGGAGGCGGGCGCGGGCGCTCGGCGTGCGGCCGGGCGGCGACATCCTGATCCACGGGCTCGATCCGGCGATCGCGCGGCGGTTCCGCGACGATCATTGGTTGTTCAACTGGACGCGGGGCTGTATCGCGGTGACCGACGGGGAGATGGACACCATCTGGGCGAGCGTCGCGCCGGGCACCCCCATCGACATCCGGCCCTGACCGCCCGGCCGGATCGGCAGCAGCGAGGAGGAGAAGCGATGAGGAAGCTCGTCTTGGCGACGGTGGTGGCGCCGTTGGCGCTGGTCGGAGGCTGCGCCACCAAGGGCGACATCGAGCAGCTCCGCCAGGAGATCGCCGGCGTGCGCGCGATCGCGCAGAGCGCCGAGCAGAAGGCGGCGGCCGCCGAGGCCAACTCGCGGCAGGCGGCGGCCGACGCGCAGCGCGCCGCCCAGGACGCCGCCATTGCCGGCGAGAAGGCCGACCGGGTGTTCCGCGCCGGCCTGCGCAAGTAGGGGCCGGGGGCGCGGCGACCGCGGGTCGCCACCGTGCGCCGCCGCGCCCTCGCGCGGCTCCTCGCGGGCGCCCTGCTGGCGCCGGCCGCCCGTGCCGGCGCCGAGCCCGCTTCCGCCGCGTCCGATCTGATCGGCGCGCTGCGCTGGCACGTGACCCGGGCCGAGGACACGCTCCTCGACCTCGCGGTCGCGCACGACGTCGGCATCCTCGAGCTCTCGGCCGCCAATCCCGGGGTCGATCCCTGGATCCCGGGGGCCGACCGGCTGATCCTGTTGCCGACCGCGCATCTGCTGCCCGACGCCCCGCGCGAGGGGATCGTCATCAACAAGGCCGAGCTGCGCCTCTACTGGCTGCCGCGCGGCGGTCCGATCGCGACGCACGCGATCGGCGTCGGCCGCGAGGGCTTCGACACGCCCGTGGGCGAGACCCGCATCGTCCGCAAGCAGAAGGATCCGAGCTGGCATCCGACCGCCGCCACCCGGGCCGACCGGCCCGAGCTGCCGGCGGTGGTCCCGCCCGGCCCGGACAACCCGCTCGGCCACCGCGCCCTCTATCTCGGCTGGCCGACCTACCTGATCCACGGCACCAACAAGCCCTACGGGGTCGGCCGGCGGGTCAGCCGGGGCTGCATCCGCATGTACCCGGCCTCGGTCGAGCGGCTGTTCGAGCAGGTGCCGATCGGCACCCGCGTCACCGTGGTCGACCAGCCGGTCAAGGTCGGCTGGCACCAGGGCGAGCTGTGGCTCGAGGCGCATCCCGACCTCGGCCAGCTCGAGGAGCTCGAGGAGACCTACGCCTTCACGCTCAGGCCAGGGGCGGTCGACGAGGCGGCCCTCGCGCTCGTCCGGCGCAAGGCCCAGGACGGGATCGACCGGGTCGACTGGGACCGGGTCGAGGCCGAGCTCGTCGCCCGGCGCGGCATCCCGGTGCGCGTGACCCGACCGGCCCCGGTCGGCGAGGAGCCGCTCGCGGAGCGCGAGGGCGAGCCGGCGGAACCGCCCGGCGAGGTCGGCGCCTCGGGCCTGCCCGGGATCTACTGAGCCGCGGCGGCCGGCGCCGCGGCCAGCGCCAGGATCGTCCCGGCCACGGCCCGGGCGCGCGGGACCAGGGTCGGGACCTCCATGTACTCCTCGGGCGTGTGGCCCTTGCCGCCGACCGGGCCGGTCGAGCAGAGGGTGGGCACGCCCAGGGCGGCGGTGAAGCCCGAATCGGCACAGCCGCCCGAGAACTCGCCCTCGACCGCGAGCCCGACCGCGCGCGCCGCCTGGCGGTAGGTCTCGAACAGCCGGGTCGAGGCGGGCGTGGGCTCGAGCGGCAGGAACTCGCCCTTGATGGCGAGCTCGGCCGCGGTGTCGGGCACGTCGGTCCGCCGCACGATCGCCTCGATCGCGGCCAGCATGCGGTCGCGGTCGGGGCCCTTGACGTAGCGCAGGTCGATCTCGCCCCAGGCCTCCGGCGCCACCGTGTTGACCGACTGGCCGCCGCCCACGAGGCCGACATTGACGGTGATGCCGGCGGCGAGCTCGGTCAGGCCCATGAGCGCCACGGTCTTGTGGGCGAGGGCCAGGATGGCGCTCCGGCCCTCGGCGAAGGCGCCGCCCGAATGCGCCGCCCGACCCCGCACCGTGGCGCGCAGGAACACCCCGCCCTTGCGGCCGGTGCAGACGTTGCCCGAGGGCCGGCCGGGCTCGGCGTTGAGGACCGCCCGGCAGCCCCTGGCCGTGGCCTCGATCACCGGCCGGCTCACGGGCGAGCCGATCTCCTCGTCGCTCGTGAACAGGCCCGCGAGCGGGCAGGGCGCGCCGAGCGCCCGGAAGGCGGCGAGCACGAAGGCGTTCATGACGAGCCCGGCCTTCATGTCCGAGACGCCCGGGCCGAACGCCCGCCCGGCCTCGATGCGGAACGGCCGGCGCGCCGCCTCGCCCTTGGGGAAGACCGTGTCGCAGTGGCCCATCAGGAGGACCGGTGCTTCGCCCGGGCCGTCGACCCGGGCCCGGAGGATGTGCCCCGAGGCCTCCTGGCGGAGCCATTCGCAGCCCACCCCCTGCCGCTCGAGGAAGGCGGCCAGGGCCTCGGCCACGGCGGTGACGCCGGCCGGGTCGTAGGAGCCGCTGTCGATGTTCACGATCCGCTCGAGCAGGGCCAGCATGGCCGGCTCCTGCTCGGTGAGCCACCCGTCGAGGGCCCGGGGATCAGGCATCGGACGGCCTCCGGCTGTCGGGGGCTGGGGCGCTGCGACCGGCTGTGGCCGCGCCGGCCAGGAGGAGGGCGAGGCCGAGGCCGCTGCCCCAGGGGAGCCACGGATCCCCGGCCGGGGCAAGCCCGCGCGCGAGCGCGAGGATCCAGGCGGCGCCGGCCATGGCGCCCACGAGCGGCAGCAGGCGCTCGAGCCGCCCGGTCGCGGCACCACCGAGCCAGCGTTGCAGCCAGGGCCGGTCCGGATCCTCGGCCGGCAGGCGGGAGGCGAGCCAGCCCGCGAGCAGGGCGAGCTCGCGGCCGGCATCGGCGTGCCAGACGAGCAGGCTCGCGAGGAGGAGGCCGAGGGCGGCCGGGGCCCAGCCGAGCAGGCCCGCGAGCTCGAGCCGCACGGCGCCGAGCGGGCGGGCGAGCTCGCCGAGCGCCGCGATCTGCCGGTCGAGCTGCTCCTGCAGGGCCTTCAGACGGGCCTTGTGCGCCTCGAGACGGGCCGACTGCTCCTGCACCCCGCGCTCGACCAGCCGGGCGACGAGATCGCGGCTCTGGCCGAGCGCGTCGCTCGCGCGCTCGTAGGTGAGCGCGGCCAGCGACCCGGCGCCACCCTTGCCCTCGACGCTCGCCCACCAGAAGGGGTCGGCCGGGGGCTCCAGGCGGCGGTCGGCGAGCTGCAGGAGCTCGTCCACGAGCTCCAGGGCGGGCCCGGCCGCCGGTTGGGCCCGGAGCAGCGCCACGGCCTCGCGCAGCGGTCCCGCCACCCGCGATCGGAAGTCCTCGTTGAGCCGCTCGTAGGCCGGAGCGACGATCCGGCGCTCGACGAACGGCCGGAGCGCCGACCGCGCCGCCATCGGGTCCGGCTGCTCGAGCGCGACGCGCACCTCGGCATCCTCGAGTGCGGCGAGCGCGACCGGGCCCGGCTCCGGGGGCATCGGCGGGAAGCGCTGGGGAGCCGCCTCCTGAACCGGGGAGGGCGGCGGCGGACCCGGGGGCATGGCCGGGAGGCCCAGGGGAGCCCGGACCGGGGAGGGCGGCGGACCCGCGGGCGCGGGCAGGTTGGAGGTCCAGGGGGCCGGCGGCAGCCCGAGCATCGGCGGGAACGAGGGGAATGGTGGGAACGGCGGGAACGGCGGCCCGGCGCCCGGAGCCGCGGGCTGCAGGCCGGGCCTGGCTTGGAGCAGCGTCCGGGCCGCCTGGAGCTCGGCGAAGCCTGCCCGCAGCTCGGCCACGAAGGTCTGGGTGAGCTCGCCCAGCGCCTGCGCGCTCGCCCGCTGCGCGGCGGCGATCGAAGCGGCCGCCCGCTCGAAGGCGCCGAGCTCGCCGCGGGCCGCGGCGAGGCGCTCCTCGATCCGGGCGTGCTCGGCGGAGGCGTCGGCGAAGGGAGCGAGAACCTGGAGGTGGAGCCAGGCGGCGAGCACGAGGAGGATCGCCGACCAGCGGCGTGCCGCGCGGCGGCGGGAGAGGGCCGCCCGCAGGAGCTCCTCGATCAGGCCCTCGCGCATCGGCCGGGCTCAGCCCTGCCGGCGCGCCGCCGCGGCGGCATCCAGCCAGGCCGCATTGACGAGATCGCGCGAGCCGCCGGTCTCGAGGAAGCGGCGGGTGGCGAGCGCGGATTTGCGGCGCACGTCGACGATCCCCGAGGGCGTGTACCAGGCGGCGTGCGGGGTCAAGATCAGCTTGTGGCGCAGGGGCGAGCCCGGCTCCCGCCAGGCGGCGATCAAGGGATTGTCGAGCGGCGGCGGCTCCTGCGGCAGCACGTCGAGCGCGGCGCCGCCGAGCCGCCCGGAGCGCAGCGCCGCCAGGACCGCGTCCGGGTCGACGATCGGCCCGCGGGCGGTGTTCACGAGGATCGCCCCCTCCGGCAGGAGGCCCAGGATCCGCGCGTCGATCAACCCCCGGGTCTCGGCGGTCAGGGGGGCGTGGATCGACAGCACGTCCGAGCGGGCGGCGAGCTCCTCGAGGGTCTCGGCCCGCTCCACGCCCAGGGCGAGCTCGCTGCCGGTCGGCCGGTAGGGATCGAAGAAGGCCACCCGCAGGCCGAGGGCCTTGGCGCGGAGGGCCGCGGCGGTGCCGATCCGGCCGAGCCCGACGACCCCGAAGGTGAGCGTCGCGAGCCGGCGGACGGAGGGTGCCGCGGCGAAGCGCCAGTTGCCGACGGGGTCCTCGAACAGGGACTGGGTGTAGAGCGGGATGCCGCGCAGGAAGGCGAGCGTCAGGCCGATCGCGTGATCGGCGATGTCCATGGTGCCGTAGTCGGGGGTGTTGAGCACCGCGACGCCCTGCCGTCCGGCGGCCTCGACGTCGATGTTGTCGTAGCCGACGCCGCAGCGGGTCACGACCCGCAGCCGCGGCATGCGGGCGAGCAGCGCCGCGGTCACCTGCACGTCGTAGTAGCACAAGAGCGCCACCGCCTCGGCGAGGAGGTCGGCCGGCACCGCGTCCGGGCCGGCCCAGCGGCTCGTGGCGAACCGGTAGGCGGGGCCGAAGGTCTCCCGCTCGAGCCCGGGCTCGTCGGCATAGTGCCAGTCGAGACAGACGACCAGGCCGGCCATGGCGATCCTCCCCGCGGCTCGTGGCCGCTTAGAGCAGCGCCCGGCCGCCGTCGACGGGGCGGCGCCCGCGCAGCCAGCATAGGTGGTGCCTATGCTTCCCATGACGCCTCGATATTGGCCCGCGGCGAGGCCGCCTGCGAGCCTTCGCGCGTCGGCACCGGGCGGGCCGGTGCCCCGAGGTGGAGACGGACATGCGCCGGGTGACGCTCTCGGCCGCACTCGCGGCGGCGCTCGTGGCGGCGGCCGCGGTTCCGGCCGCCCGCGCCGGCACGGAAGAGGAGGTGCGCGCGCTCTACGAGCGGTTCTACCGGGCGCAGAACGCCCGCGACCTCGGCTCGGTCCGCGATCTGTTGCTCGACTCGGACGACTTCCTCTGGGTCAGCGACGGCAAATCCTTCTGGGGGCCGGATACGCTGGTCGAGCGGATGGCCGCCTTCCAGCGCTTCGCCGTCTGGCGGGTCGAGCCGCTCCTGGACCGGGCGCGGGTGGTGGAGGTGGCACCCGAGGTCGCCTATCTGCACCTGCCGCTCGATCTGGCGATCGGTGCGAGCGAGGCCGAGGCGGCGCCGTTCCGCTGGCTGGTCTCGATGCTCTGCCGGCGGACCGGGCAGGGCTGGCGGATCGCAGCCCTGTTCACCACCGCCGACAATCCCGCACCGAGCCTCTGAGCCCGCGCGCCTGGCGGTGGCGCCCTGTGTCGCCGGGGCTGGCGCCCTCGGCCCGGCGCTGGGATGCTGCGCCCCTGGCAAGCCGGGGAGGGGGTCGTGCGGATCGCGCGCATCGAGGACCTGCACTGCGAGGCCGGCTGGCGGGTCTGGTCGTTCCTCAAGATCACGGCCGACGACGGCGCGGTCGGCTGGTCGGAGTACAACGAGAGCTACGGCGCCAGGGGGCTCACCCGGGTGATCCTGGGCCTGGCCGAGCGCCTCCTCGGCCAGGATCCGCGGCCGGTCGAGCGGATCACGGCGTATCTCCATGCGATCACCCGGGCCAATCCGGGCGGCCTCGCCCAGCAGGCGATCGCGGCGATCGAGAACGCGCTCGTCGACCTCAAGGCGCGGGCACTGGGCGTGCCGGTGGCCTCGCTCCTGGGCGGGCCGGTGCGCGAGCGGCTGCGGCTCTACTGGAGCCACGCCGGGTCCTACCGGCTCAAGCACCACGCGGTGATCGGCACGCCGCCGCTGCGCGGGCTCGCCGACGTCGAGGCGCTGGCGGCCGAGATCCGCGGCCGCGGCTTCACCGCCATGAAGACCAACATCTTCTGCTTCGACCGGGGCGAGCCCTACATGCACCAGCCGGGCTTCGCGCATCAGCCCGGCTGGCCCGAGCTCAACGTCGACCGCCGGATCCTGGGCACGATCGAGCGCCAGATGGCGGCCTTCCGCGCCGGCGCCGGCCCCGAGGTCGACCTGCTCCTCGATCTCAACTTCAACTTCAAGACCGAGGGCTATCTCGAGGTGCTGCGGGCGATCGAGCCGTTCGATCTCCTTTGGCTCGAGATCGACAGCTACGATCCGGCGGCGCTCGCCCGGATCCGTGCCGGCGGCCGCACGCCGATCGCCTCCTGCGAATCGCTCTTCCACCGCCGGCAGTTCCGCCCCTTCCTCGAGCAGGGGGCGGTCGACGCCGCGATCGTGGATGTGCCCTGGAACGGGATCCTCGAGTCCTGCAAGATCGCCGCGCTCTGCGAGACCTTCGAGGTCAACTGCGCCCCGCACAATTTCTACGGCAACCTGTCGACCGCCATGAGCGCGCAGTTCTGCGCCGCGATCCCCAATTTCCGGATCATGGAGATCGACATCGACGACGTGCCCTGGAAGGACGAGGTGGTCTCGCCACCCCGGATCGAGGCCGGCCATCTGGTGCTCGGCGACGGCCCGGGCTGGGGCGTGGAGGTGAACGAGGCCGCGATCCGCCGGCGCGCGCCGGGGTGAATCCGCGGCCGTGGCGTGCTACGGTCCCGTGCGAAGTTGCGCGGAGGCGGCCCTTTGGGCGAGGCGGCGGAGCGGCTCTGGACGGTCGAGGCGTTCCTGGCACGCGGCGAGCGGCCGGGCGTGCGCGAGGAGCTCGTCGCCGGGCGGATCGTCGCCATGGCCCCACCGCGGCCGGTGCACGGCGTGATCGTGCAGAATGCCGCCTTCGAGATCCGCAGGCGCCTGCGCCCGCCCTGCCAGCTGGTCGGCGAGGCGGCGGTGCGGATCGACGACGCGACCCTGTTCGAGGCCGATCTGGCGGTCACCTGCGGGCGGTTCGAACCGAAGGCCGAGACCGTCGATCCGGTGCTCGTGGTCGAGGTGCTCTCGCCGTCGACGCGAGATTTCGACCTCGGGCGCAAGGCCAACGCTTACAGCGAGCTGCCGTCTTGTCGGGAAATCTGGCTGATCGACAGCGAGCGGCGCTGGGTCAGGGTCTGGCGCCGGCTGGCCGAGGGCTGGAGCGTGAGCTTGCCGATGCGCGGCTCGACGGGCTTTGCGAGCGACGTGCTCGGCGAGGCGGTCGAGCTGGATGCGCTCTACGCCCTGAGCGGGCTCTGAGGGGCGGGCCGGCGGCTCAGAGGACGCCGTATCTGGCGTAGACCTCGGCGAGCGTGGCGCCCCGGGCGAGCTCGTCGCGGGTGTGGTTCTCGCTCGAGATCTTGGCGAGCGCCGCCTCGATCGCCTGGGTGGCGATCGCCTGCGGGATCACGACCACCCCGTCGGCGTCGCCGAGCACGAGATCGCCCGGGCGCACCAGCACGCCGCCGCACTCGACGGCGCAGTCCATGGCCACCATCCTGCCGCGGCCTCTGGTGTCGAGCGGGCCGATGCCGCCGTGGAAGACCGGGAAGCTCGCCTGGCGGATGTGGCGGATGTCGCGCACGAGCCCGTCGGTGACGCAGCCGGCCGCGCCGCGGTGGCGGGCCGCGGTGGTCAGCAGCTCGCCCCAGGGCGCGATCCGCTCGGTCGGCCCGCCGCAGGCGAGCACCGCCACCTCGCCCGGCTTCAGATCGTCGACCAGGGCCATCTCGACCTCGTAGGGGTTCTCGCCGGCCGCGACCTCGTACACCGGCATGTAGAGGCCGGTGCGCGCCCGGCCGAGCAGGACCAGGCTCTCGTCGAGCGGCCGGACGAACGGGCGCATCGCCTGCCTCGGGTGGCCCAGGGCGTCGAGCGTGTCGGACAGGACGGCCGCATAGAGCACGCCCCTGAGGTGATCCAGATCGAGCGACACCGGCTGCCTCCTCGAGCCACGGTGGGCGAAAGCCTAGCCCGCGCCGGGCGGCCCCGACAGCCGGCGCCGCGCATGGCCGAGCCGCCGCGGCGTCTTTGCGCCCCGGGCGGGTCGGCGTAGGAGACGGCCGGCGGCGAGGAGCGGGCGCGGGTGGCACGGCATTTCCTGTTCGGCAGGCTGGGCGAGCGTCTGGCCGAGGGCGGCGCGGCCGAGCGGGCGCTCTGGGCGGTCGAGGGCGGGCTCGCCCGGACGCTCTGGGGGACCTTCGCGGCGCTGCCGGTCGAGCGGGCGTCGGATCTGGGTGCCAGCCTCGGTCGAAGGCTCGGACCGCGGCTCAAAAAGCACCGCCACGTGCTCGCCAACCTCTCCGTGGCCTTTCCCGAGTGGCCGCCCGAGCGGCGGGCCGCGGTCGCCGCCGAGAGCTGGGCGCAGGCCTTCCGCATGCTGGCCGAGCTGCCGCATCTGGCGGACCTCGTGGCCGGTCGCAGCGGCCGGACCGAGGTGGTCGACCCGCACGGCGTCGGCGCCGGGCTGCGCGGCCGACCGGCGCTGCTCCTGACCGCCCATGTCGGCAACTGGAACCTGGCGCCGGTGGCAGCCGTGCGCGCCGGCATCGCCACGACCGTGATCTACCGCCGCCAGACCAGCCCGCGGATCGAGGCGCTGTTCGAGCGGGCGCGGGTCGCCCTGCCCTGGCGCAGCCTCGAGGTCGAGGAGGCGGGCCGCGCCATGCTCGAGGAGCTGAAGGCGGGCCGCTCGGTCGGCCTGCTGCCCGACCAGCGCTTCGAGGGCGGCGAGCCGGTCCCGTTCTTCGGCCGGCCGGCGCCGACCCCGGTGGCGCCGGCGCGGATCGCGGTCAAGATGGGGCTGCCCTTCGTCGCCGCCCGGGTGGTCCGGCTCGAGGGCTGCCGGTTCGAGATCCGGGTCGAGCCGCCGCTCGAGCCGAACGCCGCGATCCGCGACCCGCGCGAGCGCGCGCTGCATCTGACGGCGGCCTTGAACCGGCTGTTCGAGGGCTGGATCCGCGAGCATCCGGCGCAGTGGCTGTGCGCCAAGCGGCGCTGGCCGCGCCCGCGGGACGCCGCCCCGGAGGCGGCCGCCGCGGCATGAGCGCCCCCGTCCCGGGCGGCCGGCCGCCGCGCACCTGGCTGATGCTCGGCCACAAGGTCGGCGACAACGGCCAGATCCTGGCCTTGGCCGAGGCGCTCGGGTGGCCGTGCGAGACCAAGCACCTCGTCTATCGGCGGACCGAACTCCTGACCAACCTCCTGGCCGGGCCCACCCTCATGGGTCTCGTCCGGGAGCGCTCGAGCCCGCTCGAGCCGCCCTGGCCCGAGCTCGTGATCTCGGCCGGAAGGCGCAACGAGCCCCTGGTCCGCTGGATCCAGCGCGAGGCCGGCGGCCCAGGGAGGGTGCGCCTCGTCCACGTGGGCCGACCCTGGGCCCGGCACGAGTGCTTCGATCTGATCGTCACGACCCCGCAGTACCGGCTGCCCGACAAGCCCAACATCCTGCAGAACGAGGCGCCGCTGCATCGGGTCGGGGAGGCGCAACTGGCCCTGGCCCGGGCCCGCTTCGCCGAACGCTTCGGCCATCTGCCGCGGCCGCGGATCGCGGTGATCCTGGGCGGCCATGCCGGGCCCTACAGCATGGACCGGGAGAACGGGGCGGTGCTCGGCTGGTACGCCGCGCGCCGGGCCCGCGAGGCGGGCGGCTCGCTGCTCGTGACCTCGAGCGCGCGCACGCCCGCGGCCGCGATCGACGCGCTCGAGGCCGAACTCGACGTGCCGGCCTTCCTCTACCGCTTCCGCCGCGACGATCCGGACAATCCCTATCTCGGCATCCTGGCGCTCGCCGACGAGCTGATCGTGACCTGCGATTCGATGTCGATGCTCGCCGAGGCGATCGCCACGGGCAAACCCGTCTTCATCTTCGACCTCGCCCGAGGGCGCGGCTCGCACCGGCCGCCCGTGCCGCCCTCGATCCGCCGCCGCACGCTCCACGAGCGGCTCGCCGACATCCGCCTGCAGCCGATCGCCTACCGGCTCGGCATGCTCGTGGGCCCGAAGCGGCTCACCCGCGACGTCGGCATCATCCACCGCCGCCAGGTCGCCGCGGGCCGCGCGGTCTGGCTCGGCGATCCCTGGCCGCCGCCCGTGCCGGCGCCGGGCCCGCTCCTGGACCTCGAGCGGGCGGTGGCGGCGGTCCGGCGGCTGTTCGCGCCCGACTGGGTGCCGCGGGCGAGCGTGCCGCAGGCGGGCTCGCTCGGCAGCGAGCTCTTGGCCCGGCTGTTCCAGTGAGGTTCGGCCATCCGGCTTGACGGCGGCCCTGCGGCCGCCACCTCTCCGCGTGGAGGGCGTGCCACGATGGCGAGCAGCGGGGCGATCGAGCGGATCGAACTGCCGGAGCCCTTGGGGGCGATCCGGCCGGTGCGCTTCGAGCGGCAGCACTGGCACCGGCTCGGCCGGGCCGAGGGCGAGCTCGTGATCGGCTACGATGCTGCCGACCGACCGGTGCGGGTCGAGTATCATTGGATCCGCTGGCTGAGCCGGGCCGACCCGCGGCTCGAGGACGTCTACACGGCCGAGCTCTGGGCCCGCCGGCCGGCCGGCGACTGGCTCTACATCGTCCGCCCCGGGCTCGACCGGTTCGCGGCCGTGGCGCATGCCGACCTCGTCCCTCTCCTCGCCCGCCACCTCAACATCGAGCTCGGCGCGTGAGCCGGGCGAACGACGGGAGACCCGCCATGTGGTTCGGCCGCAAACCGCTCACCCCGCCGAGCCCGGCCGAGGCCCTGCCCGGCCGCGCCGAGCGGCCGTTCGCCCTCTCGGGCCGGCACGCGGTGAGCGGCCGCTCGATCCTGCCGCCGTTCCCGGACGGGCTCGCCCGGATCCAGCTCGGGATGGGCTGCTTCTGGGGGGCCGAGCGGCTGCTCTGGCAGCTCCCCGGCGTGTGGGTCACGGCGGTGGGCTATGCCGGCGGGCCCACGCCGAACCCGACCTACGAGGAGGTCTGCAGCGGCCGCACCGGCCACGCCGAGGTGGTGCTCGTGGTCTACGATCCGGCCACGCTCGGCGAGGCGGCCCTCCTCAAGGCCTTCCTCGAGGGCCACGACCCGACCCAGGGGATGCGCCAGGGCAACGATGTCGGGACCCAGTACCGGAGTGCCGTCTACTGGACGACCGGGGCGCAGCGGGCGGCCGCCGAGCGGCTCGTCGGCGAGTACGGCGCGGCGCTCGCCCGGGCCGGCTACGGCCCGGTGACCACCGAGGTCCGCGAGGCCGGCCCGTTCTGGTACGCCGAGGAGGACCATCAGCAGTACCTGCACAAGCGTCCCTGGGGCTATTGCGGCCTGGGCGGCACGGGCGTGAGCTGCCCGATCCCGACCGGCGTGGCGGCCACCGGATGAGCCGGCCGGCGGCACTCCTGGTCGTGCGGGCGGTGGTCGCCGACCCGGCCGACCGCGAGCCGTTCGACCGCTGGTACCGGGACGAGCACCTGCCCGAGGCGCGGGCCGCGTTCGCCGCGCGCCGCGCCTGGCGCGGCTGGAGCCGGCGCGAGCCGTCGGTGCACTGGGCGTTCTACGAGTTCGCCACGCTCGAGGCGGCGGACGCGGTCCCCGGCTCGCCGGCGCTCGCGGCGCTGATCGAGGCGTTCGACCGGCGTTGGGCCGGCCGGGTGACGCGCACCCGCGACCTCGTGGCGGCGGAGCAGTGGCTCGAGGCCGGCCCGCCCGAAGGGTCCGCCTAGCCCCAGAGCTCGGGCGGCGGGGGTTGCACGAGGCTGCCCTGGTAGCGGAGCGAGGGGGTGCGGTCCTCGGCCAGGAGGAGCGGGCCGTCGAGGTCGACGAAGGTGGCGCGCTGGGCCAGGAGGAGTGCCGGGGCCATGGCCAGCGAGGTGCCGAGCATGCACCCCACCATGAGGCCGAACCCCAGCTCCTGCGCCCGGCGCGCGAAGGCCAGGCCCTCGGTGAAGCCGCCGGTCTTGTCGAGCTTGAGGTTGACCACCTCGTAGCGGCCGACCAGCCGGTCCAGGCTGTCGGTCGCATGCACGCTCTCGTCGGCGCCGACCGGCACCGGGTGGGGGATGTCGGCGAGCATGCCGTCCTTGTCGGTCGGCAAGGGCTGCTCGACCAGGGCCACGCCGCACTCGGCCATGACGTCCAGCCAGGAGGCCACCCAGTCCGGGTGCCAGGACTCGTTGGCGTCGACCAGGAGCTTGGCCTTGGGGGCGGCGGCGCGGACCGCGCGGATCCGCGCCAGATCGCCCTCGCCGCCGAGCTTGACCTTGAGCACCGGCCGGTCGGCCGCGGCCCGGGCCGCCTCGGCCATGCTCTCGGGCGAGCCGAGCGAGAGCGTGAAGGCGGTGATCACGGGCTTGGGGGCCTGCACGCCGGCCAGCCGCCAGACCGGCTTGCCGGCGAGCTCGGCCTCGAGGTCCCAGAGCGCGCAGTCGAGCGCGTTGCGGGCGGCACCCGGCGGCAGGGCCCGGGCCAGATCGGCGCGCGATCCGCCGCCCTCGATCAGCGCCCGCTGCGCCTCGATCTGGGCGAGCACGCCCGCCACGCTCTCCCCATAGCGCGGGTAGGGCACGCACTCGCCGCGGCCCTTGGCCCCGCCCTCGGCGATCTCGACCAGCACCACGTCGGCATGGGTGCGCGAGCCGCGGGCGATCGTGAAGGTGCCGCGGACCTTGAAGCGCTCGTGCCGGCACTCGAGGCGGCGCACGCTCACCAGAGCGCGTCCACGATGCGGCCGACCCCGGTGGCGATCGGATCGACCGTCGGCAGGGCCAGCTCGTCCTCGATCCGGGCGAGGACGTCGCCGCGGCGGCCGGGCTCGAGGCGGTGCGTGTCGATCGCCACCCCGACGGCGCGGACCTCGGGATTGGTGAGCCGGGCCGCCTGCAGGTTGGCCTCGAGGCATTGCCCGAGGCCGGGCAGCCGCTGGTGCGGCAGGCCGCGCATGTGGGTCCGGGTCGGCTCGTGGCACAGCACGAGCGCGTCGGGCTGGCTGCCGTGGATCAGCCCGAGCGTGACGCCGGCGAAGGCCGGGTGGAACAGCGAGCCCTGACCCTCGATCAGGTCCCAGTGGTCCGGCTCGGCGGCCGGGCTCAGCCACTCGGCCGCGCCGGCGATGAAGTCGGCCACGACGGCGTCGATCGCGACACCGTGGCCGGAGATCATGACGCCGGTCTGCCCGGTGCCGCGGAAGGTGGCCTTGCGGCCGCGCGCCAGCATCTCCCGCTCGAGCGCCAGCGCCGTGTACTTCTTGCCGCAGGAGCAGTCGGTGCCGACCGTGAGGAGCCGCTTGCCCGGGCGCTTGGCGCCGGTGCCGGTGCGGAAGCGGTGCTTGGGGTGGCGGACGTCGATCAGCTCGCGGCCGGTCCGATCGGCCGCCTCGGCGACGGCCGGGATGTCGGCCAGCCGCTGGTGCAGCCCGGAGGCGACATCCAGGCCGGCCTCGAGCGCCTCGACGATCGAAGGCACCCAGTGCTCGGCGAGCCAGCCGCCCGAGTTGGCCACCGCCACCACGAGCGTCCGGCAGCCGGCCGCCGCCGCCTGCCGCACGGTGACGTCCGGGAGCCCGCAATCGGCCTTGCATCCCGGCAGCCGGAGCTGCCCGAAGCACCGCTCGGGGCGCCAGTCCACGAGCCCGTGCGCGGTCTTGGCGGCGAGCTGGTCCTGGACGTCGCCGAGGAACAGCAGGTAGGGCGGCTGCATCGTGCTCCGGTCCGACTCGAGACCCGGGCCCCGAGGTGCCCGGCGGCGGGGATCGTACCCGGCCGCCGGCGGCGCAGCAACGAGCGGCCGCGTCGGACGACCCCGGCGTGCAGCGGATCGGCGCCGGCGGCGCTCAGAAGCGGAACAGGCTGAAGCGCGTCTCGGCCGCCCATTCCTCGCGGGCGAGGCGGCCGTCGCGGTCGGCGTCGGCGCGGACGAACTCGTCGGTGCGCACGAGGCTGAACTCGAGGGCGCTCACCCGCCCGTCGCCGTCGCGGTCGGCCTCGAGGCGGAACGCCGGCAGCTTCGCGAGCTCGCTCGGCGACAGGCTGCCGTCCCGGTCGCGGTCGCCCGCCGCCACGAGCTGGGCGGCCTCGCGGCGGGTGATGCGGCCGTCGCCGTCGGCGTCGAGCACGGCGAAGCCGGCGCGCAGCTCGTCGAGCTCGAGCTTGCCGTCGCGGTTGCGGTCGAGCCGCCGGAACGCCTCCCGGGTCTCTTCTTGCCAGCGGCGCGAGGCGTAGCCGTCGGCCGGACCGCCGAGCGTCGCCTCCTCGACGACCGCAGCCGGCTCGACCGCCGGCCCGTCCCCGGCGCAGGCCGCGAGCAGGCCCAGGACCGGCACCAGCGCGGCGTGCAGGAGCGTGCGGCGAACGGCCATGCGGGGCCTCCGACGGGATGCCGGTGCCCGAGGCGGCGTCGGCGCGCCCTCAGGTGCCGACCGCGAAGGGCGCGGTCAAGCGGCGCAACGCCGCCACGACCGAAAGCGCCGTGAGCCGGCCGGTGCGCGGGTTGTCGGCACTCGGGACATTGGCGATGGTCATCGTGAAGGAGGCCGCCTCGGCCTCGACCTCGATGGTGTGGGTGTTGCGCGTGAGGCCGGGATCGGCCCAGATCTCGAGCCGCGTCCGGTCCGGGCCGATCCCGGCGAGCGCGAGCGCGGCCGCGACGTTGACGTTGGCCGGAAAGCCCCTGGCCCCCTCGCGCGCCGTGCCCTCGAAGACCTTGAGCGGGGCCGCGAGTGCACCCAGCTCGATGCCGCGCTCGACGAGGTAGGGCGCGCCCGCGAGGCCGGCCGGAGGCTTGCGGGTCACCATCCGGACCGCATCGATGGTGCCCTCGGCCGCGGCGCGGACCGCGTCCAGGCCGAGCAGGGCGCCGGTCGGCGGCAGGATGCGCGCGCCGCTCGCGCGGGCGAGCTCGACCAGGTCCGGATGCTCGAGCAGCGCGCCCACCGAGAGCGGCATCAGGATCCGGCCGGCCCGGACCGCGGGCAGGGCGACGCTGCGGAACACCGCCGCCGGGGCGCACTCGACGATGACGTCGGCGCATCCGGCGAGCTCGCCCGGCGGCAGGACCGGGACCGGCCGCGACAGGCGCGTGGCCAGCCTCGCGCGCGCGGCCTCGAGGTCGCGGGCGCTCGCCGCCACGAGCTCGAGCCCCTCGATGCCACGGTCGAGGCGCTCGGCCACCACGGTGCCGATGGCACCCAGACCCGCGATCGCGACGCGCAGCGACGGCCCGGCCACGGCGGTCCTCCCGAGGATGCCCGGTCCAAGGCGGGCCGGGTCCCGTTCGCGCCGGAGCCTAGCCGCTGGACGGCCGGCGCGACAGCGGCCAGCTTGTGCGCGGACCGGGGGAGGGGGATCGATGGGCGAACTCTGGCGGCTTTCGGCGCGCGAGCTCGTGCGCCGCCTGCGCTCGGGCGAGGTCGGGCCGACCGAGGCGCTCGAGGCGGCGCTCGCGCGGATCGAGGTGGTCGAGCCGCGGCTCAATGCGATCCCGACCCTCTGCGAGGAGCGGGCCCGGCGCCAGGCCCGGCGCATCGAGGCGGGCGAGATCCGGCCGCCGGACGACGGCCGCGGCTGGCTCGCCGGGCTGCCGATCGTGATCAAGGACCTGAACGACGTCCAGGGCGTGCGCACGACCTACGGCTCGCCGATCTTCGAGGACCACATCCCCGACCGCTCGGGCTTCGAGGTCGAGCGGCTCGAGGCCAGGGGTGCGGTGATCCTCGGCAAGTCGAACACGCCCGAGTTCGGCGCCGGCGCCCAGACCTTCAACGAGGTGTTCGGGGTCACCCGCAACCCCTGGAACACGGCCTTGACCTGCGCCGGCTCCTCGGGCGGCTCGGCGGTGGCGCTCGCCTCGGGCGAGGTCTGGCTCGCCAACGGCTCCGATCTCGGCGGCTCGCTCCGCACACCGGCCGCGTTCTGCTCGGTCGTGGGGCTGCGGCCGTCGCCCGGGCGGGTGCCGCACGGGCCGGTGGCGAGCCCGTTCCAGACCCTCTCGGTCGAGGGGCCGATGGCCCGCGACGTGCGCGACCTGGCCCTCCTGCTCGACGCCCAGGCGGGCTTCGACCCGCGCGATCCGTTGAGCTTCGAGGCGCCGGCCACACCCTGTGTCGAGGCGGTCGAGCGGCCGCCGCGGCTGCGCCGCGTCGCCTTCTCGGCCGATCTCGGCGGCATCACGCCGGTCGATCCCGAGGTCGCCCGCGTCTGCCGCTCGGCCGCCGAGCGGCTGGCCGAGCTCGGCTGCGAGGTCGTGCTGGATGCCTGCCCGGACCTCGCGGATGCGGTCGAGGTGTTCCGCGTGCTCAGGGCCGAGCAGTTCGTCGCCGCCCGGGCACCGCTCCTCGAGCGCCACCGCGCGCTGCTCAAGCCCGAGGTGATCTGGAACATCGAGGCCGGCATGAAGCTCACGGCCGAGGAGATCGGCCGGGCCGAGCGCCGGCGCGGCCAGATGCAGCAGAGTGCCGCGGCGTTCCTCGAGCGCTTCGACCTCTTGCTCTGCCCGGCGGCGATCGTCCCGCCCTTCCCGGTCGAGCGGCGCTTCCTCGAGGAGCTCAGGGGCCACCGCTTCCCGAGCTACATCGACTGGGTGACGATCACCTTCGCGATCACGCTGACGGGCCTGCCGGCCCTCTCGCTGCCCTGCGGCTTCACCGAGGAGGGGCTGCCCGTGGGCCTGCAGATGGTCGGCCGGCCGCGCGGCGAGGCCGATCTCCTGGCGGCGGCGGCCCGGCTCGAGGACCTGCTCGGGATCGCATCGCTCGTGCCGCTCGACCCGCGCCCGCCGCGCGGCTGAGGCTCAGCCGCTCTCGGCCCGGCCGAGGCCGTCCAGGATCCGCTCGACGATCGCCTCGGGCGTGCCCTCGATCCCGATCTGCAGCACGTCCGGCTCGCCCCGCGGATCCTCGAGCGTGGCGAGCTGGGAGGGCAGGAGGGTCGGCGGCATGTAGTGGCCGCGGCGCTCGGCGAGGCGGGTCTCGATCAGCTCGGCGGCGCCGGCCAAATGGACGAAGCGCACACCCGGGCCGGCCCGGCGCAGCACGTCGCGATAGGCGCGCTTGAGGGCCGAGCAGGCGACCACCGCGGTCCGGCCGGCCTCGAGCCAGCGGGCCATGTCGGCCCGCACCGCCTCGAGCCACGGCCAGCGGTCGGCGTCCTCGAGCGGCGTGCCGCCGCGCATCTTGGCCACGTTGGCCGGCGGATGGTAGGCGTCGCCCTCGGCGAAGCGGGCGCCGAGCCGGGCGGCCAGGAGCTCGCCGACCGTGGTCTTGCCGGCGCCCGTGACGCCCATCAGCACGATCACGCGCCCGGCCACGGCCGACCCCCTCACCGACCGCGCCAGAGGTCGTGGTGGCGCCCGGGCCGGTCGACCCGCTCGAAGCCGTGCGCGCCGAACAGGTCGCGCAGGCCCTGCACGAGGTCGGCCGGCAGCCGGGCGCTCGCGAGCCCGTCGAGCCAGGCGAGGCTCTCGGCCAGCGCCGGGACCGGGATCCCGGCCGAGGCGGCGTCGCGGACCGCCTGGCGCAGATCGGGCAGGCCGGCCAGGACGTGCGCCAGGATCTCCTCGTCGAGCAGGAGGAGGGGCAGGTCCGGGTCGCGCTCGAAGGCGCGGGCGATCGGCTCCAGGACGGCGCCGCGCAGGATGCAGCCGGCCCGCCACACCCGCGCGACCCGCGCCCGGTCGATCGGCCAGCTGCGCTCGCGGCCGGCCTCGGCCAGGATCGCGAAGCCCTGGCCGTGGGCCGCGGCCATGGTGGCCAGGAGCGCGCCCTGGAGGTCCTCGGGCCGGCCCTCGGGGGCGCCTCCGGCCGGGCGCGGAACCAGCCGGGCGAGCTCGGTCCGGAGCGTCGCGGCAGCGGAGAGCGAGCGCGCCTGGACCGCCGCGAGCAGCGTCGGGGCGGGCACGCCGAGCTCGAGCGCCTCGATCGCCGCCCACCCCCCGGTGCCCTTCTGCTCGGCCCGGTCGCGGACCAGGCCCAGGAGCGTCCGGCCGGTCAGGGGGTCGGTGGTGCGCAGCACCCGCACCGTGGCCTCGAGCAGGAAGCCGCCGAGCGGGCCGTCGCCCCAGGAGGCCAGGAGGTCGGCGATCGCCCCGAGCTCGAGCCCGTGGCCGCGCCGCAAGAGGTCGTAGACCTCGGCGAGCGCCTGCATGACGGCGTATTCGATGCCGTTGTGGACCATCTTGACGAGGTGGCCGGCGGGCGGCGGGCCCAGATGCGCGCAGCAGGGGCTGCCGTCGGGGGCGCGTGCCGCGATGGCCAGGAGGATCGGCGCCACGGCCGCCCAGGCGCCGGGTGCCGCGCCGACCATGATCGACGGCCCGTGCCGGGCCCCCTCCTCGCCGCCCGAGACGCCGGCGCCCAGGAGGTCGACGCCTTGCCCGGCCAGCCGCGCGGCGCGCCGCGCGGTGTCGCGCCAGTGGCTGTTGCCGCCGTCGATCACCCGATCGCCCGGGGCGAGGGCGGGGAGGAGGGCGTCGAGGGCGGCGTCGACCGGGGCCCCGGCCGGCACCATGAGGAGGAGCGTGCGGGGCGGCGCCAGGGCCGGGACGAGCTCGGCCGGGCTCGCCACGACCGCGAGCCCGGCCGCGACGGCGGCGGCGCGCGCGGCCTCGCCCGGATCGCAGCCGAGCACCTCGACGCCGTGGTCGCGCAGGTTGAGCGCGAGGTTGCGCCCCATCGTGCCGAGGCCGAGCAGCCCCACCTGCGACGGCTGCGTCATCGCGCGGCCGGCCTCCGCTCCGCTCGCTTGTGGCCCGGCCGCCGGCATGCCACGGTCGCGGTCGGCGCGGAAGGGTGCCGCGCCGGAGGAGCCCGGCCTTGGATCAGGAGGCGCTCGCCCGTCGCTTCTACAACATCGAGACCCTGCGCCGGGCGGCCCGGCGGGTGCTGCCGCGGGTGATCTTCGACTTCGCCGACGGCGGTGCCGAGGACGAGGGCACGCTGCGGCGCAACGAGACCGACTTCGACGAGCTCGAGCTGGTCCCGCGGATGATGCGGGGCGTGGCCGAGCGCGATCTCTCGGTCGAGCTGTTCGGGCGGCGCCTGGCCCTGCCCGTGCTCGTCAGCACGACCGGGCTCTCGGGCATCCTCTGGCCCGACGGCGAGGCCTGCGCGGCGCGCGCCGCGCAGGCGGCGGGCACGGTCTACTGCCAGAGCCACGGCTCGTCCTGCACGATCGAGGAGCTGGCGGCGGCCGCCCCCGGCCCGCGCTGGTTCCAGGTGTTCCTCTACCGCGACCGCGGGCTCACCCGGGCGATGGCCGAGCGGGCCCAGGCGGTCGGCTGCGAGGCCCTGATCCTGACCGTCGACAACCAGGTGCTGGGCCAGCGCGAGCGCGATCTGGCCAACGGCTTTGCGATCCCGCCGCGGCTCGGGCTCAATGGCGCGCTCGACATGGCGCTGCATCCGCGCTGGGTGGTGCGCATGCGGGCCGCGCGCGGCATCAGCTTCGCCAACTACCGGGGTGCCGCCGGCCACGAGGACGACATCGTCTCGCTCGGCGGCTACATCGCCCGGATGCTCGATCCGGGCCTTTCCTGGCAGGACGTCGCCTGGCTGCGCGGGCTGTGGCGCGGACCCTTCCTGCTCAAGGGCATCCTGCACCCGGAGGACGCCCGGATCGCGGCCGAGCACGGCGTCGACGGGGTGATCGTCTCGAACCACGGCGGCCGGCAGCTGGACGGCGCCGTCTCCGCGATCCGCGCGCTCCCGGCCGTGGCCGAGGCGGTCGGCGACCGGCTCGCCGTGCTGCTCGACGGCGGTGTGCGGCGCGGCGTCGACGTGCTGCGCGCGGTGGCTTTGGGCGCGCGGGCGGTGGCGATCGGCCGGCCGCACTGGTGGGGCCTCGCGGTCGCGGGCGAAGCGGGCGTGGCACTCGTGCTCGACATCCTGCGGCGCGAGCTCGACCGGGCGATGGCGCTTTCGGGCTGCGCGCGGATCGCCGACATCGACCGCGCCCTCCTGGCACCGACCGGCACGGTCGCGGCGGCGGCGCCGCGGCTGCGGCTCGTGGGCTAGGCCGGCCGCTCCCAGATCGAGCCCTCGAGCCAGTCGCTGTCCGGGCCGAGCCGCTCGTAGCGGAGGCAGGCCAGGGCCGGCTCCAGGCTCGCGCGGAGCTCGCCCTCCTCGAGGCAGTAGGCCGGATCGAAGCCGGCCGCCGCCCGCTCCCGGCCGAACGAGCAGAGGAGCAGCCGGCCGCCGGGCCCGAGCACCCCGATCAGGCGGCGCCACTGCGCGGCCGAGGGCTTGTAGCGGACCACGAGGAGGCCGGCGAACGGGCCGAGGCCGTCGAGGGCCTCGGGCGCGTCGAGATCGGCGCAGCGGGTGGCGACCACGACCCGCCGCCCGACCGCCGCCACCTCCAGCCGCTCGAGGGCCGGGGCCGCGATGTCGAGCGCGGTCACCTGCCAGCCGCGCGCGGCGAGCCAGAGCGCGTTCCGCCCCATGCCCGCGGCGACGTCGAGCACCGGCCCCCTCGGCAGCTCGCGGGCGTTGGCCACGAGCCACGGCTCGGGCGGGCCCGGATCGGCGGCACGCTCGCGCCAGCGTGCCTCCCAGCGCTCGCGGTCGGCCCGGCTCATCGCGGTCGCCCGCTGCGGCCCCCTCGGGCGGGGCCGCGCGCGGGCCCGGTCCGGTGGCGGGCGGCTGGCTTCGGGCCGCCGGCCCATGGCCGAGCGGGCGAGGATCGCCTAGACGGGGGAATCCGCGGCGGCGCGGTGCGCGCGGCCGGTCGGGAGGGGGAACGATCATGCTCGGGCTCGGCACTGGCATCGGCGGCGGACTCATCGTCCTGCTGCTTCTGGCGGGTCCGGCCGCAGGGCAGGGCCAGCCCGCGGCACCGCCACCGACGGTCGTCCCGACCAAGGGGCAGAGCGCCGAGCAGACCGCCGCCGATCGATCGGCCTGCGAGGCGCAGGCGGCGAGCCAGACCGGCTACAACCCGGCGCAGGCGCAGCCCGCGGCCCAGCCGGCCAAGCCGAGCGGCGGCCAGCGCGCGGCAGGGGCCGCGCGGGGTGCCGCGGTCGGCGGCGTGGTGGCGCGGAACACCGACCAGTCGGATCGCGAGGTCGAGGACCCGGCCAAGGCGGGTGCCGCGCTCGGTGCCGCCGCGGGCGGCTCGCGGCAGCGCCGCGACCGGCGTCAGACGGCGGCGGCGACGAGCCAGCAGCAGCAGGCGACCGCCCAGAAGCAGGCCGCCTACGGCCAGGCCTTCACGAGCTGCATGACGGCGCGCGGCTACACCGTGCAGTGAGCGCGCGCCCGGGCCTCCGGGCCCGGCCGCGGGCGAGCAACGGTCGCGCCCGGCCGGAGGCCCGGGCTCGCGGCTCAAGGCGGCAGGCCCGCGAGCAGCAGGCCCTCGCGGAAGCGCGCCTGGTCGTCGGGCTCGGTGTCCGGCTGCGTGGCGATCCAGTCCGACACGGTGAAGCCGGGCTGGCGACGCAGCACGATGTCGGCGTAGCGGGCCGCCTCCTCGAGCCGGCCGGCGAGCGCGTGGCTGGCGGCGAGCAGCCGGCAGCCCTCGCTCGGGTCGCGCATGCGGCCGATCGCGGCGATCACCTCCTCGTAGCGGCCGAGCGAGAACAGCGCGTCGGCCTCGCTCCAGAGATAAATGTCGGGATAGTGCGGGTTGAGGCGCTTGGCGCGGGCGACGAGGCCGAGGGCCTCGGTCGGCCGACCGCCATAGACGAGGGCGTCGGCCAGGAG
>CAZDFD010000009.1:0-65353 GCA_964504655.1 uncultured Geminicoccaceae bacterium
GCGCTCGTCGCGACCGGGCTCTCGGGGCTCCATCCCAAGCCCGCGCTCTGGACCGCCGACATCGTGGGCGGGCTGATCCTGGGGGCGGGAATCGCTCTGGCCGGAGCCTGCCCGGGCACCACGCTCGCCCAGATCGGTGCCGGCTACAAGGATGCCTGGTTCACCCTCGCGGGCGGGCTCCTGGGTGCCCTGACCTTCACCTATCTCGAGCCCACGCTTCGGCCCGTCCTGCTCGAAGGTGGCGCCGGCAAGCTCACCCTCGACAAGCTCTTGGGCATTCCGTTCCCGTGGCTCGCGTTCGGCGTCGCCGGGCTCGTCACCGTCGGTCTCGTCGCGCTCGAGCGCTGGCGGCCCTGGCGCGAGGAGGTCGGCGCGAACGCCGACGGCCTCCTGCCGCCGGCCGAGCTTCCCGCCGCGCGCGCACCGACCGTCGCCACGACCCGCGCCTGAATCTCTCCTCCCGACCTCGCCGCCCGCCGGCTCGCCGGCGGGCCTTCTTTCGGGCCATGCCAGCCGGAATACGTTCTTAGCATCCGTTCCATCTCGACGCGCCGGTTGAAGACACTCGTGGGCAACGGCAGACGCCCGAGACCGCGCTCGGGCGCGACGCCTGCTCTCGCCGGGGTCCGTTCCGGTTCGCCCTCACGGCGAGCACGGGCGGCACGAAGACGATCCGGCCTCGCGAGGAAGCCGCCTGGCGGCAGGACGGCTGCGAAGGAAGCCGCGTCCCGGCCCACCTTCGACCGCGCAAACCCCGGTCCGAGACGGCTCGAGCGGCGTTCAGGCGGCGAGGGACGGCCGGAGCAGGGCCTCGAGGGTCTCGAGCCGATCGGCTTCGCGGGCCGGCTTGTCCCAGCGGATCCGCAGCACCCGGGGAAAACGCAGGGCGATTCCGGACTTGTGGCGGGTCGAGCGTTGGATCCCCTCGAAGCCGATCTCGAAGACGAGCCGCGGCTCGACCGCCCGCACCGGGCCGAAGCGTTCCACCGTGTGCTCGCGGATCCAGCGGTCGAGCCGCACGAGCTCCTCGTCCGTGTAGCCGGCATAGGCCTTGGCCACGGGCACGAGCCCAGCACCCTCCGCTCCCTCCCGCCAGGCGCCGAGCGTGTAGTCCGAGTAGAAGGACGAGCGCTTGCCGTGGCCGCGTTGGGCGTAGAGCAGCACGAGGTCGGCCACGAGCGGGTCGCGCTTCCACTTCCACCAGTGCCCCTTCGGCCGACCGGCCAGATAGGGGCTCGTCCGCCGCTTGAGAACGATCCCCTCGATCGCCGGGTGCGGCGGGGCGCGGCGCAGCCGGTCGAGCTCCGCGATCGCGCCGGTCTCCAGAAGGGGCGAGAGCCGCGCCCAGGGCATCCGGTCGCGGCCGACGAGCGCCTCGAGCCGGGCGCGGCGCGCGGTGAAGGGCAGGGGGCGCAGATCCTCTCCGGCCTCGGCCAGCAAGTCGTAGAGCTGCAGGCCGACGGGGAAGTCGCGCAGCAGTCGAGGCGACGGCTCCTTGCGGTTGAGCCGCTGCTGGAGATCGTTGAAGCTGCCGACCTCATCCCCACGCCGGACGAGGAGCTCGCCGTCGAGTACCGCCTCGAGCCCGGTCGCCCGTGCCGCCTCGACCAGCTCCGGAAAGCTCCGGCCGATCTCCTCGCCGCCGCGCGAGTAGAGCCGTGCACCCGCCGCTCCGGCCGCGAGCTGGACCCGGATCCCGTCCCACTTCCACTCGATCGCCCAGGCACCGGGCTCGGCCGCGACCGGGCCGAGCTCGGCCTGCTCGAGCGGGTGGGCGAGCATGAACGGGCGAAAGCCCAGCGCGTCGCCGGCGTCCGGCCGTGGACCGCGCCCCTCGAGCCAGGCGAGCAGCGCGCCATAGGGCGGGGCCTGGGCATGCCAGACCTCCTCGACCAGCGCCGGATCGACCGAGCCGAGCTCGGCCAGGGCCTGGCGGGCGAGGCCGACCGAGACCCCGACCCGAAGGCCGCCCGTGACGAGCTTCAGCAGCGCCCAGCGGCCGGTCGCGTCGAGCCGGTCGAGGAGTCCGGCGAGCACCCCCGGCAACCCGGCCCTCGGGGTCGTGGCGAGCCGTTCGACCACCTCGGCGAGCCGTGGCGGCACATCGCGGCACGCGCACTCGGGCCACATCAGCGCCCCGGTCTCGGCCAGATCGCCCACATAGTCGTAGGACCAGGCGAACAGCACGGGATCGGTCCGCTCGGCCACGAGCGCGCGGACGAGCCCGGGCTTGGCGTGCGGAAAGTCGAGCGTCCCGACGAGCGCGGCCAGGGCCCACCCCCGATCGGGATCGGTGGTGCCGCGCAGATAGGCGCCCAGGAGCGTGAGCTTGCCCGTGCGCTGCGGGCAATGGAGGAGGCGTTCCAGGAGTTCGGCGAAGGGCTGCATCCCACGCGTCGAAGAGGCGAGCTGCGCGAGGGAGGTAGCGACGTGCCGCCCGGCTGCAAGCTCGGACGTCACGGCGGGGTCACGGCGGAGCGGATCCGATGACGATTCGCCCACGTTCCGGTTGACGTTCTCAGGGGACGGACCACTAGTCTGCGGGCTCTCGAGAGGACCTGCGGTGAGCCTGCTCGGCACCCTTCTCGCTCCGGTCGTCCTTCTGCTCGGGCTCGCGATTGCCGCACTCGCGAGCCGACCGGGCACGCTCTGGCCGAGGATCGTCTATGGCGGCTCGCTCGCGATCGCGATCGCGATCGGGGCGATCGCCACGCTCGCGCTCCTGACCCTCCACGAGCCCGAGCGGCTCGTCTTGCCGATCGGGCTGCCCTGGCTCGGCCTGCATCTCCGGCTCGACCCGCTCTCGGCGTTCTTCCTGCTGCTGCTGGGTATCGGTGCCGCGATCGCCTCCCTGTTCGCGCTGGGTTACGGCGGGGACGAGCCCGAGCCGGGCCGGATCCTGCCCTTCTATCCGGGTTTCCTCGCGGCCATGGCGCTGGTCTGCCTGGCCGACGACGCCTTCGCCTTCCTGTTCTTCTGGGAGGTGATGTCGCTCCTTTCCTTCGCCCTCGTGCTCGTCGGGCACGAAGAGGAGGCGAACCGCGACGCGGCGCGCTTCTACCTCGTCATGGCCGGCTTCGGCACGATGACGCTCTTGTTGGTGTTGGGTCTGCTCGCCGGCCCCGAGGGCTCTTACGATTTCGATTCGATCCGTGCGCGCGAGCTCGGCGCCGGCTTCACCACCCCCGCCTTCCTCCTCGTGATCGTCGGCGCCGGCTCGAAGGCCGGGCTCGTGCCCTTCCACGTCTGGCTGCCGCTCGCCCATCCCGCCGCCCCCTCGCCGGTCTCGGCACTGATGAGCGGGGTGATGACCAAGATCGCCCTCTACGGCCTCTTGCGCTTCGTCTTCGACCTTTTGGGCGAGCCGCTCTGGTGGTGGGGAACGGTCCTGGTCGGGCTCGGTGCCGGGGGTGCGGTTCTGGCGTTGGTGCACGCGCTCGTCGAGCGCGACGCCAAGCGGCTCCTCGCCTGGTCGACCATCGAGAACATCGGGATCGTCGTCGCCGCCACGGGCCTGGCGCTCGCCTTCGAGGCCGCGGGCCTGCACCTGCCGGCCGCGCTCGCGGCGACCGCCGCCCTGCTCCACGCCCTCAACCATACGATCTTCAAGACGCTCCTCTTCTGCGGGGCCGGTGCGGTACTGCACGCCACCGGCACCCGCGACCTCGAGAAGCTCGGCGGGCTGATCCACCGGATGCCGCACACGAGCCTCGCCCTTCTCGTGGGCTCGGCTGCGATCTCGGCCCTGCCGCCGTTGAACGGCTTCGTTTCGGAGTGGCTCCTCTTCCAGGCGATCCTGGTGAGCCCCGATCTGCCGCAGGCCACGCTGCGCCTCGTGATCCCCGCGGCCGGAGCGCTCCTGGCGCTCGCAGCGGCCCTGGCCGCGGCCTGCTTCGTGCGGTTCTACGGCATCGTCTTCTTGGGCCGGCCGCGGAGCCTCGAAGCGGCCGGGGCGCACGAGGTCGACCCGCTCTCGCGCACCGGCCTCCTCGTGCCGGCGCTCCTTTGCCTCGTGCTCGGGGTCTTCCCTGCGCCGGTAATCGACCTCCTGGGCCCGGTCGTGACCGGGCTCGGGCTCGAAACGAGCTTGGCCGAGCAAGGTGTCGCGGGCTGGCTCTCGCTGCAGCCGATCCCCGAACGGCGCGCTTCGTACGACGGTCTCGTGCTGTTCGCGTTCCTGATCCTGGCCGGTGGCTTCACCGCCTTCCTCGTGCATCGGCTGGGTGGGGCCGGGCTTCGGCGTGGGCCGATCTGGGACTGCGGCTACCCCGATCCGGCACCCTCGACCCAGTACACTGCCGCCTCGATGTCCCAGCCGATCCGCCGGGTGATGGGCTCCCTCGTTCTCGCCGCAGAGGAACGGGTGCGGATGCCGCCGCCACTCGATCCGGGCCCGGCGCGACTCGAGGTCCGCCTCGTCGACCGCGTCCTGGACGGTCTCTACCGACCGCTCGTAGGCGCCATCCTGGCCGTCGCGGACCGACTCAACCCGCTGCAGTTCCAGACCATCCGACGCTATCTCGTGCTCGTCTTCCTGGTTCTCGTGAGCCTGCTCGTGATCACCGAAGCCGGACGCTGAGGGGACCGGATGCGGCTGTTGCTCGACCTCCTCGCCCAAGGCGCACAGATGTTCCTCGTCCTCTCGGCCGCACCCTTGCTCCTGGGCTGGACCCGCAAGGTTCGCGCTCGGCTCCTGCGTCGGCAGGGACCCGATCTCCTCCAGCCCTATCGCGATCTCTGGCGGCTCCTCTGCAAGGAGCCGGTCCTCGCCGAGAACGCCTCCTGGCTGTTCCGTTCGGCCCCTTACGTCGTCTTCACCACGATCTGGATCGCAGCGGCCCTCGTTCCGACCTACGCCACCGGGCTCCTGTTCAACTGGGCGACCGATCTGATCGCCCTCGTGGCCTTCCTGGGCTTCGCTCGGTTCGCCCTCGCCTTGGCCGGCATGGACATCGGCACCGCCTTCGGCGGCATCGGCAGCTCGCGCGAGATGATGATCGCGAGCCTTGCCGAGCCGGCCATGCTGCTCGTGGTGTTCACCTTGGCGCTGCTCGCGGGCTCGACCCAACTCTCGGTGGTGGCGGAGTTCCTGCTCCGGGAGCCGGTTGGGCTCCGTGTATCCTTGGGACTCGCGCTCGTGGCACTCCTCATGGTCGCGATCGCCGAGAACGCCCGCATCCCGGTCGACAATCCGACGACGCATCTCGAACTCACCATGGTCCACGAGGCCATGGTCCTCGAATATTCCGGCCGCCACTTGGCCTTGATCGAGGCAGCGGCATCCTTGAAACTCACCGCTTACCTGTCGCTCGTCGCCTGTCTGTTCTTTCCCTTCGGCATGATCACCACCGGTACCTCGCCTGCCTTCTATCCTTTGGGCATGCTCGCCTGGGCCGGCAAGATGGCGGTTCTCGGCACGGCACTCGCCGGCTTCGAGACGGCGATCGCCAAGATGCGGGTTTTCCGCGTGCCCGACTTCTTGGGCGGGGCGCTCGTGATGGGCTTTCTCGGCACGCTCCTCCTCTTCGTCTCACGGGTGCTCTGATGTCGACCCTGGCCTTCGACCTCGCCCATCTCCTGGCCGGCTCGATGGTCGTCTCGAGCTTCGTCCTCCTCTACCAGGACCGGATCACCGGGGTCTTGAACGTCTTCGCCATCCAGGCGGTGATCCTCGCCCTCGCCGTCGCCTTCCAGGCCTGGTTCCAAGAGGCCCCCCACCTCTACGTCACGGCGCTCATCGCGCTCCTCGTCAAGGGCATCGTCATCCCCTTGACGTTGCACCGGATCGTCCGGGAACTCGGCATCCACCGCGAGATCGAGAAGGTGGTGGGCGTGGGTCTCACCATGCTCGCCGGCCTTGCACTCACCGCGCTTGCGGTCCTCGTCGTCCTGCCGGTGACCGCCGGGGCCGGGCGGATCGGCCGCGAGGATCTGGCCTTCGCCTTGGCGGTGATCCTCCTGGGTCTGTTGATGATGATCACCCGGCGCAACGCCGTGACCCAGGTCGTGGGTTTCATGAGCCTCGAGAACGGGCTCGTGCTCGCCGCCACCGGGGCCAAAGGGATGCCGCTCGTGGTCGAGATCTCGACCGCCTTCTCGATCCTGATCGCCTTCATCGTCTTCGGCATCTTCCTCTTCCGCATCCGCGAGCGCTTCGACACGGTCGACGTCCACGCGCTCGAGCGGTTCCGCGGGGATTGAACGATGGGCGAGACGGCGCGGCTGCTCGTGCTCGTGATCCCGTTCGTCGCAGCGGGGCTGCTCGCCTTCGTCACCGACTATCGGATCGGCGCGCGGCTGAATGCGGCAGCCACCGGAGCGGCCCTGCTCGCCGCGAGCGGTCTTCTGCTCTTCGAGCGACCGGAAGTCGGGGTCTACTTCATCGTCGACGATCTCAACACCACCTTCGTGCTGCTCAATTGCTTCGTCGGTTTCACGACCGCGGTCTTTTCGGCCTCCTACATCGCCCATGAACTCGAGATCGGCAGGCTCACGCCCACCTTCCTGCGCTTCTACCACGCCATGTACCAGGCGATGCTCGGATCCATGAGCCTGGCACTTTTGTCCAACAATGTCGGCCTCATGTGGGTGGGCGTGGAGGTCGCCACGCTCGTCACCGTGCTGATGGTCGGCATCTACCGCACCGAACCGGCCATCGAGGCGGCTTGGAAGTATTTCATTCTGGGCTCGGTCGGCATCGCGCTCGCCTTCTTCGGCACGATCCTCGTCTATCTGGCAGCGCAGGATGCGCTCGGCGAGGGCATGCCGGCCTTGGCCTGGAACCGACTCTTGGCCGCGGCACCCCTGTTCGACCCGCAGCTCCTGGACCTCGCCTTCGTGTTCCTGCTCGTGGGCTACGGCACCAAGGTCGGACTCGCTCCGCTGCACGCCTGGCTGCCGGATGCGCACGCCGAAGGCCCCACACCGATCTCGGCCGTGCTCTCGGGCCTGCTCTTGAACGTGGCGCTCTTCGCCCTTCTGCGATTCAAACTCGTGATGGCCGGCAATCCCGCAGCGCTCACGCCCGGCCCGATCATGGTGACGCTCGGCCTGCTCTCGCTCTCCTTCGCCGCGCTCATGCTCTACCGCCGGCGCGACATCAAACGCTTCTTCGCCTACAGCTCGATCGAGCACATGGGGATCACCACCTTCGCCTTCGGCATGGGCGGCCCCTTGGCCAACTTCGCGGGCTTGCTGCACATGGCCATGCACAGCCTCACCAAGTCCGCGATCTTCATGGCGGTCGGCCACATCGCCCAGGTCAAGGGCACCCAGAAGATCGAGGCCTTGAAAGGCCTGGGTGCGACCCATCCGGTGCTCGCCTGGGGCTTCGCCATCGGCGTGGTGGCGATCGCCGGGCTGCCGCCCATGGGCGTGTTCACGAGCGAGTTCCTGATCGTGAGCTCGACCTTCGCGCGCACACCCTGGCTCGCGGTCCCGCTCGTGCTGGGCCTGCTCGTGGCGTTCGGGGCACTCATCCTCCGCCTCGTGGGAGTCGTCTTCGGCCCCCCCGAGGGCCCGCGGACCCCGGTGCACGCGAGCTACGTGCCGATGTTCGCGCATCTCCTCCTCGTCCTTTTGGCCGGCATCTGGCTGCCGGATCCCCTCGTGCGCTGGTTCCAGACGATCGCGGCGCGGCTCGGATGAGCGGTCTCGAGCCGCCGACCCTGATCGAGCTCCTGGCCGCGACCGGCCCGGCGGTGGCGGACCATCGGCCATGGCCGCGCTGGACCGTCGACCCCGACCGCTGGCGGGTGCTCGGCGACGGCCTCGTGGCCGGTCGGCTCGAACTCCTGGCTCTCTGGGGCGAGACCGAGGCGGTGCACGCGGCGCTCCGCGAGCCCGCGACCGGCGCCCTGGCGGTCGCCACGCTCCCCTGCCCGGAGGGCCGGTTTCCCTCGCTCGGCCGGCTCCACCCGCCGGCGATCCGCCTCGAGCGGACGATCCGCGATCTCGTCGGGCTCGAGCCCGTGGGTCTCGGGGATGCACGCGGCTGGCTCGACCACGGCCGCTGGCCGCTGCGCCGGCCGCTCGCCGCCCTGCCCGAGGCGCACGACGGCACCGCCGATCCCTACCCGTTCCTGCCGGTCGAGGGGGAGGGGATCCACGAGATCCCGGTCGGCCCGATCCATGCCGGGATCATCGAGCCGGGACATTTCCGCTTCCGTGCCCAGGGCGAGACGGTCGTCCGGCTCGAGGCGCGGCTGGGTTGGGTGCACAAGGGCGTCGAGCGGTCGCTGGCCGGTGCTCCGATCGACCGGGCGGCACGGATCGTCGGCCGGGTCTCGGGCGACTCGACGGTGGCCTGGCAATGGGCCTTCGCCCGCGCCGTCGAGGCCGCGACCGGGATCGAGCCGCCGCCGCGCGCCACGGCGCTGCGCGCCCTGATGGCCGAGCTCGAGCGGATCGCCCAGCATCTGAACGATCTGGGCTTCGTGTGCAACGACGCGTCCTTCGCGCTGATCCACACCCACACCGGCATCCTGCGCGAGGAGCTCCTGCAGTTCGCGGGCGAGCGTCTCGGCCACCGGCTGATGATGGATCGCATCCTCCCGGGGGGTGTCGCGGTCGATCTGGAGCCACCCGGCGTCGCCCAGCTGCGGTCCTGGCTCGATCGTCTTCGCTCGCGCTTCGAGAAGCTCGTGCGGATCTACGACGACACCCCCTCGCTCATGGACCGCACCGCCACGACCGGGATCGTGCCCGAGGCCCTGGCCCGACGCTTCGCCGCCGGCGGCCATGTCGGCCGCGCCTCCGGGCGCGACTTCGATTCCCGGCGCGACCTCGCCTATCCGCCCTACGACGCGCTCCGCCCCGTGGTCCCGACCCGCAGCGCCGGCGACGTCGACGCGCGCGTGTGGATCCGCATCGAGGAGATCCGCGCGAGCCTCGACCTTCTAGGCCGGATCCTGGACCGGCTCCCGCCGGGCCCGCTGCTCGAGCCGGTGCCGGGGCGAGCCGGGGAGGGGATGGGCATCGTCGAATCGTTCCGCGGCGAGGTGCTGGTCTGGCTGCGGCTCGACGCCGAGGGACGGATCCTGCGCTGCCATCCGCGCGATCCGTCCTGGTTCCAATGGCCGCTCATCGAGGCCGCCATCGAGGCCAACATCGTCGCCGACTTTCCCTTGTGCAACAAGAGCTTCAACTGCTCCTACAGCGGTGTCGACCTGTGAGCCGCGAGCTGCTTCTCGAAGGTCTCCTCGAGCGGCCGGTGACGATCCCGGCCCCCGCACCCTCGGCCGAGGCCCTGGCCGAGCTCGCCCGCACGGTCGACCGCCAGGCGCTGCGCCGGCTCGGCCGCTCGCTCGTCGTCCGTCAGGTGGACGCCGGCTCGTGCAACGGCTGCGAGCTCGAGATCCACGCCCTCAACAACGCGGTCTACGACCTCGAGCGCTTCGGGATCCGCTTCGCGGCGAGCCCGAAGCACGCCGACGTGCTGCTGGTCACGGGACCCGTCACGCGCAACATGGTCGAGGCCCTGCGCCGCGCCTTCGACTGCACGCCGGCGCCCCGCTGGGTGGTGGCGGCCGGCGACTGCGCCGCCGGCTGCGGCGTGTTCGCCGGGTCCTACGCGCTCGCCGGCGGCAGCGGCGCGGTCGCCGAGGTGATCCCGGTGCATCTCCACATCAAGGGCTGCCCGCCGAGCCCGCTCGAACTCCTGCGCGGGCTCCTGGCGCTGCTCGAGGGCTGAGGAAGGCCGCTCAGGCCGGCCGCGGCGGCAGGTCGAGCCGGGCGACGATTCCCTCGAGCCTCGCGCCGGGTGCCGGATAGCGGGCCATCACGAGCGGATCGTGACCGGGCACGATGTGGTCGGTGCTCGGCGCGAGCGCCCGCAGCCGGTCGTAGCCGCGCAGCGTCGCCTCGACGTCGTGGACGATGATGAACGGGCGATGGTCCAGGAGGTTCTCGTAGTAATGGGCGCAATCCGAGGCGAGCACGACCGGCCCGCGCGCGGTCGCCACCCGCACGCACTGGATGCCCTTGGCGTGGCCGCCGATGCGGTGCACGGTGACCCCGGGGGCGATCTCGCCGTCGCCGTCGTGGAAGGCGACCCGACCGTCGAACACGCGGCGGACCATGGTGCAGACATGCTCGACGCTGTAGGGCTGGCGGAGCGTCGCGTAGCTCATGCAGCGCCCGGTCGCGTAGGCCATCTCCGTCTCCTGGAGATGGAAGCGGGCGGCCGGGAAGTGGTCGAGCGTGCCGGCATGGTCGTAGTGCAGGTGGGTCACGATCACGTCCGCGATCGCGGCCGGGTCGATCCCGAGCAGGGCGAGGCCGGCGCGCGGCTCGCGCTCGATCACCCGGCCGCGGCGCGCACCCTCCTCGGCATCGAAGCCGGTGTCGACCAGGATCACGCGGTCCCCCGCGCGCAGCACCCAGACATAGTAGTCGAGCGGCATGGGCGCCGCATCGTGCGCATCGACGCCCAGGAGGCTCTCGCGCCGGGTACGCTGCGGCAGCCGGGCGTAGCGCAGTGCGAGCACTTCCCAGAGCCCGGACACCGATCGATCTCCCGGCCGTCGACGGGTGATCGCTAGCAGCTCGAAGGCCGGCGCGGCCAGAGCCCGATCCGCGGGTCCGGCCATGCGGCGCGGCATGTGACGGTTGCATGCACCGGCCTTCGTCCGCCCCGACGGACCGCGTTAGACGGTGCGTGTCTGTTCGGCCTCCCTGATCCTGGTCGGGCCGGGCGGGACCCTCCGCCCGGCCCGTTTCTCGTCGCGGCGCCTCAGCCAGCCTCCTCCTCGTAGCCGAGGAGGGCGAGCGCGCGCGCCGCGACGCCGCGCTTGCCGAGCGCATGGGCGAGCGCCTCCTCGCGGCCGTGGGTGATCCAGACCTCCTCCGCCCCGACCTCGGCGCAGGTGGCCAGGAGCTCGTCCCAGTCGGCATGGTCGGAGATCACGAGCGGGAGCTCGACGCCGCGCTGCTTGACCCGCTGCTTGACCCGCATCCAGCCCGAAGCGAGCCCGGTCACGGGCTCGGGCAGCCGCCGCGCCCAGCGCTCGGCCAGGGCCCCGGGCGGAGCCAGCACGATCTCGCCGGCCAGATCCTCGCGCACGCCGCCGCGCCCGCCGCTGGTCGCCGGGCGCAGCTCGCCGAGCTCGATGCCGTGCCGGAGATAGAGCGAGCACAGGGAGGCGAGCGCGCCGTGCAGATAGATCGGCCGGTCGTAGTGCGCGGCGCGCAGGAGCGCGATCAGCCGTTGCGCCTTGCCGAGACCGTAGACGCCGATCAGCAGGCAGCGCGTCCCCGCCTGCTCGCGGGCGCGCAGGAGCCGCGCGATCTCGCCCTCGACCGGCGGATGGCGGAAGACCGGCAGGCCGAAGGTCGCCTCGGTGACGAAGAGATCGCACGGCACCGGCAGGAACGGTACGCAGGTCGGATCGGGCCGGCGCTTGTAGTCGCCCGACCAGACCATGCGTCGTCCGGCATGCTCGACGACGATCTGGGCCGAGCCCAGCACGTGCCCGGCCGGGGCCAGCCAGAGCCGGGTCTCGCCCAGCTCGACGACCTCGCCCAGGGGCAGGGGGCGGGCCCGGCCATACGCCTCCTCGCCGTACCGGCAGCGCATGATCGCCAGGGTCTCGGGCGTGGCGATCACCTCGCCATGGCCGGGTCGGGCATGGTCGGAATGGCCGTGGCTCACCACCGCCCGGGCGACCGGCCGGACCGGATCGACGAAGAACCCGCCCGGGCGGACCAGGAGCCCCTCGGGCCTCGGCTCGAGCCAGCCGGCGGGAGAGCCCTCGGCCATCGCCGCTCAAGGCCCCGGCACGAGACCGGCCTCGGCCACCACCAGCCCGGCCAGGGCGCGGAAGCGGGCGGCCGCCCGCTCGAGCAGCGCCGCATCGATCGGGACCGGCCAGAAGCCGTAGAGCACCACCAGGATCCGCCGGCTGTCGGTCCGCACCTTGGCGCGTGCGCCGTCGCGGACCGGCCCGCCCACGGGGCCCGAGCCGTCCACCAGCAGCGGCAGCCCGGCGAGCTCGAGCAGCCGCCCGTCGACGCTCTCGTAGCGCTCACCGGCTCGTCCGGCGCGCAGGCTCAGCGGCGGCACCAGCCGATCCCGATCATGGATGCCGACCGACACCCCGGTCTCGAGCGAGACGAGCGTGCCGACGTCCACGACGGGCGCGATCCGCGGCACCTGCCGGTCCCTGGCGAGCCGGCGCAGCAGCGCCTCGGCCGAGGGCCGATAGCGCGCCGGATCCTTGCCGAGCGCCTTGATCGCCCGGCGGGTCGCGGCGAGCGCCGGCAACTCGACCAACGGCTGCCGCCCGTCCAAGCGCGCAGCGACGGCGGCGAGCGCAGCCCCGAGCCCTGCCGGATCGGGCGGATCGTCCAGGCTGCCCGCGAGCAGGCCGAGCCCCGGCCTGACCCCGCGGGCGGCGAGCTCGGCGTCGATCGAGATGGTCATCGGCCGTGTCCCCGCCCGCGGCCCCACCGATCGGCCGACCGCCGGCGCGGCCCGGTCTCTGGCCGAGGCGGGCCCGTCGGGCAAGCCCGGAGGCGCCCGTTCGGATCGTAGTTTTCATAAGATAGATTATCATATCTGATTTCGATCGCACCGGGGTCGAGCCGGTTGGGCCCTTGAACGGGCGACGACCGCAGCGCTATGGTTTCGGGACGGGGGTGCAAGCGGCCTCCCCGTCAGACGGTCGAGACGCTGCGCGCGACCGCGCACGGGCGACGTCCAAGTGCCGCTCCAGCGTCCTGCACAGTCGGGAGCCGGAGCCATGGACGCCATCTCGTCGTCGATCACCCCTCGGGACCTCGCCGACCGTCTCTGGCGTCCCGGAGCGCCGCTCCTGATCGACGTGCGCCGGGCCGCGGCCGTCGCCGCGCGGCCGCTCCTGATCGCGAGCGCCCTGCGTCGACCGCCCGAGACGGTCGCGGCCTGGGCCGGCATGCTGCCTCCGGGCCCGGTCGTCGTCTACTGCGTGCACGGCCACGAGGTGAGCCAGAAGGCGGCGGCGGCGCTCCGGGCGCGTGGCCGCGACGCGTGCTTCCTCGAAGGTGGGCTCGAGGGCTGGCTCGGGCAGGAGCTGCCGACCGTCCGCCTGCGCCCGCCGCTCGGCGAGACGCCCTCGCTCTGGGTGACCCGGGAGCGGCCGAAGATCGATCGGATCGCCTGCCCATGGCTGATCCGCCGCTTCCTCGACCCGCTGGCGGAGATCCTGTTCGTGCCGAGCGCGCGGGTCGCGGAGGTCGCCGCGGCCACTGGAGGCGTGCCTTTCGACGTGCCGGATGTCGAGTTCGGTCATCGCGAGGAACGCTGCAGCTTCGATGCGCTCCTCGACCTGTTCGGGCTCGCCGCGCCGGGCCTCGCCGATCTCGCCCGGATCGTGCGTGGCGCCGACACCGCGCGGCTCGACCTCGCCCCCGAGGCAGCGGGCCTGCTCGCCGTCTCGCTCGGGCTGTCGCTGGTCTTTGCCGACGATCGGGAGCAGCTCGCCCATGGCCTCGTGCTCTACGATGCGCTCTGGGCCTGGGCGCGGGGCGCCCGAGCCGCGACCCACGACCGGCGACCGGGCGGGGCGCACCTGCAGGTCGATCCCCGGTGAGCGGCGCGCCGGCGCCGCCTCCGCTCCCCTCCCTGGCCGAGGCGGTCCGCACCTGGGCCCGGGTGGCCCTCCTCTCGTTCGGCGGCCCGGCCGGGCAGATCGCGATCATGCACCGCATCCTGGTCGAGGAGAAGCGCTGGATCGGCGAGCGGCGGTTCCTGCACGCCTTGAACTTCTGCATGCTCCTGCCCGGCCCCGAGGCGCAGCAGCTCACGGTCTACATCGGCTGGCTCCTCAACGGCCTCAAAGGCGCGCTCGTGGCCGGAACGCTCTTCGTCCTGCCGGGCTATCTGGCGCTCGTGACGCTCTCGATCCTCTACGCGACCCTGGGCCGGGTGCCGCTCGTCCAGGCAGTCTTCTTCGGCCTCAGGGCGGCCGTCCTCGCGATCGTGCTCGAGGCGGTCCTGCGGATCGGCCGACGGGCGCTGCGCAGCCGCACGATGCTCGCCATCGCCGCCCTCGCCTTCCTGGCGCTCTTCGCCTTCGCCGTGCCCTTCCCGGCGGTCGTGCTCGGCGCGGGCCTGATCGGCTGGCTCGGCGGAAGGCTCGGCCCGGCGGCCTTCCTTGCCGGCAGCGGGCCGGGTGGCAAGGAAGGCCTCGCCGAGGTGGCCTCGGCGCTCGGCGAGACGCTGCCGGACCACGCCCGGCCGCGGCCCGGATGGACGGCGCGGGTGCTCGCCGTCTGCCTGCCGCTCTGGCTCGGGCCGACGCTGCTCCTCTGGACCGTTCTCGGGTCGGACCATGTCCTGACCGGGATCGCCTGGCTCATGAGCAAGCTGGCGCTCGTGACCTTCGGGGGCGCCTACGCGGTGCTGGCCTGGGTCGCCCAGGCGGCGGTCGAGAGCCGTGGCTGGCTCGCCCCGGGCGAGATGCTCGACGGGCTGGCGCTCGCCGAGACCACGCCCGGGCCCCTGATCATGGTGCTCCTGTTCGTCGCCTTCATGGCCGCCTTCCGTGATCCGGGCGGCCTCGACCCGGTCACCGCCGGGATCCTCGGCGGCACGCTCGCGACCTGGGTGACCTTCGTGCCCTGCTTCCTGTGGATCCTGGCGGGTGCCCCGCACGTCGAGCGGCTGCGCGCCGACCGCCCGCTCGCCGCCGCGCTCGCGGCGATCGGCGCGGCCGTGGTGGGCGTGATCCTGCAGCTCGCCCTCTGGCTGGCGCTGCACACGCTCTTCGCGGTGGTCGAGCCGGTCCGGATCGGGCCCCTCCGGCTCGACCTGCCCGTGCTCGCCTCCTGGAACCCCGCCGCCTGTCTCCTGGCGGCGGCGGCCTGCCTCGCCCTCTTCCGCTTCCGTGTCGGCCTCGGGCCGCTCCTCGCCGGCGCCGCGGGCACCGGCCTTCTGCTCCACCTCCTGCGCTTCGGCCCGCTCGGCTCCCTGCTCTAGGCACGAGCCGCCGCCATCTGGTCGAAGCAGGCGAGCGCCTGGGCTCCGTAGACCGCGGAGGGCCCGCCGCCCATCTCGACCGCCACACCGATCATCTCGAGGAGCTCCTCCCGGGTGACGCCGAGCCGCAGGCAGGCGCGGGTGTGGAAGACGATGCAGCCCTCGCAGCGGATCGCGATCGAGACGGCGAGCGCGATGAGCTCCTTCTGCTTGTGCGAGAGGGCACCGTCGTGGCTCGCCGCCTGGACCAGGGCGCGGAACGCCTTCATCGGCTCGCCACCCGCCTGGTGCAGCGCCTTCGAGTTCGCGACGTAGCCCTGCTCGAGCGCCAGATAGTCCTTGGTCACGGATCTCGACCCTGGTTGTTGAGGCATCACGCATCTACAGGACGGGGGGCGGACCCGCGAGACGGCACGGATGCGCAGGGCGGGCCGCGTCGTCCGCATCTCGCCACGGTCCGGCCTCGCCCTATCTCCGGGCCGACCCACGATGTGAACGGGAGGCCGACCATGCGCATCGCGCAGCCGATCGTCGATCTCTACGACCGCTTCACCCACGGCCTGATCGACCGCCGCTCGTTCATGGACGAGCTCGTCCGGCTCGCCGGCGGAACGGCGGCGGCGACCGTCCTGCTCGGGGCGCTGCGCAACGACTATGCGCACGCCGCCACGGTGCCGGCCGACGATCCCCGGCTGCGGAGCGAGCGGGCGAGCTGGCCGGGGCCGGACGGGCCGATGGCCGGCTATCTCGTGCGGCTGCGCGAGGGCGGCCGGCGCCCCGCCGTGATCGTGATCCACGAGAACCGCGGCTTGAACCCACACATCGAAGACGTCGCCCGACGGCTCGCGCTCGAAGGCTTCCTCACCCTCGCGGTCGACATGCTGGCGCGCGACGGCGGCACGCCCGCGGAGGAGGACAAGGCGCGCGAGCTGATCGGCAGGCTCGACGCCGAGCCGACCGGGCAGCGGCTCGCCTCGGCGGTGCCGTTCCTGGCCGGCCACCCCGAGAGCAACGGCAGGGTGGGTGCCGTCGGGTTCTGCTGGGGTGGTGGGATGGTCAACGAGCTCGCCGTCCGTGCCCAGGGCCTCGCGGCCGGCGTCGCCTATTACGGCCGCCAAGTCGCCGCCGAACGGGTACCCTCGATCCGCGCCGCGCTCCTCCTGCACTATGCCGAGCAGGACGAGCGCATCAACGCCGGGATCGAGGCCTACCGCACGGCGCTCGAGGCGGCCGGCCGGCGGGTCGAGATCCACCTCTACCCGGGCACCCAGCACGCGTTCAACAACGACACCAACGCCGCGCGTTACGACCGGGCCGCAGCCGAGCTCGCCTGGGGACGGACGATCGCCTTCCTGCGTCGCGAGCTCGGCTGAGACCGCGGCTCGACCGGGCCCGCCGGGAGCTCAGCTCCAGAAGGCGGGCACGTAGCGCCAGCCGTCACCGTCCCGGGCGACGTGGCCCACGGCCGGGAACGGGAAATGGTAGCCCACGACCGGCATCCGCTCGCTCGCGAGCATGTCGAGCAGGCGCTTCCTGGTCTCGGCCGCGCGGTTGCCGTCCATGTCGAAGACCGCCTGCCAGTCCGGGTTGCGCACGAAGAGTTCGGGCTTGTTGGTGGTGTCCGACCAGATGAGCAGGCTCTGGCCGCCGCTCGAGAGCCGGAAGGCGTGGTGACCCGGGGTGTGGCCGATCGCCGGGATCGCGGTGATGCCCGGGACGAGCTCGCGCTCACCCGCATAGCGCTCGACCTGGTCGGCGACCGGGGCGAAGACGCGGCGGACGTTCTGGAAGGCGCCCTTCATCGCGTCCGGCGCTCGGCTCATCTGGGCATCGTCCATCCAGAAGGCCCATTCCGGCTCGGACACGAGGATGCGTGCCTTGGGATAGAGAGGCTCACCCCCCTTGCTGCGCAGGCCGTTGACGTGGTCGCCGTGGAAATGGCTCACGACGACGAGGTCGACCTGCTCGGGCGAATAGCCGGCGGCAGCGAGCCCGGCCCGCGCGAGCCCGGTCCCCGGAGCGCCCGAATCGCCGTTGCCGGAGTCGAGCAGCACGAGCATCGAGCCGGTGTTGACGAGCGTGACGGTGAAGGGGATCAGCAGCGCATCGGTCGGCTGGAAGGCGTCGGCGAGCGCCTGCTGCACCTCCGCCAGGGGCGCGTTGCGCACGAAGCCGGCGTCGAGCGGTCGACGGGCATGGCCGTCGAACAGCAGCGTGACCTCGAGTTCGCCCACCTGGAGCCGGCGGAAGGCCGCGGCCGGTCCGGCCTGCCTGGGTGCCGCCGCCTGCGCCCCCGAGCCCGACGGAACCATCGCCGCCGCGGCGAGCGCCGCGCTCCCGCCCAGTGTCCGACGCCGGGTGACCATGTCCTCGCCCTCCCCTTGGAACCCGGGAGGATGTTGGGCGGAACGGCAGCGGGATCCAGCCGAAGCGGATCGCTCGGACGGCGACAGACCTGTTCCGGATCGTGCACGATCCGCCATCCGGATCACGGAAGGGCCGGATCACGGAAGGGCCCGGATCACGGGAGGGAGGGATGGACGACGGGCTGGCGGTCGGGTCGGACGGGACCCGGCGCTGCTTCTGGTGCGCGGGCGATCCGCTCTACGAGGCCTACCACGACGGGGAATGGGGCCGACCGTCGGTCGACGACCGGGCGCTGTTCGAGAAGCTCTGCCTCGAGGGCTTCCAGGCCGGGCTCTCCTGGCTCACGATCCTGAGGAAGCGTCAGGCCTTCCGGCGCGCCTTCGCGGGCTTCGATCCCGCGGTGGTGGCGCGCTTCGGCGGGGCGGAGGTGGCCCGGCTCCTGGCCGATCCCGGGATCGTCCGACACCGGGGCAAGATCGAGGCGGCGATCGCCAATGCCCGCGCCACCTGTGCCGTCGTCGAGCGGGAGGGCTCGCTCGCCGCCCTGCTCTGGCGGTTCGCGCCCCTCCCCGATCGGCACGCAGCGCCGCGCGATCGCGCCGATCTCGCCGGCCGGACCACGAGCCCGGAGAGCCGGGCGCTCTGCGAGGAGCTGCGCCGCCGCGGCTTCCGCTTCCTGGGTCCGACGACCCTCTACGCCTTCATGCAGGCGATGGGGTTCGTGAACGACCACCTCGAGGGCTGTCGCGCCCGCACGGCCTGCGAGGCCGAGCGGCGGGCCATCCGCCGTCCCGACGGCGGCCCGCCGCTCGGCCCGTGAACGCCGCCGCCCGTCCGACCGGGCTCAGCCGCCGGCCTTGATCTCGATCTTCTTGGCCTTGGTCTCGGCCGAGGGCCGCTTGGGCAGGGTGATCGACAGCACACCCTTGTCGAACCTCGCCTCGACCTTGTCCTCCTCGACCTCGACCGGGATCGGGATCTGGCGGAGGAAGGAGCCGTAGGACCGCTCCATCAGGTAATGGCCCTTCTCCTTCTCCTCGCGCTCCTGCCGCTTCTCGCCCTTGATCGTGAGGATCCCGTCGGCGAGCTGCACCTCGACGTCCTTCTCGGCGACGCCCGGCAGCTCGGCGTGGATCTCGACCGCGCCCTCGGTCTCCTTCATGTCGACCCGCGGCGCCATCAGCCCCATCCCGAGCGCCGGCCGGGCGAGGCTGAAGCTCTTGGTCATCTCCTCGAACATGCGGTCCATCTCGCGGCGCATCGCCGTGAACGGATCTTCGGCGACGTCGCGACGGCCGAACGGCATCAACGACTTGAAGTCCATGATGCGTCTCCCCTTCTCGTCGCCCGTCGGGCGGGCTCTCCCCGCCCGCAAGATTGGGTGCGCGTCCGGGCTGTGCCAGCGGCTGCCGCCTGCGCGCTCGGGTCGCAGTCACGCCGCCCGCGGCACGGTGTGGCCGCCGGGTGACGGCGGGTCGACGGGCGGCGTCGATTCCTTGTGATCCGGATCACGCAGTCGGCCCGCTCTGTTCGCTCAGTGCATCAGGATACGACATCATCTGTTGCCTCCGACAGGCAGTTTCGGGCACGCTTGTAGGCGCCGGGAAACGCCCCCAGCCGTGCCTCGTCCCGCCCCTGCGGCGCGGACGGGCGTGGCGAGCGGCCGGGCCGCGAAGGACATGTCATGGCGCTAGCACGTGCCGAGGCCGCGTCGCTCGTCGAGCCGCCGACCGTCCGCAAGACGGTGCTGTTCGCTTCGATCGACGCGCTCGCCATCCTGAGCGGCTTCCTGATCGCGCTCGGCCTCCTGGAGTTCCGCCCGAGCTTCGCCGCCACCCTGCAGCTGGTGCCGGCCCGGATCGCGATCGACCTCGGCATCGTGGCCGGCCTCGTCTTGTTCTTCCGCTCGAGCGGCCACTACACCGAGCGCCGCTCCTTCTGGCAGGAGCTGGCCGAGATCCTGCTGGGCTTCGGCGCGGCGCTGCTGGTCGACGCGGCGGTCATGTTCTTCCTCAAGCTCGAGCCGTCGCGACTGAGCGTGCTCGGCTTCTGGACGGTCGGCTGCGCGGTGCTGATCGTCGGTCGCTGGCTGGTCAAGAGCTGGCTCGTCACCAAGGGGGCCTGGTCGTTGCCGGCGGTGATCGTCGGCACCGGGCAGAACGCCCGCGACCTCGCCCTGGCCCTCCTCGACGATCCGCTCCCGACCTTCCGGCCGGTGGCGTTCGTCGACCCGTTCGCCGAGACCCTCGCCAAGGGCTCGCTGGCGATCGAGCGCGACCAGGCGCTGCCGGTGCTGGGCGCGCAGCGCGACCCGTTCGAGATCGTCCGCCGGTTCCCGCGCGCACACGTGCTCGTCGCCCTCGAGCTCGACGAGTTCCCGACCGCCAAGCCGTTCGTGGAGCGGCTGAGCCGCGCCCACAACGACGTCGAGCTGATGCTGCCGTTCCGCAGCCTGCCGGAGCGGCGCTACTACCGCACCCACTGGGTCAATCACGACATCACCACGGTCCGCCTGGCGCCGAGCCTGGGCTCGCGCTCGCAGGCCTACGTCAAGCGGGCCTTCGACCTGGTCGTGGCGAGCGTGATCCTGGTCTTCCTGGGCCCGCTGTTCCTGATCCTCTCGGCCTGCGTGGCGACCAGCGGGCGGCCGGTGTTCTTCGCCCACAACCGGATCGGCCGGCACGGTCGGCCGTTCCGGTGCCTCAAGTTCCGCACCATGGTCCCGGATGCCGAGCGCCGGCTCGCCGCCATCCTCGAGCGCGACCCGACCGCGGCCGCCGAGTGGCAGCTCACCCGCAAGCTCAGGGACGACCCGCGGGTGACCCCGATCGGCCGCTTTTTGCGCCGCACCAGCCTCGACGAGCTGCCGCAGCTCATCAACGTCATCAAGGGCGAGATGAGCTTGGTCGGTCCCCGCCCGGTGACCGCCGAGGAGGTTGTGGCCTATGACGAGCATCGCGACTGCTACCTGCAGTCGCGCCCCGGGATCACCGGGCTCTGGCAGGTGAGCGGCCGCAACCAGCTCGACTTCCGCCGCCGCGTCCACCTCGACGCCTTCTACGTGCAGAACTGGAGCCTCCTGCGCGACATCGTCATCCTGCTGATGACCGTGCGCGTCGTGTTCTCGCGCCGCGGCGCCTACTGAGGGTTCCACCGGTACGGGTTTCCGCGCCGCCGGCCGGGCGCCGGGCGGAAGGGGGCCTTACCCTCTTCTTGACATAGAACCTATCATAGGACATAAAGCCGCCCAAGGTGCAATCCCGCGGCCCGGTGCCGCGCGTGAGAGGATCCCGCCTTGGCCACTCCCCAGCCCGATCTCGTCGAGACGGCGCGCGACGTCGCCGTCACGCTCTGGCCGCTCGCCAACGACAGCCCCGACGGGCTGGTGGTCACCTCCTATCAGCAGCCGGGCTTCGGCGCCGTGTCGTTCGACGCCGAGGCGCGCAGCTTCACCTACGCTCCAGCGCCCGGGTTCGTCGGCGAGGACAGCTTCGACTACACCGTCCAGGCGCCCGACGGCACCACCGCCACGAGCACCGTCACGGTCCGCGTCGTCCAGCCGAACCGCCCCCCCGTGGCGGTCGACGACGTCGCCACCGTGACCCCCGGCGGCGCGGTCGAGATCGACCCGCTCGCCAACGATTCCGACCCGGACGGCGATCCGCTGACCCTCGTCGCCCTCGGCCTGCCGGAGGCGGGCAGCGTCGGCGTCCTCGAGGGCCAGCGGCTGCGCTACGTTCCGAGGACCGGATTCGCAGGAGAGGACAGCTTCACCTACACGGTCGGCGACGGGCGGGGCGGGACCGCCTCGGCCACGGTCCGGGTGGTGGTCGGGGCCGCCAACCGCCCCCCGACGACGACCACGGCGCGGGCCAGCACCCTGGCCGGCCAGCCCGTCACCATCGACCTCCTGGCGCAGGCGAGCGATCCCGACGGCGACCCGCTCCTGCTCACCGCGCTCGGCCTGCCCGCCCACGGCACCGTGGCGATCGGCGAGGGCGGCCGCGTGACCTACACGCCGGCCAGCGGCTTCGAGGGGACCGACGGCTTCACCTACACGGTCGAGGACGGCCGCGGCGGCGCGGCGGTCGGCGAGGTCGAGATCGTCGTGAGCCTGCCGAATGCGGCACCGCTGGCGGTCGACGATGCCGTCACCACCGAGTCCGGCAGCCCGGTGACGATGGACGTGCTCGCCAACGACAGCGATCCGGACGGCGGTCCTCTGGCGCTCGTGCGGCTGAGCGTGCCGGAGCACGGCCGGCTCACGGTCGGCGCCGACCAGAGGCTGACCTACACCTCCGAGAGCGGCTTCGTCGGCACCGACAGCTTCACCTACACCGTGCGCGACACGCGCGGCAGCGAGGCGACGGCCACGGTGACGGTCGCCGTCACCGCACCCGCCACACCGACCACCTTTCTCAACGGCTACCGCTACCGCCGGCGGATCGTCGTCCCGCGCCAATCGGTGCGCGGCACCTGGCCGCTGAGCGGCTTCCCGCTCCTGGTGGCCGAGGAGGGCTCCTGGCTCAAGAGCACGGCCCAGGGCGGCCGGATCGAGAGCGAGCAGGGCTTCGACCTGCGCTTCGAGCTCGAGACGGGCGGCAAGCTGCCGCACGACGTCGAGCGCTACGATCCACTGGCCGGTCGGCTGACCGCCTGGGTCCGGCTGCCGGAGCTGCTGCCGGACGTCGATCTCGTCCTCCTGCTCTACTACGGCAAGCCCGGTCTCGCCTCGAGCGAGGCCGATCCGGCGGCCACCTGGCGCGACTATCTGGCGGTCTGGCACCTGCCCGATCCGACCGACCGCACCGGGCGCGGCCGCGATCTGACCGCCACCAACCTGACCATGGTCGAGGGCCCGGTCGGGCCGGCCGCCCGGTTCGATGGGACCACGAGCGAGCTGGCACTCGCCGACCCGGCCTTCCTCGACGGTCAGACGGCCCTCACCGCCCAGCTCTGGATCGACGGCGAACGGCTCGACAGCAACCAGGGGCTGCTCGTCTGCGGCCCGATCACCGGCCGGGACGGCGACGCCGCCTTCGTCCTGCGTCACAACGTCCGCGGCGCCTACAGCAGCCAAGCCCGCGTGCTCACCGTCGAGATGGCGCTCGCCGACGGCCGCATCGTGCACGAGAGCGGCGCCGGGCGGGCCGACGACGCCCTCCACACGCTGGCGCTGGTCTTCGACCGCGGCGAGGGGGCCACGCTGGTGGTCGACGGCGTCGCCGACACGCCGTCCTACTCGGTCGGCGGCACCCTCCTCGGCCCCACCCGTCTCGGCCGCGGCCCGTTGCGGATCGGCACCGGCCCGATGCAGGCGACCGCCGGCCGCTGGCTCGGTCTGATCGACGAGGTGCGGCTGCGGGCCTCGGCCCTGCCGGCCGAGTGGCTCGCCATGGAGCACGCCAACCAGCGCAGCCCCGGAGCCTTCTACGGCACCGGCGGCGAGGACGCCTTCGGCGACCCCGGCTCGGCTCCGGTCGCCGTCCCCCTGACCGTGCGGACGACGCTCGGCACCGCGGTCCTGGCCGATCCCCTGGCGCTCGCCGGCGGCACCCCCACCCTGGCCGCGGTCGGGACGCCCGCGAACGGCACGGCCGTGCTCGAGGCGGGCAAGATCCGCTACACCCCGGCGGCGGGCTTCATCGGCACCGACCGCTTCACCTTCGAGGTCACCCAGGACGGCAAGAGCTCGACCGGCACGGTCACGGTGCTCGTCGAGGCCCGCGCCAGCGAGACCTCGGTCGCGCAGGACCGGCCGTTCGCGGATCGGCTCTACGGCAACCCCTACCACGCCGACACCCTGGCCGCCCGTCGGCCTCTGGCCGACAGCCCGACCGCCAAGCGCTTCCTGGCCGACCGGACCGGCCAGATCGTCGCGATCCGCTGGCCCTGCCGGGTCGACGGCGGCGACGGCGGCGACGTGGTCGTCAAGATCGAGACCGACTATCAGGGCAAGCCCTCGGGCCTCGCGCTCGGCACGACCGCGATCAACGGCGGCGCCGGCAAGCCCGCGACCCAGGGCGGGTTCCCGGAGTGGCGCTTCGAGCAGCCGGTCCCGCTCGAGGCCGGCCGGGCCTACCACGCCGTGTGGTACCAGCTCGGCACCTCGGGAACGGTCTCGGTCCTGCACCACCGGGCGGACGTGCCGATCCCGGCCGGCCAGAGCCTGAGCGGAGGCCCCTACGAGGAGGACGACGGCACGATCCAGCAGCGGACCGCCGGCTCCTGGCAGCCGGGCAGCGAGCATGGCGGGTTCCTGCGGCTCGTCTGGTCCGATGGTGTGGCGACCGGCAACCCGATCGTCGCCGGCTCGCCGGGCCTCAAGAAGAGCCTCGGCGGCACCGTCATGGTCCGCGAGCGGTTCACCGTCGCCGACTACACCCGCAAGGTCGACGGCCTCTGGCTGCGGGCCTGGTGGGAGAGCGGCACGCCGTCCGATCTCCTGGTCCGGCTCGAGACGCTCGAGGGCACGCTGCTCGAGCAGCTCGCCGTCCCGCGCAGCGCGCTGCCGCAGACCCGCAACGTCGCCGGGGACTCCTCGAGCGCGCCGGCGCTCTGGGTCCATCGGCGGTTCGCCCAGGCGCACACCCTCGAGCGCGGGCGGAGCTACGTGCTGCGGCTGAGCGCCTCGACCGGCAGCTACGTCGTGCACGCCGTGCGGCGGGACGACGCTCCGAGCCGCGACCAGTGGCAGGACGCCTGGGCCGAGATCACGAGCAACGGCGGCGGGACCTGGCGTGGCTGGGACGACGCCGGTGACGCCTCGGGCGTGGCCCGCACCGACTGCCACCTCCCGCTGGCCTTCACCATCGCCGGCAGCGTCGAGCGGCTCGGTGTCTCGACCCTGATCGGAACGAGCGCCTGGAACCTCGGCGACGTCACGCGGCTCGCCGACGACGCCGGGGTCGGCGACGGCGCCACCGAGTCGCGCGCCGTCGCCGGTGGCGTCACCGTCTGGGCCCATCTCGGCTTCGCCACACCGGTGCGCCCGCCGAGCGGCCAGCAGACCTTCCGCATCCGTGCCCGCTGCTCGACCAGCGGCGGTTCGCTCAAGGCGGAGCTCCTCGAGGGCGGCACGGTGCGCAAGGACCTCGGCACCCAGGCGGTGCCGACCAGCTTCACCACGCTCGCCTTCACCTGGGACGCCGCCCTTCTGGCCGATCCGAGCGGGGCCGGGGTCGAGGTCCGGGTCTGGTTGGTCGACGGGCTCTCGAGCGGCTACTACACGGTCGAGGCGATCGACTGGCTGGCCGATCCGGCCGGCTCGACCGGCGGCGGCGGGGGCGGCGGCGGAAGCCAGCCGTCATGGCCGGCCGGCTGGGGCGCCCGCCCCGCGCTGGGCTCGCACCACGGCATCGGCCAGGCCTTCAACTTCAGCTACAACAGCTCGGGCCAGCTCGTCTGGCAGCCGCTGCGCGACTACGACGCCTGGCTCGGCCGGCCTTCCAACATCGTCAAGGTCTGGCCGAACATGTCGCAGAGCGGCATCGCCGACTGGGACGGTGTCGCCGGCGGCGCGGGCGGCTCGGATTCGACCTGGGGCGGCCAGCTCAACGAGCTCAACCCGACCCGGGCCTTCGACCCGACCTATTGGCCGGTGGCGAACCCCTTCGTCCTCGCCCTCACGGCCGTGCCGCTCAGCCACTCGAACACCCAGAACAGCTCGACCGGCCAATGGGGGCGGCCCGGCATCTGGTCGGAGATCGCCGCCGGCACCTACGACCTCTACTATCAGCGTCTGTTCCGCCGGCTCGCCACCCGTTGCGGGGCGACCGGGCGCGACCCGCGCACGGTCGTGCTGCGGTGGTGCTGGGAGGCCAACGGAACCTGGTACCCGCACAGCATCGGCCCCGACAAGGCCAACTTCGTCCTGGCGTGGCGGCGCGCCATGGACCTCATGCGGCAGGCGGTCGGCTCGGTGCTGGGTGCCGGCAAGACCTTCATGATCGAGTTCGGGCCGGCCGGCCACCTCCGCTTCGGCAACGGATCCTCCGAGCGGCTCTGGAACATCTATCCGGGGGACGACTGGGTCGACATCTGCGGGCTCGGCATCCACGACCAGGTCGGCATCACGGTGCAGGCCGACTGGGACAAGTATCTGCGCCATCCGGCCACCATCGCCGGCACGCCGTTCGAGGGCATCCTCGACTGGTTCGACTTCGCCGTCTCCCGTGGCAAATGGGTCGGTACCAGCGAGATCGAGAGCAACTACATCGCCCGTAACTACTTCCCGAAGACGCAGAACATGAACGTCATGTGGACCACCGGCTTCGAGCAGGTGCGCCGGCGGTACGACGGCAAGTTCGTCTACTTCATCTACCTGTGGAACGGCGACAGCGCCTTGAAGCGGGCGGACGGCTGGGGCGAGCCGTATCGGCAGCTGTACAAGCCCTGAGCGATCCGGCGACGATCGGGCCGCGGCTCCCGGCGGGCCGCCGCGGCCCCTTCGCCGCTAAGGGGCCGCCAGCCCCGGCAAGCCGGGCAGGCCCCGGCAGGCTTCGGCCTCGCCGGGGCCGATCCCCTCGTGCCGCCAACGATAGGCGTGGACATGGCTGCCGGCCGGCAGCTCGACCGGCTCGGCCAGCCGCTCGAGCAGGTCGGCGGCCTCGGGGTCGGCCAGATAGGGACGGCGCCAGTGCAGCGCCGGTGCCAGGAACAGCCCGCTCGGATAGCAGCGGATCACCCGCTCGAGCGCCTCCAGGCTGCCGATCACCGGCCGGCCGGTGCGCGGGTCGCGGCCGAGGTCGGCGCGGATCGCCGGCGGCAGTTCGGCGAGCTTGGACGGGCTGTACAGGATGTCGTGCCGGCCGAGATAGTAGAGCGGACCGAGTTCCTCGGTGTTGACCAGCACGGCCGCCTCGGCGAGCAGCGGGCGGAGGATCGGGGCGGCACGCTCCCAGTCGGAATCCGGGAGCTCCGGGCCGAGCGGCAGGTCGGCGAGCAGGCTCGCGGTCCGCAGCCAGAACGGGTTGGCGAGCAGCAGCACGCCGAGGCCGGCGGCGATCAGCGCCCGACCGGCGAGCCGGGCGCGGCTGCCGAGCCCGGCGAGCCGGCGCTCGAGCTCCCGGGCGAGCCGGCCCGCCCAGCCGGCCAAGGCCGGCAGGAGCGCCGCCAGGGCGAGCCCCCAGAGCACGAACAGGAAGGGCTGGGCGAAGGCGAGGTAGCGCAGCGCCTTCGAGCCGGCGAAGGAGCCGAGCAGGAAGGCGACGGCGAAGGTGACCGCGGCCAGGCTGCCGAGACCGGGCGAGCGGACGATCGCCACCACGGCGAGCACGCCGATCGGGGTCCAGAGGGTCGGGTACAGCAGCAGATACCAGAGGTAATAGAACCAGAACTGCTCCCTGAGCGGCACGTTGAACAGCGGGACCTCGCGATAGAGCTCCCAAAGGCCGGCCAGCCGGCCACTCGCCAGGGCGACGGCGAGTGCCGCGACCGCCAGGAGAACGCCCGCCGCGAGCCAGCCGAGCCGGGCCCGCCAGGGCAGATCCGCCCGGCCGAGCAGGCGCAGCGCGAGTGCCGGCACCGCCCAGGCGGCGAGGCCTGCGAGCCCCATGAAGGAGGTCGGCTGCAGGCCGACGGCGACGGCCGCGAGGCCGCCGGCGCCGACCAGCCGGGCCGCCTGGACCCGGGGACGCGCCGGCCGCCCCACGAGCTCGAGGACGAGCCAGGCCGTGCCGACCATGGCCAGCGCCTGGAGCGCGTAGAACCGGCAGAACTGGGCGACCTCGACCGCGAAGGGCGAGATCGCGTAGAGGCCGGCGGCCAGCCAGGCGGCGCCCGCCCCGGCCTCGCGCCGAACCCACAGGAACAGGACGACGACCAGGACCGAGGTGGCGATCACCGAGGGCAGCCGGGCGGCCACGAGACCGTCGCCCAGCAGCCGGAAGGAAGCCGCGACGAGGCGTGTGAACAGATAGCTGCGCCAGTAGAAGCCGTCGGCGATGCGTGGCTCGCCGGTCTCGAGCAGGCCGCGCGCGGCCAGGATGTGGTAGAACTCGTCCGGGTTCTCGACCGGCTGGTCGAGGTTCACGCAGTAGAGCAGGAGGCTCCCGAGGAACAGCAAGGCCACGGCCGGCCATCCGGAGAGGCTGCCCACCCCTTCCCGCCCCGGATCCCCCAGGGCCTCGCCCGGCACGATCCCCGTCTGACGCATGGCGCGAGCTCGCTCGGCGGCGCTGACGCCACGCGTTTACCCGGCCGCATCGGCCCTGTCTCGCCCAGCCGCGGCGCCCGGCCTATCCGGCGCCACCCTCGCCGGCCGCGAGCATCTTCAGATCCGCTGATCTTCTGGTAGAGTGCGGCGCATCGCCGATCCTGCGGAGCGGGCCTCGCGTGAGCGTCACGGTCGAGCCGGGCTTGAGCATCGCCGTGCTCGGTCTCGGCCATGTGGGCACGACGACCGCCGCCTGTTTGGCCGAGGCCGGACATCGGGTGCACGGGATCGACGTCGATCCGGACAAGGTGGCGGCGCTCGCCGCCGGCCGCTCGCCGGTCGTCGAGCCGGGGGTCGACGAGCTGCTGCGCCGCGCCGCCCGCGCCGGCCTCCTGCGCGCGGGCACGTCGGTCGACGCGGTTCTCGACCGGCTCGATCTGGCGCTGGTGTGCGTCGGCACCCCGGCCGGCGCCGACGGCCATCTCGACTATCGGGCGCTCCTCGACGTGCTGCGGCAGCTCGGCCGCGGGCTGCGGCGCCGCGACCGCGCGCGGCCGCCCCTGCTCGTCGCCATCCGCAGCACGCTCGCTCCCGGCACGATGGACGGGCTCGTCCTCCCGACGCTCGCAGCCGAGGCGGAGACCGCCCCCGGCGAGCGCTTCGAGGCGGCCTTCAACCCCGAGTTCCTGCGCGAAGGAAGCGCCCTGCTCGATCATCGGAGCCCCTCGCGGATCGTCCTGGGCGAGCGAGTCAGAGGCGCGGCCCGCCGCCTCCTCGGGATCTACGACGGGATCGACGCGCCCTGGTTCGAGGCGCCGTTCCGTCTGGCCGAGAGCGTCAAGCTCCTCGACAACGGCTTCCATGCCCTCAAGGTGGCCTTCGCCAACGAGATGGGGCGGGTGGCGCTCGCCGCCGGAGTCATGCCCGAGCTCCTGGCCGAGCCGTTCCTGGCCGACCAGCGGCTCAACCTGTCGGCCGCCTATCTGCGGCCGGGCGGCGCCTATGGCGGACCCTGCCTGCCCAAGGACCTGGCGGCGATCCTGGCGTTCGGCCGGGACGCCGGCCTCGAGCTGCCGCTGCTCGCCGCGGTGCGCCGGAGCAACGCCCGCCACCTCGACTTCATCCTCCGGCGGATCCTCGCCACCCTGCCGCCGCCCGGCCCGCTCCTGATGCTCGGCCTGACCTTCAAGGCCGGCACCGACGATCTGCGCGACAGCCCCAACCTCGCACTCGCCGAGCGCCTGCTGCGGGCCGGCTACGATCTCGAGGTGGTCGACCCCGACCTCGACCCGGAGCGGCTGATCGGCGCCAACTTCGCGATCGCCGCCGCCCACCACGAGATCCTGCGCCGGAGGCTGACCGCGGATCTCGAGGGAGCCGCCCGCCGCGCCCGGCTCGTGGTCGTCGCCAAGACGCTCCCGGGGCTCGTCGGCCGGCTGCCGGGGGACCTCCCGGTGGTCGACATCCCGAGGCTCCGGCTGCCGTGAGCACGATCGAACCGCGCCCGGCCCGCCACCGGTGGGAGCCCGGACGATGAGCGCGCACGGCCCCCTCCTGGCCGGGACCGAGCTTTCCGCCGGCCGGCCGGCGCGGCGTGGACCGGCCCGTGCCGTGCCCGATCCGGGCCCGCGGTTCCTGCATGCCGCCGGTCGCGGCCTCGGTCGGCTGATCGGCACCCTCCTGTCGTTCGAGGCGCTGTTCGCGCTGTTCCTCTACTCGAACAACATCAAGCCGTTCCTGCCACGCCTGCCGTTCGACGAGACCGTGGCGCTGATGGCGGCGAGCGCGCCGCTCGCGGTGTGGATCCTCTGGCGGAAGGGGCTGCGCCGCGAGGGGGTCGTGGTGGTCGCCGCCGGACTCCTGTTCTTCGGCTGGCTCGCCACGACCATGCTGTGGAGCCCGGGGCGCACCCTGGCCCTGCGCGCGGTCGCCTTCAACCTCACCTTCAACCTCTACTGCCTGATCGTCGGGGCGCTGGTGCTCGCCGGCGATCGCTCCCGGATCCGTCGCTTCCTCTTCTTCCTCGTGGTGATCGGGCTGATCCTGGCCGGCAACGGGCTGTGGATCTATGTCGAGCACGGGACGTTCCGCTATTATCGCCCGTTCATGTTCACCCGCTACTACCTGACCTGGACCTATCCGGTGGTCTCGGCGAGTGCGGTGGCGCTGGTGCTCGCGCTCACCGCACCGGCCGGCAGCGCGCGCCAACTCCTGGGCCTGGCCCTCGCCCTCGTCTTCGGGGCCTTCCTCCTGGTCGGTGGGGCGCGTGGCCCGCTGCTCGGCCTCGCGGTCTGCTTGGTCGTGCCGCTGGTCGTGGTCGCACCGCGTGCCGAGCGCGGCGCACTCCTCGTGCCCAAGATCCAGATTCTGGCCTTCCTGCTGGTGACGGGGGCCGGAGCCTATGTCGCCTACCTGCTCGCGACCGGTCAGATGACCGCGACACTCAGCCGGTTCCTCAGTCTGCTCAGCTACCTGCAGTACCAGGGCACGGCCCTGCGTCACGAGAGGCTGAGCTATTGGTCGAACGCACTCACGTTCTGGTCGCAGGCTCCCCTCCTCGGCAACGGCATCGGCAGCTTCTCGAGCCTCTACGTGCCCGGCGGCGGGGAGGTCGCCGGCACCCATCCGCACAACATCCTGCTCGAGATCCTGGCCGAGACCGGGCTCGTGGGCCTGGCCCTGTTCACCCTCCTGCTGCTCGCGGCGGCACAAGGGGCGCGACCGGCACGGCTGCGCGAGGATCCCCTCTATCTGTGCGCCTGGATGCTGTTCGCCAGCCTGCTCCTCATCCGGGCGATGCTCTCCGACGACCTCGCCTACCAGTGGGAGCTGTTCCTGGCGATCGGCCTGCTGAGCCTGTCGCCGCCCGCCGGGGACGACGCGGCAGGACGACGCCCGTCCGGTGCCGGGATCGGGCAGCGGGGCCTCGGCCGGCCCGAGGCGCCGATCGAGCCGCCAGGCTCGGGCCTGCTCAGCCGAGCAGCTCGGGAACGCGCTCGCGCGGCAGGAAGAAGCTGTTGAGCCGGCCGTAGCGGCCGGCCACGAGGCGGCCCCGCTCGAACGCCGCGACCACGTAGTCGAGGCGCGCAAGGAAGGCGGTCTCCCGATCCTCCGCCGGATCCTCGATCAGGAGGGTCGGGCGGGCCCGTCGCAGGGTCCGCTCCGCGCCTCTGAGCACCGCGAGCTCGTGGCCCTGCACGTCGAGCTTGACGAAGGCCGGATCGAGATCGAGCGCGTCGAGCGGCGCCACCTCGCAGCGCAGCGGCTCGAGCCGCAGGAGCTCGGGACGGAAGCCGTAGAGGCGGTCGCCGTCGAGCCAACCGCGGGCGGTCTCCGGGTCGAGCGAGGCGAGACCGTCGAACGGCCAGTCGCGGTAGACCGGCAGCCAGAGGGTCAGCTCGCCGGCGGCCTCGCCGAGGGCGAGCGCCCGGCAACTGACGCGCCGGTCGCCGCGATGGCGCCGGGCGAGCGCCGCCGCGAGCCGCGGGTTGGGCTCGAAGGCCACGATCCGCGCCCCTCCGGTCAGCCGCAGCAGCGCCTCGACCACGAGGCCGCGGTTGGCTCCGATGTCGAGGACCAGATCGTCGGGCCCGAGGCCGAGGCGGCGCACGGCCAGGAGATCGGGCTCCACCGGCCGGCCGCTGCAGCGCTGCCACAGCCGCTGCGCCGCGAACCTGGCGTCCTGCGCGAACGGCACGAACACCTGCGCCGACCGGATCAGCTTGCGGAGCGGCACGGGCCCCCTGCGTCGCTCGGTGCGGGTCTCTGTCGCTCAGTTGAGATAATATTTCTGACTTTTCTTATAGTACCCGGTCCGGTCGTGATAGCCGTAGCGCGTATGCTTGTCGAGATCGACCCGGGTCAGCACCAGGCCCTTCAAGGCGGCGCCCAGCTCCTGCAGGGCCGCGACCTCGTCCTGGACGAGCGCGGCCGGGGTCTTGTTCCATTGCACGGCGTAGACGACCTGGTCGACCAGGGGCGCCAGGATGCGGGCGTCGGTCACGCTCGCGACCGGAGCCGTGTCGATCAGGACGAGATCGTAGCTCGCCCGGCAGCGGGCCAGGACCTCGCGCATCCGCTCGCTCGCCAAGAGCGCGATCGGGTTGACGGTCTGCCCCTTGACCGGGAGGAAGTGCACGCCGGTGTCCTCGTCCGGCTGGATCGCCTCCTCGAGCGTGCACTCCTCGCGCAGCACCTCGACCACGCCGTGCGGCAGCTGCCAGCCCAGGTTGCGGTGCACCGAGGGGTGCCGGAGGTCGAGGTCGACCAGGAGGACCCGCTTGCCCGAGCGGGCGGCGAAGGTGCCCAAGGAGACGACGAGCGTGGTCTTGCCTTCCTCGGGCAGGCTCGAGGTCACGAGCACGACGCTGCCGCCGCCGGCCCGGGGCGGGCTCGCCATCAGCGCGACGAACACCGCTCCGACCGCCTCGGCGTAGACCGAGAGGGGCTTCTCGAGCAGATAGTGGTGCGGCTTGTGCCGCCGCCGTCCGGGGATCTCGGGGACCAGGCTCAGCAGGGGCAGGCCGGTCAGCCGCTCGACCTCGCGCGCGCTCCTGAGCCCCTTGCCCAGGCCCTCGAGCAGGATGGCGAGCGCCGAGGAGATCAGGAGCGAGCCGGTGAGCCCGACCAGGAGATAGACCTTCGGGCCGAACGAGCTCGGCGCGAGCGGCGGGGTGGCGCGGCTCACGATCCGTGCGTCCGGCTCGACCAGCTGCTCCTCCTCGCGGGTCTCCTTCGAGCGCTGCAGGACCGACTGGTAGAGCTGGCGGGCCGCATCCGCCTGCCGCTCGAGTTCGCGGAGCTTGACCTCGGCCTGGCGGTCCTTGGCCGAGCGTCCCTTGAGACCGGAAAGCTGGCTCTCGATGGTGCCGACCCGCGCCTGCACGACCCGCACGTCGTTCTCGAGCTGGGTGGCGAGCCGGTCGACCTCGGCCCGCACCTTGGCCTGCAGGTTGGCGCGGTCGCGCTCGAGCTGGACCATGCGCGGATGGCGCGGCCCGAACTGGCTCGTGAGCTCGGCCTCGAGCCGGGTGAGCTCGGTCTCCTGGGCGCGCAGGTTGACGATCACCGGCGAGGCGGCGATGTCGCTGATCGCATCGAGCCCGCGGCCGCTCGCCCGCAGCTCGCGCACGAGCCTGAGCTTGGCCTGCCGTTCGGCCAGCTCGCCACGGGCCACGATCAGCTCTCGGTTGAGCTCGCTCAGCTCCTGCTCGCCCAAGGTCACGCCGCGCGCGTCCAGGAGACCCTGGTCGGCGCGGAAGCTCGCGACCGCCCGCTCGGCCCGCTCGACCTCGGCCCGCAGGCTCTGCAGGCGGTCGTCGAGGAACGAGGAGGCGCGGCCCGTGGCACCGATCTTGCTGCGCAGCTGGCCGTCGATGTAGACCTCCGCCAAGTGGTTGGCGATCTGCGCTGCCTTGGCCGGCTCCTCGGCGGTGAACTCGAGGTGGATGAGGTAGGACACGCCGTCGTTGACCACGCGCAGCCGCTCGCCCAGGGCGGCGGTGACGAGGTCCTCGACCGGCTCGGCCGGCACCTCGGTCTCGCGCGGCCAGCTCGCCGGCTCGGCCGCGACGCCGATCGCCACGAGCCAGTCGCGCGGCAGGAGCGCCAGGACGCGCTCGACCAGGAGTTGTGGCTCGATCCGCAGCCAGCCGGCCTTGGGTGCCTGGAGGGCCGGGTTGAACTCGGGATCGTTGACCAGGCCGAGCTCGTCGACGGTGCGGCGCAGGTTGGCGTTCGAGGCGATCACGCCGATCTCGGTGGCGACGACCTTCTCGTCGACCGGCAACCGACCGACCACCTTCTCGATGTTCAGCACACGATCCTCGCGCGGATCGACGACGATCAGCGTGCTCGCCGTGTAGAGCGGCACACGGTTCTTGCCGTACGCCCAGCCGATCGTCGCACCGACCAGGGTGAGCAAGAGGATCAACCACTTGCGCCGCCACAGGATCGTGAAGAGCGAGACGACGTCGACCGCTCCATTGTTGAGCGTCGAGGGATAGCTCGACGGAACGTCAACCTTAACTGGTGCAAGGTCTCGCATCGATTGCGGCTCGCGTCGCTCTTCCTCGGCGTGAAACCCTATATGCACATTCCGGGGGGCAGGCAAGGGAACGACCCCGGCCGGGGGCAGCGAGCCTACCGAGGTGTGCGGCCCGGTAACGATCGCCCGGGCGGCGTGGCGTCCGCCGCGGCCGGCGCCGATGGCGGCTCCATTCTCCGATCACGATTCGATTCCCCGGGATCTGGTCGCGCCCGTGCCGCGGCGCGGGCCGGCCGGAGCTCCGGGGCGATCCTCCGGGATCGGGTCGCGGTCCTCCGGGATCCGGCCGCGCCGGGTTCGGGATCTGGTCGCGCTGCCGGCGGCATCCCCCGGGATCGGGTCGCCGATCCTCCGGGATCGGGTCGCGCCCGGGCACGCCCTCCCCCGGGATCTGGTCGCGCCCGGGCTGCCGGTTCGGGATTTGGTCGCGCCGGGTTCGGGATCTGGTCGCGCTCCTCTAAAGGAGTCAAAACATACGATCAAAATAAGAGAGGCGTCTCCTGCGCGACCAAATCCCGAATCGACACCCGCAGCCGATCGCTGCTATCCACGACCGAACGGACCATCGACGACGGCAGGTACTCATGGCCGCCGAGCACGAGCTCATCATGCGCGAAGGCCTGGACGCGGCCTTGCGTCAGGCGAGCAACGCCCGGGAACGGGCGCAGCTCCGGCTCGCCGCCGACATCCTCGTGCAGGAGGCCGAGAACCCGGCCGCCACGACCCACCTGCACTCGATCCTCTGCACGATCTACCTGCCGCACCGACGGACCGAGCCGGACCTCGCCTGGCAGCGCTCGAACGGCGAGGGCGCCACGCTCATGATCCAGCCGACCAAGGACGAGCAGGGCCGCTATCACGGCGTGCCGTACGGGGCGACCGGCCGGTTGATGATGATCTACCTGCAGAACGAGGCCTACCGGAACCGTTCGCGGCGGGTCGAGCTCGGTCGCTCGATGCACGCCTGGCTCAGGGCTATGGGCGTGGATTCCTCGGGCAAGGGCTACCGCGCCGCCCGCGAGCAGGCGGTGCGGATCGAGCGCTCGCTCGTGACCGTCGCCTACTCCGGGCCGAGCGGCCGGGAACGCTGGCAGGACACCATCATCCGCGGCTCGTTCAACCTGCTGCCGGCCGACGACAGCGGCGGCCGCCAGCAGGAGCTGTTCCCCCAGCTGATCCAGCTCTCGGAGAGCTTCTACGAGGCCCTGATCCGACACCCGGCGGTGCTGTTCGAGCCGGCCATCAAGGCGCTCGCCGGGAAGAGTCTCGCCCTCGACGTCTATCTCTGGCTCGCCTACCGGCTGCACGCGCTCGAGCGCCCGACCCGGGTCGGCTGGAGGAGCCTGCACCAGGCGTTCGGGCCCAACTACGACCGGGAGCGCGACTTCCGCGCCAAGTTCAGGGAGGCGCTCAAGGAGGCGCTCCTGGTCTACCCGCAGGCGATCGTCGACCTGACGAGTGACGGTGTGCAGCTCTCGCCCTCGGCACCACCGGCACCGCCGCGCAGCGTCCACTATCTGGACACCCGCCGGCTGCCGTGGCGACGGGCGCCGATCTGAGACCATAATCTTCGGGATATGGTCGCGGCGGCGTCTCCGGAGCCTCCTCGCACCGGCCTTCCTCGGGGCGGGCTCGCCGCGGCGCTGCGGGGGCACACCCGGACCCTGCACCACCGTGCCGAGCGCTCCGGGGTAGTGGCGGACCTCCTGCGCGGCCGGATCCGTCCGTCCACCTACCTGCTGCTGCTGCGCAACCTCCTGCCGGTCTATCGCGCCCTCGAGGATGGTTTGCGCCGGCACGCCCGAGACCCGATCCTTGCGCCGTTCGCCCGACCCGAGCTCTGGCGCGCCGCGGCGCTCGCGCGGGACGTGGCGGCCCTCGCCGCCCGCGTACCCGCGAGCACCGGCCTGTCGCTCGCGGCGGCACAGCGTTACGTGCAGCGGATCGAGCAGGTCGAGCGGGTCGATCCCGGGCTCCTGATCGCCCACGCCTATGTGCGTCACATGGGCGATCTGAGCGGCGGCCAGATCGTGCGGCGGCTGCTCGTCGGGGCCCCGGGGATCGGGCCCGACGCGGTCCGTCTCTACGAGTTCCCGGAGATCGCCGATCTCGAGCGGGCCAAAAGCGACTACCGGGCGGCGCTCGACCGTGCCGAGACGCGGCTGGCCGACCGGGCGGCGGTGCTCGAGGAGGCGTGCGTGGCGTTCCGGCTCACGATCGCCCTGGCCGAGGCAGTCCGGCGCGCCGACGGCGGCCCGGGCTAGCGCTCGGCGCCCGTCCCGGCGTGGCGGACGAGCTGCTCGAGCAGGGCGGCGGCCCGGCCGAGCGAGGTGCGGACACTCTCGAGCATGTCGGACACGCGCGCGAGGTCGGCGCCGTCGGCGATCTCGAGGGCGGCGAGCTGGGCGTTGCCGACGATCGAGGAGAGCAGGTTGCGGAACAGGAGGTCCGCTTCGGTCTCGAGCCGGCCGGCCACGAGCCGATGCCGCTCCATGATGTCGGTCTGCAGGCGCTGGCGGGCGACCGCGGCGGCGCGCTCGCCGCTGAGGTCGCCGAGCAGCAGCACGAAGCCCAGGATCCGCCCCGGTACCGCCAGGACCGGGTCGGCCCTGACCTGGAGCAGGAGCGGCTCGCCGGCCGGCCCGAGCAGCTCGATCTCGGCGCGCCAGCTGCGGCGGTCCTGGCGGAGCTCGCGCAGGGCGGCGCGCGCCGCTCCGGGATCGCGCAACCGCCCGGGCAGCTCGTCGAGGCTCGTGGGCAAGGGCTGCCGCTCGCCGAGCAGCCGGCGCAGCCCGCTGTTGGCGACCAGGATCCGGCCCTCCGCGTCGGCGATCAGCACCGGCTGGTCGGCTCCCTCGACCTGCCGCCCGATCTGGTCGAGCTGGTCCTGGGCGATCAGCAGCCGGACGGCGCGGAACTGCAGGACCAGGTCCGCGAGCGTGTCGCCGATCAGGCGGGCCGCCGCTCGATCGGCCGGGCTCCAGGGGTCGGCCGTGCCCTGGACCAGCTGGTGCCACTTGGCGAACGAGCGGCGCGGCGAGAGATCGCCCGGACCGTCGCCGAGTTCGACCGGCTTGAACGGGTTGCCTCCCCAGGTCACGGTGCGGACCCGCTCGGGCCGGAGCCAGACCAGCCACTCGCCCGGCAGGGAGGAGACCGGCACGGCGAGCAGGCCGCTCGCGATGCTGCGCAGCGGCGAGAAGCCGGCCTCGTCGAGGCCGAGCGAGGCGGTCGACACGAGCCCCCTCTGGCCGCGCCCGTCGAGCCAGCGGCCGATCGCGCGGAGCTGCTCGGTGCCGGGCACCTCGCCCACGGTCAGCGCCTGGCCGTCGAGCAGGAGCGCGGCGCCGCTGGCCCCGACCGGCTGCAGCAGCGAGGCGGAACTGTCGAAGAGCGCCGCCCGCCAGTCGCCCTCGCGCGCGATCGCCTCGTGCATCCGCTGCTCGAGACGGCGGACCTGGAGCTCGGCCTGGGCCTGCAGGAAGCTCTCGAGCGCGGCGATCCGCGTCGCCACCGTCTCGGCCAGGAGCTCGCAGACCGCACGGGTCTCGTACGGTGTCCGGCGCGGCTCGTAGTGATGGCAGGCGACCAGGCCCCACAGCCGGCCACCCACGACGAGCGAGGCCACGAGCGTGGCCGCCACGCCCATGTTCTTCAGGTAGCGGATGTGGATCGGCGAGATGCTGCGCAGGCAGCAGAGCGACATGTCGAGGTCGCGACCGGTCAGGGGCGAGAGGCGCGGCGCGATCGGCACCTGCGCCGCATCGACGTCGACCAGCACGCGGATGCGGTTGCGCTCGTACAGGCGGCGGGCGATCTGCGGGATGTCGGACGCCGGGTAGCGGTTGCCGAGATAGGCCTCGAGCCCGGCCTCGCGGCGCTCCGCCAGAACCTCGCCGTGACCCTCGGCGTCGAAGCGGTAGACCATCACCCGGTCGTAGCCGGTGAGGTCCTTGAAGATCCGCGTGGTCTCCTCCGCGAGGCTCTTGAGGGAGGTGCAGGCGAGGATCGCGGCGGTCGCCCTCTCGACGTGACGCGACAGGTCGACCGACGGGCCGGGCCGCTCGAGCTCGAGCACGAGGCCGGCCTCGGCCGGACGATGCAGCAGCGCATCGAGGGAGCCGCCGGTCGCGGTCGCCGGGCGCCGCAGGACGATCGGGATGCGGTCGAGCGACTGGCCCGATTGACCGCGCACCTCCTCGGCGAGCTCGGGCGCGAGCGCCGCGAGCGGCCGGCCGAGCGGTGCGGTGTCGAGCCCGAGGAAGCTCCCGGCGTTGGCGCTCGCCTGGACGACGACGAGATCGGGCTCGCGCAGCACGAGAAGGGCGCCGTGCGGCTGGATCGCGCCGGCCAGGTGGATCTGCTCGCGCTCGCAGTTCGAGAGATCGGCCTCGCCGAACGCGGGGGCGAGCGGCGCAGGCATCGTCACGCCGGCCGTCCGGGCACGTTCATCCGGGCTCGGCGGCGCCGTTTCCCGCACTGCCTCCGTCGAGGCCGTAGCGCTCGAGCTTGGCGTAGAGGCTCTGGCGCGACAGGCCGAGCAGCGCCGCGGCCGCGGTCCGGTTGCCGCCGGTCCGCTCGAGCGAGGCCAGGATGTGCTGCCGTTCGAGCTGCTCGACCGCCTCGCGCACGAGCTGCTGGAGCGGGGCGCGGCCGGGCGTCGGATCGAGGGACGGAACGGCGCCGGCGGCACGGTCGGTCGAGACCTCCTGCGGCCGCCAGCCGATGTCGCGCAGCACCAGGAGCAGGCGGCGCGCCTCGCGGCCGGCATCGGCCACGGCCGAGATCTCGACCTCGACCTCGCTGCCGAGCTCGCCACGGATCGCGCTCGAGAAACCGCGGACGGCACCGTGCCGGTCGAGCGCCGCGAGGAGAACCTCGAGATCGGCACCCGGACGATCCAGCCAACGTCCCAGGCGCTCGCCCAGGACGGCGCGCGGCAACGGGCACTGGACCAGATCGAGGAAGGCGCGGTTGACCCAGTGGACGGTTCCCTCGCGGTCGAGCAGCACGAGGGCGTCGGGCACCCGCTCGAGCAGCGCGCCGAGGCGGTCCGGGAGCTCGGCCTCGGCCGCCGGCAGCGCCGTGCCGACCGGCGAGAGCTGGAGGAGGAAGACGTAGCCCGGATCGGCCACGACCGGCGTGGCGCGGGCGAGCCAGGAGCGCTGCTCGGGCCCGAGATGGACGAGGATCCCGGGCGCCCGGCCCTGCTCGCGGACCCGCTGCAGCATGGTCTGGAACGGCTCGCGGTCGGCCGGGGCGATCTCGCGCAGGAGCTCGCGGCCGTGCGGTGCGAGGCCGAGCGCACGGATCGCCATGGGGTTGGCCTCGACGATCACCAGATCGCTGGCACGGACCAGCAGGACCGCCTCGTTGGAGGTGTCGAACAGCAGGCGGTAGCGGGTCTCGACCTCGCGCAGCTTCCAATAGTCGCGCTCCATCGCCTGCTGCGCGGCGATCAGCCGGGACTGCAGCTCGGCCACCGCCTGCAGGTTGCGGCCGACCGCCAGCAGGCCGGCGCGGCCGCCGAGGCGGATGGTGGTGTACTCGATCGGCAGCTCGCGGCCGCTCGGGAAGCGCTGGTTGACCTGGCGGAAGGCGGACAGGCCCTCGCTCCGCGCCTCCTCGACGATCCGCCGGATCTTGTCCGAGGCGGCCTCGTCGGCGGTCTCGATCCAGGGCCGGCCGAGCCACGGCTCGGCCTGCTCGCCGGACACCTCGTTGGACAGCGAGACCCTCTGGATCACGCCCTTGAGGTCGAGCAGCAAGGTGATGTCGGGCTGCGCGATGCTCACCTGGATGCCTTGTGACCCGCTGTCGCCGCCCGCCTCGTGTCGCACCGTGCGGCGGGCGACGGCATCACCTGCCTCGCGACGTCCGGTACTCTACAGCAACTGTGCCCGAGACGCCACAGGATCAGCGGGGCCAGCGGCCGACGAGGTCGACCAGATGCGCCGCCAGGGCGGCAGCGAGGCAGAGCGCCACGAGCGGCGCAGCGGCACCCTGGAGACAGGCGCGCAGGGCGAGGAGGAGGCAGAAGCCGGCCGCGAGGGTGGGCAGGACGCGGCGCGGCTCGGGGCCGCGCCCGCCCAGCCGGTTCCAGAGGACGAGCCCGGCCGCCTCGAGGAGCAGGAGGAGGAGGATCGCGTCGACCGGGTGCGGCTCGAGCGACAAGGCCGGCCCTCAGGGGCCGCCGAACGGCGCGTTCAGGTGGACGATGGCGAGGTTGAGGATCGCCGCGAAGCCGACCCAGGCGAGGTAGGGCAGGAGCAGCCAGGCGCTCGGTCGGCTGAAGCCGCGCACGACCAGCAGGAGCACCAGGACCGAGAGCCAGAGCGCACCCACCTCGAGGAGCGCCCAATCGGGTCTGCGGAGGCGGAAGAACAGGATGCTCCAGAGCAGGTTCAAGATGCCGTTGAGGAGGAACAGTTCGACCACTTCGCGCCGGCGCAAGGGGTCCGGAGCGCGCAGCCAAGCCTCCACGGCGGCGGCCGCGGCGCAGGCGTAGATCAGGGTCCAGGCCGGGCCGAACAGCCAGTCGGGCGGCTGGAAGGCCGGCTTGACGAGGTCTCGGTACCAGGGGCCGAGGTCGGTGGCGAGGGCACCGAGCACGGCGACGCCGACCGCCACCGCGGCGGCATGGGCCGCCGGCCGCAGGCGGTCCGCGAGGCCGGGCCCGCTCAAGCCGGCACGACACCCGCGAGGTGGGCGAGGTTCTTGAGGAAGATCCGCAGATGCGCGAGCGGCCGCGCCTTGACCAGTTCCTTGTTCATGTAGGCGTCGAAGGTCAGCTCCTGGACGTCCCGGTCGCGGCAGATGGCGACGAAGCGCTCGCGACGGTCGTCGCTCGTGTACCAGTAGCGCTGCATGATCCCGAGGATCCAGAAGACCGCGCCGTGGGCGCGCAGGAAACGGCGGCGGGCGCGGGCGAGCTCGCGCGGATCGCCGCAGGCGAGCGTCGCGTGCACGGCCTCGGCGGCGAGCCGACCGCCCTCCATGGCGTAGAAGATGCCCTCGCCCGAGGCCGGGGCGACGACGCCCGCGGCGTCGCCGGCGAGCAGCACGTCGCGGCCGTTGTCCCAGCGCCGCAGCGGCTCGAGCGGGATCGGCGCACCCTCGCGGCGGATCGTGCGCACGCCCTCGAGCCCCATGCGCCGGCGGTAGGCCGCGACCGCCTGCCTGAGCGCGAAGCCCTTGCAGGCGCTGCCGGTGCCGATGCTGAAGGTGGCCCCGTGCGGGAACAGCCAGGCGTAGAAGTCGGGCGACAGCCGACCGTCGTAGACGACGTCGCAGCGCCGGCCGTCATAGTCGGCGAGCCCGGCGCGGGGTGCCTCGCAGACCTCGTGGTAGGCGAACACGAAGCGTCTCGTCTCGGCCTCGGGGACCGCCTGCCGGGCGACCGCCGAGCCGGCTCCGTCGGCGCCGACCACGATCCGGGCACGCACGCTTTCGAGCGGATCCGAGGCGCGGCCCTCGCGCGGCCGCCAGGCGACGCGCGCCACCCCGTCCGGGTCGCGGTCGAGCCGCGCGAAGGTCCCGGTGACCCGCTCGGCACCGAGCGCCGCGGCGCGGTCGCGCAGCCACTCGTCGAAGACCTCGCGGTCGACCATGCCGACGAAGCCGTGCTCGATCCCCTCGATGGGGATGTCGACCGCGCGCTCCCTGGGCGAGACGATCCGCGCGCAGCCGATGCGGGCCACCAGGAGCGAGGCGGGAATGGCGAAGCGCTCGACGGCGCGCGGCGGGACGGCGCCGCCGCAGGGCTTGATCCGCCCGCCCCGGTCGAGCAGCAGGACCGAGCGGCCGAGCCTGGCCAGTTCGGCGGCCGCGGTCGCGCCGGCCGGTCCGCCACCGACCACCGCCACGTCGTAGGTCGTTCCGGGTGTCATCCCTATCGTCCGCCGGGTCCGCCACCGAGCGCGCCGACGAGCGCGGGCTCGGGTGGGACGCCATCGCCGGTGCCGCGCCCGAGGCCGGCCGCGAGCTGGGCGGCGAGCAGGAACAGCCCCGCCTCGAGGGCGAAGACGAGGGCGTAGGCCGGCACCGCCGAGCCGATCGCCCAGCGGCCGAGGTCGGCCACGACCGTGCCGAGGAAGCCGCCCAGGGCGAAGGCGATCGCCTGGGCGGCGCCCCAGAGGCCCATCCGGACCCCCTCGCCGCCCGCCCTGCCCTCGCCCGCAAGCGCCATCATCGAGCCGATCGCGGCGATGGCGAAGGTGCCGTTGGCGACACCCAGGGCGAGGACGGCTGCGCGCAGGGGGAAGGGCGGGCCCAGGGCACCGGCTGCGACCAGGCTCGCGAGCGCCGCTGCCGAGGCGAGGCAGCCGCCGATGGTCCAGAGGCGGAGGGCCGCGGCGCGGCCACCGCCGAGCGTGCCGGCCACCGCCACGAGGACCATGCCGGCGAGCACGCCCGCGTGCTGGATGCCGGACAGCCGCGTGGTCTCGCCGGGCGAAAGCTCGAAGCGCAGGCCCGCGAACGGCTCGAGCACGAGGTCCTGGGCGCTGTAGGCGAGCATCGAGAGGAACACGAAGACGGTGAAGCGGCGCGCCCTGTGGTCGGCCCAGACCTCGGCGAGCGCCACCTTGAAGGAGGGATGCGCGGCGACCGGACCGACCGTCCGATGGCCGGTGGGACCCTCGACGCCGAGCAGCGCCAGGACGCTCACCAGGAAGGCCACGGCCGAGACCAGCGAGGTGATCAGCACGAGCCGCGCCAGCGAGAAGGGCTCGAGCAGGTGGCCGGCGGTCGCGGCGGTCACCGCGAAGCCCAGGATCATCATCATCCAGACGATCGTCGCGGCAGCGGCGCGGCGGCGGTCGTCGACCCGGGCGGCGAGCAGCGCCAGAAGCGAGGTTCCGGCGCTGCCGACGCCGCCACCGATCAGCAGGAAGGCCAGGACGGCCAGGAGCGTGCCGGGCACGGTCCAGGTGGCGAGCGCCGCGGTCGCGACCGCGGCGAGCGCGCCGCCGAGCGCCAGGACCGCCATCCCGCCCAGGATCCAGGGCGTGCGGCGCGCGCTCACGTCCGAGCCGTGACCGAAGCAGGGCCGGGCGAGCTGCACCGCGTAGTGCAGCGCCACGAGCGCCCCGGGCAGCATCGCCGGGAGCAGCAGCTCGACCACCATGACGCGGTTGAGGGTCGAGGTGGTGAGCACGACGATGGCCCCGAGCGCGCTCTGCACGAGCCCCAGGCGGACGATGCCGAGCCAGCCGAGCGGGGCGGCGGTGCTCACGCCCGGCCCTCGAGCAGCGGCCGGATCGCGAGCGCCGCGGTCAGCATGCCGAGCACGTAGAGGCTCGTGCCGGTGGCGTTGTACCAGGGGGCCAGCTCGCGCGGTCGGCGCAGGAGACGGACCATGAGGGCGAGCTGGACGGCCACGAGGAGCGCCACGACGAGCGCGTGCGCGGGCCGGCCCCAGGCGAGGAGCAGGGCGATCACGGCGAGCTGGGGGACGGTCATGAACAGACAGGCGACCCGGGCGGCGCGCTCGACGCCGAGCCGTGCCGGGAGCGAGCCGATGCCCATGGCCCGATCGCCCTCGACCGACTTGAAGTCGTTGAGGGTCATGATGCCGTGCGCGCCGATGCTGAACAAGGCGGCCAGGAACAGCACCTCGAGGCTCGGCAGCGCCGCCGCCATGACCGCCGCCCCGGTGATCCAGGGGAGCCCTTCGTAGCAGGCCGCCACGGCGCTGTTGCCCCACCAGCCGTTGCGCTTGAGGCGGACCGGCGGGGCGCTGTAGGCCCAGGCGAGCAGCAGGCCGAGCGCCGCGGCGGCGAAGCCCCAGGGACCGAGCGTGGTGGCGACCAGGAGCGAGAGGCCGGTCCAGGCGAGCGCGATGCGGAAGCCCCAGCGGCCGGGGATGCGCCCCGAGGGGATCGGCCGGTACGGCTCGTTGATCGCGTCGACGTGACGATCGTACCAGTCGTTGGCGGCCTGGCTCGTGGCGCAGACGAGCGGACCTGCGAGCACCAGACCGGCCACCGCCGCCGGCCAGCGCTCGGTCAGGGGCACGCCCGAGGAGATCACCCCGCAGCCATAGGCCCACATCGGCGCGAACCAGGTGATCGGCTTCAGGAGCTCGAGGACGGCGGCCGGCGCGGGACGTTCCATGTCAGGATGTAAGGATCGATCGCCGAGACTGTCAATCGAGCTTTACAGGGTTTGTCGATCACCGATCTCGCTGGCCTCGTCGGAGCCCAGCGCGCCCAGGCCGTAGCGCCGCAGCTTGACGTACAGGCTCTGACGCGAGAGGCCCAGGAGCTCGGCCGCCGAGGCGCGGTTGTCGCCGGTCATCTCGAGCGCGGTCTCGATGCACAGCCGTTCGATCACGTCGGTGGTCTCGCGCACCAGCTCCTTGAGCGGCACCCGGCCGACCAGCTCGGCGAGCTGGGCCGCCGAGCGCGGCAGGCCGCGCTCGCTGCGCGCGGTCAGGCCGAGACGGCGGCCGACGTCGCGCAACGCGAAGCCGAAGCAGGGTCGCTCGCCGGTCGGTACCGCGACGCCGGTGATCTCGACCTCGCTCACCGTGCCGTGCTCGCCGCGCACGGTGGTCGCGAACAGCCGGACGATGCCGTGCCGGTTGAGGTTGGCCACGAGCACCGGCAGATCGATTCCCGGCCGGCCGAGCCAGCGCTCGAGGGGCTCCCCCACGGCCTGCGGCTCCGCGGCCAGCTCGACGAGCTGGAGGAAGGCGGCGTTGGCGGCCTGGATGCGGCCGTCGGGACCGGTCACGACGAAGCCGTCGGGGATGCTCTCGACGACGGTGAGGAGCCGCGCCCTGCCCTCGGGCAGGGTCACGGGCTGGGCCTCGGTCCGGCTCGGCACGAGGTGGACGAGGAGCAGCGCGCCGGTCCCTTGTGGGAACAGCGAGGCCGAGACGATCACCTCCTCGGCCTGGTCGACCAGCCGGGCGCGCACGGTGTTGGCGCGGCCGGTGGCGCGGATGCCGGCCAGGAGGGCCTGCACGGTCAGGGCGCTGTCGACGGCGAACGCCTCGAGGAAGCCGCGTCCGACGATCTCGCCCAGACCCCCGGCGAGCAGCCGGCCGGCCGCCGGGTTCGCCTCGAGCACCTTCTGGGTGGTGGCGTCGACGACCAGGATCGCCTCGCCGGACATCTGGAAGAGCAGGCGGTAGCGGGTCTCGATGTGGCGCAGCCGGGCGTAGTCGCGCTCCATCGCCTGCTGCGCGTCGACCAGCCGCCGCTGCAGGGTGGCGATCGAGCGGAGGTCGCGGCCGAGCGCCACCGTCCGGGCGTCGCGGCCGAGCCGCACGACCGTGTAGAGGATCGGCAGGTCGGACTCCTTGCCCAGAGGGTGGTTGACCTGACGCCAGCGGGTGTGCAGCCGGCCCGTCGGCTCCTGGAGGAGCGCCTCGATCTTGGGGCGGCTCTCGAGCGTGACCGTGTCGATCCACGCCCGTCCGAGCCAGCGCCCGCACCCCAGCCGCACCAGCTCGTCGCTGCTGCAGGCGAGATCGCGGATCACGCCGTCACGATCGAGCACGAGGGCCACGTCCGCGGCCGCGGCGACGAGCGCGGCAGCCGTTTCGCCGTCGAGATCGCCGAGCGCGTCCCTCGGGGCGCGGAAGGCGAGCACTAGGATCTCGGAGCCATCATGGCGGGGTGGCAGGAGCCCGATCGCAGAGACCCATCGACGACCCTCAATCCCGGTGAACCAGCAGATCGAGCAGGGCGCGCGCCTGGAGGGGCGCCCGGCGGGCGTCGTCGGCGCAGCCGTCGGCACCGACGAGCGCCACCCGCTCGGGGTGGCCACCGAACACGACGCCGCCCACGAGGACGCCCAGGGCGCGGTTGCGGGAGGCGCGGCGGATCCCGTGGATGGCGCTCGCCACGCTGTCGAGCCGGGTCTCGGAGCCGGCCGAGATGCCGACGATCGCGAACCACTCGCGATGCACGAGCGCAGGCAGATCCTCGCCCGAGAGCAGTGGCCCGCCGCTCACCAGCCAGCCGGCCCGGCGGAAGAACTCGGCGGTCATGGCGAGGCCGAAGGAGTGCTGCTCGCCGGGTGCCGTCACGAGCAGGGCGCGCAGGCCGCTCGACGGTGCGACGGCGTCGCGCTGGAAGGCCGGGCTCAGCTCGTAGAGCAGCTGGTGCAGCCGCCACAGGCCGACGGTGACCTCGGAGAAGGTCCGCCGATCGTCCTCCCACTGCCGGCCGAGCTCGTGCGCGACCGGCGCCAGCAGATCCAGATAGACGCTCTCGACCGGCACCCCTCGCGCCCGCAGCCGCTCGACGAAGGCCAGGGCCACCGCCAGGTCGTGATCGACCACGAGGCCGGCGAGCTCGGCCACCTCCTCGACGCTCGGCGGCGGACCCCCGGGCGCGATCGGGCCCGCCCGGCCGTCCTCGGTCCGGCGGGCCAGGACGAGGCGCGGGATGACCTCGCTCTCGATCACCCGGGCGAGGCAGGCGTGACGGCGGGCCTCGTCGGCCGAATCGATCGGGAGCGGCGGGGCGAACGGCAGGGGCGAGGCAGGGAGCCGTTGAACCTCGGCATCCGGGCCTTGCTGCGGCAAGTCGGCCATGTCGCGGCCTCCCCGATCGACAGGAACGGCTTACACCCGATCCGGTCCTTCCCTCAATTCGCTTCCACGCGACCCCGTCACTTTCCCACATGGAGCGAATGTTACGACCTCTCATCGCGTTGGACGCGAGAGCACCGCCGTTTCAGCCGGTCTGAGCGCAAGTCGGCACGATGTCAATATATCCTGACGTCAGGACCAATTGACACGGTCCGGGCCGCCGCCTAGCTTCGCTCGAGGATGGTGCCGGAGGTGGGGAGGCGGATGCCGCACAAGGACGGTCGACGCTCGCGGGGCCGGCCGCTCTACAGCGCCGCCGAGCGGCGCCGGCGCGACGCCTCGCCCTGGACCGTCGTGCAGGGGGTGCTGGCGCCGCTCCAGTTCCTCGTCTTCCTCGCCAGTCTGGCGCTCGTCGTCCGGTATCTCCTGACCGGCGAGGGCTTCCTGCCCGCCACCGTCTCGATCGTGCTCAAGACGATCGTTCTGTACGTGATCATGATCACGGGCTCGATCTGGGAGCACGACGTCTTCGGCAAGTGGCTGTTCGCCCCGTCCTTCTTCTGGGAGGACGTGGTGAGCATGCTCGTCCTGGCGCTCCACACGGCGTATCTGGTCGTGCTCGTCGGCGATGGGCTCGGTCCCGTCGGGCAGATGCTGCTCGCGCTGGCAGCCTATGCCGCCTATCTCGTGAACGCCGGCCAGTTCGTCTGGAAGCTGCGCCGGGCCCGGCTCGAGGGCGGGGTGGCGCCGGTGACCGCGCGCCTCGCGGAGGCCACCGGATGAGCCCGGGCTGCACCGACGCTCCGGTGCGCAGGGAGCGCGGGCAGCGCGAGGTGTTCTGCGGGCTCACCGGCATCGTCTGGCTGCACCGGAAGCTGCAGGACGCCTTCTTCCTGGTGGTCGGCTCGCGCACCTGCGCGCACCTGCTGCAGTCGGCCGCCGGTGTCATGATCTTCGCCGAGCCGCGCTTCGCCACCGCGGTCATCGGCGAGCGCGACCTCGCCGGGCGGGCCGACCTCGACGAGGAGCTCGACCGGGTGGTCGGGCGGCTGCTGGCCCGCCGGCCCGACATCAGGCTGCTCTTCCTCGTGGGCTCCTGCCCCTCGGAGGTGATCAAGCTCGACCTCGGCCGTGCCGCCGCCCGGCTCGCCCGGATGCACGCCCCGAAGGTCCGGGTGCTGGCCTACTCCGGCAGCGGCATCGAGACCACCTTCACCCAGGGCGAGGACGCCTGCCTCGAGGCGCTGGTGCGCAGCCTGCCCGCCGAGCCGGCCGACGCCGCCCCGTCGCTCCTGGTGGCGGGCGCCCTCGCCGACATGGTCGAGGACCAGCTCGCCCGGCTGCTCGCCGGCCTCGGCGTCGCACCGGTCCGCTTCCTGCCGCCGCGTCGGTCGGTGGCGCTGCCGCCGGTCGGGCCGCGGACCCGGGTGCTGCTCGCCCAGCCCTATCTCGGCGCCACGATGCGGGCGCTCGAGGAGCGGGGCGCCCGGCATCTGCCGGCACCCTTCCCGCTCGGGGCCGAGGGCACCACCGCCTGGCTCGCCGCCGCCGCCGAGGCCTTCGGCGTGCCCGAGGGTCGCTTCCGGGCGATCACCGAGCCGGGTGCCGAGCGGGCCCGTCGGGCGCTCGAGCGGCAGCGCCCGCTGCTCGCCGGCAAGCGGATCTTCCTCTTCCCCGACTCCCAGCTCGAGATCCCGCTCGCCCGGGTGCTGCACCGCGAGCTCGGCATGCAGCCGCTCGAGGTCGCGACACCCTATCTGCACCGCGGCCATCTGGCACCCGAGCTCGCCCTCCTGCCGCCCGGCACGCCGCTCGTCGAGGGCCAGGACGTCGAGGCCCAGCTCGACCGCTGCCGGGCGCTGCTCCCCGACCTCGTGGTGTGCGGGCTCGGCCTCGCCAACCCGCTCGAGGCCCTGGGCCTCACGACCAAATGGTCGATCGAGCTCGTCTTCACCCCCATCCAGGGCTACGACCAAGCGGCCGATCTGGGCGAGCTGTTCGCCCGGCCGCTGGTGCGTCGGGCCCGGCTCGTGGCCTGAGCCGTGGAGCTCACGGTCTGGACCTACGAGGGGCCGCCGCACGTCGGCGCGATGCGGGTCGCGACCGCGCTCGAGGACGTCCACTACGTCCTGCACGCGCCGCAGGGCGACACCTATGCCGACCTGCTCTTCACGATGATCGAGCGGCGGCCGCGGCGGCCGCCCGTCACCTACACCACCTTCCAGGCACGCGATCTCGGCGGCGACACGGCCGAGCTGTTCAAGACGGCCTGCCGGGCCGCCTACGAGCGCTTCCGCCCGAAGGCGCTCCTCGTCGGCGCCTCCTGCACGGCCGAGCTGATCCAGGACGATCCGGGCGGGCTGGCCCGGGCGCTCGACCTGCCGGTGCCGGTGATCCCGCTCGAGCTGCCCGCCTACCAGAAGAAGGAGAGCTGGGGCGCGGCCGAGACCTTCTACCAGCTGGTCCGCGCCCTCGCCGGGACGCACGCCCCCCCGCCGGGCACGGCCCGGCCGGCGCCGGCCGCGGGCCGGCGGCCGCGCGCCAACCTCCTGGGCCCGACCGCGCTCGGCTTCCGCCACCGCGACGATCCGCTCGAGGTGACGCGGCTGCTCGAGCTCCTGGGCGTGGAGGTGGCGATCACCGCCCCGCTCGGCGCCACGGTCGCGGAGCTCGCCCGGCTCGGCGAGGCCGACCTCAACGTCGTGCTCTATCCCGAGATCGCGCTGCCGGCGGCGCGCTTCCTCGAGCGGGCCTTCGGCCAGCCCTTCACCCGCACCGTGCCGATCGGGCTCGGCGCCTGCCGCGACCTCCTGCGCGAGGTGGCCGGGATCCTCGGGCTCGACCCGGAGCCGGCGCTGGCGCGGGTCGAGGCGCGGGCGCGCTGGTGGTCGCGCTCGGTCGACAGCACCTATCTCACCGGCAAGCGGGTGTTCGTGTTCGGCGACGCGAGCCACGCGATCGCCGCCGCGCGGGTGGCGCGCGAGGAGCTCGCCCTCGAGGTCGTGGGGCTCGGCACCTACAGCCGCGAGCTCGCCCGGGAGGTCCGCGAGGCGGCCCGCGCCATCGGCCTCGAGGCGCTCGTCACCGACGACTATCTCGAGGTCGAGGCCAGGATCGCCGAGCTCGCCCCCGAGCTCGTGCTCGGCACCCAGATGGAGCGGCACACCGCCAAGCGGCTGGGGATCGCCTGCGCGGTGATCTCCGCCCCGGTCCACGTCCAGGACTTCCCGGCCCGCTACGCCCCGCAGATGGGGCTCGAGGGCGCCAACGTCCTGTTCGACGGCTGGGTGCACCCGCTGATGATGGGTCTCGAGGAGCATCTCCTGCAGATGTTCCGCGAGGACTTCGAGTTCCACGACGGCGCCGCGCCGTCGCACCTCGGCACCGCCGGGCCAAGGGGCGGCCAGGAGGGGGCGGGCCGGACGGCGGCCGGGCAACCGGCGGCCGCGCCGGCCACGGGCGTGGTGCGCTGGGCCCCGGAGGCCGAGAGGGAGCTCCACAAGATTCCGTTCTTCGTCCGCGGCAAGGCGCGCCGCAACACCGAGCGGTTCGCGCAGGAGCGGGGGCTGCCGCTGATCACCCTCGAGACGCTCTACGATGCCAAGGCGCAGCTCGGCCGCTGAGCCGCCGTCCGGCGCGGACGGCACCCGAGCCGTGGCGATCCGGGTCGTCATCGTGACGATGGACGATCATCTCTCGGCCGCGCTCGTGCGGGCCCGCGCGGCCCTCGCCCGCGAGCTGCCGGGCCTCGTGCTCACCCTGCACGTCGCGGCCGACTGGGCGCACGACCCGCAGGCGCTCGAGCGGGCCCGCGCCGACCTCGCCGAGGCGCACGTCATCGTCGCGGCGATGCTGTTCCTCGAGGAGCATTTCCGCCCGATCCTGCCCGACCTCGCGGCGCGTCGCGCCGACTGCGACGCCCTCCTGGCGATCCTCTCGGCACCCGAGGTCGCCCGGCTGACCCGGCTCGGCCGCCTCGCCATGGACGGCGCCCCGGGCGGCGCTTTGGGCCTGCTCCGCCGGCTCCGGGGCGAGCGCAAGGACCGGCCGGCCTCCGGCGCCCGGCAGATGGCGCTCCTGCGCCGGCTGCCGCAGCTGCTGCGCTTCGTCCCGGGAACCGCCCAGGACCTGCGCGCCTACTTCCTCGCGATGCAGTACTGGCTCGCCGGCTCGGCCGAGAACCTCGCGGGCCTCGTCCATCTCCTGGTCGACCGCTACGCCGACGGGCCGCGCCGGGCGCTGCGCGGCCGCTCCAAGGTCGCGGCGCCGATCGTCTATCCGGAGATCGGCGTCTATCACCCGCGGCTGCCCGGACGGATCGGCGAGCGGGCCGCGGACCTGCCGCGGGCGGGCGAGCGCGGCACGGTCGGCCTGCTGCTCCTGCGCTCCTACCTTTTGGCCGGCAACAGCGCGCACTACGACGGCGTCATCGCCGCGCTCGAGGCGCGCGGGCTCGCCGTCGTCCCGGTGTTCGCCGCCGGCCTCGACGCCCGCCCGGCGATCGAGCGCTTCCTCCTCGAGGACGGCCGGCCGCGGATCGACGCGCTCGTCTCGCTGACCGGCTTCTCCCTGGTCGGTGGGCCGGCCTACAACGACGCCAGGGCCGGCGAGGAGATCCTCGCCCGGCTGGACGTTCCCTACCTCGCCGCGCAGCCGGCCGAGCTCCAGCCGCTCGAGCGCTGGGCCGCCTCCGAGCGCGGCCTCCTGCCCGTCGAATCGACCATCATGGTGGCGATCCCCGAGCTCGACGGCGCCACCGGCCCGATGGTCTTCGGCGGCCGCTCGGAGGGCTCGGGCGCTCCCTGTCCGGGCTGCGCCAGGCACTGCACCTTCGGCGCCGACCCGGCGGCGCGTGCCATGCAGACCTGCCCCGAGCGGGCGGCGGCACTCGCCGCCCGCGTCGAGCGGCTGGTGGCCCTGCGCCGTTCCGCGCGGGCCGAGCGGCGGCTCGCCATCGTGCTGTTCAACTTCCCGCCCAACGCCGGCAGCGTCGGCACCGCCGCCTATCTGGCGGTGTTCGAATCGCTCTGGAACACGCTCCGCGCGCTGCGCGCGGCCGGCTGGACGGTCGAGCTGCCGGAGGACGTCGAGGCGCTCCGGCGGCGGATCCTCGAGGGCAACGCCGCCCGCTTCGGCACGCCCGCCAACGTCCATGCCCGCGTCCCCGTCGACGACCATGTCCGCGGCGAGCGGCACCTCGGCGAGATCGAGGCGCAATGGGGCCCGGCGCCCGGCCGCCAGCAGAGCGACGGGGCGAGCCTGCTGATCCTGGGCGTGCGCCTCGGCAACGTGTTCGTCGGGGTCCAGCCGGCGATGGGCTACGAGGGCGACCCGATGCGCCTCCTGTTCGCCCACGGCTTCGCCCCGACGCACGCCTTCGCCGCCTTCTACCGCTGGATCCGCGAGGAGTTCGCCGCCCACGCGGTGCTGCATTTCGGCACCCATGGCGCCCTCGAGTTCATGCCCGGCAAGCAGGTCGGACTCTCCGCCCGCTGCTGGCCCGACCGGCTGATCGGCGATCTGCCGAACCTCTATCTCTACGCCGCCAACAACCCCTCGGAGGGGTTGATCGCCAAGCGGCGCTCGGCCGCGACGCTGCTCTCCTACCTCACCCCGCCCCTGGCCCAGGCCGGGCTCTACCGGGGGCTCGCCGAGCTCAAGGCCTCGATCGAGCGGTTCCGCGGGCTCGCCGAGGCGGATCCCGAGGAGCGCCATCGACTGGCCGCGCTGATCCAGGCGCAGGCGGCCGCGGTCGACCTCGCCCCGGCCGAGCCGGACTGGGACCCGGCCGCGATCGAGCGCGAGGTCGCCCGGCTCGGCACGGCGATCCTCGAGCTCGAGCACAGCCTGATCCCGCATGGCCTGCACGTCGTGGGCCGCCCGCCCTCGCCCGAGGAGCGGGTCGACCTCCTGCTCGCGGTCGCCGAGGCGGCGCACGGCGTTCGGCCCGAGCGCGGCGCGGTCGAGAGCCTCGTGGCCGGCCGGCCGGCGCCCGGGCTCGAGCGCGAGCTGGCCCGCCGACTGGCCGAGCTCGACGGGCTCCTGGCGCGCGACCACGAGCTCGAGGCGATCCTGGGCGCGCTCGACGGCCGCTTCGTGCGGCCGGTCGCCGGCGGCGACCTCCTGCGCAACCCGGCGATCCTGCCCACCGGCCGCAACCTGCACGGCTTCGACCCGTTCCGCATCCCCTCGGCCTTCGCCATGGCCGAGGGGATGCGCCAGGCCGAGCGGCTGCTCGCCCGCCACCTCGCCGACGGCCACGGCCCGCCGGAAACGGTGGCCCTCGTGCTCTGGGGTACCGACAATCTCAAGACCGAGGGCGGGCCGATCGCCCAGGCGATGGCGCTCCTGGGCGCCCGGCCGCGGCTCGACGGCTACGGCCGGCTGGCCGGCGCCGAGCTCGTGCCGCTCGAGCGGCTCGGCCGACCGCGCATCGACGTGGTGCTGACCCTCTCCGGGATCTTCCGCGACCTCCTGCCGCTGCAGACGCGGATGCTCGCCGAGGCCGCCTATCTGGCGGCCGCCGCCGACGAGCCGCTCGAGCTCAACCCGGTGCGCCGGCACGCGCTCGCCCACCAGGCGCGGCTCGGATGCGACCTCGAGACGGCGGCGCTGCGCGTCTTCTCCAACGCCGACGGGGCCTATGGCGCCAACGTCAACCATCTGATCGACAACGGCGCCTGGTCGCACGAGGACGAGCTGGCGGAGACCTGGGCCAGGCGCAAATGCTTCGCGCACGGCCGCGACGGCCGGCCGGTGGCCCGCGCCGAGCTCCTCGACCGTGTGCTCGCCGATGTCGATCTGGCCTTCCAGAACCTCGAATCGGTCGAGCTCGGGGTGACCGCGATCGACCATTACGTCGACAGCCTGGGCGGCATCAGCCGAGCCGTCGGCCGGGTGCGCGGCACGCCGATCCCGGTCTACATCGCCGACGCGACGCGCGGCGAGGCCGTGGTGCGGACGCTCGGCGAGCAGGTGGCGATCGAGGCGCGCACCCGGCTGCTCAACCCGAAATGGTACGAAGGCATGCTGCGCCACGGCTACGAGGGTGTCCGGCAGATCGAGACCCACGTCACGGCGACGCTCGGCTGGTCGGCGACCACCGGCCAAGTGGCGCCCTGGGTCTACGAGCACCTGACGCGGACCTTCGTGCTCGACCCGGAGATGCGCGAGCGGCTCGCCGCCTTGAACCCGACCGCCTCGGCGCGGGTCGCGAGCCGGCTCCTCGAGGCGCACGACCGCAGCTACTGGCAGCCCGACGAGGCGACCATCGAGGCCCTGCGCCGTGCCGGCGAGGATCTCGAGGACCGGCTCGAGGGCCTCGGTGTGGGGCTCGCCGCATGACCACCCTGACACTCGGCCGCCTGCGCAACGGTGCCGGCTGCGGCGACGGCGAGGGCAGTTGCCAGGTCCATCAGGACGCGCGGCTCGAGATCGGCCGCGCCAAGGTGTTCGCGGTCTACGGCAAGGGCGGGATCGGCAAGAGCACCACCTCCTCGAACCTCTCGGTCGCGTTCTCGCGGCTCGGCCGCCGGGTGCTCCAGATCGGCTGCGATCCCAAGCACGATTCGACCTTCACCCTGACCAAGCGCCTCGTGCCGACCGTGATCGACGTGCTCGAGCAGGTCGACTTCCACAGCGAGGAGCTGCGGGTCGAGGACTTCGTCTACGAGGGCTATGGCGGCGTGCTCTGCGTCGAGGCCGGCGGCCCGCCGGCCGGCACCGGCTGCGGCGGCTACGTCGTCGGGCAGACCGTCAAGCTGCTCAAGGAGCACCATCTCCTGGACGAGACCGACGTCGTGATCTTCGACGTCCTGGGCGACGTGGTGTGCGGCGGCTTCGCGGCCCCCCTGCAGCATGCCGACCGGGCGCTCATCGTCGCCGCCAACGACTTCGATTCGATCTTCGCGATGAACCGGATCGTCGCCGCGATCCTCGCCAAGTCCAAGAACTACAAGGTCCGGCTCGGCGGGGTGATCGCCAACCGCTCGGCCGCCACCGACCAGATCGAGCGCTTCGCCGGCCGGGTCGGGCTCGATCTCCTCGCCCACTTCCCCGATCTCGACGTGATCCGCCGCTCGCGGCTCAAGAAGGCCACGCTCTTCGAGATGGAGCCGTCGCCCGAGCTGGCGGCGGTGCAGCGCGGCTATCTCGAGCTGGCCGAGGCCCTGTGGGCCGGCACCGAGCCGCGGGCGCCGCTGCCGCTCAAGGACCGCGAGATCTTCGACCTTCTGGGCTTCGACTGATGCCGACCACGACCTATCTGACGCGCCGCTCGGAGATCCTCGACTATTTCGACCGCACCGCGGCCGAGACCTGGGCGAGGCTGACCTCGACCGCGCCGGTCGGGCGGATCCGCGCCACGGTGCGCGCCGGACGCGAGCGCATGCGCGGGCGGTTGCTCGACTGGCTGCCGGCGGACCTCGCCGGCCGCAGGCTGCTCGACGCCGGCTGCGGCACCGGCGCCCTGGCGCTGGCCGCCGCGGCCCGCGGCGCCGAGGTGGTGGCGGTCGACCTCTCGCCCAGGCTCGTGGCACTCGCCCGCGAGCGGCTCGCCGGCGAGCCCGCCGCGGCGCGGATCGAGCTGCGCGTCGGCGACATGCTCGACCCGGCGCTCGGCCGGTTCGACCATGTCGTGGCGATGGACTCGCTCATCCACTACGCCACCGCCGACATGGCCGGCGCGCTCGCGAGCCTCGCCGGACGCACCCGCCGCTCGCTCCTCCTCACCTACGCGCCGCGCACCCTGCCGCTCGCCCTCCTGCACGGGATCGGCCGGCTGTTCCCGCGCGGCGAGCGGGCGCCTGCGATCGTGCCGGTCGGCGAGACGGCGCTGCGCCGGGCGCTCGCCGCCGCGCCGGGCCTCGCGGGCTGGCGGCCCGCACGGACGGCGCGGGTCGCCTGCGGCTTCTACACCTCCCAGGCGCTCGAGCTGGTGCCGGCATGAGCCCGCTCGAGGCCCGTCTCGTCCAGCTCTGGAGCCGGCTCGGCCCGCGGCTGCTGCCGTTCGCGGACGCCGCCACCGCCGAGCTGCCGCTGCCGCGCCTGCTGCGCCTGTCACTGTTCCAGGTCTCGGTCGGCATGGCGACCGTACTCCTGGTCGGGACCCTCAACCGGGTGATGATCGTCGAGCTCGGCGTCGCCTCGAGCCTGGTCGCGGTCATGGTGGCCCTGCCGGTCGCGGTGGCGCCGTTCCGCGCCCTCGTCGGCTTCCGCTCGGACAGCCACCGCTCGCTCCTCGGCTGGCGGCGCGTCCCCTATCTCTGGATGGGCACGCTCGCCCAGTTCGGCGGCCTCGCGATCATGCCCTTCGCGCTCCTCGTGCTCACCGGGGAAGGGCACGGGCCGGCCTGGGTCGGGCAGATCGGCGCCGCCGTGGCCTTCCTCCTGGTGGGCGCCGGGCTGCACACCGTGCAGACCGTGGGGCTGGCGCTCGCCACCGACCTCGCACCCGCGCCGGCGCAGCCCAAGGTCGTGGCGCTGCTCTGCTGCGCGCTGCTGCTCGGCATGCTGGCGAGCGGCCTGCTCCTCGGCTGGCTGCTGACGCCGTTCGGGCCGACCCGGCTCGTCCAGGTGATCCAGGGGGCGGCGGTCGTCACCATGATCCTCAACGTCCTGGCGCTCTGGAAGCAGGAGCCGCGCGACCGGGCGCGCACCGCGCCCGACCGGCCGCAGCCGCGCTTCGCCGAGGCCTGGGCCCGGCTCGACGGCGACGCCCGGGCGCGGCGGCGGCTCGTCGTGCTCGGCCTCGGCACCGCCGGCTTCGCCATGCAGGACGTCCTGCTCGAGCCCTATGGCGGGCAGGTGCTGGGCCTGCCGGTCGGCGCCACGACCGCGCTCTCGGCGGTGTTCGCCGCCGGTGGGCTCGCCGGCTTCTGGATGGCCGCGCGGCTGCTCGAGCGCGGTGTCGATCCCTGGCGGCTGGCCGGCTGGGGGGCGGTCGTCGGGATCGCCGCCTTCGCGCTCGTGACCTTCGCCGCACCCCTGGGCTCGGCGGCCCTGCTCGCCCTGGCGGTGGTGCCGATCGGGCTCGGCGGCGGGCTCTTCGCGCACTGCACGCTGACCGCGGCGATGGCAGCGGCGCCGAGCGATGCGGTCGGTCTGGCGCTCGGCGCCTGGGGTGCCGTCCAGGCCACCGCGGCCGGGCTCGCCGTCGCCACCGGCGGGATCCTGCGCGATCTGGTGGGCGGTCTGGCCGAGCGCGGCGCGCTCGGCCCGGCCCTGACCGATCCGGCGGTGGGCTACGGCCTCGTCTACCAGCTCGAGATCGGGCTCCTGTTCGCCACACTCGTCGCGATCGGCCCCCTGGTCGGTCGCTCCGTCGTCGAGGGGCGGCTCGCCGCCGCCCGGTCGCCAGGCTAGCTCGGGGAGGGTCCGATGGAGATCGGCGCGATCACTGGCTACATGGACGTCGCCCAGGTCACGCTCTACGCGTTCTGGATCTTCTTCGCGGGTCTGATCTTCTACCTGCACCGCGAGGACAAGCGCGAGGGCTACCCGCTCGAGTCCGAGCGCTCGGCGCACGTCACGGTGCAGGGCTTCCCACCGATCCCGGAGCCCAAGACCTTCCGCATGCGCGACGGGCGCGTGGTCCAGGCCCCCGACCGGATCGCCGACACCCGGCCGGTCGCGGCGATCCCGGCCTTCGCCCATCTGGGCGCACCGCTCGTGCCCACGGGCGATCCGCTGGCCGACGCCGTCGGGCCGGCCGCCTATGCCGAGCGCGCCCAGGAGCCGGAGCGGACCTGGGAGGGCGAGCCCCTGATCGCCCCCGCCCGGCTCGTGGCCGGCGCGAGCGTCGCCGAGGAGGACGCCGATCCGCGCGGCATGCCGGTGATCGCCGCCGACCAGCAGGCCGCCGGCACCGTGGTCGAGCTCTGGATCGACCGCTCCGAGCCGCAGATCCGCTACCTCGAAGTCGAGACCGGGAGGGGCGGACGGCGGGTGCTGATGCCGATCAACTTCGCCTGGATCGACCCGCGCCGGCGCGAGGTCCGCACCCGCGCCCTGACCGCGGCGCAGATCGCCCGGGTGCCCGGCATCGCCAGCGACTCCGAGATCACCAAGCGCGAGGAGGACCGCATCACCGCCTACTGGGCCGGCGGGTTCCTCTACGCGACGCCGAGCCGGCAGGAGCCGCTGCTGTGAGCAGCGCCGCCGCGCGTCGCCGGCCCGGGCCCGTGCTCGAGCACGGGCCGGAGCCGGTGCGCGGCCTGCCCGAGCCCCTGCCGGCGGGCGAGCGGATCCTCTGGCAGGGCGGCCCGGCCTTCGGGGCGCTCGCCCGGGGCGTCTTCCACGTCCGCGCCGTGGCGCTCTATTTCGGCCTGCTCGCGGTCTGGCGGCTGGTCTCCGGCCTCGCCGACGGGGCCGGCTGGGCGGCGGCCGCGCTCGACGCCGCCGGCCTCCTGGTGCCGGCCGCGCTCGCGATCGGCGTGCTGCTGCTGCTCGCCCGGCTCTACGCCCGCAGCACGGTCTTCACGGTCACCGACCGACGGGTGGTGCTGCGCTTCGGCGTCGCCCTGCCGATGGCGGTCAACCTGCCGTTCTGCCGGATCGAGGGAGCCGCCCTCCGGCTCCACCGGGACGGCACCGGCGACCTGCCGCTCGCGCTCGGCGGGCCGGGCCGGCTCGCCTGGCTGCACCTCTGGCCGTTCGTCCGGCCGTGGCGGCTGGGCCGGCCGGAGCCGATGCTGCGTGGCGTGCCGGATGCGGCTGCGGTAGCGGCGATCCTGCGCGGCGCGCTGGAGCGGGACTTGGCCCGGCGGGCCGAGCCGACCGGAGCCGAGTCGAGCCGGGCCGGGTCGAGCGGGGCCGAGCCGGCTGGGCCGCTGCCCGGTCTGGCGGTCGCCGCCTGAGATCGGAGCGCATCCGTGCCCGCAGCCCCCGTCGAGCCCTCGAACCCCCGCCGGCCGCTGCTCGCCGCCGGTCTCTTGATCGGCTTCTCGCTGTTGGCGGCGGGCACGGCCCGGCTCACCGGCCTCGGCCGCACCGGTCTGCCCGAGAGCCGGGTCGTGGCGACCCGCGAGCTGCGCTTCCTCGATCGCCCGGACGGCTCGGTCGCGGTGGTCGAGCCGGCCGGGGACCGGCTGGTCGAGCTGCTGCCGCCCGGCAGCAACGGCTTTCTGCGAGGCGTGCTGCGCGGCCTGGCGCGCGACCGCAAGCTCGCCGGCATCGGCGACGGGCCGCCCTTCCGCCTCGTCCGCTGGGCCGACGGGCGGCTCTCGCTCGAGGATCCGACGACCGGCCGGCGCGTCGACCTCGGCGCCTTCGGCGAGGGCAATGCCGCGGCCTTCGCCCGGCTGCTGACGCTCGGGAGACCCGCACCATGATCGCCGGATGGCTCGCCGCCCGCAGGACCCTCGAGGTGCCCTGCTCGCTCGACCTCGAGGAGAGCCGGGAGAGCCTGCACGCCTATGTCGAGCTCGACGGGGTCGAGCTCGGGCCCGGCGACACGGTGGTCGTGCACGATCCGCCGACCACCGTGCCGGCCTATGGCGAGCGGCTCGTCTGGCGCGGCCGGGCGACCGTCGTCAAGGCCGGCCCGCTCGAGCGGCTGTGGACCAGGCTCGTCGCCCGGCTCGAGCTGACCGAGCTCTACGAGGTGGGTTTCCAGACCTGGAGGACGCCATGATCGCGCAGGCTCGCAGCGGTGCCGCGGTGGCGGCGCGCCCGGTCAACGCCACCACCCGCAAGGCCCAGGAGAGCACCGTCCTGAGCCCGCGCTTCTACACCACCGACTTCGCGGCCATGGACCGGCTCGACGTGAGCGGGGTGCGCGCCGAGTGGGACGATCTGATCGCCGAGATGCGCCGCGACCCGAACAAGGGGCATTTCGTGCGCGACGCCCACTGGCAGGACGACCGCGCCCCGCTGCCGCCGGCGCTCGAGAAGGAGTTCGTCGACTTCCTGGTCAGCTCGGTCACCGCCGAGTTCTCGGGCTGCGTGCTCTACGCCGAGATCAAGAAGCACATCCGCAACCCCGACATCCGCGAGCTGTTCACCCTCATGGCGCGCGACGAGTCGCGCCACGCCGGCTTCATCAACGACACCTTGAAGGACTTCGGCGTCGGGGTGGATCTCGGGTTCCTGACCAGGGCCAAGAAGTACACCTATTTCAGGCCGAAGTTCATCTTCTATGCGACCTACCTGTCCGAGAAGATCGGCTACGCCCGCTACATCACGATCTACCGGATGCTGGAGAGTCGGCCGGAGAACCGCTTCCACCCGATCTTCCGCTGGTTCGAGAAGTGGTGCAACGACGAGTTCCGCCACGGCGAGGCGTTCGCGCTGTTGATGCGCGCCGACCCGCGGCTCACGAGCGGTGTCAACCGCTTGTGGATCAAGTTCTTCCTCCTCGCGGTGTTCGCCACCATGTATGTGCGCGACCATGCCCGGCCGGCGCTGCACGCGGCGTTCGGGATCGACCCGACCGACTACGACTTCCGCGTGTTCCGCATCACGAGCGAGATCTCGCGGCAGGTGTTCCCGTTGACGCTGCCGATCGACGATCCGCGTTTCAAGGCCGGGCTCGACCGGCTGGTGGCGATCAACGAGGCGGCCGCGGCCGCCGAGGCCCGGGGCGGGCTGGGCAGCCGGCTGCGCAAGGTCGGGCTCGCGCTCCGGGCGGCCGCCACGATCGCCCGCCTCTACCTGCTGCCGGCCCGGCCGAGCCCGCTGCCCGAGCGGATCCGCCTGGCCCCCGCCTGGTAGGGGACGGACGGTGGGCGAGCCCGTTCTGGCCGTGCTCTACGCCGCAGCACTCTGGTGGCTCAGCACCGGGTTGATCCTGCGGCTCGACCGGCTGCCGCGCCGGACCTTCCGCTGGAGCCTCGCGGGTGCCAGCCTGCTCGCGCTGGCGGCGCTCGCCGGGCTCGCCTGGAGCCGCGACGCGGACGGGCCGGCCGCCGCCTATCTGGCCTTCACCTGCGGGCTCGTGGTGTGGGGCTGGAACGAGACCGCCTTCCTGCTCGGCTATCTGACCGGGCCGCGGGTCCAAGCGAGCCCGCCCGGCAGCGGCCCCGGCCGCCGCTTCCTCCACGCGGTGCAGGCGATCCTCTGGCACGAGCTGGCGCTCCTCGCCTCGGGGGGGATCGTCCTGGTGCTCGTCTGGGGAGGATCCAACCCGACCGGCCTCTGGGTGCTGGTGCTGCTCTGGCTCCTGCGGACCAGCGCCAAGCTCAACCTGCATCTGGGCGTGCCCAACCCGGGCGACGAGCTCCTCCCGGACCATCTGCGCCATCTGGCGAGCTTCTTCGCGCGCCGGCCGATGAACGGGCTGTTCCCGGTCTCGGTGACGCTCGCGACCCTGGCGCTCGCGCATCTGGTCGGCCTCGCCGTCGCCGCTCCCGAGCAGAGCCTCGAGGCGGTCGCCACGAGCCTGCTCGCGGCCCTTCTGGCGCTCGGCCTGCTCGAGCACTGGCTCATGGTCCTGCCGATCCCGGAGACGGCGCTCTGGGGCTGGGCGCTCGGCGAGCGCCCGCCCGCCTCGACCCCCCTTCTGTCGCGCGGCCACGCCGTGACCCGAGCCCAGCGGAGGGCAGCATGATCTACGACAGCTTCTTCCGGACCGAGCTCGACGGCCTGCGCAGGGAGGGACGCTACCGGGTGTTCGCCGACCTCGAGCGGCACGCCGGCGACTTCCCGCACGCCACACTGCACCGCGACGGGCGGCGGCGGCTGGTCACCGTCTGGTGCTCGAACGACTATCTGGGCATGGGCCAGCACCCGGCGGTGCTCGAGGCCATGCACGAGGCGCTCGACCATTGCGGCGCCGGCGCCGGCGGCACCCGCAACATCGCCGGCACGAGCCATCTGCACGTCCGCCTCGAGCGCGAGCTCGCCGACCTGCACGGCAAGGAGGCGGCGCTCCTGTTCACCTCGGGCTACGTGTCGAACTGGGCGAGCCTCTCGACCCTGGCGGCGCGGCTGCCGGGCTGCGTCGTGCTCTCCGATGCCGGCAACCACGCCTCGATGATCGAGGGGATCCGCCATTCGCGGACCGAGTGCCGGATCTTCGCGCACAACGACCCCGAGGACCTCGCCCGCCGGCTCGCCGATCTCGACCCCGAGCGGCCCAAGATCGTGGCGTTCGAATCGGTCTACTCGATGGACGGCGACATCGCGCCGATCGCCGAGCTGTGCGACGTGGCCGAGGCGCACGGTGCGCTCACCTATCTGGACGAGGTCCACGCCGTGGGCCTCTACGGGCCCCGCGGCGGCGGGGTCGCCGAGCGCGACGGAGTGATGCACCGGCTCGACGTGATCGAGGGCACGCTCGGCAAGGCCTTCGGCGTGATGGGCGGCTACATCACGGGCTCGGCGGCACTCGTCGACTTCGTGCGCAGCTTCGCCTCGGGCTTCATCTTCACGACCGCCCTGCCGCCGGCCCTGGCGGCAGGGGCGCTCGCCGCGATCCGCCACCTCAAGACCAGCGAGCGGGAGCGCCGGCTGCAGCGCGAGCGGGTGGCCCTCCTGCGCCGCCGGCTCGACGAGGCCGGCATCCCGCACAAGGCCAACCCGAGCCACATCGTGCCGGTGATGGTCGGTGACCCGGATCGCTGCAAGGCGATCAGCGACCTCCTGCTCGAGCGCCACGCGATCTACGTGCAGCCGATCAACTACCCGACCGTGCCCCGCGGCACCGAGCGGCTGCGCATCACCCCGAGCCCGCTCCATACCGAGGCCGAGGTCGAGCAGCTCGTGCGCGCGCTCGCCGAGGTCTGGGCAGCCACCGGCCTGCGTCGCGCGGCCTGAGGTGCCACGGCCGCGGTCGAGCCGGGGCGGCCCGGTTGCGAAGGCGGCTCAGGGGCGGGTGCCGCCGAGCGCCTCGAGATCGCGCCGCTCGAGCCGGGCCACGAGCTCGAGCACCCAAACGAGGCCACGCGCCTCGGGCTCGGCCGGCGGCGGCGCCGCGGCCGCCGCCTCGACCAGGAAGGCGGTCTCGGGCAGCGGCGGCGCCGGGTCGGCCGACCGGCCGGCGAGCGCCGCGCCGAGCGCCCAGGGCAGAAGCGCCAGCTTGCGAGCGGCCGGCACCACCGTCCGCCGCTGCACCGGATCGAGCCCCGCGCGCAGCAGCCTGCGCCCGATCTCGGCATAGAGCAGCCGGGCCAGGTGGACGGCCGGCCGGCATGCGGCCGGCAGGCCCGGGACGCCCGCCGCGGCCCGCGCATAGAGCAGCTCGGCCTGCGCGAGCAGGCGGGTCACGACAGCCGCCAGCGGCGGGCTCCAGGCCGGCCGGGCGAGGAACGCCTCGGGCTCGACGCCCGCCTCCTCGAGCCAGGCGAGCGGCAGGTAGAGCCGGCCGGCCCGCGCGTCCTCGCCGACGTCGCGGGCGATGTTGGTGAGCTGCATGGCGACCCCGAGATCGCAGGCCCGCGCCAGCACCTTCGGGCAGCGCACCCCCATGAGCACCGTCGTCATGCAGCCGACCACGCCCGCGACCCGGGCGGCGTAGGCGCGCAGGGCCGGCAGATCCCGGTAGCGTCGGCCCTCGAGATCCCAGGCGAAGCCCTCGAGCAGCGCCTCGGGGAGCGCCCGCGGCAGGCCGAGCCCGTGCGCCAGGTCGGCCATCGCCCGGTCGACCGGATGCGGGCCCGGGCGGCCGGCATAGGCCGCCGCGAGCCGGGTGCGCAGACGGTCGAGCCCGCCGGCCGGGTCGGGGTCGCAGTCGACCAGGTCGTCGGCCACCCGGCAGAAGGCGTAGAGCGCCTGGGTGGGCAGCCTGACCCGCCCGGGCAGGAGCAGCGAGGCGGCGTGGAAGCTGCGCGAGCCCTGCGCCAGGAGCGCCCGGCAGGTGGCGAGGTCGGCCGGGCTCGCGAAGCCGGCTTCAGGCCAGGGCGGCGGCATCGGGCACCAGCCGGTCGAGCACCCGGGCCGAGCTCAGCACGCCCGGCAGGCCGGCACCCGGGTGGGTGCCGGCGCCGACGAGATAGAGGCCGTCCACCTCCTCGCTGCGGTTGTGCGGGCGGAACCAAGCGCTCTGGGTGAAGATCGGCTCGAGGCCGAAGGCGGCGCCCCGGTAGGAGCCGAGACGGTCCTGGAAGTCCTGCGGCGTCAGGATCCGCGAGGTCACCACGGCCTCCTCGAGGCCGGGCAGGAGCGTGCCGTCGAGGAACCGGGCGATCCTGCGGCGGTAGGGCTCGGCCTCGCGCGCCCAGTCGATCCCGGCCTCGAGGTGCGGGACCGGCGAGAGCACGTAGAAGGCGTCCATCCCGGGCGGGGCGAGCGCGGGGTCGGTCGCCGTCGGCCGGTGCAGGTAGAGGCTGAAGTCGGCGGCCAGCCGCCTGTGGCGGAAGATGTCGTCGAGCAGCTCGCGGTAGCGGGGCCCGAGGAGGATCGTGTGGTGCGGCACCTCGGGCCAGCGGCGCCGGGTGCCGAAGTACCAGAGAAAGAGGCTCATCGAGGAGCGCGCCCGGGCCAGCCTGCGGTCGGTCCAGCGGCGGCGGGCGAGCCCCGGCAGCAGGCGCAGATAGGTGGTGGCCGAATCGGCGTTGGAGACGACGATGTCGGCGGTCACGGTCTCGCCGGAGGCGAGCCGGACGCCCCTGGCCCGGCGACCCTCGAGCAGGATCGACTCGACCTCGGCACCGCAGCGCAGCTCGCCGCCCAGGCGGTCCACCAGCCGGGCCAGACCGGCGACCAGGCTGCCGGTGCCGCCTTTGGCGAAGTGCACGCCCCAGTTGCGCTCGAGGAACGAGATCAGGGCGTAGATCGCCGTCGTGGTGAACGGGTTGCCGCCGATCAGGAGCGGATGGAAGCTCAAGGCGACGCGCAGCCGCGGGTCGCGCACGTGCCGCGCCACGAGGCCGTGCACGCTGCGCCAGCCCTCGAGCCGGAGGAGGTCGGGAACGATCCCGAGCATGGCGGAGAGCCGGTCGAACGGCAGATGCGCGAGCTGCTCGAAGCCGATCCGGCAGATCGCCTCGCTCTTCGCCATGAACCGCTCGTAGCCGGCGACGTCCGCGGGCGCGAGCCGTGCCACCTCGGCGCGCATCCGGGCGGGATCGGCCGAGCAGTCGAAGGTCGTGCCGTCGGCGAAGCGGAGCCGGTAGAAGGGATCGAGCGCCACGAGCTCGACCTCCTCGGCGAGCCGCGCCCCGGCCCGGGCCCAGAGCTCCTCGAGGAGGAAGGGGGCGGTGACGATGGTCGGGCCGGCATCGAAGGTGAAGCCGTCCTGGCGGAACACGTAGGCCCGCCCGCCCGGGGCGTCGAGCCGCTCGAGGACGGTCACCGCATAGCCGCGCGCGAGCAGTCGGACGGCGGCGGCGAGCCCGCCGAAGCCGGCGCCGATCACCACCGCGCGCGGCCGCCGTCTCATGCCGCGCGCAGCCCCTCGCCGCGGACCCGCTCGAGGATCGAGGCCGCCACCACTCCCGGTCGCTCCTCGTGGGCGAGGTGGCCGAGCCCGGGCAGGTAGACGAGCTCGGCCGCCGGCAGCAGGGCCTTGACCCGGCGCGCCGTGGCCGGTGGCACGGTCCGGTCGTTGCGGCCGACGAGCAGGCGGAGCGGGACGGCGAGGCCGGGCAGATCGCGGGCGAGCGCCGCGAGGTCCCAGCCCGCCATCATGGCGAGGGCGCCCTGGACATGGCCGGGCCGGCGGGCGAGCCGGCGGTACAGCTCGACGCTCTCGGGATCGAGCCGCGAGCCGGTGTCGCGCAGGAGGTTGGCGACCATCGCCGGATCGCGCGCCGCGTGCCGGGCGAACAGCCGGGCGACCAGCGGGCTCGCCGCGGCGAGCCGCGCCAGGGGCGAGAAGACCAGCCCGGCGAGCCCCTCGAGCGGCAGGAGGGCGCCGTTGAGGGCCACGAGGAGCGCGGGTGCCAGGCGTCCGTCGAGGACCATCCGCGCCAGGATCGCGGCCCCGGCCGAGTGGCCGACGGCGAGCACGGGCGCGGCGTCGAGCCCGGCGAGGAGGCCTTCGAGCGCCTCGGCCATGCCGGGAAGGGTCGTTCGGCCGGCCGCCAGCGGCGCGCTGAAGCCGTGGCCCGGCAGGTCCGGGACCAGCACCCGGAACCGCCTGGCCAGCAGCGGCACGAGGCCGCGGAAGGAGTGGCCCGAGGCCCCCGTGCCGTGGACCAGGAGCGCCACGGGGCGGCGGTCCCGCCGCCCGCCCCCGCGCCGTGCCCGGCTCGCCGGCGCGTGGTCCTGGACGTGCCAGCGGAGGCCGCCGGCCTCGAGGAAGCGGCTCGCCTCCCGGCCGGGCCAGCCCTGCCCGTCGACCGCCCAGTCGGGTCGGTCGGTCCCGGCCGGCCCGGTCCCGGCCGGCTCGGTCATGGCCGGCTC
>CAZDFD010000009.1:65453-70241 GCA_964504655.1 uncultured Geminicoccaceae bacterium
TCGGGTGCCGGTGGCTCGGGTGCCGGTGGCTCGGGCTCGGCCGGCACCGGCATGCAGGTGGCGCGCGGTGCCAGCACCAGCCGGGCCGCGACCGCCGCATCGTCGGTCGCGACGGTGTCGCGGCCGGCGAGCGCGGCGAGGCCGCGGGCGGCGGCGAGCGCCAGGAGGGGCGCGCGCAGTGAATCGATGCCGAGGGCCTGGGCGGCGCCGGCGAGCCCCTCGACGAGCGCCTCGGGAGCCTCGATCCGCGCGAGCCGGGGCCGCGCCGCGGCGATCTCGGCGGCAGCCCCGGGCGGATCGGGCGGGTCGCCGAGGTCGGGACCATCGAGCCGGAGGTGGAAGGCGAGTCGGTCGGCGAGCGCCGGGTCGACCCCCTCCTCGGGCGCGATCCCCTCGTCGAGGGCGAGGAGCGCGAGGCGGCTCGGGAGGGTCGTGTCGAGACCGTCGCGGGCGAGGTGGACCTCACCCCGGTCGAGCGTGGCGGCGAGCCGGGCCACGAGCCCGGGAGCCGCGCGCTCGGCCATGGCGAGGATCAGCACTCCCCCGTGCGCCTCGGCCAGGATCCCGCGCTCGAGCACCGGCCGGCCGGCGCGCAGGCTCGCCGCGAGGTCGAGCCCGCCCAGGAGCCGGTCGTCCTCGATCTGCGGCGCCACCCGGCGGACCGGCGCGGCCGTCGGCAGGAGGTCGCGCAGGCGGGCGAGCCAGGCCTCGCGTCCGGGCCCGGGCGGGCCGCGCAGCACGGCGCCGCCCAGCCGCTCCGGGTCGAGTGCGAGGAGGCGGGCGGCGAGCCGGGCGTCGTGGCCGGGATCGGGGGCGGCGGGATCGGGGGGCGGCGGCCCTGCAGCCGGCGCGGCCGGGCTCGGGACCGTCGTGCGCATCAGCCGAGGACCTCGCCGACCGCCCGCTCGATCCGCGCCGTCGAGCCGGTTTCGTCCAGAGGGTCGCGGCGCAGCCGATGGCGCAGCGCCATGGGCGCCACCCGGCGGAGCTGGTCGGTCGAGGGGGCCTCGCCGCCGTCGAGCGCGGCGAGCGCCCGCGCGGCGCGCACCAGCGTGAGCTCGCCGCGGAGCCCGTCGGTGCCGAGCGCCAGGCAGAGCCGGGCCGCCTGCTCGAGCAGCGACCGATCGGCATCCAGGCTCGGGAGCCGCGTGCGGGCGTCGCGGATGCGCCGGCGCAGCGCCGCGGTCGGCCGCCGCCAGGCGGCGAGGAAGGCCTCGGGGTCGCGCTCGAAGGCGTCGCGGCGGCGGATCACCTCGATCCGGGTCGGCAGGTCGCGCGGCGTGCGCACCTCGACCGCCAGACCGAAGCGGTCGAGCAGCTGGGGCCGCAGCTCGCCCTCCTCGGGGTTGCCCGAGCCGACCAGCACGAAGCGCGCCGGATGGCGGATCGAGAGCCCTTCCCGCTCGACCAGGCTCTCGCCCGAGGCGGCGACGTCGAGGAGCAGGTCGACCAGATGGTCCTCGAGCAGGTTGACCTCGTCGATGTAGAGGAAGCCGCGGTTGGCGCGGGCCAGGAGGCCCGGCTCGAACGCCTTCTCGCCGTGCACGAGCGCCCGCTCGAGGTCGAGCGCACCCACCACCCGGTCCTCGGTGGCACCGAGCGGCAGGTCGACCACCGGCACCGGCACCGTCCGGACCCGCCCCGGGCCGGCGGTGGCGCGCGCCGGGCAGCCGGCCACGCAGGCGCCGGGCGCCTTGCCCGGATCGCAGTTGTAGGGACAGCCCTCGACCACCTCGATCGGCGGCAGGAGCTCGGCGAGCGCGCGGATCGCGGTCGACTTGCCGGTGCCGCGCTCGCCGAGCGCCAACACCCCGCCGATCCCGGGATCGACCGCGGCGATCAGCAACGCCGTGCGCATCTCGTCCTGGCCGACGAGCGCGGCGAAGGGAAAGCCGTGGCGCATCGGCGACGCCGGTGGGCCGGCCCGGGAGCGGGGGGTGCCGGTCAGTCGCGGGCCACCATGCCCTCGGCCTCGAGCCACTGGGTGAAGTCGATCACCAGGGCGGCCAGCAGGCCGAGCACGTAGACGCCGAGGCCGGCGCCCGGGCTCGCCAGGCCGGCCACGATCGTGGCCAGGGCCACGAGCACCCAGACCGTCGCCGGGACGGTCATCTGGCCGGCCGGCAGGCGAACCTTGCCGAGCGGCTCCGCGGGGAGATTCCTGCCGTCCCAGGTCATCCGTCAGCCTCCCTTGACTGGCCGTACGTCCATGCACCTAGACAAAGCCTGCCGAGCCGTCCACTGCGACCCATCATCCGCTCCGTGATCCTGCGCGCAAGGAGGCGATCGCTCCATGGGCTCCGGCACCATCGTGCTGCTCGAGGGGATCCTGGTGCTCGGTGGGGTGCTGGCCTTCGCCCTCTGGCAGCTCCGCTCGGTGCGGCGTGGGGCCGGCCCGCCGCGGCATCCGGAAGGGCAAGAGGAGCTGCACCCAGCGCCGCGCGAAGCGGTCGAGCGAGAGGGTCTCGTGGACGGCCGGGAGGTCGCGGCCCAGGAGTCGGGTGGCGAGCAGCGCGCGGGCGTAGAAGGGCGCGTCCTCGAGCCGGCGCAGGATCCGCACCGCGGCGCCGGGATCGGCGCGGGTGGCGCGGGCGAGCCCCCACCCGGAGCGCGCTAGGGCGACGCGCGGCGGCGGCGCGATCGGCTCGAGCCGGCCGTCGGCGGTGGCGCGCAGGGCGAGCGCGAGGGCGCCGCCGTCGCGGCGAGCGCCCTCGTAGAGGATCGCCGCCTCGCGGCCGTCGCCGGCGCGCGACCAGTCCCAGCCCGAAAAGGCGTGCTCGAGCGGGCCGCTGCCCTCGTTGGCGTCCAGATAGCCGTGCCCGGTGAAGCGCAGCGCCGGCGTCTCGAGCTCCACCTCGACCCGGGCGAGCGGCGCGATCGGCCACCAGCGATGGGCGCCGTCCGGGGTGAGCGGGAACACCCGGCCGGGCAGGGCGGTCGGCCACAGCCGCAGCCTGCCCCGGATCCGCCCGGGCCAGGGCACGGTCCACTCGGCGAACCGCAGGACCAGGGCGTCGCCTTCCCAGCCGATCCGGCTCGGGCCGATCCGCCAGGTCAGGGCGCTGCGGGCGACCGCCGCCGCCCCCCGCTCGGTCATCGCCCAGCGCTTCCGGGGCCAGCGCGTCCGACCCGCCCCGTAGAGCGCCAGGTTGAGCGCGCAGTGCTCCTCGGGCGGCGCTTCGCCGCGCCGCCGGGCGCGGGCGTAGTAGGGCGAGAAGACCGAGCCCAGGAAGGCGATCGCGACGAGCCCCTGGCGGCCGTCCGGGCTCAGCGCGTCGAGGTACCACCAGCGGTAGCCGCCGGCGGCGAGCGGCGCGTCGAAGCGAGGTCCTCGAGCAGGCAGCGTGCCGCCAGCCGGCCCGAGAGCACCGCCATCGGCACCCCCGGCCCGGGATGCACGCTGCCCCCCGCCAGGTACAGCCCCGGGAGCCGCGTGCGCACCCCCTGGCGGGCGAACGCCGCCCGCCAGCCGTGCGGGGCCGGGCCGTAGAGGGCTCCCCCGCTCCCCGGGAACAGCCGCGCGAAGTCGGCCGGGGTCGTCACCCGGCTCGCCCGGGGCGCGAGCGTCAGGCCGCAGCGGGCGAGCCGCGCCAGGGTCCTCTCCCAGCATGCCTCGATCTCCTCCGGCGGGAAGGGGTGGCGGTCGCCCGTGGGCGGGGCGTTGACGAGGCAGAGCAGGCGCTCGGGACCGTCGGGCGCCGGCGCGTCCTCGGCCGGGCGATCCTGGGCGCAGAGATAGACCGTCGGGTCGGCGGGCAGCCGGCGGCGGTCGAGCAGGTCGTCGAACTCGGCCGCGTAGTCGCGCGAGAACAGGACCGTGTGGTGCGCGAGCGGCAGGCCGCGCGGCTCGGCGAGCAGGGTCCAGACCACGGCCGAGAGCGAGCGGCCGCCCGGGGCGCGGGCGTCGACCGCGCGGGCCGCCGCGGCACCGAGCCGGCCGGCGCCGACCGCGGCGACGTCGGCGTTGAGCACCACCGCGTCGGCCGGCAGCCGCTCGCCGTCGGCGAGCAGCACGCCCGACGCGCGGCCGCCCGCGAGCAGGACCTCGCGGGCCTCGCAGCCGAGCCGCAGGGTGGCGCCCAGCCGCTCGGCGAGCCGCGCCAGGGCGCGGGCGAGCGCCGCGAGGCCACCCTCGACCAGCCAGACGCCGGCGAGCTCGGCGTGCACCACCAGCATCAAGGTGGCCGGCGCCAGGAACGGCGAGCCGCCGCAATAGGTGGCGTAGCGGGCGAACAGCTGGCGCAGCCGCGGGTCGCGGAACCGCTCGCCCAGGGCCGCCCACAGCGACTGGAACGGCCGCAGGCTCGGCAGCTCGGCCAGGCCGCGCACCCCGACCCCGCCCAGCAGTCCCGCGAGGCTGGGTGCCGCGGCGCGCAGGAAGGGCCGCTCGAGCAGCCCCCACACCCTGGCGGCCTCGCCGCGGAAGGCCGCGAAGGCGCGCGCCTCGGCGGGGCCCGCCAGGGCCGCGATCGCGTCCTCCGAGCGGGCCGGATCGGCGAACAGGTCGAGGCGGGCACCGTCGTCGAAGGCGTGCCGGGCGAGGAGCCCGGCGGGCTCGAGGCGGAGCTCGGCCGCGAGCTCGGTGCCGGCCGCGGCGAACAGCTCCTCGAGGATCGGCCGCAGCGTCAGCACGGTCGGCCCGGCCGCGACCGGCCGGCCGTCGACCAGGAGCTCGCGCATCTTGCCGCCCGGCGCCGCGGCCCGCTCGAGCAGCGTCACGGCGCAGCCACGGGCGGCGAGCTCGATCGTGGCGGCGAGCCCGCCCGCCCCGGCGCCGACGACGACGAT
>CAZDFD010000009.1:70341-74880 GCA_964504655.1 uncultured Geminicoccaceae bacterium
CCGGGGCGAGCCCGGTGGCATGCGCGTCTCCCTGCATCTGTCTATAGAAAATGACACTCGGATGTGACAAGCATTCCTGACAGTACGGCCGAGCCGAGGGAGGCGTCGATGGAGCCGTTGATCCGCATCGACCGGGCGCTCGAGGCGGCGCTCGCCCGGGCCGCCGGGCGGTCCTGCCCGCCGGGCCTCGCCGCGGCGCTCCGGCACGCGGTCTTCCCGGGCGGGGCGCGGCTGCGGCCGCGCCTCTGCTTGGCCGTGGCCAGGGCCTGCGGCGAGGACGAGCCGGCGCTGGGCGACGCCGCGGCGGCCGCGGTCGAGCTCCTGCACTGCGCCTCGCTCGTGCACGACGACCTGCCCTGCTTCGACGACGCCGCCACCCGGCGCGGCCGGGCCTCGGTGCACCGCGCCTTCGGCGAGCGGCTCGCGGTGCTCGCCGGCGACGCCCTGATCGTGCTCGCCTTCGAGACCCTGGCGGCGGGCGCGACGCGCCGGCCGGAGCGGCTGGCACCGCTGGTGGCGGCGGTCGGGGCGGCGGTCGGGGCGCCCGCCGGGATCGCCGCCGGCCAGGCCTGGGAGTGCGAGCCGCGGCTCGACCGGGCCGAGTACCACCGGCAGAAGACCGGCGCCCTGTTCGCCGGTGCGGCGATGCTCGGGGCGCTCGCCGCGGGCGCCGAGCCCGAGCCCTGGCGGGTCCTGGGCGAGCGGCTCGGCCTCGCCTACCAGGTGGCGGACGACGTCCGCGACGTCGCGGCCGACCCGGCCGAGCTCGGCAAGCCCATCGGCCGCGACGCGGCGCTCGCCCGGCCGAGTGCCGTGGGCGAGCTCGGCCTCGAGGGCGCGCTCGCTCGGCTGCGCGAACTCGTGGCCGCGGCCGTGGCGGCGATCCCGCCCTGCCCGGGCGCCGACGACCTGGCGGCGCTGGTCGAGCACGAGACCCGCCGCTTCCTGCCCGTGGGCCTCGTGCGCGCCGCCGCCTGAGCGGCCGGCCCGGGCGCGGTGTGGGAGCGGGCGCGGGCCTTCCGGGACCGGCTCCTGGCGAGCCCGCGCTTCCGCGCCCTGGCCGCCGCCTTCCCGCTCACCCGACCGATCGCCCGGCGCCGCGCCGCCGGGCTGTTCGACCTCTGCGCCGGCTTCGTCTACAGCCAGGTCCTGCTCGCCTGCGTGCGTCTCGGCCTGCTCGAGCGGCTCGCCCGCGGCCCGCTCGCCGAGGCCGAGCTCGCCGCCGCGCTCGCCCTGGCGCCCGAGGCCCTGGCCCGCCTGCTGGCGGCCGCCGCCGCGCTCGGGCTGGTCGAGCGGCGCGGCCCGGCCGGCCGGCCGGCGGCCTGGGGGCTCGGTCCGCAGGGGGCGGCCTTCCTCGGCACGCCCGGGCTCGCCGGCATGGTCGAGCACCACGCGCTGCTCTACGCCGACCTCGCCGACCCGGTGGCGCTCTTGCGCCGGCCGCCCGGCGAGGCCCGCCTCGCCCGCTATTGGCCCTACGCCGGGGCGGCGGCACCCGAGGGGCTGCGGCCGGACGAGGTCGCCCGCTACTCGGCGCTGATGGCCGCCTCGCAGCCGGCCGTGGCGGCCGAGATCCTGGACGCCTACCCGTTCGGGCGGCATCGCCGGCTGCTCGACCTGGGCGGCGGCGAAGGCGCCTTCCTCGAGGCCGTGGCGGCGCGCGCGCCGCGGCTCGGGCTGGTGCTGGTCGATCTGCCGGCGGTGGCCGCGCGGGCCCGGGAGCGGCTCGCCGCGGCTGGCCTCGGCGACCGCGTCGAGGTGGTCGGCGCCGACTTCCACCGGGCACCGCTGCCGGCCGGCGCCGACCTCCTCACCCTGGTGCGCGTGCTGCACGACCATGACGACCCCGAGGCCCTGGCGCTCCTGCGCGCGGCGCACGCGGCGCTGCTGCCGGGTGGGACGGTGCTGGTCGGCGAGCCGATGGCCGGCACGCGCGGCGCGCGGCGGGTCGGCGACGCCTATTTCGGCCTCTACCTCCTGGCCATGGGACGCGGCCGGCCGCGCCGGCCGGAGGAGGTCGCGGAGCTCCTGCGGGCGGCCGGCTTCGTGCGGCCGCGCCTGCACCCGACCCGGCTGCCGCTGGTGGCCAGTGTCGTGACGGCACGACGATCGTGATCTCGTGATGTCTTTGTAAATCGAACTTGACAGGCCTTGGAGTCAGGCTAGCCTGACGATGGTGACGGAACGAGCCGTCACGTGCCGCTCGGGGGAGGCCGCCTGCCGCATGGACACGCTCGCCGTGGTGCTCCGGGCACCCGAGCGGCTGGCGCTCGACCGGGTCGAGCTCGCCCCGCCCGGTGCCGCGGACATCCTGGTCGAGGTCGAGTGGAGCGGCATCAGCACCGGCACCGAGCGGCTCCTCTACGACGGCCGCATGCCGCCCTTCCCGGGCATGGGCTACCCGCTGGTGCCCGGCTACGAGACCGTCGGCCGGGTCGCCGCCGCCGGCCCGGCGAGCGGCCGTCGGCCGGGCGAGCGGGTGTTCGTGCCCGGCGCCCGCTGCTTCGCGGGCGTGCGGGCGCTGTTCGGTGGCGCCGCCGCCCGGCTGGTGGTCCCGGCCGACCGTGTGGTGCCGCTCGCGGCCGGGCTCGACCCGCCCGAGAGCGGCGTGCTCCTGGCGCTCGCCGCGACCGCCCGGCACGCGCTCGTGGGCGGGCGCGACGGCGGGCTGCCCGAGCTCGTGGTCGGCCACGGCGTCCTCGGCCGGCTGCTGGCCCGGCTCGTGCTCCTCGAGGGCGGCGATCCGGTGGTCTGGGAGCGCAACCCGGCCCGCGCCTCGGGCGCGCGCGGTTACCGGGTGCTCGATCCGGCCGCGGACGAGCGCCGCGACTACCGGCTGATCGTCGACGCGAGCGGCGACGCCGGCCTGCTCGACGAGCTGATCGGCCGGCTGGCACCGGGCGGCGAGATCGTGCTCGCCGGCTTCTACGCCGAGCCGCTCCGCTTCGCCTTCCCGGGGGCCTTCCTCAAGGAGGCACGGCTGCGGGTCGCGGCCGAATGGCGACCGGCCGACCTCGAGGCGGTCGCCGCCCTGGTCCAGGAGGGCAGGCTGGCGCTCGACGGCCTCCTCACCCACAGCCGGCCGGCCGAGGCGGCGGGCACCGCCTATCGCGAGGCGTTCACCGACCCGGCCTGCCTCAAGATGGTCCTCGACTGGAGGGGCTGCGCATGAGCCTCGATCTCGACGCCGGTCGGGGGCCCGGCTTCGCCCAGGACGCGGCCCTGCGGGCCGAGGCGGCGATCGCTCCCGACCCGGTCGCCGCCGGGCCGGTCCGCAAGCCCACCCAGATCGTCGCGATCTACGGCAAGGGCGGCATCGGCAAGAGCTTCACCCTGGCCAATCTGAGCTACATGCTGGCCCGCCAGGGCAAGCGCGTCCTTTTGATCGGCTGCGATCCGAAGAGCGACACGACCGCACTCCTGTTCGCCGGCCGCAGCTGCCCCACGATCATCGAGACGAGCGCGCGCAGGAAGGCGGCCGGCGAGCCGGTGCGGATCGGCGACGTCTGCTTCAAGCGCGACGGCGTGTTCGCCATGGAGCTGGGCGGCCCCGAGGTCGGCCGCGGCTGCGGCGGGCGCGGCATCATCCACGGCTTCGAGCTCCTGGAGAAGCTCGGCTTCCACGACTGGGGCTTCGACTTCGTCCTCCTGGACTTCCTGGGCGACGTGGTCTGCGGCGGCTTCGGCCTGCCGATCGCCCGCGACCTCTGCCAGAAGGTGATCGTGGTCGGCTCGAACGACCTGCAGTCGCTCTACGTCGCCAACAACGTCTGCTCGGCGGTCGAGTATTTCCGCACCCTCGGCGGCAACGTCGGGGTCGCGGGCCTGGTCGTCAACAAGGACGACGGCACCGGCGAGGCGGCGGCGTTCGCCGCCGCCGTCGGCATCCCGGTGCTGGCGGCGATCCCGGCCGACGAGGACATCCGCCGCAAGAGCGCGGCCTACGAGATCGTCGCCCGCCCGGAGGGCCGCTGGGGGCCGCTGTTCGAGAGCCTCGCCCGGGCCACCGCCGAGGCGCCGCCGATCCGCCCGCGGCCGCTCTCCCACGAGCAGCTCTTGGGCCTCTTCAAGGGCGAGGCGGTCGGCCGCGGGGTCGCCCTCGAGCCGGCCAGCGAGGCCGACATGTGCGGCGGCGTGGTGCCCGAGCGGCGCTCGCTCGAGGTGGTCTACGACGATGGCTGAGCCCGCCCTCGATCCCTCCCCGGCGGTCGCGGCCGGTGGCGAGGTCGTCTACGACGGGTCCGCCCCGATCGAGAGCCTCGCGGCCGAAGCCTCCCCGGCGGCCGCCGGGGAGCCCGGCCCGGGCGGCTGCCACGCCGGCGCCGAGCGGCTCCGCGCCCAGGCCCTGGCGGCCGGCAACCGCGAGCTCCTCGAGCGCTACGCGCGCGACTACCCCAAGGGCCCGCACGACCGGCCGCAGAGCATGTGCCCGGCGTTCGGCTCGCTGCGCGTGGGGTTGCGCATGCGCCGGGTGGCGACCGTGCTCTCGGGCTCGGCCTGCTGCGTCTACGGCCTCACCTTCACCTCGCACTTCTACGG
>CAZDFD010000010.1:0-73765 GCA_964504655.1 uncultured Geminicoccaceae bacterium
CCTCGAGCAGGAACGCCTCGAACGGCTCGTCGGTGCGGTCGAGCTCGTCGATCAGGAGGACGGGTGGGCCGCGGAAGTCGGGCTCGAGGGCCTGCAGGAGTGGCCGGCGGATCAGGAACCGCTCGGCGAAGATGTCCTGGGCGAGCCCTTCCCGGTCGGTGATCCCGGCCGCCTCGGCGAGGCGGATCTCGAGCATCTGCCGCTGGTAGTTCCACTCGTAGACCGCCGCGGCGACATCGAGGCCCTCGTAGCACTGCAGCCGGATCAGGTTGCGGTCGAGCGTTTCGGCCAGCACTTTCGCGATCTCGGTCTTGCCGACCCCGGCCTCGCCCTCGAGGAACAGGGGCCGGCCGAGCTTCAGGGCCAGGAACAGCGCCGTGGCGAGCGGCCGGTCGGCGACGTAGCGTCCCCGCGCCAGGAGCTCGATGGTGGCGTCGATCGAGGCGGGAAGATCGGACATCAGGGGGTTCGCTCGGCTCGGGGAGCCGCGCCCGGGCGGCGCGGCCGGCGGATCACACACGATGCCCAGGACGGGCGCAAGCGGCCGGCGCCGGACCGGCTGACGCAGCCGCACGGCTCGGCTAGGATCACGGGAATGCGTGTGCAGCCCTCCTCCCCGGCCGAGCCGCGCCCCGGGCCGTGCCCGTGAGGAGCCGGCTCGCCCGGCTCCTGGCGTTCCGCCCCGACCCGGTGCTGGTGCGGCTCCTGGGGGCGGTGCTGGCCCTCGCGGCCTTGACCGCCTTCCTGAGCTTCGGGATGGACCGGCTCGAGCCCGTGCCCGGCGCCCGCGCGCTGCGCCCGCTCGCGGCCGAGGGCTCGGAGGCCTCGGTGCGGACCTACCCGGCGGCCGGCCGGGTCGAGCTGTCGCCGGACGCGGCGCTGCTCGACAGCCCCGGGTCCACGGGCAGCGTGGCGCTGCGCGTGACCGTGCCCTCGGGCGCCCCGCTCGCCGGGCTGCGGGTCGCGGTCGAGCTCGCCGCCGAGCGCATCACCCCGGCCGAGGGCTGGTCGGCCGGCGGCCATCTGCGGCTGGTCGGCCGGTCGGCCGCCGGCACGCTCCTGTTCGGCCGCGAGCTGCACGTGGCGCGGCTGGTCGGCACCCGCTCGCCCTTCCGCCTGCGCCGCGACGTGGCGCTGCCGGCGGGCGCGGTCGGCGCCACCCTCGAGGTCGAGCTGGTGCGCGCCGCCGGCCGGCTCCTGCTGCGCGACCTGACGCTCGCACCGCTCCGCCACCGGCCGGCCTTCGGGCTCGCCCGGGCGGCGCTCATCGCCGGCTGGATCGTGCTCGGCGGCTGGACCGTGCTGCGCCTTCTGGGGACCCTGCGCACGCCCTGGCTCGCGACCGCGCTCGGGATCGCCACGACGGTCGCGATCGTGCTGCTCGTGCTGCCGCGCGAGCCCGAGCAGCAGATGCTCGCCGAGGCCGCCCGCCTGCTCGGCCTGGGCGGGGTCGAGGCCGATGCCCTGGGCGATCTCGGCCACGTCCTGATCTTCGCCCTGCTCGCCCTGGTGGCGGTCGGCGCGGTGCGCACCCTCCCGCCCGCGGCCGTGCTCCTCGCTTTGGCGGCGGCGGCACCCGTGGCCGAGTACGTCCAGCTCCTGACCGACGGCCGCAGCGCCGACCCGGCCGACGCGCTCCGCAACCTCGTGGGCGTGGCCCTCGGCGGCGGCCTGGGGCTGCTCCTGCGCCGGCTGCCGCTGCCGGGCGCGCCGGCCGGCCGCGGACGGCTGCCGTGAGCGTGGCGCGCGCCTGGACGCTCGGCCTCGCCCTCCTGGCGCTCGCGACCTGGGCGGCGGCGGAGCTTCTGCCGGCGCACGTGCCGGGCGGGCCGGCGCTGCGCCTCTGGCCGCCGCCCGACGCCGATGACCCGCTCGCCGGCTGGACGCTCGAGCGCGGCAAGGGCCGGGTCGAGGTGATCGACGGCATCCTCCGCCTCGAGGCGCCGCGCGCCGACCCCTACGTGCTCCTGCGCCGCCCGCTCGAAGCACCACCGGGCACGCTCGCCTTCCAGATCTCGGCCGAGGCGCGCTTCGCCGGCACCGGCGGGCTCCGGCCGGTCGAGGCGGCGCGCATCCATCTCATGGGCCGTGACGCGGAGGGCCGGCTCCTGCCCGACCGCCGCGAGGATGCGCTGCGCGCCCGCTCCGACCGCGACTGGCAGCTCTTCGCGGCCGACCTGGCACCGCCGCCCGGCGCCGCCGGAAGCGAGCTCCTGGTCCGCCTGCAGCGCGCCGCCGGCCGGCTCGAGCTGCGCAGCCTCGAGGTCCGCCCGCTCGTGGCCGGCCCTTGGCTCGGGCCCGCCCGGCTGGCCTTGGCCCTCGCCTGGCTCGGGCTGCTCGCGCTCGGCGGCGGGCTCCTCCTGCACCGGGCGGTGCGCCGGCCCTGGGCGGCCGCCGCGCTGGCCGCGGCCGCGGCAGCCCTCGTGCTGATCCTGCTGCCACCCGAGCTCGCCGACCGCCTCCTCCCCGCGGGCCTGCTCCGCGCCGTCCTGGCGGGCCCGGCGGTGCCGCTCCTGGGCCACGCCCTCATGGCCGCGACCGTCGCCGCCCTCGCCGCCCGCGCGCTCGAGCTCCGCCGCCTCCCCGGCCCGGCCGCCGTGGTGCTGGTGGCGGCCGCGGCCGGCGAGGCCGTGCAGCTCCTCGCCAGCGGCCGCGAGGCGAGCCTCGAGGACCTCCTGGCCAACGCCCTGGGCGGGCTCGGGGGCCTCGTCCTCGCGCGCCGGCTCGTGGGACCGGCGCCGCCGGCCGAGCCCGAGCCCGAGCGGGCGGAGATCGCCCGGGCGCTCGAGCTCCGCCCGCTCGCCCCGGCCGAGCCCGGCGGCTGAGCCCGCCGTTTGGGCCCGCCGCCCGCCCGGGCCCGGACGCCAGAAGGGGGCCCGAAGGCCCCCTTCCGGCGCGCGTCGAAGGGTTCGGCCGCTCAGCCGGCGGCGGCCAAGGCCCGCTTGGCCATGACCTTGATCAGGTGCGCCCGGTAGTCGGTCTGGGCGTGGATGTCGGCGTTGAGCCCGGAGGCGTCGATCGCGGCGCCGTCGATCGCGGCCGCCGACCAGCTCGAGGCGAGCGCCTGCTCGAGCGTGGTCGCGCGGAACACGCAGGGTGCCGCCCCGGTCACCGCGACCCGCACCCCGCCCGCGGTCCTGGCGAGGAACACGCCCACGATCGCGTAGCGGCTGGCCGGGTTCGGGAACTTGGCGTAGGCCGCCTTCTCGGGCTTCGGGAAGTGCACCGCGGTGACGATCTCGTCGGCCGCGAGCGCGGTCTCGAACATGCCGGTGAAGAAGTCGTCCGCGGCGATCGTGCGGTTCTTGCTGGTCCGCACCTGGGCGCCCAGGCCCAGGACCGCGCCCGGATAGTCGGCGGCCGGGTCGTTGTTGGCGATCGAGCCGCCGAGCGTGCCGCGGTTGCGGACCTGCGGGTCGCCGATCCCCTCGGCGAGTGCGGCCAGCGCCGGGATCAGCCGCTTGACCACGGCCGAGCCGGCCACCTCGGCGTGCCGGGTCGTGGCGCCGATCGTGACCCCGCCGGCCTCCTCCTTGATCCCGCGGAGCTCGGCGATGGCGCCGAGGTCGATCACGTCCGTGGGCTGCGCCAGGCGCTGCTTCAGGGTCGGGATGTAGGTCTGGCCGCCGGCCATGAGCTTGCCGTCGGGATGGCCGGCCAGGAGCCGCGCCGCCTCGGCGAGCGAGGCCGGGCGGTGATAGTTGAAGGCGTACATCCGATCCTCCCCCTTACTCGGCCGCCTTGGCCACCGGCCGGCTCTGCAGCGCCCGCCACACCCGCTCCGGGGTGGCCGGCATCTCGACCCGTGCGCCGATGGCGTTGGTGATGGCGTTGATGACCGCGGCCGGCGCGCCGATCGCCCCGGCCTCGCCGCAGCCCTTGACCCCCATCGAGTTGGAGGTGCAGGCGGTGCCGCGCGAGGTGTGCACCTCGAAGGACGGCACGTCGTCCGCCCGCGGCATGCAGTAGTCCATGTAGGAGCCGGTCAGGAGCTGGCCGCCGCTGTCGTAGCGGGCGCCCTCGAGCAGCGCCTGGCCGATGCCCTGCACGAGCCCGCCATGGACCTGGCCCTCGACGATCATCGGGTTGACGACGTTGCCGAAATCGTCGACCGCCACGAACTTGACGATGTCCACCTCGCCGGTCTGCGGGTCGACCTCGACCTCGCAGACATAGGTCCCGGCCGGGAAGGTGAAGTTCGGCGGGTCGAAGAACGCGCCCTCCTCCATCCCCGGCTCGAGCCCGGCCGGATAGTTGTGCGGCACGTAGGCGGTGAAGACGACCTCGCCGATGGTCTTGGCCTTGTCGGTGCCGGCGACGGTGAACTTGCCGTCCTTGAAGGTGATGTCGGCCTCCGACGCCTCGAGCAGATGGGCGGCGATCTTCTTGCCCTTGGCGATCACCTTGTCGCAGGCCTTCATCAGCGCCTCGCCGCCCACGGCGAGCGAGCGCGAGCCGTAGGTGCCCATGCCCACGGGCGTCTTCTCGGTGTCGCCGTGGATCACCTCGACGTCCTCGTAAGCAACGCCGAGCTTGTCGGCGACGAGCTGGCTGAAGGTCGTCTCGTGGCCCTGGCCGTGGGTGTGGGTGCCGGTCAGCACCTGCACCTTGCCGGTGTGGGTGAAGCGGACCTTGGCGCTCTCCCACAGGCCCACGCCGGCACCGAGCGAGCCCACCACGGCCGACGGCGCGATGCCGCAGGCCTCGATGTAGCAGGAGACCCCGATGCCCCTGAGCTTGCCGTTGCGCTCGCTCTGCGCCCGCCGCCCGGCGAAGCCCGCATAGTCGACGAGCTTCAAGGCCTCGTCCAGGCAGGTGTCGTAGTCGCCGGTGTCGTACACGAGCGCGACCGGCGTCTGGTAGGGGAAGGCCGACTTCGGGATGAAGTTCTTGCGGCGGATCTCGGCCGGATCCATCCGCATCTCCATGGCCGCCTGGTCGATCAGGGTCTCGATCAGGAAGCTCGCCTCCGGCCGGCCGGCGCCGCGATAGGCGTCGACCGGTGCGGTGTTGGTGTAGTAGGCCTGCACGTCGCAGTAGATCGAAGGCGTCTTGTACTGTCCGGCGAGCAGCGTCGCGTAGAGATAGGTCGGGATGCACGAGCTGAAGGTGCTCATGTACCCGCCGAGATTGGCCTTGGTGTTGACGCGCATGGCGAGGAAGTTGCCGTCCCGGTCCATCGCCAGCTCGGCGCGGCTGACGTGGTCGCGGCCGTGGGCGTCGGTGAGGAAGCTCTCGGAGCGCTCGGCCACCCACTTGACCGGCCGGCCGCCGACCTTCTTGGAGGCCCAGAGGACGACGCACTCCTCACCGTAGATGAAGATCTTCGAGCCGAAGCCGCCGCCCACGTCGGGCGCCACCACCCGCAGCTTGTGCTCCGGTGCCACGCCGATGAAGGCCGAGATCACGAGCCGGTGGACGTGCGGGTTCTGGCTCGTGAGGTAGAGCGTGTAGGCGTCCTGGCCGGGATCGAAATGGCCGATCGCGGCGCGCGGTTCCATGGCGTTCGGCACGAGCCGGTTGTTGACGAGCTCCATCCTGGTGACGTGGTGCGCCTTGGCGAAGGCCGCGTCCACCGCCGCCTTGTCGCCGAGCTCCCAGTCGTAGCAGAGATTGTTCGCCACCTCCTCGTGGACGAGCGCACCGGCGCCGTGCGCGTCGGCCACGTCGACCACCGCCGGCAGCACCTCGTAGTCGACGACGAGCGCCTCGGCCGCGTCCTTGGCACGGGCGAGCGTGTCGGCCACGACGACCGCGACACGGTCGCCCACGTAGCGCACCTTGCCCTGCGCGAGCAGCGGGTGCGGCCCCATCTTCATGGGCGAGCCGTCCTTGGACTTGACCAGCCAGCCGCAGACCAGGTTGCCGAGCCCGTCGGCCTTGACGTCATCGCCGGTGAGCACCGCGAGCACGCCCGGCCGGCCGGCGGCCGAGGCCGTGTCGATCCGCTTGATCCTGGCGTGCGCGTGCGGCGAGCGCACGAACACTGCATAGGCCTGGCCCGGCTGGTTGATGTCGTCGGTGTAGCGGCCGCGGCCGGTGATGAAGCGCAGGTCCTCCTTCCTGGGGACGCGCGCGCCGATGCCCTTCTCTGCCATCCTCGCCTCCGCTCTTCCCCCGGGGTTCACTCGGCGGCCCTGGCCATGCCGCGCATCGTCTGCGCCGCCGCCAGGATCGCCTTGACGATGTTGTGGTAGCCGGTGCAGCGGCAGAGGTTCCCCTCGAGCCACTCGCGCACCTCGTGCTCGCTCGGATCGGGGTTGCGCTGCAGGAGGTCGGCAGCACTCATGATCATGCCCGGCGTGCAGAAGCCGCACTGCAGGCCGTGATGCTCGTGGAAGGCCTGCTGCAGCGGGTGCAGCTTGCCGCCCTGGGCGAGGCCCTCGATCGTGGTCACCGAGGCGCCCTGGACCTGCACCGCGAGGAGCGTGCAGGCCTTGGCCGAGGCGCCGTCGACATGCACCACGCAGCAGCCGCACTGGCTCGTGTCGCAGCCCACGTGCGTGCCGGTGAGCCCGAGCTGGCTGCGCAGGAACTCGACCAGGAGGGTGCGCGGCTCGACCTCGCCGCTCACCGCCTTGCCGTTGACCGTCATCGAGATCTGCATCGGCTGCAACCTCCCACCCCTCATGGCCCGTGCTGGACCGCGCCCGGCGCCCCGCCCGAGGCGCGCGCGATCCGGATCGTCTTTTCGGCGGTCCGCAACCTAGGTGCCCACCGGGCGAGCGTCAACGCGCGCCGGCCCGGCTCAGCCGGAGGCGAGCGCCCAGATCAGGATCAGGAGCACGACCACGGCGGCCGCGATCCAGATCCAGGGAATCCCGGCGATCCCGGCCGGCGCCTCGAGCGGAGCCGGGGCGGGCGCCGGTGCCGCCGGCCGCGGCGCGGCCGCGGGCGCCGGCGCCGGCGCCGCCGGGGCCGCGGCCGCCGGCGCCGCGGCGGCCGCGGCGATCTCGACGAAGCGGCCGAAGAAGTCGTCGGCCATCTTCTTGGCGGTGCCCTGGATCAGCCGGGAGCCGATCTGCGCGAGCTTGCCGCCGACCTCGGCCTTGGCCTCGTACTTGAGGATCGTGGCCGCGGGCCCGTCCTCGAGGAGCTGCACCCGGGCGCCGCCCTTGGCGAAGCCCGCGACCCCGCCCGAGCCCTCGCCCGAGATCGTGTAGGCGGCCGGCGGATCGAGATCGGAGAGGGTGACCTTGCCGGCGAAGGTCGCCGAGACCGGCCCGACCTTGGCCTTGACCTTGGCCTGCAGCTCGTTGTCGGAGCTCTTCTGCAGCGATTCACAGCCCGGGATGGCCTTGGCCAGCACCTCCGGATCGTTGAGCATCTCCCAGACCCGCTGCCGCGCCGCCGGGATCCGGTACTCGCCGGTCATGTCCATGGCCGCTCCCCCCCCTGGGGCGTTCCCCCCGGAGCCAGCGTGTAGGACCGCACCCCTGGGGCGGCAAGCCAGGTGTTGGCGGCGCGGCGGTGTTGGCGGCGCCCGCTCCGGCGCCGGAGCTACCCCCGCCCGCGCGCCCGTTCGACCAGGACCCGGGCGGCGGCGTCCAAGATCGCCTCGGCGTCGATCCGCATCGCCGCGTAGAGATCCGGGAGGTCGGCCGACTGGCCGAAGCGGTCGACGCCCAGGGCCGCGACCCGCTGGCCGCGCACCGCGCCCAGCCAGGCGAGCGCCGCCGGGTGGCCGTCCTGGACCGTCACGAGCCCGGCGTCCGCGGCGAGCGGGGCGAGCAGCCCGGCCGCCCGCGAGCCGGCACCGCGCGCCCGCCAGTCGGCGAGCAGCCGGTCGGGCGAGGTGACGTTCAAGAGCCCGATCCCGGGCAGCTCCGCGGCCAGCGCCGCCACCGCCGCCTGCGCCTCGGGGGCGACGGCACCCGTGAACGCCACCGCGAGCTCGGCCCCCGGCGCGGGCTCGACGAGCCAGTAGCCGCCCAGGATCACCGCCTCCTCGAGCGCCGCGTCCACGCGCCGCTCGGGCTGCTCGATCGAACGGGTCGAGAGGCGCAGATAGACCGCCCCGCCCTGGGGCTCCTGGAGATGCGCGAAGGCCCAGCGCAAGGCCACCTCGAGCTCGTCGGCGAAGGCGGGCTCCAGATAGGTGAGCCCGGGCTGGGCCATGCCCACGAGCGGGGTGCCGATCGACTGGTGCGCGCCGCCCTCGGGGGCGAGGCTCACACCCGAGGGTGTGGCGACAAGGAGGAAGCGGGCGCCCTGGTAGCAGGCGTAGGTCAAGGCATCGAGGCCGCGCGCGATGAACGGGTCGTAAAGCGTGCCCACTGGCAGGAGCCGGGCGCCGAACAGCTCGTGCGCGAGGCCGAGGGCCGCCAGGTTCAAGAAGAGGTTGTTCTCGGCGATGCCGAGCTCGACATGCTGGCCGGTGCGGCTCTCGCGCCAGAGCGTGGGCGAGGTCACCTGCTCGGCGCGGAACACGTCCTCGTGCTCCTTGCGGTTGAAGACCTGCCGGCGGCTGACCCAGGCGGCGAGCCCGGTCGAGACCGTGACGTCGGGCGAGGTCGTGACGATCCGCTCGGCCAAGGGCAGGTCCGAGCGGGCGAGCTCGCCCATGATCCGCCCGAACGCCTCCTGGGTCGAGGCCTGGCGGCTGCGCCGTCCGGCCGGCAGCACGGGCGGCACCGGCACGGCCGGCGCCGCGAACCGTTCGACCCGCCGCGCATAGGGGACCTCGGCCAGGAACCGGGCGAGGGCTCCCGGATCGACCGCGAGCCCGGCCATGGGATCCCACTCCGCACCCGGAGGGATGCCGTGCGCGGCCGCGAGCGCCGCCATCTGCTCCTCGGTCATCAAGGCGGCGTGGCTGTCCTTGTGGCCCGCCATGGGCAGCCCGAAGCCCTTGACCGTGTAGGCGATGAAGCAGCGCGGCCGGTCGTCGGCGGCGGCCCGGAAGGCCTCGCACAGCGCCTCGAGGTCGTGGCCGCCGAGATTGGTCATGAGGGCCGCGAGGGCCGCGTCGTCGTGGCCGTCGAGGAGCTGGCGGATCGCCGGGTTGCGGCCGAGATCGCTCTCGAGATGCGCCCGCCAGGCGGCCCCGCCCTTGAAGCTCAGGGCGGCGTAGAGATCGTTCGGGCAGGCGTCGATCCACTCCTTGAGCGCCTCGCCGCCCGGCCGCGCGAACGCCGCCTGCAGCCGCTTGCCGTACTTGACCGTGACCACCTCCCAGCCCACGGTCGCGAAGAACTGCTCGATCTTGGCGAAGAGCTTCTCCGGCACGACCCGGTCCAGGCTCTGCCGGTTGTAGTCGATCACCCACCAGAGATTGCGGACGTCGTACTTCCAGCCCTCGAGCAGGGCCTCGAAGACGTTGCCCTCGTCGAGCTCGGCGTCGCCGACGATGGCCACCATCCGCCCCTCGGGCAGGTCCGCCGGCGCGAGCCCTCTGAGCCGCACATGGTCCTGGGCCAGGGAGGCGAAGAGCGTCATCGCCGCACCCAGCCCGACCGAGCCCGTCGAGAAGTCGACGCCGGTGGCATCCTTGGTCCGCGAGGGGTAGGCCTGGGCGCCGCCCATGGCCCGGAACCGCTCGAGCCGCTCGCGGCTCTGCCGGCCCAAGAGGTACATGGCGGCGTGGTAGATCGGGCTCGCGTGCGGCTTGACCGCGATCCGGTCGCCCGGGCGGAGCGCGTCGAAGAAGAGCGCCGTCACGATCGAGGCGACCGAGGCGCAGGAGGCCTGGTGGCCGCCGACCTTGAGCTTGTCGCGCGACGGCCGGAGATGGTTGGCGTGGTGGATCGTCCAGGCCGACAGCCACAGGATCTTCTTCTCGATCGCCCGCAAGAGATCGAGCCGCGCCGCCGCCTCGCCCTGCCCGCTCTCCCTCGCCTCGACCGCGAGCCCGCCCATCGCCCCCCTCACGCCGCCCGGAGCCTCCCCGGCATGTAGGCCGCCTCGAGCGCGCGGCCAACATCCGCCAACAGATCGGAGGGCGTCTCGAGCCCGATCGACAGCCGCACGAGCCCGTCGCCGATCCCGAACCGGGCGCGCTCCTCGGCGGTGTAGGTCGAGTGCGTCATCGACGCCGGGTGCTGCACCAGGCTCTCGGCGTCGCCCAGGCTCACCGCCCGGGTGACGAGGGTGAGCGCGTCCATGAAGCGGAGCGCCGCCGGCGCACCGCCCGCGAGCTCGACCGCGATCATGCCGCCGAAGCCGCGCATCTGCCGGCGGGCGAGATCGTGCTGCGGGAAGGAGGGCAGGCCCGGATAGAGCACCCGGGCGGTGGCCGGATGGTCCTCGAGCAGGCGGGCGACCGCCAGGGCCGTGGCGCAGTGCCGCTCCATCCGGAGCTCGAGGGTCTTGAGCCCGCGCAGCACGAGGAAGGCATCCAAGGGCCCGAGCACGGCACCGGTCATGTCCTTGAGGCCGGTGAGCCGGATCCGCTCGATCAGCGCCCGCCCGCCCACGACCGCACCCGCCATCACGTCGCCGTGCCCGGCCAGGTACTTGGTGGCCGAGTGCAGCACCAGATCGGCACCCATGGCGAGCGGCCGCTGCAGCCAGGGCGTGGCGTAGGTGTTGTCGACCAGGAGGAGCGCCCCGGCGGCGTGCGCCACCCCGGCCACCGCCTCGATGTCGACCAGCCGCATGTCCGGGTTGGCGGGCGTCTCGCAGTAGACGATCCGGGTGCGCGGGCCGATCAGGGCCGGAAGCCGCTCGGGCTCGGACAGGTCGACGTGGCGCACGGCGACCCCGAACCGGCCGATGCCGTGGTGCAGGAAGGCGAAGGTGCAGCCATAGAGGGTCTGGTCGACCAGGATCTCGTCGCCGGGCTCGACCAGCGTCCAGAGTGCCGCGGTGATCGCGCCCATGCCCGAGCCCGTGACGAGGGCCGCCTCGCCGCCCTCGAGCGCCGCCAGCCGGGTCTCGAGGAGCGCCAGCGTCGGGTTGCCGAGGCGGGTGTAGACGTGGCCCGGGGCCTCGCCCGCGAAGCGCCGGGCGCCGGTGGCGGCGTCCGGGAAGGCGAAGGTCGTGGTGACGTGGATGGGCGGCACCAGCGCGCCCTGGTGCTCGGCCGGATCGTGGCCGGCGTGGATCGCGCGCGTCGCGAAGCCCGTGCCGACCGCCTGCCGCGTCGTCGTCCCGCTCATCGAACTCCCCCCGTGGATGGTCCTGCCGTCGCGGTGCTCTCCGCAAGGAGCGTGCCGGACCAGCGCGGACCGGCTCGAGCGGGGCGCGGAGCGGGCCGGCCGTACGGAAATCCGCACACCCCGCCGGGCGCGCGGCCTTGTGGCGTCGGGGCGGGCGTGCTGTAAGGAAATCCGCACGCTGTCCGGGAAAGCGTACGGCCCATGCGCCTCGAGCTCGCCACCGCCAACCGCCTCGGCATCACCCACGAGGTCCTGGGCGTGCTGCGCGCCCACCGCCTCGACCTGCGCGCGCTCGAGGTCGAGACCCACCGCATCGCCCTCGACCTGCCCGGCCTCGAGCCCGAGGGCCTGCCGGCGCTCGCCCGCGCCTTGGCCGCCGTGCCCGGGGTGCGCTCCGTGGCGCCGCTCGCGCTCCTGCCGGGCGAGCGCCGCCGGCTCCTGCTCGACGCGCTCTTGGATGCGATCGGCGATCCGGTGCTGGCGGTCGACGCCGACGGCGCCGTGCCGTTCGCCAACGCCGCCGCCCGCGCCCTCCTGCCGGGCGGCTCCGATCCGCCCTCCGTGGACCGCCTGCTCGAGCCGGCCGACCTCCTGCCCGAGCTGCGCGCCCGCGGCTTCGCCATGGCCGACCGCGAGGTGCGCCTGGCCGGCCGGACCTTCCTGCTCGAGGGGCGGCCCCTGGGTGGCGGGGAGGACCGGAGCGCGGCCGGCGCCCTCCTGGTCCTGCACGCCCCGGCCCGGCTCGGCGCCCGGCTCGCGGCGCTCTCCGCCCCGGGCCCGGCCGGCTTCGAGGCGCTGGTCGGCTCCTCGCCCGCCTTCCTCCGCCTCAAGGCGCGCGCCGCCCGGCTCGCCGCGCTCGACGCGCCGCTCCTGATCCGGGGCGAGACCGGCACCGGCAAGGAGCTGCTCGCGCGCGCCTGCCACGCCGCCAGCCGGCGCGCCGCCGCCCCCTTCCTCGCCCTCAACTGCGCAGCACTGCCCGAGAGCCTCGCCGAGAGCGAGCTGTTCGGCTACGCGCCCGGTGCCTTCAGCGGCGCCCAGCGCCAGGGCAAGCCCGGCCTGCTCGAGCTCGCCGACACGGGCACCGTGTTCCTCGACGAGATCGGCGAGCTCAGCCCCTACCTGCAGGCCAAGCTCCTGCGCTTCCTCCAGGACGGCAGCTTCCGCCGGGTCGGCGGCACGGTCGAGGAGCGGGTCGACGTGCGGGTGGTCTCGGCCACCCACCGCGACCTCGAGGCCATGGTCGCGGCCGGCCGCTTCCGCGAGGACCTCTGGTACCGGCTGGCGGTGCTGACCCTCGAGCTGCCGCCCCTGCGCGCCCGGCGCGAGGACCTGCCCGAGCTCGTGGCCCACTTCCTCACCCGCGCCGCGGCCCAGGTCGGCCGGCCGGTGCCGCGGCTCGCACCCGAAGCCCTGGCCGCACTCGCCCGGGCCGAGCTGCCGGGCAACGTGCGGGAGCTCGAGAGCCTCCTGTTCCGCGCCGTGGCGCTCGCCGACGGCCCCGAGATCGACGTCGAGGACCTCGATCCGGCGAGGCCCAGGGCCGCGGCCGATCCGGCCGGAACGTCGCCCGCGACGTTGGCCCAGGCGGTGGCGGCCTTCGAGGCCGAACTCCTGCGCCGGCTCTGGGCCGAGCATCCCTCGACCCGGAGGCTCGCCCGCCGGCTCGGCACCGCCCACACCACGATCGCCCAGAAGCTGCGCCGCTACGGCATCGGCGCCGGCCGCCCGGCCTGAGCCACGGGCTCCCTCGGGCGATGGCTGCCCCCGGGCGATGGCTGGCATGTCGGCCCGGCCCGGCGCCCCGGTTCAACCACCGCCGCCGGGGTGCTACGCCCTTCCGGGGCCGAGGCGGGCGGAGGGGACCATGGCCGAGCCGGTGGTGGAGCCGTCGGAGATCGAGATCGGCGAGGCGGACCGGCGGACCGCGCGGGCGCTCGTCGAGGCGCTGCGCCGGGCGGCGGCCGATCTGCCCTTCGGCCTCGAGCCGCAGGACTTCGCAGCCGCGCTCGAGCGCCTGGCCGAGCCCGAGCCGGCCCGAGGAGCAGAGCCGTGAGCCCGCTCCTGGACCTGTCGCTCGCCGAGCTCGCCGCCCGCATCCGCACGGGCGAGGTCACCGCCCGGGCCGCGACCGAGGCCTGCCTCGCCGCCCTCGAGGGCCGCGGCCGCGAGCTCGTGGCGGTGGCGCGGCTCCGGCCCGAGCAGGCGCTCGCCCGGGCCGACACGCTCGACCGCGAGCGCGCCCTCGGGCGGATCCGCGGCCCGCTGCACGGCGTGCCCTTGGCCCACAAGGACATGTTCGACCGGGAGGGCGAGCTCTCCGAGTGGGGTACGAAGATCCACCGCGGCCGCGTGGCCTCCCGCACCGCCACGGTGATCGCCCGGCTGGATGCCGCGGGTGCCGTCGACCTCGGCCGCTTGAACATGGTCGAGTTCGCGCTCGGCATCACCGGCCACAACGCCCACACCGGCCATCCCCGCAACCCCTGGGACACGAGCCGGATCACCGGCGGTTCGACCAGCGGCGGGGCCGCGGCGGTCGCCGCCCGGCTGGTCCCGGGCACCCTCGGCTCGGATACCGGCGGCTCGATCCGGGTGCCGGCGAGCTTGTGCGGCATCGTCGGCCTCAAGCCGACCTGGGGCCGGGTCAGCCGGGCCGGCGCCATGCCGCTGTCCTTCTCGCTCGACCATGTGGGCCCCCTGGCGCGCACCGCCCGCGACTGCGCCCTCCTGCTCGAGGCGATCGCCGGGCCGGACCCGGCCGACCGGACCACGACCACCCGCCCGGTGGGCGCGCTCGCCGCTGCGCTCGACGCCGGGGTGAAGGGCCTGCGGATCGGCTTCGCCCGGGGCGGCCTCGAGGTCGAGCCCGAGGCCCGGATCGCCGCCCTCGAGCGCGACGCGATCACCGCCCTGCGCGGGCTCGGGGCGCGGGTCCACGAGCAGCCGATCCCGGCCTTGGCACCGATCAACGCCGCCCGGCGGATCGTCTCGATGGCCGAGTGCGCGGCGCTGCACCGCGAGCTCGTGCGCCGCCGCCGCGCCGACTACAACCCGGAGACGCTCGCCCGCATGCTGCCCGGCTTCGCGGTCGAGGCGCCCGACTATCTGCGGGCGCTGGCGCTGCGCACGCCCCTGCTCGAGCGCTTCGTGGCCGAGGTCTTCGCCGCCTGCGACCTCCTGGCACTGCCCACCACGCCCGTCGCGACCCCGACCATCGCCGAGACCCTGACCGGCGCCGATGCCCGCTTCGTCCAGGTCTCCAACGCCCTGGGCTCGGCGATCGGCTTCGCCAACTATCTGGGCCTGCCGGCGCTCTCGGTGCCGATCGGCCGCGACGGGCGCGGCCTGCCCGTGGGCCTGCAGCTCGTCGCCCGGCCGTTCGCCGAGGGGCTGCTGCTGCGCGCCGCGCACGCCTTGCTCGAGGCGACCGGCTGGGCCGCGCAGCGGCCGCCCGGTGCCGGCTGAGCCGGCGCGGCCGGGCCCGGGCGGCGAGCTCCAGGGCGTCGCCCTCGCGGTGCTCGCCATGGCCTGCTTCGGGGCCATGGACGGCATCTCGAAGATCCTCGTGACCGTCTACCCGGCGCCGCTCGTGCTGTGGCTGCGCCATTTGGCGGCGGTGCCGATCGTGCTGCTCGTGGTCGGGCCGCGCTGGGCCGCCCGCCACGCCCGCTCGGCGCGGCCCGCCCTGCAGCTCGGCCGGACCGCGCTCTTGGTGGTCGAGATGGGCATCGTGCTGGTCTGCTTCCGCGCCCTGCCCCTGGCCGACGTCCACGCCGTGCTGGCCCTGACCCCGCTGCTCGTGACCGCCCTCTCGGTGCCGCTCCTGGGCGAGCGGGTCGGCTGGCGGCGGTGGACCGCGGTCGCGATCGGCTTTCTGGGCATGCTCCTGATCCTCCGCCCGGGCCTGGGCGTGGTCCACCCGGCGGCCCTCCTGGCGCTCCTGGCCTCGGCCATGTACGCGGTCTACAACATCCTGACCCGCCTCGTGGCGCTCGCCGACCCGCCGCAGACGAGCTTCCTCTGGCAGACCGTGGCCGGGGCGGCGCTGCTCTCGCTCGTGGGCCCGTTCTTCTGGACCCCGCTCGCACCCCTCCACTGGGCACTCCTCCTGGCGCTCGCGGCGCTCGGCGCCACCGGCCATTTCTGCCTCGTCCAGGCGCTCGCCCGGGTGCCGGCGGTGGTGGTCCAGCCGTTCGCCTACACCATGCTGGTCTGGGCCGTCGTCATCGGCTACCTCCTGTTCGGCGACCTGCCCGATCGCTGGACCGTGGCGGGCGCGCTCGTGGTGGTGGCGGCCGGCTGCTACGCCGCCTGGCGCGAGCATGTGCGCGCCCGGGCGGCCGCCGGCCGGGGCTAGGGGGAGAGCGGTCCGTGGCGCCAGAGCAGGGCCTCGTCGTGCTGGCCGAGTTCCGGGTCCGGCCCGGCCACATGGAGGCCTTCCTGCCGCTGCTCGAGCAGCACGCGCGGACCACCCGCGCCAACGAGCCCGGCTGCCTGCAGTTCGACGTGGTGCGCGACGGCGAGGACCCCGACCGCGCCTTCGTCTACGAGGTCTACGCCGACGCCGCCGCCTTCGAGGCGCACAAGGCCGCACCCTACCTCGCCCGCTACCGCGAGCGCGCCGACCCGCACCTGCTCGAGCGCAAGGTCAGCGTGCACCGCCGCGTGGCGGCACCGGGCGGCCGCGCCGCGGCGCGCAAGGTGCTCGTCGCCGTGGTCCACCTGCTGGGCCGCGGCCACCTCCTGAAGCCGCTCGAGGAGGCCGGCCTCGAGCTCGTGTGGAACCCGCACAAGCGGCCGTTGCGCGAGGCCGAGCTCGTGGAGCTCCTGCCCGGCTGCGTGGCGAGCATCGCCGGCTCCGAGCCCTACACCGAGCGGGTCCTGGCCGCTGCCGGGGACCTCAAGGTGATCGCGCGGCTGGGCGTCGGCTTCGACGCCGTCGACCTGGCCGCCGCCACCCGCCACGGCGTCGCCGTGGCCATGGCCTTCGGCGCCAACCACGAGGCCGTGGCCGACCACGCCTTCGCGCTCATGGCGGCGCTCGCCCACGCCATCCCGCGCTACGACCGGGCGGTCCGCGAGGGCCGCTGGCAGCTCCTCTTCCACGGCCGGCTCACCGGCGCCACGGCCGGGATCGTGGGCTTCGGGCGGATCGGCCGGGCGCTCGCCAAGCGCTGCCAGGGCTTCGCGATGGACGTCCTCGTGGCCGATCCCTTCATGGAGGCCGACGCCCTGGCCCGGCTCGGCTGCACGCTCGTCCCGCTCGACGAGCTCCTCGCCCGCGCCGACTTCGTCTCCCTGCACGCGCCCCTGACCGCCGAGACCCGGGGGCTGATCGACGGCCGCCGCCTCGCGCTGATGAAGCGCTCGGCCTTCCTCGTGAACACCGCGCGCGGCGGCCTCGTCGACGAGCCGGCGCTGGTCGCGGCCCTCGAGCGCGGCACCATCGCCGGCGCCGGCCTCGACGTGATGGCGGTCGAGCCGCTGCCCGAGGGCTCGCCCCTGCGCACCTTGTCCAACGTCGTCCTGACCCCACATGCGGCCGGTGCCAGCGAGTGGGCGATCGAGACCATGGCCGCCCGGACGGTCGCCAACCTGCTCGCGGTGTGGCGCGGGCAGGACCCGGGCGGCGGCCTCCTGCTCAACCCCGAGGTGCTGGCCCGGCCGGCCCCGGTGCACGGCTGAGCCGGCGCCGCCGCCCTTCCTCCCCGGATCCCGCCATGAGCCGCATGCACCGCGACATCATCGACAAGGACGGCACCAAGCGCCCGGTGCCGATCCACGGGGCCGAGGCGTTCGCCTTCATGCGCGCCGCCGGCCGGCTCGCCGCCCAGAGCCTCGACCACGTGACGCCCCTGATCCGGGCCGGCGTCACCACCGCCGCCATCGACCGCGCCATCGACGCCTTCATGCGCGCCGCAGGCGGCGTCCCGGCCACCAAGGGCTACCCGCACCGCGACCAGCCGGACAACCCGTTCCCGGCCTCCTGCTGCATCTCGGTCAACCACGTGGTCAACCACGGCATCCCCTCCGAGGAGAAGCGCCTCAAGGACGGCGACACCTTGAACATCGACGTGACCGTGATCCTGGATGGCTGGTACGGCGACACCAGCCGCATGTTCGTCGTCGGCCCGGTCGAGCGCATCCCGGTCAAGGCCAGGAGGCTCATCGACGTCACCTACGAGGCGATGTGGGCCGGCATCCGCGCGGTCCGCCCGGGTGCCACGCTCGGCGATGTCGGCCACGCCATCCAGCGGGTCGCCGAGGCGCAGCGCTTCTCCGTGGTGCGCGACTTCGTCGGCCACGGCATCGGCCGCAGGTTCCACGACGCTCCCGAGGTCCGCCACTTCGGCCGGCCGGGCGAGGGCCTGGTCCTGCATCCCGGCATGTTCTTCACGATCGAGCCGATGATCAACGCCGGCCGGGCCGGGGTGAAGATCCTGGCCGACGGCTGGACCACGGTCACCCGCGACCGCGAGCCCTCGGCCCAGTTCGAGCACACGGTGGGCGTCACCGCGGACGGCGTGGAAGTCTTCACCCGCTCGCCCGCCGGCCTCGAGAAGCCGCCCTACCCGGCCTGACCGCTTCTTGACATAGATCCTAGATTAGGTCAGAAGACCTTGGGAAGCCGCGGCCCCTCCGTCGGGCCGCGCGCGCCCCCTGGAGCCTCGCCATGACTCCCACCAACCCTCCGGCCGACGCCGCCCTGCCCTCGCCGGCGCTGCTGCTGCTCGCCGAGCTGACCGCCCCCGAGGCGGCGCTCCTGGCCGAGCTGGTGCACGACTGGCACGCCCGCGTCGCGCCGATCGACGCCGCCGAGCGGCTGATCGCCGACGGCCTCGCCTGCCTCGCCTGGCGCCGCCGCCGCCTCGACCAGGTCGAGGAGCGGGTGCTCGTGGCGCTCGCCCGCGGCACACCAATGCCCGGCCTGCCGAGCCTCGGCACGCTCGGCTGGCGGCGGCGCCTGCTCGAGCGCGAGGCCGCCGCCCTCGAGGCCGAGCTCGACCTCCTGCGCCGCATCCGGCCGGGTCCGCCGGCCCGCCACGGCCTCAACCCGGACCGGCTCGAGTGGCTCGCCCGCAAGGTCCGCGCCGGCCGCATCGAGCTGCAGCCGAAGGAGGTCCGGCACGCGGCTCCCGAGCCCGCGGCCGCAGCACCCGATCCCACCGCCTCGGTCCCGCCCGAGCGCGCGCTCGCGGCCGCCGCGGCGATCCGCCGGGCGCTCGGCCTGCCGCCCCGGCACGCGGCTCCCGAGCCGCGCGGCGCCGCCGCGACCGCCGCTCCGCCGGGCTGAGCGCGGGCCTGGGCGCCGGCCTCACATGCCGCCCGGATAGCTCGGCCCGCCGCCGCCCTCGGGCGTCACCCAGTCGATGTTCTGGGTCGGATCCTTGATGTCGCAGGTCTTGCAGTGCACGCAGTTCTGCGCGTTGATCTGCAGCCTGTGGCCGCCCTTGCCGTCGTCGACGTACTCGTAGACCCCGGCCGGGCAGTAGCGGCTCTCGGGGCCGGCGTAGGTGGCGAGGTTGACCCGCACCGCCGCACCCGGGTCCCTGAGCACGAGGTGGCAGGGCTGGTCCTCCTCGTGGTTGGTGTTGGAGACGAACACCGAGGAGAGCCGGTCGAAGGTCAGGGTCCCGTCCGCCCGCGGATACTCGATCCGCCGGCACTCGGCGGCCGGCCGCAGCGAGGCGTGGTCGGGGCGGTGGTGGGCGAGCGTCCAGGGCGCCCGGCCGCGGAACAGGTAGGTGTCGAGCGCGGCGTAGCCGAGCGCCGGCAGGAGGCCGAAGCGGAAGGCGGGGCGGATGTTGCGCACCCGGTGCAGCTCGTCCCAGAGCCAGCTCCGCCGCAGCCGCTCGGGATAGGTCTCGAGCAGCGGCCGCTCGGCGCCCGCGGCGAGCGCCTCGAACGCCGCCTCGGCGCACACCATGCCCGACTTCATGGCGGTGTGCGTGCCCTTGATCTTGGGCACGTTGAGGAAGCCGGCGGTGTCGCCGACCAGGGCCAGGCCCGGCGCCACGAGCCGCGGGATCGACTGCAGGCCGCCCTCGGAGAGCGCCCGGGCGCCGTAGGCGATGCGCCGGCCGCCCTCGAGGTGGGGGCGGATCGCCGGATGGGTCTTGAGCCGCTGCAGCTCGTCGAACGGCGAGAGCCAGGGGTTCTCGTAGTCGAGGCCGACCACGAAGCCGAGCGAGACCAGGTTCGAGCCCAGCATGTAGAGCCAGGAGCCGCCGTAGGTCGCGTGGTCGAGCGGCCAGCCGATGGTGTGCAGGACGAGGCCCGGCCGGTGCCGCTCGGCGGGGATCTCCCAGAGCTCCTTGAGGCCGATGCCGTAGGTCTGGTGCTGGGCGCCCTGGCGCAGCCCGAAGCGCGCCATGGCCACCTTGGTCAAGGAGCCGCGGCAGCCTTCGGCCAGGATGGTGAGCCGGGCCTCGATGTCGACCCCGGGCTGGTGGGCGGGGCCGGGGGTGCCGTCGCGGCGGATCCCCATGTCGCCGGTGCCCACCCCGCGGACCCGGCCCTGCTCGTCCTCGAGCAGCCGGGCGGCGGCGAAGCCCGGGAAGATCTCGACCCCGAGCGCCTCCGCCTCGCGGCCGAGCCAGCGGCAGAGATCGCCCAGGCTGATGAGCCAGTTGCCGTGGTTGCGCATGGGCGGCGGGGTGGGCAGGCGGAAGGCCCGCGCGGCCGTCAGGTAGAGGAACCGGTCCTCGGTCGCGGCGGTCTCGATCGGCGCCCCGCGCTCGCGCCAGTCGGGGAGCAGCTCGTCGAGCGCCCTGGGCTCGAGGCAGGCGCCCGAGAGGATGTGGGCGCCCACCTCCGAGCCCTTCTCGAGCACGCAGACGGCGAGCTCGGTGCCGCCGGCGGCGGAGAGCTGCTTCAACCGGATGGCGGTGGCGAGGCCGGCCGGGCCGGCGCCCACGATCACCACGTCGAACCGCAGGACCTCGCGTTCCATCCCCGCCCCAGCCCCGGCCCCAGCCCGAGGTGCCGTCCGTGCCGCACGGGCGCCGCACCGGCGCCGGGCGGCGATAGCACGCGGCCACCGTCCTGGCCACCGACCGGCGCTCGCCCCGATGCCGGCGCTCGCTCCGATGGATGAAAGGCCGGGCCTCGCACGTCGATCGGTTGAGCTGCCACGATCGTCATGCTTGGATGGGTCGGCCGGGCGAGGGGGACGCCGGGCGTCGGCCGGTGCGATCGGGGGAGATCGCGTCCGGCCGGGAGAGCGCACATGCCGCCGCACACCCGGTCGAGCGGATCCGTCGCGGCGCTGCGCGGACCCGCCGGGAGCTCGTTCGGCGGCCCCGAGCCCGGGGCCGTCGTGGCGCGCGTCGACGACCGCCCGGTCGGCCGGCGGGTGCTCCTTTGGCCGGCCGTGGCGCTGGCCGCGATCCTGGCCGTGGGCCTCGGCCTCGGCCTGCTCCTGGCCGACCGGCTGGTGCGCGAGGACGCCCGCTTCGTCGCCGCCTCCACGAGCGACTTCCTGCGCAAGCTCGTGCCCGAGCTCGAGACCATCCTCGAGCGCCGCGAGGTCTCGCCGGAGCAGCGCGAGGCGCTGCGCCTCGCCGCCGATCGCAGCCGCGTGGTCTATCTGTCGCTGCTCGACCCGGGCGGACGGCCGATCGTCCGCGGCCGCGAGATCCTGCCCTCGGCACCGCCGCCGCGGCGCGAGGCGGTCCGGGCCCAGGCGCTGCTCGAGGCGGCGATCCGCAACCGCCAGATCGAGGTCGCGGTCGAGGCGGTGGAGCAGGCCGGCTGGCCGGCCCAGGTGGGCGACGCGGTGGTGCCGTTCGAGCGCGACGGCCGCCTGCTCGGCCTCCTGCACGTGGCGGTCGACCTGACCGACAAGGTCGAGGTCTACCGGCGCACCTTCCTCTGGGTGGTGGTGGTGCTGACCGGCCTCTTCGTGCTGGCGGCACTCGTGCCCGGTGCCGTGCTGTGGCGGCGGCTCAAGGTGCTCGAGGCGGCCGCCGCCGACGTCCGCCACCTGGCCTTCCACGACGCCCTGACCCAGCTCCCCAACCGGCTCCTGTTCCAGGACCGGCTGGCGCAGGCGATCGCCCGGGTGCACCGCGAGGGCGGCAAGGGCGCCCTCCTGATGCTCGACCTCGACGACTTCAAGGACGTCAACGACGCGATGGGCCACGCCGCCGGCGACCAGCTCTTGCGGGTGGTGGCGGCGCGGCTCGCCCGCAGCGTGCGGGCGACCGACACGGTGGCCCGGCTGGGTGGCGACGAGTTCGCGGTGATCGTGGCGCCGCTCGCCGCCGCCGACCGGCTCGAGGCCGTGCTGGCGCGGATCGCCCAGGAGCTCGGCACGCCGATCGCCATCGACGGCCGCTCGGTGACCGCCAGCGCCACGATCGGCATCGCCCTGTTCCCGGACGACGGCGCCGAGCCCGACCGGCTGGTCCGCCGCGCCGACGTGGCACTCTACCGCGGCAAGGCCAAGGGCCGCGGTGCGGTCGTCTGGCACGTCGAGCCGGAGGGCCTGCGACCGGCGGCCGAGGGCGGCGGGCGCTGAGCGCCGGGCCGCTCGACCGGGCCCGGCTCGAGGCCGCACTCGCGGCGCTCGCCGCCCGCGACGCCGAGGTGGCGGCCGCCCTCGACCGGCTCGGCCCGCCCGAGCCCAGGGTGCGCGAGCCGGGCTTCGCGACGCTTCTGCGGATCGTCGTCGCGCAGCAGCTGTCGACCCGGGCCGCGGCCGCGATCTGGGCCCGCCTCGAGCAGATGCTCGGCCCGGGCTGCCCGCCCACGGCCTTCCTCGGCCGGGGCGAGGCGGAGCTGCGGGCGGCCGGGCTGAGTGCCCGCAAGGTGGCCTACGGCCGCGGGCTCGCCCGGGCGGTGCTCGAGGGCGGCCTCGCGGTCGAGGCCCTGGCCGGGCTCGAGGACGAGGAGGTGGTGGCGCGGATCACGGCGCTCGCGGGCTTCGGCCGCTGGAGCGCCGAGATCTACCTGCTCTTCGCGCTCGGCCGGGTCGACGCCTTCCCGGCCGACGATCTGGCGCTCCAGGTGGGCTTCCAGCGGCTCAAGGGGCTGCCGCTCCGGCCCGACGGGCGGCGCCTGCGCGCCCTGGTCGAGCCCTGGGCGCCCTGGCGCGGGGCCGGGGCGCTCCTGCTCTGGAAGGTCTACGGTGCCGCCACCCTGGCGGTGCCGGAGCCGGCCCGGGTGCCCAACTTGTAGGCGCATCCGCGGCTTGCTAGAAGGCAAGGGCCGGGATCGGCGGCGCCGCCCCCCGGCGCCCGCCCGCGCCATCGAGCCCGAGACCCGCCAGCCCCGCCCATGACCGGCCAGCCGCGTCCGTTCGAGATCGTGCCGATCGTGGAGGAGATGAAGCGCTCCTACCTCGACTACGCCATGAGCGTGATCGTGGCGCGGGCGCTGCCGGACGTGCGCGACGGGCTGAAGCCGGTCCAACGGCGCATCCTCTTCGCCATGGCCGAGGCCGGCTACGAGGCCACCCGGCCGCACAGGAAGGCCGCCCGCATCGTCGGCGACGTGATGGGCAAGTACCATCCGCACGGCGACGCCGCGATCTACGACGCCATGGTCCGCATGGCCCAGGACTTCACCATGCGGGTGCCGCTGATCGACGGCCAGGGCAATTTCGGCTCGATGGACGGCGATCCGCCGGCCGCCATGCGCTACACCGAGGCCCGCCTCGCCCGCGCCGCCGACGGTCTCCTCGCCGACATCGACAAGGACACGGTCGACTTCCGCCCCAACTACGACGAGAGCGCGCAGGAGCCGGTGGTCCTGCCGGCGCGCTTCCCCAACCTCCTGATCAACGGCGCCGGCGGCATCGCGGTCGGCATGGCGACCAACATCCCGCCGCACAATCCGGGCGAGGTGATCGACGCCGCCGTGGCCCTGATCGAGCGGCCCGAGACCACCGCCCTGCAGCTCTGCGAGATCGTCCAGGGCCCGGATTTCCCGACCGGCGGCATCATCCTCGGCCGCCAGGGGATCCTGCGCGCCTATGCCGGCCAGGACCCGCAGGGCCGCGGCCGCGGCACGATCGTGGTGCGCGGCCGCACCCAGCGCGAGGAGATCCGCGGCCGCCAGGCGATCGTCGTCACCGAGGTCCCCTACCTCGTCAACAAGGCCAAGATGGTCGAGCGCATCGCCGAGGTCGTGCGCGAGAAGAAGGTCGAGGGCATCGCCGATCTCAGGGACGAGAGCGACCGCCACGGTGTGCGGGTGGTGATCGAGCTCAAGCGCGAGGCCGACCCGGACGTCGTCTTGAACCAGCTGTTCAAGTTCACGCCACTGCAGTCGAGCTTCGGCATCAACATGGTGGCGCTGGTCGGCGGGCGGCCGGCCAACCTCGACCTCAAGGAGATGCTCGAGGCCTTCCTCGCCTTCCGCGAGGAGGTGGTCACCCGGCGGACCGCGTTCGACCTCGCCAAGGCGCGCGACCGGGCGCACGTGCTGGTGGGCCTCGCCGCCGCGGTCGCCGACCTCGATCCGGTGATCGCGCTCATCCGCGCCGCCCCCTCGCCCGAGATCGCCCGCGAAGAGCTCCAGGCGCGGCCCTGGCCGGTCGAGGCGGTGGCGCCACTCCTGGCCCTGGTCGAGCCCGAGGAGGGTGCCCTGGCCCAGGATGCCGCGACCTTCCGGCTCTCCGAGCGCCAGGCGCAGGCGATCCTCGAGCTGACGCTGCGCCGCCTGACCGGCCTCGAGCGGCAGAAGATCACGACCGAGCTCGAGGAGCTCGCCGTGCGGATCAAGGATCTCCTGGCGATCCTCCGCTCGCGCGAGCGCCTGCTCGCGGTGATCAAGGCCGAGCTGCTCGAGTTCAAGGAGCGCTTCGACAGCCCGCGGCGGACCACGCTCGACCTCGAGAGCGAGCCCGACCAGGACGTCGAGGACCTGATCCAGCGCGAGGAGATGGTCGTCACCGTCACCCTCAAGGGCTACATCAAGCGGGTGCCGCTCTCGACCTTCCGGGCGCAGCGGCGCGGCGGCAAGGGCAAGACCGGCGTCCGCCCGCACGAGGACGACGCCGTCACCCGCCTGTTCGTGGCCTCGACCCACACGCCCGTGCTGTTCTTCTCGAGCCGCGGCCGGGTCCACAAGCTCAAGGTCTGGCGGCTGCCCCTGGGCGCCCCGCAGGCGCGCGGCAAGCCCATGGTGCAACTCTTCGCCGGCATCGAACCGGGCGAGACGATCACCGCCGTGACACCCCTGCCCGAGGACGAGGCGGCCTGGGCCGGGCAGTTCATCTTCTTCGCGACCGCCCGCGGCAACGTCCGCCGCAACGAGCTCGCCGACTTCGTGCGCGTGCCGAGTGCCGGCAAGATCGCCATGGGGCTCGAGGAGGGCGACCGGCTGGTCGGCGCCGAGCTGTGCACCGAGGCCCAGGACGTGCTCTTGGCGAGCCTCGCCGGCAAGGCGATCCGCTTCCCGGTCGGCGCCGTCCGGGTGTTCAAGTCGCGCAGCTCGGAAGGGGTGATCGGCATGGACCTCGCCGCGGGCGACGAGGTCGTGTCGATGTCGCTCCTGACCCATGTCGAGGCCGGCGCCGAGGAGCGCGACGGGTTCCTCCGCTGGGCCGGTGCCCGCCGCCGCGCCGCCGGCGAGGAGGTCGACGGCGAGGAGGCGCCGGGTCCGGCGCCTTTGCCGGCCGAGCGGCTGGCCGAGCTCGAGCGGCTCGAGCAGGTGGTCCTCGCGGTCACCCGCAACGGCTACGGCAAGCGCAGTTCGGCCTACGAGTACCGCATCACCAACCGCGGCGGCTCGGGCATCATCAGCATCGAGACCTCGGCCCGCAACGGCCCGGTCGCCGCCACCTTCCCGATCGCCGAGGGCGACCACGTGCTCCTGGTGACCGACCAGGGCCGGATGATCCGCATCGAGGCCGGCGGCATCCGGATCGCCGGCCGCAACACCCAGGGCGTGCGGCTGTTCGGGGTCGGCGAGGACGAGCACGTGGTGGCCGCGGTCCGGCTGGCCGAGGCCGAGGCCGAGGCGGAGGGCGAGGCCGAGGAGGCGGGCGCCGGCTGAGCCCCGCCGCGGCCGCGCCGCGACCATTCCGCACTGCAGCATCGCCGCCCGCCGCCACCTCGGCTAGGATGCAGGCGGGGTGGTGGGCAGGGCCGCGGCGGCCGGGGGCGGTCGCGGCCGCAGAGGTGCGTCCATGAGCAGGAAGCGCGTCGCCGTCTATCCGGGCACCTTCGATCCGATCCACAACGGCCACCTGGACGTGATCCGGCGCGCCACCCTCCTGGTCGACCGGCTGATCGTCGCGGTCGCGATCAACGCCGGCAAGGATCCGCTGTTCGCCCTCGAGGAGCGGGTCCGCATGGTCGAGGCCGACATCAACTCGCTCCTGGCCGCGAATGCCGGCAACGGCGCCCGGGTGGTGGTCCAGCCGTTCGAGAGCCTCCTGGTCCGGGTCGCCGCCGAGCAGGGCGCCGACATGATCATCCGCGGCCTGCGCGCGGTCTCCGACTTCGAGTACGAGTTCCAGATGGCCCTCAACAACAAGCGCCTCGTGCCGCGGCTGGAGACCGTCTTCCTCATGGCCTCGGAGACCAGCCAGTTCATCTCCTCCCGCTTCGTCAAGGAGATCCATCTTTTGGGCGGCGACGTGTCCTCGATGGTCTCGGCCAACGTCCTGCGCCGGCTGGACGAGAAGCGCGGCCGGGCGCCGGGGTGAGGGTCGAGCTCTTCGACTTCGAGCTGCCCGATGAGCTCGTCGCCCAGCGGCCGAGCGAGCCGCGCGAGGCGGCCCGGCTCCTCGTGGTGGGCGAGGGGCTCGAGGACCGGCGGGTGGGCGATCTGCCGGAGCTCCTGGCACCGGGCGACCTCCTGGTCCTCAACGACAGCCGCGTGCTGCCGACCCGCTTCTGGGGCCGGCGCGGGGAAGTCGCTGTCGAGGCCACGCTGGTCGAGCCCGCGGACGACCGCTCCTGGTGGGCGCTCGCCCGGCCGGGCCGGCGGCTGCGCCCCGGGGACCGGGTGCGGCTCGGCCGCGACCTCGAGGCCGAGGTCGCCGCCAAGGACGCGGAGGGCCGCGTGCTGTTGACCTTCGAGCGGGCCGGAGCCGAGCTCGCGCGGGCGATCGAGGAGCAGGGGGCGATGCCGCTCCCGCCCTACATCCGCCGGCCACCCGGCGGCGACCCGCGCGACCGCCGCGACTATCAGCCGATCCAGGCCAGGATCGAGGGCTCGGTGGCGGCACCCACGGCCTCCCTCCACCTGACCGAGGCGCTGCTCGAGCGGCTCGCGGCGCGGGGCGTGGAGCGGGCCTCGGTGACGCTGCACCTGGGCCTCGGCACCTTCGCCCCGGTCAAGGTCGCGGACACGGCCGAGCATCGGATGCACCCCGAGCACGGCACGGTCCCGGCCGAGACCGTGCGGGCGATCGCGCGGGCGCGGGCCCGCGGCGGGCGGATCGTGGCGGTCGGCACGACCGTGCTCCGGGCGCTCGAGAGCCGGGCGACCGGCAACGGCGAAGTCGAGCCCGGCGGGTTCGCGACCGACCTCTTCGTGACCCCGGGCTTCCGCTTCCGCGTGGTCGACCGGCTCGTCACCAACTTCCACCTGCCGCGCTCGACGCTCTTCATGCTGGTCTGCGCCTTCGCCGGGCTCGAGCGGATGCGGGCCGCCTACGCGCGGGCGATCGCCGCCCGCTACCGCTTCTTCTCCTACGGCGACGCCTGCCTGCTCGACCGCGCCGAGGCCGCCCGGTGAGCGGCTTCGCCTTCGCGGTCCTGGCGCGCGACGGTGCCGCCCGCCGCGGCCGGCTCGCAACCGCGCACGGGCCGGTCGACACGCCGGCCTTCATGCCGGTCGGCACGGCCGCCACGGTCAAGGCGATGACGCCCGAGATGGTGGCCTCGACCGGCGCCCAGATGGTGCTCGCCAACACCTACCATCTGATGCTGCGCCCGGGTGCCGAGCGGATCGCCCGGCTCGGCGGGCTGCACCGCTTCATGCGCTGGCCGGGCCCGATCCTGACCGATTCGGGCGGCTATCAGGTGATGTCGCTCGACGCACTCCGGACGATCTCGGAGGCGGGCGTCACCTTCGCCTCGCACCTGGACGGCTCGCGCCACGAGCTCGGACCCGAGCGCGCGGTGGCGATCCAGGAGCTGTTGGATGCCACCGTCACCATGCAGCTCGACTGGTGCGTCCGGCTGCCGGCCGAGCCGGCGGTGGTCGAGCGGGCGATGGAGCTGTCGCTCGCCTGGGCCGAACGCTCGAAGGCGGCGTTCCGGGCGCGCCCGGGCTACGCGCTGTTCGGCATCGTCCAGGGCGGGGTCGACGCGGCGCTGCGCCGGCGTTCCGCCGAGGGGCTCGTGGCGATCGGCCTCGACGGCTATGCGGTCGGCGGGCTCGCCGTGGGCGAGCCGCAGGCCGAGATGTTCCGCACCCTCGAGGCGACCGTGCCGTTCCTGCCCGCGGACCGGCCGCGCTACCTCATGGGCGTGGGCAAGCCCGCCGACCTCGTGGGCGCGGTGCTGCGCGGGATCGACCTCTTCGACTGCGTCCTGCCGACCCGCTCGGGGCGGACCGCCCAGGCCTTCACCCGGCGCGGCCCGGTCAACCTCAAGAACGCCCGCCACGCCGAGGATCCGCGGCCGCTCGACGAGACCTCGACCTGCCCGGCGGCGCGCGACTATTCCCGGGCCTACCTGCACCACCTCGTGCGCTCCGGGGAGATCCTGGGCGCGGTGCTCCTCACCTGGAACAATCTCTGGCACTATCAGGAGCTGATGCGCCGGCTGCGCGCCGCGATCGAGGCCGGCCGCCTCGAGGCGGAGGCCGCCGCCATCCTCGAGGAGGAGGCGCGGGGCGACCTCGAGCCCTGGTCCGGTGCTTGACCGCCCCGCCGGTCGAACCGAGAGTCCGGCCCGCGCGGACGCCTAGCTCAACGGTAGAGCAACGGACTTTTAATCCGCAGGTTCAGGGTTCGAATCCCTGGGCGTCCACCAGGATCCGCCACCGGGAGAGCCCCCTGAGCAGCTCCGATCCGGGCGGCCCGGCCGCCTTCTGGGACGACCGCTTCGCCGGCGAGGAGTACTGGTACGGCACCGAGCCGAACGCTTGGCTCGCCCGCGAGGCGGGGCGGCTGCGGCCGGGCGGCCGGGTCCTCGCGGTCTGCGACGGCGAGGGCCGCAACGGCGTCTGGCTGGCCGGCCGCGGCCACGCCGTGACCTCGGTCGACGTCTCGGCGCGCGGCCTCGAGAAGGCCGCGGCGCTGGCCCGCGCCCGCGGCGTGCGGCTGCAGCTCGTGCAGGCCGATCTGCGCGGCTGGGACTGGCCGGTGGCGGCGTTCGACGGGGTGGTCGCGATCTTCGCCCACTTCCCCCGTGAGGTCCGCCCGCTCCTGCACCGCCGCATGCTCGAGGCGCTGGTGCCGGGCGGTCTCCTGCTGATCGAGGCCTACAGCCCCTACCAGCATCTCTACCGGACCGGCGGCCCGCAGGACCTCGACATGCTGGTCACCGCCTTCCGGCTGCAGCAGGACCTGGCCGGCGCCGAGATCCTCGAGCTCGAGGAGACCGAGACCGACCTCGCGGAGGGGCAGGGCCATCGCGGCCGCTCGGCCGTGGTCCGCCTGATCGCCCGCCGCCCGGGCGCCTGAGCGCCCGCCGCCCGCGCGGATGACGGCCGGCTCACGGCCTCTTGACCCACCGCGCCGGCGCCGACCCTAGATTGGCCACGAGGACGCATCGGACGAGGACGGCATGAGGAGCCAGAGACGGACCCTGCTCGCGGCGCTGGTGTGGATGCCGCTGTCCAGAGCGTTCGCGGCGGAGGGCTTCGCAGCGATCCGCGAGCGGGCGCGCGGCCAGCGGGTCCACTTCAACCACTGGGGCGGCTCGCCGCAGATCAACGACTACATCGCCTGGGCCGGCTCGGAGCTCGCCCGGCGCTTCGGGGTCGAGCTGGTCTCCGTCAAGGTGACCGACATCGCCGAGACGGTCGGCCGGATCCTGGCCGAGCGGACCGCCGGGCGCAGCGACGGCGGCTCGGTCGATCTCGTCTGGATCAACGGCGAGAACTTCAAGGCGATGAAGGAGAACGGCCTGCTCCACGGTCCGTTCACCCAGCTCCTGCCGAACTTCGCCCTCATCGACACCGTGGGCAAGCCCACCACACTCCGGGACTTCACGGTGCCCACGGACGGGCTCGAGGCGCCCTGGGGCATGGCCCAGTTCGTCCTGATCCACGACGGCGCGCGGCTCGCGGCACCGCCGCGCTCGCTGGCGGCACTCCTGCGCTGGGCGGCTTCCGAGCCGGGTCGCTTCACCTACCCCGCACCGCCCGACTTCATCGGCTCGACCTTCCTCAAGCACGTGCTCTACGCCACCATCGACGACCCGCGCCGGCTCGAGCGGCCGGCCGATCCGGCGAGCTTCGAGGCGGCCACGGTCGGGGTGTGGACCTGGCTCGACGCGCTCCGCCCGCATCTCTGGCGCGAGGGCACGACCTACCCGGCCAACAAGGAGGCCCTGCACCAGCTCTTGGACGACGGCGAGGTGGCGCTCTCGATGGCCTTCAACCCGGCCGAGGCCTCGAGCCTGATCCGGGCCGGGCGGCTGCCCGCGACCGCCCGCACCTACCTCCTCGACAAGGGCACGATCGCCAACACCCACTTCCTCGCCATCCCCTTCAACGCCGCCGCCAAGGAGGGGGCGCTCGTGGCGATCGACTTCCTCCTCTCGCCCGAGGCCCAGGCGCGCAAGGCCGACGAGGCCGTGTGGGGCGATCCGACGGTGCTCGACCTCGAGCGTCTGGAGCCGGCCGACCGCGCCCGCTTCGAGGCCCTCGAGCGGGGCCCGGCGACGCTGCCGCCCGAGGCGCTGCGCCCGGTCCTGCCCGAGCCGCACCCGTCCTGGATGGAGCTCCTCGAGGAGGGCTGGCTGCGGCGCTACGGCCGCGGATGAGGCCGGCCGCGGCCCGGCTCGCCGCGGCGCCGGCGCTGCTCCTGGTGCTCGGCCCGGCCACGGCCGGGCTCCTCGGCACGCTCCTGCCGGCACTCGGCTTCCTGCCGGCGCTCGGCCACCACACGCCCTCGCTCGACCCCTGGCGGGCGCTCTTCGCCACGCCGGGGCTCGGCCGCGCCACGCTCCTCGCGGTCTCGAGCGGTGCCGGCTCGACGCTCCTGGCGCTCGGCCTCGCCGTGGCGATCGCCGCCGTGCTGCACGGCCGGCCGGCGGAAGCGCGGATGCGGGCGCTCCTGCCGCCGCTGCTCGCCACCCCGCACGCCGCGGCGGCCGTGGGCTTCGCTTTCCTCGTCGCGCCCTCGGGCCTGCTCGTGCGCCTCCTGGCCCCGGCGCTCGGGCTCGAGCGGCCGCCCGGGCTCGCCACCGTGCAGGATCCCTGGGCGCTCGCCCTGACGGTGGCCCTGGCGCTGCGCGAGGCGCCGTTCCTCCTGTTCGTGCTCCTGGCGGCTTCCGACCGGCCGGGCCTCGACCACCAGCTCGGCGCCGCCCGGGCGCTCGGCCGCGGCCCGGTGGCGGCCTGGCTCGAGGTCGCCCTGCCCCAGCTCTGGCCGTCGCTGCGGCTGCCGGTCCTGGCGGTGCTCGCCTACGGGCTCTCGGCGGTCGACATGGCGCTCGTACTGGGCCCGACGGCACCGCCGCCGCTCGCGGTCCTGCTCCTGCGCTGGCTCGCCGACCCCGACCTCGACCGCCGGCTCGTGGCGAGCGCCGGGGCGCTGCTCGTGCTCGCCGTGACCCTGGGCCTCGCCCTCGCCGGCCGGCTCCTCGAGCTCCTCCTGGCCGGGGCACGGCGGGCGCCCCGACCGCTCGTCGTCGCCCTGACCGGCCTCGGCCGGGCGGCCGCGATCCTCGTGCCGGGCGCGGCGCTGGCCGGGCTCGCCGTGCTCGTGGCCTGGTCGCTGGCGGCGAGCTGGCGCTTCCCGGCGCTCCTGCCGTCCGGCCCGGACCTCGCCGCCTGGCGCGCCGCGCTGCCGCTCCTGGGCCCGGCGCTCGGCGCCACCGCCGCGATCGCGGCTGCGAGCGCGCTCCTGGCGCTCGCGGCGACGATCGCCGCACTCGAGGCGCCCGATCGCGGCGGCCGGGCGATGGCGCTCCTCTGGCTGCCGCTCCTGGTCCCGCAGATCGCCCTCGTGTTCGGCCTGCAGGTCCTCGTGATCCTCCTGGGCCTCGCCGACAGCGCCGCCGGGGTGGTGCTGACCCACCTCGTGCTGGTCCTGCCCTACACCTGGCTCGTGCTGCGCGGGCCCTGGGCCGGGCTGGACCCGCGCCTCCTGGCCGCCGCCCGCTGCCTCGGGTGCAGCGGCCTCGGCGCGCTCCGCCGGGTGCGCCTGCCGCTCCTGCTGGCACCCGTCCTGGCGGCGGTCGCGGTCGGGTTCTCGGTGAGCGTCGCCCAGTACCTTCTGACGCTGGCCGCCGGCGGCGGCCGGGTCGCCACGCTCGCCACCGAGACCATGGCGCTCGCCGCCGGCGGCGACCGTCGGCGGATCGCCGTCGCGGCCCTCCTCCTGGCCCTCCTGCCGCTCGCCGCGACCGGGCTCGCGGTCGCCCTGCCGGTGCTGGTGGCGCGGCGCCGCCGCCGCCCGCCTCAGCTCCGGGGCAACGGCGCGAACAGGCTCTCGATGTCGTCCTCGGTGAAGGACAGGCCGGCGCCGCCGCCGCCGAGCACGCCCTCGTAGAGCGCCTTCTTGCGGCCCTGCAGCTCGACCATCTTCTCCTCGACCGTGCCCGCGGCGATCAGCCGGTAGACGAACACGGTCTTGTCCTGGCCGATCCGGTGGGCGCGGTCGGTCGCCTGCGCCTCGACCGCCGGGTTCCACCAGGGATCGTAGTGGATCACCGTGTCGGCCGCGGTCAGCGTCAGCCCGACGCCGCCCGCCTTGAGGCTGATCAGGAAGATCGGCACCTCGAGGGACTGGAAGCGCTGGACCGGGGTCTCCCGGTCGCGGGTCCGCCCGGTCAGCTTGACGAAGCTCAGCCCCTGCGCGGTCAGGCCCTCCTCGATCAGATCGAGCATCTCGACGAACTGGCTGAAGACGATGATCCGCCGCCCGGTCTCGACCATGTTGGGCAGCATCTCCATCAACAGCTCGAACTTGGCCGAGCCGACCGGCTCCTCGGGCCGCTGGCTCTTGAGGAGCCGCGGATCGCAGCACACCTGGCGCAGCTTCAACAGCGCCTCGAGGATGGCGATGTTCGACTGGGCGAGCCCGCGCGCCTGGATCTCGGCGCGGACCCGGTCGTGCATGGCGAGCCTGACGCTCTCGTAGAGGTCGCGCTGGCCGTCGCCGAGGTCGATCTCGCGCAGCATCTCGGTCTTGGGCGGCAGCTCGGGCGCCACCTGCTCCTTGGTCCGCCGCAGCATGAACGGCTTGACGCGGGCCACGAGCAGGGACTGGCGGTCGTTGTCGCCCTCCTTCTCGATGCGGTTGCGGAACACCCGGCGGAACACCTCGCGGTCGCCCAGAAGGCCGGGGACGAGGAAGTTGAACACCGACCAGAGCTCGCCCAGGTGGTTCTCGATCGGCGTGCCGGTGAGCGCCAGGCGCTGCTCGGCCTGGAGCTGCACGGCGGTCCGCGCCAGCTTGGTGGTCGGGTTCTTGATCGCCTGCGCCTCGTCCAGGATCACGAGGCGGAAGCGGCGCTGCACGAGCTCGTCGCGGTCGCGGATCAACAGCGCGTAGCTCGTCAGCACGACGTCGTGGTCGTCGATCTCCTCGAACAGCTCCCGCCGGTCGTTGCCCTGCAGGACCAGGAGGTCGAGGTCGGGCGCGAACTTGCGGATCTCGCTCCGCCAGGTCGGGATCAGGCTCGTGGGCGCCACCACGAGGACCGGCTCCTCGAGCCGGCCGCACTGCTTCTCCATGAGGATGTGGGCGAGCGCCTGCAGCGTCTTGCCGAGGCCCATGTCGTCGGCGAGCACCCCCGAGAGACCGACGCTCGAGAGGAACTGCAGCCAGGACAGGCCCTGCTGCTGGTAGGGGCGGAGCTGGGCCTTGAGGGCCGCGGGCGGGGGCACGAGCGGCACCCCGCCGCTCTCGACCAGCCGGCGCGCCATGGCGCGGAGCTGCTCGCCGCCGGTCCAGCGGAGCTGGCCGCCGGGCAGGGCACCCTCGAGCGTGACGAGCCGGGTCGCCTCGGCGCGCGCCAGCCGCAAGGGCTCGCCCTCCTTGACCCGACCGCCGGCGAACAGCTCGTGCAGGGCGTCGAGCACCGCCTTGAGCCGCGAGGCCGGGATCGGCACCAGCCGGCCGTCCGGCAGCGAGCCGTAGACCGGGTCGTCGCCGAAGCTCTCGAGCTGGGCGGTGCCGAGCTCCTCCGGGGCGCGCCGGAACAGGTCGAGCAGCACCGGCAGGAGCGAGATCCGCTCGCCGCCGACATTGATGCCGATGTCGAGGTCGAACCAGTCGATGCCGGTGTCGGTGACGTCGACGCGCCAGTCCTCGTCCGCCTGCACGACGCGGTAGGGGTAGTTCTCCGAGAAGCTGACCTTCCAGCCTTCGGCCTGCAGGCGGGGGAGTTCCCGGTGGTTGAACTCGACCCAGCGCATCGAGATGTCGTCGTCCTCCTCGTCCTCCTCGAAGGTGAAGTCCTGACGCGCCGTCTCGGGGGCGAAGCGGCCGAGCCCGGTCGGCCCGAGCGGCTGCAGCCCGAGGCCGTTCAGCCGCTCGATCAGCTGGACCTCGCTGACCGCGTCGCGCGGCATGACGAGGAGCCGGTTGTCGACCACGTGGTTGAGCTCGGTGCGGCCGTCCTGCCAGCCGACCTCGCAGCCCTCGTAGTCGAAGGTGACCCGGGCGAGCGGCAGGTCGACCTCCTCCTCGCGGCGGTCCCAGCCGGTGCCGCGGCTCACGAGCACGCGCGGGCAGTGGAGGTGGATGCAGGGCCTGGGCTTGACCTCGAGCTGCTCGCGCTTCTTGAGCGGCTCGGGCAGCGGCAGGACCTCGGCCGAGGGCTGCAGCCGCTGCCGCACCAGGGTGGCGACGGTCGCGGGGATGGCCGGCGCGCGCAGCAGCAGCGTGGCGACCCGCTCCGGCACCACGGTCTCGACCGGGCCCACCTCGCGGGTCTTGACGTCGATGTACCAGGGCTGGCCCAGGGCCACGATCACCGTGTCGTCGCCGCCGCGCTCGAGCTCGCACACGCAGCGCTGCTGACCCTCCGGGTCGAAGCGCCAGTAGAACCGGCCCCGGCGCGGCGCCGCGTAGGCGAGCGGCAGGCCCTGGCCGTTGCGCCAGTGGCAGCGGCCGGTCTCGAGGATCCGCCGCAGCGTCTCGCCGTCGGCGGCGGCGCCGAGCCGGCGGGTGTTGCTCGGCACGCCGCCCAGGAGCCGGCCGATGATCTGGTCCTCGAGCCCGACGAAGGAGGGCGCCTCGTCGCTCACCAGGTTGGTGATCGCGACCGGCTGCTCGCGGCCGTAGGCGCCGCCGGCGAGCTGGCGGGCGCGCACCGTGGCGACCATGATCGGCTGCGCCATGCCCTGATCGCGCCAGGCCCGCTGCGCCGGCTCGAGCAGATAGAGGATGCACTCGGCACCGTCGGCGTGGCCGTTGCTCGCGGGCTGGCGGGCGGCGCCGTTGACCGCGCCGATCCAGGCCTCGACCTCCTGGTCGATCGAGCCCACGACGTCGTCGGGCGAGGGTGTGGCGGTCTTGTCGAGCACGCCCAGGAGTGTGGCCGCGGCGTGCTCGCACTCGGAGTAGACGAGGCAGGTGCAGGTCGAGGTGATCTTGACCCGCCCGCCCCGGCCGTTGGCGATCTTGACGCGGGTCAGGAACGGCGCGCGTCGCTCGCCCTTGATCCGGCCCGTGACCGATCGTCCGTCGCGCTCGACCTCGACGTCGATGACGGCACCGTTGGCCACGAGGTCCTCGGCCTTCTTCCAGATCGTCGTCGGGAAGAGGCGTTCCAGGTCGGTTCGGTTGAATGGAAGCATCGGTTGGAAGGTCGCGCGCGTGCTGTTCTGGTTGTTCGGCGACAACGGGCGCCGATCCTGGTCTCTCGCATAATCGCGCATACCCGCCAAGAGCCTTTGATCGACCGGCGACCGCCTCGGGTCGGCAGCGTGGCGGCCCGGTGACCGCGCTGCGGCCGGATGTGGCCTAGCGCGCGGCGCGAGCATCCCCCTCCTGCGGCAATCCGCCGCAGGGGGCTCAGCGCCCGCCGCCGCGCCGGCGCGCGGCCGGCGGGCGGCGCGGGTCGAGCTCGACCGGCCGGCCGGGCAGCTCGAGCCGGGCCCGGCGCGAGGCACCGCGCGCCACCACGCGGCCGCCGCGCAGCACCAGGAGCCGGGCCGCCTGCAGGCGGATCGCCTCGATCGGGTCGGCCGCCTCGAGCAGCACGAGGTCGGCCCGGCAGCCGGGCGCGATCCCGTACCCCTCGAGCCCGAGGATCGAAGCCGGCACGCCGGTCACCGCCTCGAAGGCGGCGCGCATCGCCGCACGGCTCGTGAGCTGGCCCACATGGATCGCCATCTTGGCGACCTCGAGCATGTCGGCCGACCCCAGAGGGTACCAGGGGTCCATGACGCAGTCGTGGCCGAAGGCGACCGGGATGCCGAGCGCCCACATCTCGGCCACCCGGGTCAGCCCGCGGCGCCTCGGATAGGTGTCGTGGCGGCCCTGCAACCAGATGTTGATGAGCGGGTTGGGGATCGCGGCGACGCCGGCCTCGGCCATCAGGGCCAGGAGCTTGCTCGCATAATAGTTGTCGACGCTGTGCAGGGAGGTCAGATGCGAGCCGGCCGCCCGGCCGGCGAGGCCGAGCCTGAGGGCCTCGGCGACCAGCGTCTCGACGTGGCGGGAGAGCGGATCGTCGGTCTCGTCGCAGTGCAGGTCGATCCTGAGCCCGCGCTCGGCGGCGATCGCGCACAGCTCCACCACCGAGCGGCGGCCCTCCTCCATGGTGCGCTCGTGGTGCGGGATGCCGCCCACCACCTCGACGCCGAGCTCGAGCGCGCGCAGGAGGTTGGGCAGGCCGCGCGGGTGGCGGAAGAGCCCGTCCTGCGGGAAGGCCACGAGCTGGACGGTCAGATGGGGCGCCACCCGGCGCCTCGCCTCGAGCAGCGCCCGCACGCCGACCAGCCGGTCGTCGGTCACATCCACATGGCTGCGGATGGCGCCGATCCCCTGCGCCACCGCCAGATCGCAGTAGGCGAGCACGCGCTCGAGCACCTCCTCCTCCTCGAGCGTCGCCCTGAGCTCGCCCCAGATGCGGATGCCCTCGAGCAGCGTGCCGCTCTCGTTGAGCCGCGGCCGGCCGAGCGAGAGGACCGAATCGAGGTGGAAGTGCGCGTCGACGAAGGGCGGGCAGAGCAGGCAGCCGGCCGCGTCGATCTCCTCGCGGCCGCGCGCCTCGATCGCCGGCCGGACCTCCTGGATGCGGCCGTCCTGGACGAGGACGTCCTGGCCGGTGCGGCCGTCGGGCAGGCTGGCGTCGCGGATCACCAGATCGGGGGTCACGGGCGGGTCTCCCTGGCGGCCTCGGCGCGGGCGGCGGCGGCGAGCCGGTGCGCACGATAGAGGATGAACAGCCCCGAGCCGACGATCAGGAGCGCGCCCACGAGCATCCGCGCCTCCGGCAGGTGGCCCCAGAGGAGGAAGCTCGTGAGCATGGCGATCGGCACGGCGACGTAGCGGATCGGCGAGACGACCGAGAGCTCGGCGGTGCGCACCGCGTGGACGAAGCCCTGGTAGCCCAAGGCGAGGAGGCCGGCGCAGAGCACCAGGAGTGCGGCCTCGCCCGGGCTCGGCTGCGGCCAGCCCCAGGGCAGGCTCGCGAGGCCGCTCCCGGCGACCAGGGCGGCCGTGGCGATCGCGACCGCGGGCGTGGGCACGGTCGGCGGGATGCGGCGGGTCACGATGTCGCGCACGACGCTGGTCGCGGCGGCGGCGAGCGGCAACAGGACGGCCGCCGACCAGGCGCCGCTCGGGCCCGCGGCGACGGCCACACCGGCGAAGCCCACGAGCACCGCGCTCCAACGCCGCCAGCCGACGGGCTCGGCCAGGAAGAGTGCGGCCGCGACGGTGAGGAGGATCGGCGCGGCGAAGAACAGGACCATGGCGTCGGCCAGGGGCAGGGCCGCGATCGAGGCCAGGAACAGCCAGCTCGTGACCGTCTCCGCCGCGGCCCGGGCGAGCACCGCCGGCTCGAGGCAGGCGTGCAGCACCAGCCGTCCGGCCTGGGCCCGCAGCAGGACCAGCAGGAGCGGCAGCACCGCGAGGCCGCGCAGGGTCATGATCTGGCCGATCGGCAGTCGCTCGGCCAGGAGCTTCACGAAGGTGTCGTTGACGGTGAAGGCGGCCATGGCCCCGGCCATGACCAGCGCCCCCTCGAGGTTGCGCCCTGGGCCGCTCACGCGGCCGCCCCGCTCCCGCGCGCCAGCCCGGCCAGCCGCCGCTCGCGGTGGAAGATGAACAGGCCCGAGCCCACGATCATGGCGACGCCCAGCGCCGCCACGGCGTCGGGCCGGTCGCCGAAGGCGAGCCAGCCCCAGAGGTAGGAGAGCGGGATGGCGCCGTACTTGAACGGCTGCAGGTAGGACACCTCGGCGGTGCGGGTGGCCTCGACATAGGCGAGGAAGGCGAGCGTCACGGTGACCGCGCCGGCGGCGGCGCCGAGCAGCAGCCAGGCGGTCACCGGCCGCCACGCGAAGGCCGAGGCGACGGCACCGTAGGCCAGGACCGCGAGCGTGGTGCCGAGCACCACGGCGCGGGTGTCGAGCCCGGCCGGCAGCCGGCGGACCAGGAGATCGCGGCCGGCGATGCAGGCGGCGGCGGCGAGCGGCAGGGCGGCGATCCAGCCATGGCCGGCGCCGCCCGGCCGCATCACCACGAGCACGCCCAGGAAGCCCACCAGCACCGCGCACCAGCGGCGCCAGCCGACGCGCTCGCCGAGCACCGGGGCGGCGAGCGCGGTCAGGAGGATCGGCGCGGTGAACATGATCGCCACGGCGTCGCCGAGCGGCATCAGCGCCAGCGCGCCGAAGAAGGCGGCGGTGACGCCGATCTCGAAGACCGAGCGGCCGACGAGGACCGGGTGGGCGAGGCCGGCCGGCCACCAGGGCTCGCCCGGGCGGCGCAGGAGGGCCAGCAGGACCAGGCAGGCGAGCGAGCGCAGGAGCACGATCTGCCCGACGGGCCAGGTCTGGGTGAGCGTCTTGACGATGGTGTCGCCCAGCGAAAACAGCAGCGAGGAGGCGAGGATCAGCGCCGTCGCGCGGAGATTGGCGGAACCGGCGGGAGCGGCGGACGGCATGGGGTGCTGGGCGATCCGAAGGCGCGGCGGCGAGTGCCAAGGTGCCGGTTCCGCCCGGTGCTGGGAAGCCACGGACGTGCCGTTGGCGTGATCGGGATGGACGTGGGCCGGCGATGCGGGCAGATGCTCGAGCCCACCGACACGGGCGTTCCGCGGGAGGCTTCGATGACGCGCCCGACCCGGCGGGCGATGGTCGAGCCGGTCGCGGCCGGCGCGCTCGATCCGCGCGAGCCGGTGATCGGGCTCGAGCTCGACGGCGAGGTCCGCGCCTGCCCGCTGCGCGTCCTGATCCGGCACGAGATCGTCGACGACGTCTTGGGTGGCGTGCCGGTCGCGGTCACCTGCTGACCGTTGTGCAACGCCGCGATCGGCTTCGACCGACGGGTCGGCGAGCGCGTTCTCGACTTCCGAACGACCGGCAGGCTCCGCCACTCCGACCTCCTCGTGTGCGATCGCCGGAGCGAGAGCTGGTGGCAGCAGGTCTCCGGGGAGGCGATCGTCGGCGCCCGGGCCGGCAGCCGCCTGCGGATGCTGCCGGCGCGGCTCGAGAGCCGGGCGGAGCTTCCGGCGCGGGCGCCGGCCGCGCGCGTGCCGGCCGGGCCCTCAGCCCGAGCGCGGCTGCAGGTGCGCGTGCCAGCGCCGCTCGAGCAGGCGGATCAGGCCCGCGATCGCGAAGGTCAGCGCCATGTAGAACACGGCCGCGGTGAGGAACGCCTCGTAGGGGCTGTAGTAGCGCGAGTTGACGATCCGCGCGGCGCCGGTCAGATCGACGATGGTGACCACGCTCGCCACCGCGCTGCCGTGCAGCATGAAGATCACCTCGTTGCCGTAGGCCGGCAGGGCGCGGCGGAAGGCCGAGGGCAGGACGATGCGGCGGTAGGCGAGCGAGGGCCGCATGCCGAGCGCCCGCGCCGCCTCGATCTCGCCGGCCGGGGTGGCGAGCACGGCGCCGCGGACGATCTCGGCCGTGTAGGCCGCGGTGTTCAGGGTGAAGGCCAGGAGGGCGCAGAACCAGGCCTGCGACAGGAGCGGCCAGAGCAGGCTCGCGCGGACCGCCTCGAACTGGCCGGCGCCGTAGTAGACCAGGAACAGCTGGACCAGGAGGGGGGTGCCGCGGAAGAAGTAGGTGTAGGCCCAGACCGGGCCGTTGACCAAGGGGTTGCGGCTGGTGCGCAGGAGGCCGAGCGGCACCGCCAGGACGAGGCCGAGCGCGAGCGCCAGGAAGGTCAGCCAGACCGTGGTCCAGAGACCGCGCAGATAGAGCGGCAGGTTGGCCACCACGAGCTCGAGGTCGATCATGCCGGGCGCGCCTCGCCGCGGCGGGCGTGCCGCTCGAGCGCCGCGAGTGCCAGCGTCGAGACGGTGGTGAGCGCCAGGAAGACGAGCGCCACCGCCAGATAGAAGGTGAAGGGCTGGCGGGTGGCGCCGGCCGCGAGCGCCGCCTTGCGCACCATGTCGTCGAGGCCGAGGACCGAGAGCAGCGCCGTGGCCTTCAAGAGCACGAGCCAGTTGTTGCCGAGGCCGGGCAGGGCGTGGCGCAGCATCTGCGGCAGCAGGATCCGGCGGACCACGAGCGCCGGGCGCATGCCGAACGCCCGCGCCGCCTCGAGCTGGCCCCTGGGCACCGCCAGGATGGCGCCGCGGAACGTCTCGGTCATGTAGGCGCCGTAGATGAAGCCGAGCGTGAGCACGCCGGCCGCGAACGGCCCGACGTCGACATGCTCCCACCCCAGCCGCTCGGCCAGATCGTTCATCAGCATCTGGCCGCCGAAGAACACGAGCAGCATCAGCACGAGATCGGGCACGCCGCGGATCAGCGTCGTGTAGGCCGTGGCGAGCGCCCGAAGCGGCGCCGCCGGTGCGAGCTTGGCGAAGGCGCCCAGGAGCCCGAGGAGGACGGACACCGCCAAGCCGGCGAGCGCCGCCTCCACCGTGAGCGCCGCGCCCTCGAGGATCGAGGGCCCGTAGCCCTTGAGGTCGAGCACGGCGCCAGCGGGCCGCGGCCGGCGCCCGGCTCAGCCGCCGTAGATGTCGAAGTCGAAGTAGCGGCGCCGGATCGTCTCGTAGGTGCCGTCGGCGCGGATCGCCGCGATCGCCTTGTTGAGCGCCTCCTTGAGGTCGGCGTCCTCCTTGCGCACGCCGATGCCGGCGCCCTCGCCGAACCACCGCCTGTCGCGCAGCTCGGGACCGACGAACTCGTAGCCCTTGCCCTTGTCGGTGTTGAGGAAGCCCTCGAGGAGCGCGATCGAATCGGCCAGCAGCAGGTCGACCCGGCCGGCCAGCATGTCGAGGTTGGCCTCGTCCTGCGTGCCGTAGCGCACGATCTCGACCGCGTCGCCATAGTTGTCGGTCAGGTAGTTGTCGTGAATCGTCGCCCGTTGCACCCCGATCTTCTTGCCCTTGAGTCCGTCCTTGCTGATCTCGATGCCCGAGCCCTTCTTGCGGACGAAGCGGGCCGGCGTCTGATAGTACTTGTCCGTGAAGTCGATCCGCTTCTTGCGCTCCTCGGTGATCGACATCGAGGCGACGATCGCGTCGTACTTCTTGGCGAGCAGGGCCGGGATGATGCCGTCCCAGTCCTGCTGGACGAGCTCGCACTCGGCCTTGAGCTTCTCGCAGAGGGCCCGGGCGATGTCGACGTCGAAGCCCTTGAGCTTGCCGTCGGGTCCCACCTCGTTGAACGGCGGATAGGCGCCCTCGGTGGCGATCCGGATCTTCTTCCACTCCTTGGCGTCGAGCGTGCCGGCCGCGAGCGCCAGGGCCCCGGCGGCCAGGGAAAGGACGAGCCTGCGCAGCATGACTCCCTCCGCGAGAGCGAACCGCGTCCGAGAGAGCCGAGCCGGGCCGCGGCCGTCAAGTCGGCAGGAGGCTTCCTCAGCGGGGGTCGATGTCGAAGCCGAAATAGGCCTTGGCGATCCGGGCGTGCTCGCCCTTGGCGCGCAGCGCGTCGAGCGCCGCATCCAGCCGCTCGACCAGCTCGCGGTTGCCCTTGCGGACGACGATCCCGGCACCGTAGCCGAACCAGCGCGGATCGGTGTAGCTCGGCCCGCACAGCTCGAGGCCGGCGCCCTGCTGGGTCTTGAGGGCGCCCTTGTCGAGCGCCAGGGCGTCGCCCATGACCAGATCGACGCGGCCCTCGGCGAGCGCCGCCACCGCCAGGGGCAGGGTCTCGAAGCGCACCACCTCGGCCTCGCCCGCGAAGGTCGCGGTGACGAACTGGTCGTGGGTGGTCGAGGCCTGGACCGCGATGCGCCGGCCCTTGAGGCGGCCGGCCACGGGCTCGACCGGGCTGCCCTTGCGGCGCAGGAAGCGGGCCGGGACCTGGTAGTAGCGGCGGGTGAAGTCGGCGGTCTGGCGGCGCGTCTCGGTGATCGAGACCGAGGCCACGATCGCGTCGACCTCGCTCCAGAGCCGGGGCTCGAGGCCGATCACCGCGTCCTGGAGGACCGCCCAGGGGCGCTGCACCAGCTCGCAGCGGACCGCGAGCTCGGCGCAGAGCGCGTTCGCGATGTCGACGTCGAAGCCCTTGAGCCGACCCTTGGCGTCGAGCTCGCTGAAGGGTGGATAGGAGCCCTCGACGGCGAGCCGCAGCCGGGGCGCCCCGGGTGCCGGCGCGGCGGGCTGGACCGCCGCCTCCTTGGTCGCCGCCGTGCGCGGCTTGGCCGGCGCCGCCTTGGGCGGCGCCGCGGTGGTGCCGTTGGCGCCGGCCGCGGCCGCATCGGCCGCGGGCGCGGCCAGCAGCAGCGCGAGCAGGGCCGCGATCCTGGGCCAGCGGGCCATCTCGGCAGCTCCGGGTGATCGGGTCGAGGCTCGTCTGCCAGATCAGCCGGCCGCGTCAAGGCCGGCAGCACCTCGGGCGCGGGCGTTGTGCCCGGCGAGGAACTGGCGCAGCCGCTCCGAGCGCGGCCCGCCCAGGACCGCGCCCGGCGGGCCCTGCTCCTCGATCCGTCCCTGGTGCAGGAACACGACCTCGCTCGCCACCTCGCCGGCGAAGCCCACCTCGTGGGTCACGACCAGCATGGTGCGGCCCTCGAGCGCGAGGTCGCGCATCACCTTCAAGACCTCGCCGACGAGCTCGGGGTCGAGCGCCGAGGTCGGTTCGTCGAACAGCAGGACGGCGGGCTCCATGGCGAGCGCCCGGGCGATCGCCGCGCGCTGCTGCTGGCCGCCCGAGAGATGCGCCGGGTAGTAGTCGCGGCGGTCCCAGATGCCGACCTTGGCGAGCAGCGCCTCGGCCCGCTCGAGCGCCGCCCGGCGCGGCAGGCCGAGCACGTGCACCGGCGCCTCGACGACGTTCTGGAGCACCGTCATGTGCGCCCAGAGATTGAACTGCTGGAAGACCATGCCGAGCCGGGCGCGCGTCCGCTCGACCTGGCGCGGATCGACCGGGACCAGGCCGCCGCCGGCCCGCGGCCGCAGCCGGATCTCCTCGCCGGTGACCGCGATCCGCCCGGCGTCCGGCAGCTCGAGCAGGTTGATGCAGCGCAGGAAGGTGCTCTTGCCCGACCCCGAGGCGCCCAGGAGCGCGATCACGTCGCCCTGCCGGGCGGTGAGCGAGATGCCCTTGAGGACCTCGACCCGGCCGAACGACTTGTGGATGCCCTCGACCTCGAGCGCCGCGGCCGTCGTCACGTCCCTGCCGTCTCCCGTGCGATAAAGGAGCGTCGGCGGGCGGGTTCCCGATTGTCAAGCTGGCCGGATCGGTGGGAGAGACGACCGGCGGCCGCTCGGGGACGGGGAGGCCCGCGGGTCGTCCGGTGATCATCAGGGAGACAGCACCATGGATCTCGCGAACAGGGCGCTCGTCGCCGAGTGCCTGGGCACGGCGTGGCTGGTGTTCGGCGGCTGCGGCAGCGCCGTCCTCGCCGCCGCCTTCCCCGAGGTGGGGATCGGCCTCGTCGGCGTCTCGCTCGCCTTCGGGCTGACCGTCTTGACCATGGCCTACGCGATCGGACCGATCTCGGGCTGCCATCTCAACCCGGCCGTGACCGCGGGCCTCGTGGTCGCCGGCCGCTTCGAGCAGAGCAAGGCGCTCGGCTACGTGGTGGCCCAGGTGGTGGGGGCGGTCATCGCGGCCTTCCTCCTGTTCATCGTCGCCTCGGGCAAGCCGGACGCGTCGCTCGGGGGCTTCGCCGCGAACGGTTTCGGCGAGCTGTCGCCGGGCAAGTACGGCGCCCTGGCCGGGCTCGTGATCGAGCTCGTCATGACCTTCATGTTCCTGATCATCATCCTGGGCGCCACCAGCCCCAAGGCGCCGGCCGGATTCGCGCCGATCGCGATCGGCCTCGGCCTGACGCTGATCCATCTGGTGAGCATCCCGGTCACCAACACCTCGGTCAATCCGGCCCGCAGCACCGGCCAGGCGCTGTTCGCCGGCTGGCCCTACCTGATCCAGCTGCCGTTCTTCTGGTTCGTGCCCATCATGGGCGCCATGGGTGCGGGCGTCGCCTGGAAGTGGCTCGCCCAGGAGGAGCCGGCCAGCCGGGGCTAGGCGGAGCGCCCCGACCCGAACCGGGCGCGGCCGCGCCGAGCGCCGTCCGCCGAGGGACGGCGTTCGGGCTCGGGCAGACCGGCCGCCTCCGGCACGAGGCGGACGGCCAGCCCCTCGGCGCGGCCGCGCAGCTCGACCAAGCGGCGTTCGGCCGCCTCGAGCGGGCAGCCGGCGCGGGCGAGCAGGTCCTCCGAGACGACCAGCTCGACGCCCAGGTCCTTGGTGAGCGATTCGAGCCGGCTCGCCACGTTGACGGTGTCGCCGATCGCCGTCAGGTGAGCGCTGCGGCCGTAGCCGAGCTCGCCGACGATGGCCGGCCCCGCGTGCAGGCCGATGCCGATGCGCAGCGGCGCGCCGAGCTCGCTGGCGAGTTCGGCGTTCAGGCCGGCGAGCCCGCGGCCGATGCCGCGGGCGGCGTCGAGGGCCCGGCGGGCCGCTTCCTCGGGCCCGTCGTCGAGGCCGAACAGCGCCATGATCCCGTCGCCCATCACCTTGTCGACCCGGCCGCCGGCGCGCTCGATGGCCGCCCCGGCGACCGCCACGAAGCGGTTGAGGACGAACACCACGTCATAGGGCAGGCGGCGCTCGGCCAGGCGGGTGAAGCCCCGGAGATCGGCGAACAGCACGGCGATCTCGCGCTCCCGCCCCTGATCGGGATCCATCGGCCGCCGCACCGCCGCGGCGGCGGCCGCCGGCGGCACCAGGCGGACCACCGCGAGCGGCGCGCGCGGTCGGATCTGGCAGGCGAGGCGCACCTCGGCCGGGGCGCCGATCCGCTCGAGGAGGCGCGCCTCGATCGCCGCGGCGGGCGGAAGCGCGTCGAGCCCGGCCACCACCCGCACCCGGCAGGTCGAGCAGCGGCCGCGCCCGCCGCACACCGAGGCGTGCGGCACGCCCGCCACGCGGCTCGCCTCGAGCAGCGTGAGCCCGGGCGGAACCCGCGCCGCCCGCCCACCGTCCCAGGTGATGGCGATCCGCCCGCGCCGGGCGAGCGCGGCGCGCACGAGCCGGCCGAGGAGCACGGCCGCGGCGAGGCCGAGCCAGCCGGCCACGATCCAGCCTTCGAGCGGGCCCACGAGAAATGCCCGCGTCTGCGACCAGGGCTGGTCCGCGAGCGGGACGAGCCGGCCGCCGGCCGAGGGATCGACCGCCCGGAGCGCGGCGAGTTCGCGTCCGGCGGCCACGGTGCCGAGGGCGGCGAGCGTCGGCAACAGTGCGGCGAGCGCCGCCAGCCCCGGCAGCCAGCGCGGATAGGCCGGGCGGAGGCGCAGCCAGAGGTGCAGGCCGATGCAGCCGTGCAGCCAGACCAGCAGCAGGAGCAGGCTCTGCCGGGCCATCCCGTCGGGCCAGATCAGGCCGAGCAGGAAGGCGTAGCTGTCCTCGATCCCGAGCAGGCGGTGGGCGACCCCGGTGCCGAGCAGGTGCAGCGTGAGCAGGGTCGGGATCAGGAGACCGAGCGCGAGCTGCACGAGCTCGATCGGCGGCATGTCGAGCGTGCGGCGCTGCCAGAGCCGGGCGAGGCCGAGCAGGGGATGCAGGATCAGCGCCGCCAGCACCGCCCACTCGAGGCCGGGCGCCCGCCAAACGGCGAGGAACAGCGATCGGCCGGCCTCCATGAGGTCGAGCGAATGCAGCCCGAGCGCATGGTTGGCCAGATGGCTGGCGGCGAAGCCCACGAGCAGCAGGCCCGAGCCCTGGCGGAGCCGGGCCGACCACAGCGCTGCGGCGCCGCCGGCCAGCGGGGTCGCCCGCTCAGCCGCGGCCCGCGAGCGCCCGCTCGACCGCGGCCGCGATCTCCGGTGATCCGGGCTCGACGCCCGAGGGCCAGGCGGCCAGTGCCGAGCCGTCCGGACCGATCAGGTACTTGTGGAAGTTCCAGCGCGGCCCGGCGCGTTCGCCGAGCTCCTGGCGCAGCCAGACGAACAAGGGGTGCGATCCCGGCCCGCGCACCTGGACCTTCTCGGTCAGCGGGAAGTCGAGGTCGAAGTTGGTCTCGCAGAAGGTCTTGATCTGCTGGCTCGAGCCGGGCTCCTGGCCGCCGAAGTCGTTGGAGGGCACCCCGAGCACGACGAGCCCGCGGTCGCGGTAGCGCTCCCAGAGCCGCTGCAGGGCGGCGTACTGGTAGGTGAAGCCGCAGAGCGAGGCGGTGTTGACGACCAGGAGCGGCCGGCCGGCGAACCGCTCGAGCGGCAAGGGCTCGCCCTCGATCGAGGTGAAGGCGAAGGCGAAGGCGCCGCGTTCCGAGGCGGCCCCGGATGCTGCCGGCCCGAGCAGCACCAGGCCAAGGACGGCGAGCAACAGGCGCACGGCACGAGCCTCCCGGCAGGTTGACGGAGTTCGGGAGCGGGCCTGGAAAGCCCGCCACCCGGCGCAAATCTTATACGCGGTGCGCGGCCGGTCGGACCGCCGGGCCCCGAGGGGGAGAGGATGAGCAATCTCCTGATCGCGGCGCTGTTCCTGGTCGGCACCCACCTCGGCATCCCGAGCACCCAGCTCCGCCCGCAGCTCGTGGCGACGATCGGCGAGGCGGCCTACCGGATCCTCTACTCGCTCATCTCGGTGGTCGCCATCGCTTGGCTCGTGCACGCCTGGAGCGCCGCCCCGGTCCGGCCGCTCTGGGTGCCGGGCCCGGGGCTCCGCCACCTGCCGCTGCTGGTGATGCCGATCGCCTTCCTGCTGCTGGTCTGCGCCTTGAGCCAGCGCAACCCGACCGCGCTCGGCCAGGCGCCCGATCCCGATTCCGCCGAGCCGGCGCGCGGCATCATCCGCGTCACCCGGCATCCCATGATGTGGGCGGTCGCCCTCTGGGCGGTCGTCCACATCCTGGCCAACGGCGACCTCGCCTCGCTCCTGTTCTTCGGCGCCTTCGCGGTGCTGGCGCTGGCCGGCTCGGTCCTCCTCGACGCGCGGCGGACCGAGCAGCGCCCGCCCGGCTGGGGCGTGCTCCTGCAGCGCACCTCGAACGTCCCGTTCCAGGCGATCCTCGAGCGCCGCCAGAGGCTCGTGCCGGCCGAGATCGGGCTGCCCCGGCTGGCCGGCGCGCTGGCCCTCTACGTCGCCCTGATCTGGCTGCACCCCTGGCTGTTCGGGGTGGCGGTCACCCCCTGAGCGGTCAGCCGACGATCCAGACGGCGCTCTTGACGAGCGCGTAGGCGATGCCGACGCCGAGCGTCCCGTAGGCCGCCGGCAGGGCCCAGCGCCGCAGCCGGGGATCGATCGCCTCGACCCCGGAGAGCAGCCAGAACAGCACCGCGAGGCCGAGCACCAGCGAGAAGAACCGACCCTCTTCCATCCCGGGGCTCCGCGCGGCCGCCTCAGCCGACCTCCTCGACCGACACCCAGCGCCGCTCGCGGGCCGCGACCAGCACCGCGTCGACGACGCGCTGGACCTCGTAGGCCTCGCGGAAGTCGGGCCGGAAGGCCGGCCCGTCGGCCATCGCGAGGGCGATGTCCTTGACCTCGATGGCCTTGATCTCGTTGAAGCCGAGCTGGTGGCCGGCCGCCGGGCAGAAGGCCGCGTAGTCGGCGTGCTCGGGCCCGGCCGGGATCTCGACATAGCCGGCGCGGCCGGCGGGCTGGCCCTTGAGGTAGAGCCGTAGCTCGTTCATCCGCTCCATGTTGAGGAGGATCGAGCCCTTGGAGCCGGTCAGCTCGAAGGCCAGGTACATCTTGCGGCCGGTGGCGATCCAGGAGGCCTCGAGCGTGCCGGTGGCGCCGTTGGCGAAGCGCAGGAGGGCGCGCGCCTGGTCGTCGACCTCGACCGGGCGGGAGGGTGCGCCGCCCCGGGTGATGGCGCGCTCGGTGATCACCGTGTCGAGGTCGGCCACGAGCTCCTCGATCGGCCCGACCACGTAGCGGGCCATGGCGATGATGTGCGAGCCCAGATCGGCGATGGCCCCGGCACCGCCGTCCGGATCGAGCCGCCAGGACCAGGGCACGCCCGGATCGGCCATGTAGTCCTCGGCGTGGATGCCGCGGAAGTTCCACACCTCGCCGATCTCGCCCGCGGCGACGAGCTCGCGGGCCAGCCGGGTCATCGGGTTGCGCAGATAGTTGAACCCCACGAAGGTCGGGACCTTGGCGAGCTCGGCGGCCTCGGCCATGTCGCGCGCGTCGCTCGCCGTCGGCGCCAGCGGCTTCTCGCAGTAGACGGCCTTGCCCGCCTCGATCGCCGCGAGCGCCATCTCCTTGTGCAGCGCGTTGGGCGTGGTGATGTCGACCAGATCGATCTCGGGGTCGCGGACCACGTCCCGCCAGTCGCCGGTGGCGCGTGCGATCCCGAGCTGGCGCGCCGCCTGCTGCGCGAGCTCCGGGGTGCGATCGGCCAGGATCGCCACCTCGGGCACGAACGCCAGGTCGAAGACCGCCGGTGCGGTCCGCCAGGCGAGCGCGTGGCTGCGCCCCATGAAGCCCGCACCGATCAGCCCGATCGTGAGCGGACGACTCATCGCAGGACCTCCGGGTTGACCACCACCGCCGGATCGAGACGGCCGTCGAGACCGGCCAGGACGTTGTCGGCCGCCTCGAGCGCCATGCGCAGGGCCGATTCCCGGGTCACCCCGGCGACGTGCGGCGACAGGAGCAGGCGCGGGGCGGACAGGAGCGGATCGTCCGCGGCCGGCGGCTCGTGCGCCATGACGTCGAGGGCCGCGCCGGCCAGCCGGCCGGCGCACAGCGCCGCCACGAGCGCGGCCTCGTCGACCAGGCCGCCGCGGGCGGTGTTGACGAGGAAGGCGTGCGCAGGCAGTCGCGCCAGCTCGGCTGCGCCCAACATGCCCCGGGTCCGCGGCCCGAGCGGGCAGTGGAGCGTCACGATGTCGGCCTCGGGCAGCGCCGCCTCGAGCGAGGCCGCGGGCTCGCAGCCCAGGGAGCGGATCCGCTCGGCGGAAAGGAACGGGTCGACCACGAGCACCCGCATCTCGAAGGCGAGCGCCCGCCGCGCGACGCGCGAGCCGATCCGCCCGAGCCCCACCACGAGCAGCGTCCGGCCGGCGAGCTCGACCGGCACGAGCCGGGTCCGCGCCGCCCAGTCGCCGGCCCGGACGGCGGCGTCCATCTCGGCGCCCAGCTTGGCGAGCTGGAGCATCTGCGCGAAGGCGTGCTCGGCGACCGACACGGCGTTGGCCGTGGCGGTCACGGTGACCGGGATCCGCCGCGCGGTGGCGGCCGCGACGTCGATGTTGTCGTAGCCGACGCCGTGCTTGGCGATCACCCGCAGCCGCGGGGCGGCGGCGATGGCCGGGCCGGGCAGGGCGGCGGTGCGGACGATCACGGCCTCCACACCGGCGAGCGCCTGCGGCAACTCGGCCGCGTCCCGCTCGTCGAGCGCCACCGTTTCGAGGCCGGGCCGGGCGCGCAGCCGCGCGAGCCCGGCCTCGTGCACCTGCCCGACGACCAGGACGCGGGCCACCGCTCGGCTCAGTAGGTCGAGCTCTTCGGCCCCTCGACCTTGGCGCCCATCTCCTTGACCAGCTCGACCGCCTTCATCGTCAGGATGCGCGCATCCGACAAGAGCGTCGCGTAGTTGAGGCCCTTGGCGATCATGGTCTTGGCGTAGGCCGGCGCGCCGCAGTGCATGCCGGCCCAGAGCCCGGCCTCGCGGGTCGCCCGGATGATCCGCTCGACCTCCTTGACGACCGCCGGCTCGGTCGGATCGAGCATCGGTGTGTGGCCCATCGAGAGGGCGAGGTCGGCGGGTCCGATGTAGACACCATCGAGACCCGGGGTGGCGAGGATCGCATCGAGGTTCTCGAGCGCCTCGACGGTCTCGATCATGGCGAGTGCCAGGATCTGGTCGTTGGCCTTGGCGCCGTAGTCGGCGCCGTGCGCGATCACCGCTCGGGTCGGCCCGAAGCTGCGCTGGCCCTTGGGCGCGTAGCGGCAGAACGAGACGAACTCCTCGGCCTGGGCGCGATTGTTGACCATCGGGCAGATGATGCCCATCGCCCCGGCATCGAGGAGCTTCATGACGATGCCGGCCTCGCGCCAGGGCACGCGCGCGAGCGGCACCGTGGCGGTCGTGCCGATCGCCTGCAGCATGCCGACCGCGGCCTGGTAGTCGACCAAGCCGTGCTGCAGGTCGATGGTCAGGCTGTCCCAGCCGCACTGGGCCATGAGCTCGGCCGCGAAGCTGTTGGGGATGGCGCACCAGCCGTTGACGGTGGCCACGCCCTGCTTCCACTTCACCTTGAGTGTATTCTCGCGCACGCGCTCTTCTCCCGGCGACTGCGGCGCGGAGGCTAGGCGGCGGGGGTGGGCGTGTCCAGGCGGCGACGGCACCGCCGACCGGACCGTGGAGGGAGGCTACCTTGATCCTTCGGCATGCGCTCGCCGGGGTCCTGCTCGCGCTGCTCGCCGGCGGCGCCCTGGCACGCGACCTCGTGATCGGGGTCACCCAGTTCCCCTCGACCCTGCATCCGAGCATCGATTCGATGGCGGCCAAGAGCTACGTCCTGGGCCTGACGCTGCGGCCGCTCACCACCCGCGACGCCGCCTGGCGGCTCGTGTGCATGCTCTGCGAGGAGCTGCCGACCTTCGAGAACGGCCTCGCGGTGCGCGAGACCACCGCCGACGGCCGCCCGGGCGTGGCGCTCACCTATGCGCTGCGCCAGGGCCTCGTCTGGGGCGACGGGACACCGGTCACGACCGAGGATCTCCTGTTCGCCCTCGAGGTCGGCCGCCATCCGCTCTCGGGCGTCACCAACGCCGAGCTCTACCGCCGCATCCTGCGCGCCGAGGCGCTCGACGCGCGCCGCTTCGTGCTGCACCTCGACCGAATCACCTTCGACTACAACGCACTCGACGACCTGCGGCTCCTGCCGGCGCACCGCGAGCGGGCGGTCTTCGCGGCCGATCCCGCGACCTACCGCAACCGCACGCTGTTCGACACGGCGCCGACCGACCCGGGCCTGGCGATGGGTCCCTACCGGATCGCGGGCGTCGCCCCGGGGGCGCGCATCGAGCTCGCGCGCAATCCGCACTGGCGCGGCCCGCAGCCGGCCTTCGAGCGGATCACGATCCGCGCGATCGAGAACACCGCGGCCCTCGAGGCCAACCTACTCTCCGGCGAGATCGACATGATCGAGGGCTCGCTCGGCCTCGCCCTCGACCAGGCGCTGGCCTTCGAGCGCCGGCACGGCGGCCGCTTCCAGGTGCACTATCAGCCGGGTCTCGTGTTCGAGCACATCGATCTCCGGCTCGACAACCCGATCCTGGCCGATGTGCGGGTCCGCCAGGCGCTGCTTCTGGCCCTCGACCGCGAGCTCCTGACCCGCCAGCTGTTCGAGGGGCGGCAGCCGGTGGCGCACGCGTTCATGAGCCCGCTCGACCGGATGCTGGCACCCGACCTGCCGGTCTGGCCCCACGACCCGGCCCGCGCCCGTGCCCTGCTCGAGGAGGCGGGCTGGCGGCCGGGGCCCGGCGGGATCCGCCGCAACGGGCGCGGCGAGCCGCTCCGGCTCGACTTCCAGACCACCGCCGGCAACCGCTCGCGCGAGCTGGTCCAGCAGGTCCTCCAGGGCATGTGGCGGCAGGTCGGCGTCGACACGGTCGTCCGCAACGAGCCGCCGCGGGTGCTGTTCGGGGAGACACTGTCGCGGCGGCGGTTCACCGGCATGGCGCTGTTCGCCTGGATCTCGAGCCCGGAGAACGTGCCGCGCTCGATCCTGCACTCCGAGGAGATCCCGAGCGCCGCCAACGGCTGGGCCGGGCAGAACTACACGGGCTTCGCCGACCCGCGGGTCGACGCCCTCCTGGACGCGATCGAGCTCGAGCTCGACGAGGCGCGCCGGCGCGAGCTGTGGGCCGAGCTGCAGCGCCTCTACGCGGAGGCCCTGCCGGCCCTCCCGCTCTTCTTCCGCGCCGACGCGCATGTCTGGCCGCGCTGGCTCCAGGGGATCGAGCCGACCGGGCATCTGGCGCCGACCACCCTCTGGGTCGAGCAGTGGCGGGCGGCACCCTGATCAGCCGGCCCGGCGCAGGTCGGGGAGGAGGAACAGCATGCCCGCCGCGGCCAGTGCGGCCGGGGCGAGCAGCGCCGGGAACGGCCCCAGGGTGTCCAGGAGCACCCCCGACAGGAGCGGCCCCAGCACCTGGCCGATCCCGAAGGTCCCGGTCACGAAGGCCGCGGCCGGCGCGCGCGCCTCGGGCGTGGTCGCCTGGGCCTCCTCGAGAGCGAGGGCGGTGATGCCCATGAAGGTGCCACCGAGCAGGAGCCCCGCCGGCAGCGCCGCCAGCGGTGCCGCCGCCAGCCCGCAGAGTGCCGTTCCGAGCGCGAGCAGGAGGATCGCGCCGACCAGGGCCCGGATCCGGCCGATCCGCCGGCCGGCCGCGACCCAGACCGGGGCCGAGGGGGCGCCGACCAGCCCGGCCAGGATCCAGGCGAGCACCGCCAGATCGGCGTCGCGCTCGGCCAGGACCCGCACGAAGAAGGTGGCGCCGGCCCCGAAGCCGAAGCCGGCGAGGCCGTAGGCCCAGGCGAGCCGCAGGAGGGCGGGTCCCGGGCGGAGCCTCGAGGCCGTCGTCCCCTGGCCCGCACCGCCCTTGGCGAGCGCCACGAGGATGGGGGCGCCGAGGAGGCCGATCGCCGCCATGGCGAGCCAGCCCGCCCGCCAGCTCGGCCGCGTCAGGAGGGCGATCAGGCCGCCGAGCGCGATGCCGACCCCGACACCGGCGAGCACGCCCCCCATCGCCTGCGGCCGGCCGATGCGGGCGAGCCTGCCGGCGGTGGCCGCCACCCCACCCAGGAACAGGAAGGCTCCGCCCACGCCGGCCACGAGCCGCGCCACGAGCCAGACCGGCCAGGACGGCAGGAGCGGCATCGCCAGAGCACCCAGGCTGACGAGCGCCAGCCCGGCCGGGATCAGGCGGTCGACGCCGAGCCGCGGGACCACCGTCACGAGCACGGCGCCGGCCAGATAGCCCGCGAAGTTGAGCGAGCCCAGGAGCCCGGCCTCGGTGTCGTCGAGGCCGAGCTCGGCCTGCATCGACGGCAGGAGCGGCGTCAGGATGAACCGGCCGGTGCCCTGCGCCACCAGCACCGCCAGGGCACCGGCGGCCACCACGAGCGGGGCCCGCTCGAGCGCGCCGCGCGCCACCTCCGACCCTCCTCCGCCCGATGCGTCTGCGCTAGCCTCGGTCCGCACCGCGCGGCGGGGCCGGTGGCAGCCATAGCAGCGCCGCGGGCGCACCGGAACGCCGTCGGCCGTGACGGCGAGCGACCGCAGGCGACGGGGAGCGGGCGTGGGGGCGTATCTTTTGCGACGCGGCCTCGAGACGGCGACCTCGATCCTGGTCGTGGCGTTCCTCCTGTTCGCGCTGATCGACCTCATGCCCGGCGATCCGATCGATCTGATGCTGGCGGCCGATCCGCGCCTCACTTCGGCCGACGTGGCGCGCCTGCGGGCGCTGCACGGGCTCGATCGCCCCCTCCTCGACCGGTTCCTCGCCTGGCTCGGCGCGGCCTGCTCGGGCGAGCTCGGCTATTCCCGCCTCTACGCCCTGCCGGTGGCGGAGATCCTCCTGCCGCGCCTGCTCGCCACGCTGGCACTCGTCGGCACCAGCCTGGCGATCGCCCTGCCGCTCGCGGTCCTGCTCGGCGCGATCGCCGCGCTTCGCCCCGGCTCGCGCCTGGACCGCGCGATCAACCTCTTCGCGTTCCTCGCCTTCTCGGTACCCTCCTTCTGGCTGGCGCTGATCCTGATCGTGGTCTTCGCGGTGCTGCTCGGCTGGCTGCCGGCGGGCGGCGAGCCGGCCGATCCGGCCGCCGGCCCCGCCGATTGGGCCCGCCATCTGGCCCTGCCGGTGGCCACGCTCACCCTCCTCGGCCTCGGCCCGCTCCTGCGCTTCGTGCGCGCCGGCCTGCTCGAGGCGCTGCGCGAGCCCTGCATCCGCACCGCGCGGGCCAAGGGCGCCTCGACGCTGCGGGTCGTCCTGCACCACGCCCTGCCGCAGGCGACGCCGGCGCTCGTGACGATCCTGGCGCTCCAGACCGGCGGCCTCCTGTCGGGCGCGCTCGTGGTCGAGACCGTGTTCGCCTGGCCCGGCATGGGCCGGCTGATCCTCGAGGCGGTGTTGGGCAACGACTACAATCTGGCGCTCGTCGCCGTGCTGGCCGGCACGGTCGCCACGCTCCTCTCCAACCTCCTGGCCGACCTCGCCCATGCCCGGCTCGACCCGCGCATCGAGCCCGGCTGAGCCGGTGACGGGCGACCCGGTCAGGCTCCGCGTGAGGCTCGCCCGCGCCCCGCTCGCGCGGCCCGCCGGGCTGCTGCTCGCGGCGCTGGCGCTCGCGGTGCTGCTCGGCCCGCCGATCGGCCGCGGCCTCGGGCTCGACGGCGACGGCATCGACCTGCTGCATCGCCTCGAGCCGCCGGGCAGCGGCCGGCCGCTCGGCACCGACGAGCTCGGCCGCGACCTGCTCGTCCGGCTGCTCGAGGGCGGCCGCGTGTCGCTCGCCGTGGGCGTCCTGGGCGCCCTCCTGGCGGCGCTCGCCGGAACCGTCGTGGGGCTCCTCGCGGCGTTCGCCCGGGGTGCCGTGGACGGCCTTTTGATGCGGACCGCGGACATCGTCCTGGCGCTGCCGCTCCTGCCGCTCCTCGTGGTCCTCGCCGCGGTCGACCCGACCGAGCTCGGGGTGGCCGGCGAGCTCGCCACCTGGGCCGTCCTCGACGTCGCCCGGATCGTGGTCCTGGTCGCCGCCTTCGGCTGGCCGACCACCGCCCGGCTGGTGCGCGCCGGCGCCCTGGCGCTCCTCGCCTCCGAGCATGTGCGGGCCGCCCGGGCGCTCGGGGCCGCGCCGCTGCGGGTGGCGCTGCGTCACGTGCTGCCCGGCCTCGCCGCGCCGATCACCGTGGCGACCACGCTCGCGCTCGGCCAGGTGATCCTCGGCGAATCGGTCCTGAGCTTCCTCGGCCTCGGGATCCGGCCGCCGACGCCGTCCTGGGGCAACATGCTCACCAACGCCCAGGAGACCCTCTGGCAGGCACCGCTCCTGGCGCTGTGGCCGGGCCTTCTGATCCTGGCCACCGTGACCGCGTGCAACCTCTTGGGCGACGCGCTCGCCGAGGCGGCCGACCCGCGCGGTGCGGCCGGCCGTGCAGCCTGAGGAGGCCCGTCCCGATGGAGCTGCGGTGGTGCTACGTGACCTGCGCCTCGGTCGAGGAGGCCCTGCGCATCGGCCGCGAGGTGGTCGAGGCGCGCCTCGCCGCCTGCGCCAACGTCCTTCCGGGCCTCACCTCGCTCTACCACTGGCAGGGCCGGATCGAGTGCGGCAGCGAGACGGCGCTGGTGCTCAAGACCCGGGCCGAGCTGGTCGAGGCGCTGATCGCCCGGGTCAAGAGCCTGCACTCCTACAGCGTGCCCTGCGTGGTGGCGCTGCCGATCGCCAGCGGCAACCCCGATTATCTCGCCTGGCTCGCCGCGGAGACGGCGCCGGCGACGCCCGAACGTGGAGATGCGTGACCACCAATTCAATCTGGCGTAGCATCAGCCGTCCTCTCGGAGCCCGATCATGCGCGTTTCGGCCGGTCCCGGGCTCGCCGCGCTCGGCCCCACCCTGGGCCGCCTCGCGGTCCGGGCGCTCGACTTCGTCCTGCCGCCGCGATGCCTCGGCTGCGGCGAGCCGGTCGATCGCCAGGGCGAGCTCTGCGCCGCCTGCTGGGCACCGCTCCGCTTCCTGCACGAGCCCTGGTGCGCGCGCTGCGGCTGGCCGCTGCCGCACGACGCGCCGGGTCCGCAGGCCTGCGCCGCCTGCCTCGAGCGGCCGCCGCCCTGGGAGCGGGGCCGCGCCGCCCTCGCCTACGACGAGGCGAGCCGGGGCCTCGTGCTGCGCTTCAAACATGCCGAGCGGATCGAGGCGGCGGCGACCTTCGCCCGTTGGATGGCGGCGGCGGGCCAGGATCTCCTGGCCGACGCCGAGCTGATCCTGCCCGTGCCCCTGCATCGCTGGCGACTGCTGCGGCGCGGCTACAACCAGTCCGGGCTGCTCGCCTCGGGGCTCGCGCGCCTGGCCGGCCGGCCCTGGTCGCCGGCGGCGCTGGTGCGCAGCCGCGCCACCGCCTCGCAGCAGGGCCTCGGTGCCGCCGGCCGGCGCGCCAACGTCACGGCCGCGGCCTTCCGCGTGCCGGACCGCTGCAGGCCCACGATCGCGGGTCGGCGGGTGCTCCTGGTCGACGACGTGCTGACCACCGGCTCGACCCTGGGTGCCTGCGCCCGCGTCCTCCGCGCCGCCGGGGCCGCATCCGTGGACGTCCTCGTGCTGGCGAGGGTGGTGAAGGCCCCCTCCCTGCCTATATGAGCGGGGCGGGCCACCAATCCGGGCCGCCGGGCGTGCCGTCGATGGCCAAGGTCGAGATCTACACCGCGCCACTCTGCCCCTATTGCTGGCGGGCCAAGCGGTTGCTCGCGCAGAAGGGGGTGGCGTTCGAGGAGATCGACGTCTGGGCCGAGCCGGGCCGGCGGCCGGAGATGGTCGCGCGCGCCGACGGCCGCACCAGCGTGCCGCAGATCTTCATCGACGGGCGCGGCGTCGGCGGCTCGGACGATCTCCACGAACTCGACCGGACGGGCCAGCTCGACCGGCTGCTCGGTGGGGCCGTCGCGTGATCCGCTTCGCGCTCGCCTGCTCGGCCGGTCACGAGTTCGAGGGCTGGTTCAAGAGCAACGCCGCCTTCGACGAGCAGCGCGCGGCGGGCGGGCTCGCCTGCCCGGTCTGCGGCGACAGCGGGGTCGACAAGGCCATCATGGCGCCCGCCGTGACCCGCTCGGGTGCGGCCGAGCGCCCGCCACCCGAGGCGATCGCACGCTTCCTCGCGATGGCCCGGGCGCTGCGCGAGCATGTCGAGCAGCAGTTCGAGCATGTCGGCGGGCGCTTCCCCGAGGAGGCCCGCCGGATCCATCTGGGCGAGGCCGAGGCCCGCGACATCTACGGCGAGGCCACGCCCGAGCAGGTCGCGGAGCTGCTCGAGGACGGCATCGAGGTGCGCCCGCTGCCGTGGGTCCCGAAGCTCGACGGCTGAGGTCCCGGGCGTTCGCCCCGGTGGCGACCGAACGGCCGGCTGGTCCCGGAATCGTGCCTTGATGGAGCGGGCGATCTGTGGCTTGATGACGAGGTCATGGGAACTTGGTCACAAGCACCCGCCTCGGTCAGCGTCGTCCTGCCGACCTGGAACCGCGCGCATCTGCTGCCGCGCGCGATCGCCTCGGTGCAGGATCAGCTCGAGGCCGACGACGAGCTCCTCGTGGTCGACGACGGGTCGACCGACGGGACCGCCGCGCTGCTCGCGGGCTATGGCGGGCGGCTCCGGCATCTGCGGCTCGAGCACGCCGGCGCCGGGCCGGCCCGCAACGCCGGCTGGCGCGCCGCCACGCGGCCGCTCGTGGCCTTCCTCGATTCCGACGATCGCTGGCTGCCGGGCAAGCTCGCGGCGCAACGGGCCCTGCTCGCGGCCCGGACCGATTTGGTCTGCTGCTTCACCGATTTCCGCACGGCCGACGTCGACGGCAGGGAGAGCCCGGGCGGCCTCGCCGGCTGGCTCGGCGGGCCGACCGACTTCGCGGCCCGGGTCGCCCTGGCCCGGCCGCTCGGCACGCTCGCCCCGACAACCGGCGGGTTCGCGGCCGCGCCGACGCACGTGGGCGATTTCCGCGCCGCCGCCATGCGCCAGAACATCGTCAACATCGGCACCGTGCTCGCCCGCAAGGCGCTCGTCGGGCCCGAGCTCGGCTGCGCAGCGGACCTGCCGACCTCGGAGGAGATCCCGGCGGTGGCCCGGATGCTGGCGGCTGGCCCGGCCGCCTATCTGGCGGCCGAAACGCTGGTCCAGCACGATCATCGGGGGACCCGCCTGACCGGCTCGGGCCGGCTCGTCCGGCAGCGGGTCCGCGTCACCCTCCTCGAGCGGATCTGGTCGGCCGATCCAGCGCTGCGGGCCGGGCACGCAGCCGAGCTCGAGGCGCTCCTGCGGGCCGAGCGGATCGCCCTGGCCCAGCTGCTGCTCGCCGAGGGTGCGGTCGCCGAGGCGCGCGACGTGCTCGCCCGCCTGGAGCACGCACCCGCGAGCTTGGCCCTGCTCGCGAAGCTGCCGGTTGCGGCCGTCTCGGGCGCGCTCGCCGTTCGCCGCCGCCTGCGCGCGGCGCAACGGCGGGCCCTGGCGCTCCTGCCCTGGCTGTCGCTCTCGGGCTGAGGCCTTCGCCCGACCGCCTGATCGCTCCCGGGCCGAGGCGTTCGCCCGACCGCCTCAGTGCGAGGTCTCGATGTTGATGGTGAGGGTTCGCCGCATGGCCCCCTTCGGCCCCTGCATCGGCCGAACGCAGTGCCAGGAATTGAACGTCTTGACGAACAGCACGCACTGATTGGGCTCGAACTCGAAGCAGTCGAGCCGCTCCATCTCCTCGAACTCGGCCTTGCCGTTCATGCGGTTGAAGCTGAGCTCCGGCACCTTGTGCCGGTTGACCTCGGTGCCGCCGCCATAGGCCGGGTCCCACTCGCCGTCGCGGGCCATCGAGACCACCATGGTGACGATCTTGTCCGGATTGTCGGTGTGCGGGGTGACGCAGCCGCCCTCGGCCGGCAGCATCGAGAACTCGAAGCGGGCCGACAGCTTGGCCGGCGCCTTCCACCACTTGCCGCGCACCAGGTTCTTGAGGTTGCGCTTGAGCCGGCCGCTCCCCGACAGGCGCTTGAACCCCAGGTCGATGTGCAGGCCCTTGAGGTGGTCCAACACCCCCCACACGAAATCGTCGGACTTGATCCACTCGTGGAAATTCTTCCAAACCTGATGGCTGTCGATCCACTCCTGGTACTGCTTCGCATGGTATTTCTCCGAGAGGCAATACTTGTGCCCGACCTTCGGGATGTACTCGAAGAGCTCGACCGGCGGATAGGCGTCGAGCAGGCCGCGATAGGCCTCCTCGCTCATGATCGGCTTGGCGAGGCCGATCGGGAACGGCTCGTAGCGGAGCCGGAGATTGTCGAGCGAGAACGCTGGCTGTCCCATGCCTGAACCGTCCCGAGCCGCGAGGGGGTCGTCCCGGAGCGGGACGCGATCGGACAGATAGGCGATGCCGCCCGTGGCTACAAAGGGTCGCAGGGTCGCAGCGACGCGGCCGCGCCCGTCGTGGCCGCGGTGCGTCTCGACAGGCGGCGGCGCCTGCGCGATGAGACGTCGATGCCCGGCGGCGCTCCACGCGCATCCCGTCCCCACCGCAGCGACGCCCGATGACCTCGCTCCTCACCCGGCTCGAGGCGTGGCGCCAGGAGCGGCGCTGGCGCGCCAAGCGCGCCCGCATGTTCGGCTCGGCCGACCTCCTCGTGGTCTCGCACACCAAGAGCGGCCGAACCTGGCTGCGCGTGATGCTCTCGCATCTGTGGCATCTCGAGCACGGCGTTCCCGCCGAGGAGCTGGTGCGCGGCGACAATCTGAAGCGGCTCGCACCCGCGATCCCGGCGGTCCACTTCGCCCGCGACACGCGCTTCCCGCCGGAGACCGGCGAGCTCGTGGCGGATCCGGCCCAGAAGCTCCTGGTCCTGGTCCGCGACCCGCGCGACGTCGCCGTGTCGTTCTGGCACCACGTCCGCCACCGCGCCTCGGCCGCCGAGCTCGAGCGCAAGGGCATACCCGAGGCGGCGCGCACGCTCGACCTGTTCGCCTTCGCGACCGATGCGCGCCTCGGCGTGCCGCGCGTGATCGGCTTCTACAATCGCTGGGCACGCGAGCTCGCGAGCCTGCCGCAGGCGACCCGCGTCCGCTACGAGGACCTTCGTGCCGACACGGTCCTTGAGCTCGACCGGCTCACCCGGTTCCTGGGCGAGGCCCACCCGCGCGAGCGCCTCGAGGCGGCCGTGGCCTTCGCCAGCTTCGAGAGCCTCCGGGAGAAGGAGCGCAGCGGCTTCTTCGCCTCCGACCGGCTCGGTCCGGCCACGGCTCGGGGTCCGGCCGGATCGAACGACGGCGATCCCGCCCGCTACAAGGTCCGCGAGGGCAGCGTCGGGGGCTGGCGCCGACAGTTCGAGCCGGACCAGGCAGCGGCCCTGGACGCCCTCGTGCGCGACACGCTCGACCCCTCCTGGGGCTACCGCGGATGAGCCAGGCGAGCGCCTCCGGCGGGCGGCGGATCGCCCTGCATCCGGGCTTCGTCAAGACCGCGACCTCGACGCTGCAGCGGCACGTGTTCCCGCACCATCCGGAGATCGCCTTCCTCGGCCTGCCGGCGCCGACCGCCGAGCTCGAGTGGGCGATCCGCCATCTCTGCCAGGCCGACAGCACGCACTACGAGCGCGAGCGCGTCGCGGCACTCTTCGCTGCCGCCGCCGAGGCCGCGCCTGCGGACCGGCTCGTGCTGGTGAGCTACGAGAACTTCGCCCTCTACGAATCGAAGGACAAGGGCCTCGTCGCCGAGCGCCTGGCCGAGCTCTTCGGCGGCGCCCGCGTGCTCTTCACGATCCGCCGGCAGGAAGAGCTCGTCACCTCCTGGTACCTCACCAAGCTGCGCACGCGGATCAAGCGCAAGGCGTTCGTGCCGTTCGAGGAATGGTACTGGTGGGAGCGCCGCGAGCCGCATCTCTCGATCCTCGACGACCTGCGCTACGCGCGCACGGTCGAGGTCTATGTGCGCCTGTTCGGGCGCGAGGCGGTCCACCTCGTGCCGTTCGAGCTGCTGCGCCGCGAGCCGGCCGGCTTCGCGCGCGCCTGCGCCCTGGCGCTCGGCGTCGATCCCGCGCCCTTCGCCCGGCTGCTCGAGGGACGCCGCGAGAACGCCTCGATGTCGCAGGCCTATTTCGACTTCTGGCGGCGGTTCGGCCACCTGCTGCCGCGCCGGCTCGTGCGCAACTGGGCGCGGCGCATGTCGATGCATGCGGGCCCGGCGGCGCGGATCGTGCTGCCGGAGACGGTCCGCGCCGACATCGCCCGGCTCGTCGCCGAGGACAACCGGCGGCTCGCCGCCCTGAGCGGCCTCGATCTGGCGGCGCTCGGCTACACCCTCGAGGCGCCGGCCGAGTCGCCCGCCGGGGCGGCCGCCGACCCGGCCGGGTGAGCGGGTCCGGTCGACCTGTCACCGCTTCGCCATTCCCGCGTCGCGCGCGATCTGCCATAAACCGCCCGGAGGACGCGCCGCGAGGCCTCATGGGCATGTCGGGCAGCCGCCTGCTGATCTACAGCCACGACAGCTTCGGCCTCGGCCATCTCCGGCGGTGCCGGGCGATCGCCCACGATCTGGTCGAGCGCTGGCGCCAGCTCTCGGTGCTGATCCTCTCCGGCTCGCCCATCATCGGCAGCTTCGACTTCAAGAGCCGGGTCGACTTCGTGCGCGTGCCGGGCGTCATCAAGCTCCGGAACAGCGAGTACACCTCGCTCAGCCTGCACGTCGACATCGAGACCACGCTGGCGATGCGCAGCTCGATCATCCAGCACACGGCCGAGATCTTCGAGCCGCAGCTGTTCCTGGTCGACAAGGAGCCGCTCGGGCTCAGGGGCGAGGTCAAGCCCGCGCTCGAGCTGCTGCGCGCCCGCGGGGTGCGCTGCGTGCTCGGGCTCAGGGACGTCATGGACGAGCCGCAGAGCCTGATCGAGGAATGGGAGCGCAAGGGCGTCTTCCCGGAGCTCGACCGGCTGTACGACGAGATCTGGGTCTACGGGCTGCCCGAGCTGTTCGACCCGGTCGCCGAGATCCCGGGCCTGCGGGCGCTCGCCCACAAGGTGCGCTACACCGGATACCTGCGGCGCGAGCTGCCCGGCGAGGCCGGCCCGGCCAGCGACTACCTGCTTCCGCCCGAGCCGTTCATCCTGGTCACGACCGGCGGCGGCGGCGACGGCGGCGAGCTGATCGACTGGGTGCTCCGCGCCTACGAGGCCGACCCCGAGCTGCCGCACCCGGCGGTCATCCTGTTCGGCCCGTTCCTGCCGGCCGACGAACGGGCGCAGTTCCAGGAGCGGGTCGCGCGCGACCCCCGGCTGCGCGCGATCACCTTCGAGGCCCGGGTCGAGCCGCTGTTCGAGCGCGCGCTCGGCGTCGTTGCCATGGGCGGCTACAACACCTTCTGCGAGATCCTCTCCTTCGGCAAGCCGGCCCTGGTCGTGCCGCGCACCGAGCCGCGGCTCGAGCAGCTGATCCGCGCCGAGCGGGCCCAGGCGGCCGGGCTCGTGCGGATGCTGCCGAGCAGCCGCGACAACGAGCCGATGCGCATGGCCTACATGCTGCGCGCGCTGCCGCACGTGCCGGTGGCGTCCCGGGCGACCCGCAAGCGGATGCTGACCGGCCTCGACCGCATCGCCGACATGGCGGCGCCCTATCTGGATCCCGCCCGGCGGACCCGCGCCGCCCGGCGTGCCGGCCTTGCCCGCGCCGCCGTCTGAACCCGCGGTCGCCGTCCTCGTCAAAGGCTGGCCGCGGCTCTCGGAGACCTTCATCGCCCGCGAGCTCGTGGCGCTCGAGGCGCGCGGCCTCACACTCCTGCTCGTCTCCCTGCGCCACCCGACCGACCGGGAGCGCCACCCCGACCACGACCGCCTGCGGGCGCGGGTCCTCTACCTGCCCGAGTACCTCTACCAGGAGCCGCTGCGCGTGCTGCGCGGGCTGGCCCGGGCCGCCCGGCTGCCCGGGTTCGCTCGGGCGCTCGCGACCTGGGCCCGCGATCTGTTGCGCGATCCGACCCCGAACCGCGGCCGCCGCCTCGGCCAGGCGCTCGTGCTGGCGGCCGAGCTGCCCGCCGGAATCGGCCACCTGCACGCCCACTTCCTGCACACGCCCGCTTCGGTCGCGCGCTACGCCGCGCTCCTGCGCGGCCTGCCCTTCTCGATCTCGGCGCACGCCAAGGACATCTGGACCACGCCCGCCTGGGAGAAGCGCGAGAAGCTCGAGGCCGCCGCCTTCACGGTCACCTGCACCCGCTCCAACCTGGTTCATCTGCAGGGACTCGCCCCCCGGGCGGACACGAGCCTCCTCTATCACGGCGTCGACACCGAGCTGTTCCGGCCGCCGCCGCCGCGCCCGCCGCGTGACGGCAGCGATCCGGCCGATCCGGTGCGGATCCTGGCGATCGCCCGGGCCATGCCCAAGAAGGGGCTCGACACGCTGATCGAGGCGTTGGCGCTCCTGCCCCGCGAGCTCGCCTGGCGGCTCGACCAGGTCGGCGGCGGGCCGCTCCTGCCTGAGCTCCGCCGCGCCGCGGCACGGCTCGGTCTGGTCGATCGGATCACCTGGCACGGCGGCCAGCCGCAGGGCCGGGTGGTCGCCCTCCTGCACCAGGCCGACATGCTCGCGCTCCCGGCGCGGATCGCCCCCGACGGCGACCGTGACGGCCTGCCCAACGTGCTGCTCGAGGCGATGGCGACGGCGCTGCCGGTGGTGGCGACCCCCGTCTCGGCGATCCCCGAGGCGGTCCGGGACGGCACCGACGGGCTGCTCGTGTCGCCCGACGATCCGGCCGCGCTCGCCGCGGCGCTCGCGCACCTGGCACGGGCACCGGGCGAGCGCAGCCGGCTCGGGGCGGCGGCGCGGGCCAGGATGGTCGAAGGCTTCGCGAGCCAGGCCGGGCTCGACCGTCTGGCGGCACGGCTCGGCGCACCGCAGCCGCCGCGGGCACCCGCCCCGGCCGCGATCGTCGCATGCGCGTCGCCTTCCACGCGCCCCTGAAGCCACCCGACCACGCCGTGCCCTCGGGCGACCGGGCGATGGCGCGAGCGTTCCTCGGGCTGCTCGGGGATCTGGGCCACACGGTCGGGCCGGTCGGCCGCTTCCGCACCTACGATCGCCATGGCGACGCGCGGCGCCAGCGGCGCATCGCAGCCCTCGGCGGCGCCCTCGCGGCACGGCTGCAGCACCGCGTCGAGGCGGGCCGCCTGCCCAGGCCCGATCTGTGGCTCACCTACCATTGCTACCACAAGGCGCCGGACCATCTGGGGCCCGCGGTCGCGCGCGGGCTGGGCCTGCCCTATGTCGTGGCCGAGGGCTCGGTCAGCCCGCGCCAGGCGGACGGTCCCTGGGCGGTCGGTCATGCCGCCAGCCTCGCGGCGCTCGCTGCCGCCGACCTCGTGCTCGCGATGACCGAGCGCGACCGCTCCGGGCTCGTCGCCGCCGGGCTCGAGCCGGACCGGATCAGGCTCTTCCCGCCGTTCCTCGACACCGCGCCGTTCCGCGCCGCGGGCCTCGGCCGCGCGCAGCATCGGGCAGCGCTCGCCGAGCGGCTCCACCTCGAGCCGGACGCTCCCTGGCTCCTCGCGGTCGGGATGATGCGGGCGGACGTGAAGCAGCGCTCCTTCGAGCTGCTCGCGCGCGCCCTGGCCGGGCTCGGGAACCGGCCCTGGCGCCTGATCGTCGTCGGCGACGGGCCGGCGCGGCCCGGCATCGAGGCGGCCCTCCTGGCCGCCGCGGGCGAGCGGGTGCGGCTTCTGGGCACGCTGCCGGGCGAGGCCCTGCCGCCGATCTACGCCGCCTGCGATCTCCTGGTCTGGCCGGCGATCGGCGAGGCCTACGGGATGGTGCTGCTCGAGGCCCAGGCGGCCGGGACGCCGGTCGTGGCCGGGGCGGAGGGCGGGGTTCCCGAGATCGTCGACGACGGCCGGAGCGGTGTCCTCGTGGCGCCGATCGAGGCCGAGCGACTGGCCGCCACGGTGGCCGCGCTCCTCGATGATCCGGAGCGACGCGCGGCCCTCGGCCGGGGCGCCGCCGAACGCGTCCTGACCCGTCACGATCGCCCGGTCGCGGCCCGGCGCCTGGAGGTCGCGCTGCACGACGCGACCCTCCGCCGGACCGCCCGTCGGGGACGGTCGGAGTGACCCGGCTCTGCCTCGTCCGCCACGCTCCGACGGCCTGGAACGCCGCCGGTCGGCTGCAGGGACGGGCCGATCCGCCGCTCTCGGAGGCGGGCCGGGCCGAGGTCGGGCGATGGCGGCTCCCGGGCTGGGCGGTCGCGGCGCGCGCCTGGACGAGCCCGCTCGAGCGCGCGGTCGAGACCGCCCGTCTCCTCGGCCTGAGCGAGTCGACCGTGGCGCCGGAGCTGATCGAGATGGACTGGGGCGCGTTCGAGGGCCGCAGGCTCGAGGATCTGCGCCGCGCCGATCCCATGGGCCTCGCCGCCCTCGAGGCCCGGGGCCTGGACCTCGAGCCTCCCGGCGGTGAGAGCCCGCGCCGCGTGGCCGAGCGGCTGGCGGGCTTCCTCGCCCGGCTCGGAGCGCTCGGCGGCGACCATCTGCTCTTGACCCACAAGGGCGTCGTGCGCGCCGCCCTGGCGCTGGCGACCGGGTGGGACATGCGCGCGCGCCCGCCGCTCCGCCTCCGGGGGGCCACGGCCCTCCTGCTCACGCTCGAGCCGACCGGCTCGGTGCGCGAGCCGCGGCCCTGGCCCCTGACCGGGCCGGCCGCATGAGCGCCGCGCGGGTGCTGCTCTGGGTCCAGCACCTGCTCGGCACCGGTCATCTGCGCCGCGCGCTGCTCCTGGCCGAGGCCCTCGCCGGCCGCGGCGCCCGGGTCCTGGTCGCCTCGGGCGGGCCACCCGTACCCTGGGCCCCGGCACGCGGCGTCGAGCTCCTCCAGCTCCCGGCCGTCCGGGCCGCCGACGCCCACTTCACGAGCCTGATCGGGGCGGACGGGCGCGCGGTCGACGAGCCGCTCTGGCGATCCCGCGCCGCCCGGCTCGAGGCTGCGCTGGCGGGGTTCCGCCCCGATCTCGTCCTGACCGAGCACTACCCGTTCGGCCGGGGAGCCTTCGCCCGCGAGATCGGTCCCCTGGTCCGGCGCGCGGTCGCCGCCGGGATCCCGATCGCCGCCTCGGTGCGCGACGTGCTCGTGAGCAAGGCCCAGCCCGCCAAGCTCGAGGCGATGCTCGTGCGCGCCGCACCCTTCGCGCGGGTCCTGGTGCACGGCGACCCGGCCCTCCTGCCGTTCGCGCGGAGCTTTCCCCTGGCACCGGCGCTGGGCGACCGGCTCCACCACACGGGCTATCTGGCGCCGCCGACCGCCACCGCCGCGACCGGCCCGCGCTCCGAGATCCTGGTCTCGGCGGGGGGTGGTGCGGTCGGCCGGCGGCTGTGCGCCACGGCTGCGGAGGCCCGCGCGCACCTTCCGGACCGCCCCTGGCGGATCGTCACCGGACCGGGTGCGGCCGAACCCGACGTTCGGGCGCTCGAGGCGGCGGCCGGCCCCGGGCTCCGGGTCGATCGGCACCGGCCGGATCTGAGGGAGCTCATCGCCGGCGCCGCCCTGTCGGTCTCGCAGGCCGGCTACAACACCGTGGTCGAGACCCTCGCGGCCGGCACGCGCATGCTGCTCGTGCCGTTCGCCGACGGGGCCGAGGACGAGCAGACCCGGCGCGCCGAGGCGCTCGCCGCCCGCGGCCTCGCCAGGGTCCTGCCCGAGCGCGGGCTCTCGGCCGGGGCACTCGCGCGCGCCGTCGCGGACGCCCTGGCCGCCCCGCCGCCGGATCCCGGGGCGATCCGCCTGGACGGCGCCCGACGCTCGGCCGACCTGCTCCTGGGGTTGATCGGTGCCGGCGCCGGCTGACCTCGCGACGCTGGTCGAGGCGCTCGACCGCCGCACGGCGCCGGCGCTGCTCTGGTGGCGCGACGACGACGCCGGACGCGCCGATCCACGCCTCGATCGCCTCCTGGCTCTGGCCCGCGCCCAGGACGCGCCGGTGGCGCTCGCCGTGGTGCCGGCCTGGCTCGAGGCGCCCGCCACCGCCGCGATCCGCGCCACGGCGCAGGCGAGCGTGCTGCAGCACGGCTGGGCGCACGCGGATCACGCGGCCGCCGGCGAGCGCCGGATCGAGCTCGGCGGGACCGCCGACCGCGGCCGGCTCGCCCGGGATCTGCAGGCGGGCGCGGCCCGCCTGGCCGACGCCTTCGGCGGACGTGTGCTCCCGGTGCTCGTGCCGCCCTGGAACCGGATCGCCCTCGATGTGGTCGGATCCCTGCCGGCCCTGGGCTTTCGCGCGCTCTCGGTCTGGGACGAGGGCGATCTCGGCCCGATGCCCGCCGGGCTCGCGCGCCTCGACGTGCACGTCGACCCGATCGACTGGCGGGGCGGCGGGCGCTGGCTCGGCCTCGGGGCGATCGCCGCCCGGCTCCTGGCGCGCCTGTCGCTCCGGGCCGGCCCGATCGGGCTCGTCACCCACCACCGGGTCCAGGACGAGCCCGCCTGGCGCGACCTCGAGGCGCTGCTCGCGGTCTTGCGCGGGCACCCCAATGTCCGTTTGATGCCGGCTGCAAGCCTGCTCGGGGGGGCCGCATGACGGCGCTGCTCGCGGTCCGCGATCTCGCCGTCGCGTTCCGCGCCGACGAGGGAACGGTCGAGGCGGTCCGCGGCGTCGGCTTCGACGTCCCGGCCGGCCGGACCGTGGCCCTGGTCGGCGAATCGGGCTCCGGCAAGACCGTCATCAGCCAGGCGATCATGGGCATCCTGCCGCGCCGGGCGGCGATCACCGGCGGCCGGATCCTGTTCCGCGATCCGGCCCAGCCGGCGACCGAGCTCGACCTCGCGGCACTCGGTCCCGATTCCCCCGAATACCGGCGGATCCGCGGCGGCCGCATCTCGATCATCTTCCAGGAGCCCATGAGCTCGCTCTCGCCGGTGCACACGATCGGCGACCAGGTCGGCGAGGCGCTCGCCCTGCACCGCCCGGTGGGCAAGGAGGAGGTCCGCGAGCGCACCGTGCGGATGCTGGCGCGGGTCGGGTTTCCCGACCCCGAGCACGCCTACGGGTGCTACCCGTTCGAGCTGTCGGGCGGGCTGCGCCAGCGCGCCATGATCGCCATGGCGCTGATCTGCGAGCCGGCGCTCCTGATCGCCGACGAGCCCACGACCGCGCTGGATGTCACCATCCAGGCGCAGATCCTCAAGCTCATGGCCGACCTGCAGCGCGAGCTCGGGATCGCGATCCTGTTCATCACCCACGACCTGGGCGTGGTCGCCAACATCGCCGACTCGATGGTCGTGCTGTATCGCGGCCGGGTCATGGAGCGCGGGCCGATGCGCAGCCTGCTGGCGCGCCCGCAGCACCCCTACCTGCAGGGCCTCCTGCGCGCCGTGCCGCGACTCCACACCCCGGCCGGCCAGCCGCTCGTGCCGCTGCGCCGGATCCCGAGCAGCGCCAGTGCCACCTTGACCACGGGGCTTCGCGAGGCGCGGACGGGCCCGAGCGACGGCGTCGTGCTCGAGGTCGACGGGCTCAGGAAAGCGTTCCTCACCCGCAGCGGTGGCTGGCTGCAGGGCGCCGTGCGGGAGATCGTCGCGGTCGAGGACGTGAGCTTCGCGGTCCGTCGCGGCGAGAGCCTCGCCATCGTCGGCGAGAGCGGCTCCGGCAAGACCACGGTCAGCCGCATCATCATGCGCGCGCTCGTCCCCGACCGCGGGCGGGCGATCTTCCACGGCGCCGACGGCCCGGTCGACGTCCTGGCCCTGGACGAGGCGGCGCTCGCCGCGTTCCGGCGCAAGATCCAGTACATCTTCCAGGACCCGTTCGGCTCCTTGAACCCGCGCATGACGGTGTTCGACATCGTGGCCGAGCCGCTCGTGATCCACGGCATCGGAACGGCGGCGGAGCGGGCCGAGCGGGTCGCTGCGCTGCTCGCCGCGGTCGGGCTCGAGCCGCAGCACCAGCGGCGCTACCCGCACAGTTTCTCGGGCGGCCAGCGCCAGCGCATCGGCATCGCCCGGGCGCTCGCCCTCGAGCCCGAGATCCTGATCTGCGACGAGCCGGTCTCCGCACTCGACGTCTCGGTCCAGGCGCAGGTCCTCAACCTGCTCAAGGACCTGCAGAAGGCGCTCGGCCTGACCTACCTGTTCATCTCCCACAACCTGGCGGTCGTGAAGTACATCGCCGACCGGATCGCGGTGATGTGCGCCGGCCGCGTGGTCGAGCTGGCGCCGACCGCCGAGCTGTTCCAAAGCGCCCGCCACCCCTACACCCGCGCCCTCCTGGCCGCCGTCCCCGAGCCCGACCCGGACTTCCGGCTCGATCTGGCGGAGCTCATGGCCGGGCGTGCTTCCGATCCGGCCGCCTGGCCCGAGCCCTACCGCCTCGTCGGCGGGCCCGGTCGCCTCGAGGCCGTCGACGAGCGCCACTTCGTGAGGATCGCCGCATGAGCCAGCGCCGCCCGACGTCCTGCCCGGCCCCGCTTCGGCTGGGTGCCGGCCTCGCCGTCCTGCTGGCCGCAGCGATCGCCCGGGCGGCCCCTCCCGACGAGCCCCGGGTGCTCGCCGACATCCCGGAGATCGGTCGGCCCGGGGGCGAGCTTCGGATGCTGATCGGCCGGGCGCGCGACACCCGGCTCCTGCAGGTCTACGGCAATGCCCGGCTGGTCGGCTACGATAAGGACCTGGCCCTCGTCCCGGACCTGCTCCACTCCTTCGAGGTGACCGACGGGCGGATCTTCACGCTGCGGCTGCGCAAGGGGCACCGCTGGTCGGACGGCCATCCCTTCACCACCGAGGACCTGCGCTTCTGGTGGGAGGACGTGGCGCTCGACGCCAAGCTCAGCCCCACGGGCCCGCCCATCCAGCTCCTGGTCGACGGCGAGCCGCCCGCGGTCGAGGTCCTGGGCGAGTTCCAGATCCGCTACACTTGGTCCAGGCCCAACCCGTTCTTCCTGCCGCTGAGCGCGGCCGCGTCCCCCGAGTTCATCTACGCGCCCAAGCACTACCTGGCGCAGTTCCACGCCAAGCACGCCGACCCGGCCAGACTCGAGCGGCTCGTCAAGGACTCCAAGTCGCGCGACTGGGCGCAGCTCTTCCGCCGCAAGGAGCGGATGAGCCAGTTCGACAATCCGGAGCTGCCGACCCTCCAGCCCTGGATGCTCACCACCGAGCCGCCGGCCGAGCGGTTCATCGCGGTCCGCAACCCGCACTACCACCGGGTCGACGGCAAGGACCAGCAGCTTCCCTATCTGGACAAGCTGATCCTCGAGGTCGTCGACAGCAAGCTCATCCCGATCAAGACCGGTGCGGGCGAGACCGATCTCCAGGCCCGGCACCTGTACTTCAAGGACTATACCTTCCTCAAGGAGAGCGAGCCCCGCAGTGGCCTGAGGACGCTCCTGTGGCGGGAGGCGCGCGGCTCCCACATCGCGCTCTATCCGAACCTCAACGCCAGGGACGACGTCTGGCGCAAGCTGTTCCGCGACCGCCGCTTCCGTCTCGCCCTCTCGCTCGGTCTGGATCGGGAGGCGATCAGCCAGTACCTCTATTTCGGGCTCGCCACCCCGGCCAACAACACCATCCTGCCGGACAGCCCGCTCTACTCCGAGGAGGTCGGCGCCGCCTGCCTCGGCCACGACCCGAAGGAGGCCAACCGCCTGCTCGACGAGCTCGGCCTCAAGGAGCGCACCGCAGGCGGCCTGCGCAAGCTTCCGGACGGCCGGCCGATGGAGCTCGTGGTCGAGACCGCGGGCGAGGACAGCGAGCAGGTCGACCTCCTGGAGCTGGCGCGCGACGCCTGGCTCGAGCTCGGCCTCAAGATCCACAGCAAGCCGTCCGAGCGCGAGGTGCTGCGCAACCGGGTCTTCTCGGGCGACGCCTTGATGACGATCTGGTTCGGCAACGAGAACGGCGTGCCGACGCCCGAGATGCCGCCCTGGGAGTTCGCGCCGACGAGCCAGGCCGACCAGCCGCAATGGCCCAAATGGGGCCAGCACCGCGAGACCAAGGGCATGGCGGGCGAGCCGCCGGACCTGCCCGAGGCGGCGCGCCTGCTCGAGCTCTACGAGGCGTGGCGGGTGGCGCCCGGGACCGCCGAGCGCACCGCGATCTGGAGCGAGATGCTCGCGCTCTACGCCAGGGAGTGCTGGACGATCGGCACGGTCGCCAACGTGCTGCAGCCGGTGGCGGTGCGCAAAGGGCTGCGGAACCTGCCCGAGGAGGCGGTGTGGAACTGGGAGCCGCACGCCCAGCTCGGCATCTACCGGCCGGACACCTTCTGGTGGGCGAGGTGAGGGGACGGTAGAAGAGGGGTTCGTGGAGGGTTGGCACGATGACCATTCCAGACGGCCAATCTCTGATGGCGCCGGTGCTCCGTATCCTCGCTGACGGTCGCGACCACCAAACTACCGAGATTGTCGACCGACTCGCCGACGAGCTCGGGCTGAGCCTCGAAGAGCAAAGCGAGACCTTGCGTTCCGGTGTGAGCAAGTTCGCCAACCGCATTCATTGGGCGCTGGTCTATCTCGGGGGCGGCAAGCTCATCGAGAAAGCGCGGCGCGGTGTCTACCGCATCACCGATAAGGGACGCGCCCAGCTCGCTGCACCGGAGCCGATGTTCGAGATTCCGCGCTTTGCGCCCTCCCATAGTCTCGCTCCAGGGGTGGCCGAGCACACTCCGCCGCCTCGCCCGACGAGCTTGCCCGAGACGGTCCGGCCGACCCCCGACGAGATGATCGCCCTGGCACAATCGGAGATTGAGCGCACGCTCCGTGCCGAGCTGCTGGATCGAATCCGAAACCTTCGGCCCGACTTCTTCGAGCGAATGGTCGTCAGGCTGCTGGTCAGGATGGGCTATGGTGGCGAGGAGGGGGCGGCAGCAGACGCAATTGGCGGTAGCCGGGACGGCGGTCTCGATGGCGTGATCGACATCGATCCTCTGGGTCTGGACCGCGTGTACGTACAGGCCAAACGGTACGGACCGGGCAACTTCGTTGGGGCCGCGCAGATCCGAGAGTTCGCTGGCGCTCTGAGCCAAGCTCACGCAGGCAAGGGCGTCTTCATCACGACCTCCTCGTTCACGCCCGATGCGCGTGCCACCTGTGAGCGGCTCCCGCACCGGATCGTCCTCATCGACGGCGATCGGCTGGCGCAGCTCATGATCCGCCACGACGTCGGCGTGCGGATCGCGGAGACCCTCCACGTCAAGCGGATCGACGAGGACTTCTTCCTCGAGGAGTGAGGGGCCGGCGGCGACCGTGCCGGTACCGCCCGTGCCCGGCTGGATCCGCCTCTGGCATCTCGTCCACGCCGCCCTCTTCGTGCCGCTCGCCGCGACCGGCTGGCACCTGCACTGGGGAACGCTCGAGCTCTGGGGCTATGCCCGCTCGGTCGGCGTGCACGAGCTCCTCGGCATCGCCGCCGCGGCCCTCGTCCCGCTCCACCTGGCCGCGCTCCTCCGGACGCGGCGCCTGGCCGACTACCTGCCGCCGCGCCGCGGCCTCGTCCGGGCGGTGAGGGCGGAGCTCGCGCGCTACACGACCGGCATCTGGCGTGGCGAGCGGCCGGGCTCGGGCGGTGCCGACGGCGCCCGGCTGAACGCGGTCCAGCGGCTGCTCTACGCGCCGCTCCTCCTGCTCGTGCTGCCGGGGCTCGCGAGCACGGGCCTGCTCCTGCTGGCCCGGACCTTCGGTCTCCCGATCGCGGCCGAGCCCTGGCCGCGGGCGCTGCTCGCGGCACTGCACGCCGGGCTCGCCCTGCTCGCGACGCTGGTCTTCCTGGCGCACCTCTACATGGCGAGCCTGGCCGAGCCGGGCCGGATGCGGCTGCGCGGCGCGGCACGGCTGCTCCTGGCCCTGGCGCTCGCGGCCCTCGTGCCGGCTCGGGCCGCCGGAGCCGCCGAGCCGCCTGTGGTCGAGCGCCGGCTGCCGCCCCTCCCCTGCGTCGGCTGCCATTCCGGCACGCCCGGCTCGCGCCGGGTCGTCGTCGATCCGCGCAGCGGCGCGCGCAAGGACGTGACCGTCGAGCTCGCCCGGATCGCCGAGGGCGTGCACGGCAAGCTCGCCTGCCCGACCTGCCACAGAAGCGGCTTCGAACGCTTCCCGCACCGCCCGCCGGCCGAGCGTCGGTTCGCCGCCTGCCGCGACTGCCATCCCCGCGACCAGTCGGCGGACGCGCCTCGCGCGGACGCGGCGTACGACTTCCCCCGGCTCGAGCGCGAGCACGCCACGACCGCCCACGCCGGCGCGTTCCGCAAGGTCCGCGGCGAGCGGGACTGCGAGGCCTGCCACCACCCCCACTACCTGCGGACGAGTGCCACGCTCCGCCTCCCGGCGATCCTGCGCGCCGAGCACGACGCGCCGTGCCGGCTCTGCCACGCGGACGAGGCCCGGGGCCCGCTCGCCGATCCGCTCGAACCCGACCCGGTGCGGGCGCACGCGCGCATCCCGCACCCGGCCCGGCACCTCGCAACGGTCCGCTGCGTCGACTGCCATGCGAGCGGCGATCGGCCGATCGCCCACGACCTCCTGGCCGGGAAGGACGCCCGGGGCTGCGTGGCGTGCCACCGGCGGGCGAGCCGGCTCCTGGCCGGGCTCTGGCGGTTCGTGCCCGACTCCGCGGCGATCCGCGGGGGCTTCACCAATGCCGGGCTGCTCGAGGACCATCACGTGCCGGCGGCGACCCGGCCGGCCGGGCTCGACGCGGCGGCGGCCTGGGCGCTCGCGGCGCTCGGGCTCGCGATCGCCGGGCATCTGGGCCTCCGGCTGGCGGCGAGGCTGCGACGAACGGTCCGCCGCGCGCGCGGCCCTGCTGGCTGACCCGCGCCCGATCGGCGCGTTGGCAGCAGCGTCGCGGGCGTGCATGTTCGATGGTCCAGCCCGAGCAGGAAGGACTTGGCCCGTGCCCCTTCGCCCCGTCCGCGAGATCATGTCGGAAGCGACGGTTCGCTGCGCGCCCGGCGACACCGTGCGCGAGGCCTGCCACCGAATGGCGGCCAAGCGCTGCGGCCACGTGCTGGTGTGCGACGGCGAGCGGCTGGTCGGGATCTTCACCGAGCGCGATCTGGTGAACCGGGTGGTCGCCGGGGGCCACGATCCGGCCCGCTTCCCGGTCGAGAAGGCGATGACGGTGAACCCGGTGACGATCGAAGCCGAGGCACCGATCCGCGAGGCCATCCGGGTGATGGACGAGGGCAGCTTCCGCTGCCTGCCGGTGGTCGAGGGCGGCGCGCTCGTGGGCGTGCTGACCGCCCGCGACCTGCCCTACGAGGAGGTCGGCCGCATGGCCCGCGAGCTCGAGCACGAGCACACCATCGCCGAGCGGCTGTGGTGAGG
>CAZDFD010000011.1:0-5319 GCA_964504655.1 uncultured Geminicoccaceae bacterium
CGGGGCGGCGGCCGTCGGGCCGGACGGGTCGTCCGCTCCGCACGTCCCGCTGCCGCCGGGTGGCGACACCGGGCGGCGATCCCCCCGGGCGCCGCTTCGGGCGACCGTGACGCGGGTCGACTTCGGGGCCGCACTCACCTCGGACGTGTTCGTTTCGGCCCCGCGCGACCTGGCCTCGGCCGCCGGGGGGGGTCGCAGCGCCGACGGCTCGGCCGGGCCCCGCTCGGCGGGCTCGCCGGTACCGCCCGGTGCCGTGCGGCATCGGGGCGGCGGTGCGGGTCGGGCCGGGGGTGCCCGGTCGGGATGTCCGGCTCGTGGCTTCGGCGCGAGGCGGGCCACGACCGTTCCGGGTGCCGCATCGGGTGGTGACGGTCGGGGGACGGCTCAGCCGGGGCGCCCACGCGGACCGCTCCGGCTCCCCGGCCGGGGCGGCACGCGGTCGGCGAGCGCAGCGGCGCCGGGCGGCGACGGTCGGGCCGGAACCCTCCGCAGCAGGACGTAGAGGGCGCCCTCGCCGCCGTGCGCCCGGCCGGCCTCGGCCCAGCCGAGCACCCGCGCCGCGGTCGGGGCTTCGCGGAGCCAGCGCGGCACCGAGCGGCGCAGCACGCCGCCGCTGCGCTCGCCGCGGCCGGTGATGACCAGGACGCAGCGATGGCCGCGGCCCTGGGCGTGCGCCAGGAATCCCGCGAGCGCCCGGTGCGCCGCGTCCTGGTCCATGCCGTGCAGGTCGAGCCGGGCCGAGGCCGGGTAGAGGCCGCGCTCGAGCCGCCGAAGCGTCCGCCGGTCGAGCGGGGAGGGGGTCGGCGGCGGCGCCGGGTCCCTGCGCCGGACCGGGACGGACGCGGACGGGGCGGCGACGGCGCCCGCGGCCGGCTGCGCCGGCGGACCCGGCTCGGCCGCCGATGGCGCGATCGCCGGTGCCGGCCCCGGCAGCTCGGCCCGGCGCACCACGTCGCGCACGGCGCCGTGCCAGAGGGCGAGCTCGAGGGCGGTCGGCTGGCGGCTGCGGCCGCGCATCAGCGGGCGGCCGCGGGCGCCCCGTCGACGAGCAGGATCAGGAGGCGGCGCGGGCCGTGCGCGCCGAGCTCGATCGAGGGCGGGATGTCGCCGGTGCGCGACGGACCGGTCACCAGGTTGACCGAGCGCGGCGGCCAGCCCGGCCGGGCGCGCTGCGCCGCCCAGGCCTCCTCGTAGGAGCCGGCGAGCGCATCCGTCGGCAGCACCACCACGCTGGTCTCGGGCAAAAAGGCCAGGAGCGTCGGGTGCCCGGCGGCGGACGCGAGCAGCAGCGTGCCGGTCTCGGCGACGCCGGCCATGGCCACGGCGAGGCCGACCGCATCGGTCTCGCCGGGCACGCCGACGCGGACCTCGAGCAGCGGCTCGGCCTCGAGCCGGGCGGCGTCCAGGAGCGGATCGGCGGCGCGCACCACCCGCATCGGCAGGTTGTGGCGGCGCAGCAGCTCGACCAGCGCCGGGCCGATCCCGTCCGGGCCGCGCAGGCGCCGGACCTCGCTGCCGACCGCCTCGGCCATGCGCACGAAGAGCGCCACCCGCTCCTCGCCCGTGACCGCGGCACGGGCCGGGATCGGGCCGCGGTGCGGCCGGCCGGCGCGCTCGGCCACCCGCGCCCGGGCGGCGGCCTGCGCCTCGGCCGAGCGCGGCAGGCGGGCGCGCAGCCGGGCCAGGATGGCGGCACGGGCCTCGTCGCTCATGCCGCACTCCGCCGGCGCTGCCGCCAGAGCGCGCGGAAGGTCTGCCCGGAGGGCGCCGGCAGGTCGCGGCCGGCGGTCCAGCCGGCGGCGAGCGGCAGACGCCGGAAGCGGCCGCGGCGGCGGCCGAGCAGGCCGAGTGCGGCGACCGCGAGGCGGGTCGCGAGGCGGTAGAGGGTCGGCCGCCGGGCGAGGAACCCCCAGGCGCCGAGGCCGAAGCGCGCCGCCGGCGGCGGCAGCCCCCGACGATGCGCCTCCTCGCGCCAGAACCGCATCAGCCGCGGCAGCGGGATGCGCACCGGGCAGACCTCCTCGCAGCGGCCGCAGAAGGTCGAGGCGTGCGGCAGGGGCCAGGTCCGCTCGATGCCGGCGAACTGCGGGGTCAGGACCGAGCCCATCGGGCCCACATAGACCCAGCCATAGGCGTGGCCGCCGGCCGCGAGGTAGACCGGGCAGTGGTTCATGCAGGCGCCGCAGCGGATGCAGCGCAGCATCTCCTGGAACGGCCCGCCGACCATGCCCGAGCGGCCGTTGTCGAGCAGGATCAGGTGCATGGCGGCGGGCCCGTCGGGCTCGTGGGCGCGCCTCGGGCCGGTCAGGAAGGTGGTGTAGCCGGAGATCTCCTGGCCGATCGCCGAGCGTGCCAGCAGGCGCAGCAGGGTGAAGGCGTCCTCGACCGTGGGCACGAGCTTCTCGAGGCTGGTGATGCAGAGATGCACCCTGGGCAGCCCCTGGGTCAGCTCGGCGTTGCCCTCGTTGGTCACCGTGACGATCGAGCCGGTCTCGGCCACGAGGAAGTTGGCGCCGGTGATGCCGACCTCGGCCTCGAGGTAGCGCTGGCGCAGCACCCGCCGCGCCTCGGCCACGAGCGCCGCCGAGTCCTGCTTGGGCGGCCCGCCATGGTGCTCGGCGAACAGCGCCGCGATCCGCTCGCGGGTCATGTGCACGGCCGGCCCGACGAGGTGGCTCGGCACCTCGCCCGCGAGCTGGACGATGTACTCGCCGAGATCGGTCTCGACGACGGTGAGACCGCTCGCCTCGAGGAACGGGTTGAGGCCGATCTCCTCGGCGATCATGCTCTTCGACTTGGTGACCGTGCGGGCGCCGGCCTCGCGGCAGACGGCGAGCGCGATCGCCCGCGCCTCGGCGGCGTCCCTGGCCCAGTGCAGCACCCCGCCGGCCTCGACGAAGCGCCGCTCGAAGGCCTCGAGGTAGAGGTCCAGATGCTCGAGCACGTGGTTCTTGATCGCCACGCCGGCGTCGCGCAGGGCCTCGAACTCGGGCAGGGCCGCCGCCGCCCGGGAGCGCCCCTGCTGCCAGCCGGTCTCGAGCCGGCCGAGTGCGGTCCGCAGCGCCGGATCGGCGAGCGCCCGGGTCGCCCGCTCGCGGAAGGCCAGGCTCTGCGGCTCCATCAGCGACGCCCCGCCGGCTGCGGCACCGCGGGGGCGCCGATCGGCGGCTCCTCGAGCCGCCCCGCCAAAACCTCGGCCACGTGCCGCACGGCGATCGGCCGCCCCGTGCGCCACAGCCGGCCGGCGATGTTGAGCAGGCAGCCGAGGTCGCCCGCGAGCAGGAGCTCGGCGCCGGTGGCGGCGGCGGCCACCGCCTTGTCCTCGACCATCCGGGTCGACACCTCGGGATACTTGACGCAGAAGGTGCCGCCGAAGCCGCAGCAGACCTCGGTCCGCTCCATCTCCACGAGCTCGAGGCCGGGCAGGCCGGCGAGCAGCCGGCGCGGCTGCGCCTTGACGCCCATCTCGCGCAGCCCCGAGCAGCTGTCGTGGTAGGTGACGCGCCCGGTGAGGCCGCCCGGCGCCCGGGTCATGCCGCGGACGTCGACCAGGAAGGAGACCAGCTCGTGGCAGCGCCCGGCGAGCGCCGTGGCGCGCGCCTTCCAGGCCGGGTCGGCGTCGAACAGCTCGGGCAGGTGGGTGCGCAGCATGCCGGCGCAGGAGCCCGAGGGTGCCACCACGTAGTCGTAGGGCTCGAGCGCCGGGATGGTCTGCCGGGCGAGCTCCTCGGTGGTCCGGCGATCGCCCGAGTTGAAGGCCGGCTGGCCGCAGCAGACCTGCGGCTCCGGCACCTCGACCCGGCAGCCGGCGGCCTCGAGCAGCTCGACCGCCGCCAGCCCGACGCTCGGCCGGAACAGGTCGACGAGGCAGGTGACGAAGAGCGCGACGCGCGGCTGGTCGGTCATGGGCGGCTCGATCGGGGTCGGTTCGCAGACCTAGGGCCAAGCCGGCCCGGCCGCAACGGCGGCGCCGCGCGCCGCGGCTTCCGCGGCCGGTCGCGGCGGCCTATGCCGGGCGGGCGGCGGGGCGCGGTGCCCGGCCGGCCTCGGGACGCGGTGGGCATGACGCAGGGATCGCTGCCGCGGGCGGCGCTCGTGACCGGCGCGGCGCGGCGGATCGGCCGGGCGCTGGCGCTCCGGCTGGCGGGCCTGGGCTTCGACCTCGCGGTCCATTACGGCGGCTCGGCGACCGAGGCGGCGGCGACCGCGGCCGAGATCCGCGCGCTCGGCCGGCGCGCGGTGACGCTCCCGGCCGATCTGGCCCGGCCGGAGCAGGTCGAGACCCTGGTGCCGCGCGCGGTCGAGGCGCTCGGACCCCTGGGCCTCCTCGTCAACAACGCCTCGATCTTCGAGCTCGACCGCATCGGCACGCTCACCGAGACCGGCTGGCAGCGGCACATGGCGGTCAACCTGACGGCGCCGACCTTCCTCGCCCGGGCGTTCGTGCGCCAGCTCCCGGAGGCGGCCGAGGGGCTGATCGTCAACATGCTCGACGAGCGGATCCACAATCCCACGCCCAACTATCTCTCCTACACCGCGAGCCGGCTCGGGCTCTGGGGGGTGACCCAGGTGCTGGCGCGCGAGCTGGCGCCGCGCATCCGGGTCAACGCCATCGGTCCGGGCCCGGCGCTGCCGGCGGCCGGCACGACCGAGGCCGACTTCGCCGCCCTCTGCGCCAAGATGCCGCTGCGGCGTGGCACCGACCCCGACGAGCTCGCCGACGCCCTGGCCTTCATCCTGCGCGCCCGCTCGATGACCGGGCAGATGATCACCCTCGACGGTGGCCAGCAGCTCGGCTGGCTGACCCCGGACGGGGCGCTCGGCGAATGAGCCACCCGGCGGTCCGCGCCGCCCTCGGGCTCGGCCGTGCGAGCCGGCTCGTGCCGCTGCCGGGCGGCCGCTGGCCGAGCGGCTGGCCGGCCTCCGGTTCCCCGACCGCCCGCATCCGGGCGTGGGCGGGCGCTGGATCGCCCCCCGCCGGATCGCCGAGATCCGGTACCGGACCTTCCACCAGCGGCCCTTCGCGGCCGCCCCGGTCGGTGCCTCGCCGGCCGCCTGCCGCGCCTGTCTCCGCCACTTGCTGCGCCACGGGGCGCACCGGCCGGACGTGTTCGAGGCCGAGCTCGACCTCCGGGTCGAGGTCGATCTCGAGCCCGGCGACCTCGAGGGCGGCTTCGCCGAGGGCTCGGGCCATGTCCCGCACCGCGAGGAGCCCGACCTCGTGGCCGCCGTGGTCGACGGCGTCTTCGACCGGATCGGGCACCTGCGATGAGCCGGATCGGGCACCTGCGATGAGCCGGATCGGGCACCTGCGATGAG
>CAZDFD010000011.1:5419-10373 GCA_964504655.1 uncultured Geminicoccaceae bacterium
TGCGATGAGCCGGATCGGGCACCTGCGATGAGCCGGATCGGGCACCTGCGATGAGCCGGATCGGGCACCTGCGATGAGGATGTGCACCGCCGTCCTGGCCCTGGCGCTCCTGGCGGCACCGCCCGCCGGGCTCGGGGCCTCCCCCGAGGACCTCGTGCGCTCGCGCTGCGGGGGCTGCCACGGGCGGGGCCTGCCCGACCTCGCGCAGAGCTGCGCCCGACGGCGCGGCCAGGAGAGCCTCGATGCCTTCCTGGCGCGCCATCACGCCCGCGATCCGGACGAGCGCGCGGCGATCGTCGCCCATCTGGGCGCCTGCCCACCGCCGGGGCCGGCCCGCTGAGGCCGCGGCTAGGGCGACCGAACGGCGCGGCCCGGCTCGGTTGCCGGAGCGCCGCCGCCGCCCCAGGATGAGGCGGTCCGCGCCATCCGGAGCCCTGGCATGACGAGCGAGGCGGCGACGCTCGAGCGGCTGAGCCCGTCCGTCCTGGCCGAGCGCCTGGCCGGGCTCGCCGAGCGCGGCGGCCGGGTCGGCGCGGCGCTCGCGGAGCGGTCGGCCGAGGCCCTGGAACTGCGGATCCCGGATCCGGGCATCGTCGCCGCCACGCTCGAGGAGCTGGCCCGCGCCCTCCTCGCCGAGCCCGAGCGGTTGGCCGCGGCGCTGATCGACTATCACGCGAAGCTGGCAGCACTCTGGGCCCACCAGCTGCGTCGGCGGCTGGAGCCGGAGCTGGGGCCGCTCTGGCGCCCGGAGCCGGGCGACCGGCGCTTCCACCACCCCGACTGGGAGGAGGACCTCCGCTTCGACACCCTCAAGCAGGCGCACCTTTTGACCGCGGCCTGGCTGCGCGAGCTGGTCCTGGGCGCGCCCGGCCTCGATCCGCGCACCCGGGCGCGGGCCGCCTTCTACGTGCGGCTCGCGGCCGAGGCGCTCGCCCCGACCAACCATCCGGCGACCAACCCGGAGGTGCTGCACGAGGCCGCCCGCAGCGGCGGTGCCTGCCTGCTCGACGGGCTCGAGCGGCTGCTCGCGGATCTCGAGCGCGGCCGCGGCCGGCTCCCGCCCGCACCCACCCGGCCGGGCGCCTTCACCCTCGGCCGAGACCTGGCCGCCACCCCGGGTGCCGTGCTCCTCGAGACCGAGCTGATGCAGCTCATCCAGTACGCGCCCGCCACCGAGACCGTCCGGGCCCGCCCGCTGCTCGTCGTGCCGCCCTGGATCAACAAGTACTACATCCTCGATCTCCGGCCACGGAACAGCTTCATCCGCTGGTGCGTGGCCCAGGGTCTGACGGTGTTCGTGATCTCCTGGGTCAATCCCGGGCCGGAGCTGGCGCACAAGAGCTTCGAGGACTATCTGCGCGAGGGGCCGCTCGCGGCGCTCGCGGCGATCGAGCGGGCCACCGGCGAGCGGCGGCTGGACGTGCTCGGCTACTGCCTGGGCGGGACGCTGACGGCCTGTCTGCTCGCCTGGCTGGCGGCGCGCGGCGAGGCCCGGGTGGCCCGTGCCACCTTCCTCACCACCATGCTCGACTTCGCCGATCCGGGCGAGCTCGGGGTGTTCATCGACGAACCGCAGCTGGCGCTCCTCGAGCGGCACATGGCGAGGCTCGGCTACCTCGAGGCGCGCCACATGCAGCAGGTGTTCGCGCTGATGCGGGCCAACGACCTGGTCTGGGGCCCGTTCGTCCAGACCTACCTGCTCGGCCGCGAGCCGCCGGCCTTCGACCTCCTGCACTGGAACGCCGACGGCACCCGCATGCCGCACATGATGCACCGCTTCTATCTGCGCGCGCTCTACCTCGACAACCGGCTGGTCGAGCCGGGCGCGGTGCGGCTGCTCGGCACCCCGATCGACCTCGGGCGGATCGACGTGCCCGCCTACTTCCTGTCGACCCGCGAGGACCACATCGCCCCCTGGCGGTCGACCTACCGGGGCGCCCGCCGCCTGTCCGGCCGGGTCCGCTTCGTGCTCGGCGGATCCGGGCACATCGCCGGGGTGGTCAACCCGCCCGAGGGTCGGAAGTACGGCTTTTGGACCCGGGCGGCGCTGCCCGAGGACCCGGAGGCCTGGCTGGCCGGCGCCCGCTTCCGGGCGGGCAGCTGGTGGCCGCACTGGCTCGCCTGGCTGCGCCCGGGGGAGGAGCGCCGCGTGCCGGCGCGGCGGCCGGGAGACGGCGCCCTCGAGGTGCTCGAGCCGGCCCCGGGACGCTACGTCCAGGTGCGCGCCGAGCCTCTCTGAACCAACCGGGAATAAGCGGCGCCGGCGGGCGTCTAGGGAGGTGCGAGGACGGGACGCGGCGAGCGTCCCCCGCCATCGGTCCGCCCGTGGGTGGCAAGGTGGCGCTCGCATGTTCACCGCCCAACGACTGGCTCCACCGGCCCGAACGACCGGTGGAGCCTTTTCTGTGCGGGCCGCGGCCGTGGCCCGGTTCGGCTTGCGGGGTTGCATCCGGCGCCGGCCTGTGTTCAACCGTCCCTGGTCGTGTTGGACGGCCAGCGCGTGCTCGCGGAATCCGAGAGCGGCGACGGGTTGGGTCGCGCCCTCGGCAACAAGACGCAACCAGCGCGGAGGCCCAGTCTTGCCCTGGGACCCCTCAACCGACGGCGCGGCTTCCGACCTCACGGACGGTGACGCGGCCACAGCCGAGATCCGCCGACGACCGGTCGACGAGGAGATCCTCGACCACGTCTCCGGCCTCAGGCGCTACGCGCTCCTCCTGGTGGGCGAGCCTCACGACGCCGACGACCTCGTCCAGGAGTGCCTCGTCCGGGTCATTGCCCAGGCCAGATCCTGGCGCCGTGTCAACGACTTGCGGGCCTACCTTTTCACCACGCTGCACAATGTCTTCGTGGACGGCCACCGGCGGCGACGGGCCCGCCGCAGCGAGGTCCCGATCGAGACCGTCATCGCCGACCTCCTGGCGCCGCCGCGCCAGCAGGACTGGATCGAGCTGCGTGACCTCGTCGCCGCACTGCAGGTGTTGCCAAAAGAGCAACGTGAGGTGGTCTTGCTGGTCGGCCTCGAGGGTCTGAGCTATCTCGAGGCGGCGAATGTGATAGGAGTCCCCGTCGGAACGGTCATGTCGCGCCTGTCGCGCGGCCGCGAGGCGCTACGGCGCCTGACGACGCATGGTGGGACGGCGAGGCTTCGGGTCGTAAAATGAGCCATGGCGGCACCGCATCGGTGCGGTCTGCGGTCGACGAGGGCGAGCTGCATGCGTTGGTCGACGGGCGCCTCGGGAGCGGCCGTCGCGGCGCGGTGCTGGCCCATCTCCTGATCGAGGGCGGCGACCGCGAGCGGGTCGAGGCCTATCGCCGGCAGCTCGCCGGCCTGGCCCGGATCCGCGACGGTCTGGATCGCTACGCCGAGGGCTTCGCGCCCGAGCTCCAGCGTGCCCTGGCCGACACGGTGCGCCGGGTGCGGCGGCGGCAGCTCTTGCTGCGCGGGGCGGGCGGGCTCGTGGCCGCGAGCCTGCTCCTGGTGGCCGGGCTCGGTGCCGTGGGCGCCTGGCGGCAATCCCCGGAGCCGGTCACCGCGATCGTCTACGAGCCGGAGCTGCCGGTACCCGAGTTCCCGTTCGGTGGCAGCACCAGCCAGAGCCTGGCGGCGCGCCCGGACGGCGACCGCGAGCGCTCGCTCGCCTGGCTCGCCAGCCATCTGCGCGACCAGCCGCTCGAGCTGCCGGACCTGCGCGAGCTCGGCCTCGTGCCGGTCGGCGGGCAGGTGATCGACGGCGGCAGTTCGCCCGCCGTGCGCCTCGCCTGGTCGAACGGCCATGGCGGCCTCGTCGACCTCTATGTGGGGGTGGTCTCCTCGGACGCCGAGCAGGCCTTCACGATGGCCCACGAGAGCCGCGTGTCGCTGCACTGGCGGCGCGGCAAGCTGGTCTTCGCGCTGGTCGGCCCGGCCGAGAGCCCCGAGCTCCTGCACGTGATGCAGGCGGTCATGCACGACATCGGCCGGGTGCCCGAGGCGTCGCCGGTGCCGACCACGCGCCCGGCCCCGGCGGCCGAGGCGCCGCGCCCGATCCGGGCCGTGGTCGAGCCGGTCGAGCGACCCGTCCCGGGCGGCTCCGAGCGGGTGGTCCCGCCGGCCCCGGCCCGCGACGCCCCGGCGGTCAAGGCCGACAAGCCGAAGCAGCTCTAGGACGAGGCCGCGGGCGCGCGCCGCACCTCGCCGAGCAGCCCGCGCATCGCCGTCTCGATCAAGAGCACGTCGTAGGCGAGGCAGAGGAAGCGGTAGCCGCGCCCGATCAGCGCCCGCGTCCGCTCGCCCGTGGCGGCGAGCCCGCCGAGCACCACACCCGCCGCGCGGATCCCGCGCTCGGCCTCGGCGACCGCGGCCAGGAACTCGGGATCCTCGAAGGCGCCCGGCTTGCCGAGGCTGGTCGAGAGGTCGTAGGGCGCGATCATGGCGACATCCACGCCCGGGGTGGCCGCGATCGCGTCGATCGCCCGCACGGCGTCCACGTGCTCGATCAGGAGGATCGTCAAGATCGCGGCGTCCGCCGCGGCGCTGTAGTCGAACGCACCCAGACCCCAGCGCGAGGGCGCGTAGAACGGCCCCCAGCCACGCTCGCCCGCGGGCGCGTAGCGGCAGGCGGCGACGGCGGCGCGCGCGTCCTCGGCCGAGCGCACGAGCGGGACGACGATGCCGAGCGCCCCGGCATCGAGGAGCGGCTTGGCGAGCCAGGGCAGGTTCCAGGCGACCCGGGCCAAGGGTACGCAGGACGCGACGGCGGTGGCGGTGATCATCGCCTGCGCGGTCTCGGGCGAGATCGGCCCGTGCTCGCAATCGACGATCAGGAAGTCGAAGCCGCAACCGGCCAGGATCTGGACGAAGGGTGGCGAGGGCAGCGAGACGAAGGTCCCGACCACGGCCTCGCCGCGCGCGAGCTTGTCTCGAAGTGGGTTGACGAGCCGCGTCACGGGGCCTCCGACGCCGCCTCGCCCG
>CAZDFD010000011.1:10473-66203 GCA_964504655.1 uncultured Geminicoccaceae bacterium
GCCTCGCCCGGGCCCACGGTCCGGGCAAGCGCCGCCAGCGCACGGCCGTCGCGCTCGAGGCCCAGCCGGCCGGCGAGCTCGGCGAGCTCGGCGAGCTCGCGGCCGAGGCCGGGACCGCCGCCGTCCCGCTGCCGGGCCACGAGCGCCCGGGCGCGGCGGGCGTGCAGCTCGGCCCAGGCTACCGGCTCGGCGGCGACGCTCGCCTCGAGCGCCGCGGCCTCGGCCAGCACCTCGTCGAGCTCGCCCGCGGCGAGGCAGCCGTCGATCGCGTCGCGGCGGAACAGGAGGTGGTTGTGGCAGGCGGAGCCGGCGGCGAGCAGGGCCCGACCCTCGGCCAGCGCCGAGCGACGCTCCTGCGGATCGTCGCTGCTCGCCACGATCCCGCCGAGCACCACCGGCCCGATGAAGGCCATGCCGGTGGCGCGGCACCGCTCGAGCGCGTCGCGCAGGAGCGCCATGGCGGCGGCACGGTCGCCCGCGAGCCGGCGGAGCTCGGCGCGGAAGGCCAGGTTCTCGGGCACGAAGCGGCGCGCCGCCAGCCGCGCCGTGATCGCATCGGCTCGATCGAGGTGCCGGGCGGCCTCCTCGAGCTCGCCCCTGGCGGCCGCCAGGATGTGGAGGACGTGGCGGGCGATGAGCTCGGCCCTGAGCCGGCCGGTGACGGTGGCCGCCTCGACCGCCGCGAGCGCGCTCGTCCGGGCCGCCTCGGGCTCGCCCAGGAAGAGCTCGAGCATCGCCCGCATCGGCAGGTTGGCGACCCGGATCGCGGCGAGCTCCTCGGCCTCGGCCAGCGCCACGCAGCGCGCGAAGGCGTCGCGTGCCGAGCGCAGCCGAGCCTCGAGATAGAAGCCGTCGCCGAGCCCGCCGAGCGCCCGCGCCGCGACCTCGGCCGAGCCGACCGCGCCCGCGGCCGCGAGCGCCGCCTCGTGGGCGGCCCGGCACTCGGCGATCCGCCCGAGCGGGAAGAGCAGGTTGCCGTGCAGGTGCAGGGCCCTCGCGAGGAGCTCCTGGTCGTCGGCCGCACGCGCCGCGGACAGGACCTCGCCGACCAGCAGGCTCGCCTCGTCGAGGCGGTCGACCAGGCGCAGGCAGCCGGCCATGCCGAGCCGGGCGCGGCTCCGCGCCGTCTCGTCGGGAGCCGCGGCGAGCGCGCGGCCGAACGCCTCGATCGCCGGACCCGGCTCGCCGAGCTCACCCAGGGCGGCACCCAGCTCGGAGGCCAGCGCGCAGCGCAGCTCGGGGGTGCGGGCGACCGCCTCGCCGCGCTCGAGGAGGCCGCGCGCGACCGCGAGCCGGCCCCGCGCCGCCTCGCCGCGACCGGCCCGCAGGCAGGCCTCGGCGGCGGCCGGGTCGCCGGCGCGTTCCAGATGCTCGGCCTGCAGCACGGGCTCGCTCGCCGCGAACCAGTCGGCGGCGCGGCGGTGCAGCTCGCGCCGCCGGCCGAGGAGCAGCGAGGAGTAGACGCTGTCGCGAATGAGGGCGTGGGCGAACAGGAACGCGCCGCCGTGCGGTCGGACGAGCCCGCGCCGGACCAGCTCGTGGGCCTCGGCACCCGGATCGGCGGCGACGGCGCGCAGGGCCGCGAGGTCGAAGCGCTGGCCGAGCACGGCCGCGGCGCGCAGGGTCTCGCGCTCGCGCTCGGGCAGGCGGTCGACGCGCGCCAGGACCAGGCTCTGGATGGTCTCGGGCACGGCGTCGGTACGCCGCTCGGCCTCGACCCGGGCGAGCTGCTCGAGGAACAGCGGGTGGCCGGCGGAGCGCGCGACGCAGCGTTCCGCGAGTTCGGCCTCGGCACCCAGAAGGCCCGCGGCGAAGGCGCGCGCCTCCTCCGGTGCCAGCGGCCCGAGGTCGATCGTGACGAGCGGCACGTCGCCGGCGATCTCGCGCCAGCCCCGCTCGAGCGGGTCGCCCTCGGGACGGCTGGTGAGGAACAGGAGCGCCGGGCAGTCCCGCGCCGCCCGGGCGAGCTCGGCGATCAGGGCCAGAAGCGCCGGCTCCGCCCAGTGCAGGTCCTCGACGCGGACGAGGCGCGGGCGCGCCGCCGCGGCCCCGCGCAGGAGCGCCGCCAGCACCTGGCCGCGGCCGGCGGTGCGGGTCGCCTCGTCCGTGGCGGCGGCGAGCGCACGCAGCTCGGCCGGCAGCTCGAGGTCGAGCAGCTCCAAGAGATGGGCGCGGAGGTCCGGCCCGACGAGGCCCTCGCCGATCGCCCGCTCGGCCGCCTGCGCCCGGGCCGCGGCATCCTGCTCGGGCGCCAGGCCGAGCAGGCCGCGGGTGAGCTCGTGGGCGGCATCCAGCCCGGAGCCGACGCCGAAGTCGAGGACCAGCGCCTCGTGGGCGGCGAACCCCTCGGCCGAGGCCACGAGCTCGCCGATCAGCCGCGACTTGCCGATGCCGGCCTCGCCGCGCACCAGCACGGTGCGCCCGCGGCGGCTCGTTCGGCAGGCCTCGAGCAGGCCCCGGAGCTGGCCGAGCTCGACGCCGCGGCCGACGAAGGAGGTGGCCGGCTCGGCGCGCGGGTCGAGCGGGCGGGGGCCGATCCGGACGGCGCGGATCGGGCGGTCGAAGCCGTCGAGCCGGAGCTCGCCCGCATCGACCGCGTCGACCCGGCCGCGCGCCGCCCGGCGCACCTCCTCGGCCGCCAGGATCTCGCCCGGGGCGGCGCGATCGGCCAGCCGGGCGGCGAGGTTCACGGCGTCGCCGGTGACCGTGTAGGTGCTGTGCGCCGCGCTGCCGGTCTGGCCGGCGACGACCTCGCCGACGGCGAGGCCCACATGCGCCCCGAGCGGCAGCCCGAGCTCGGCGGCGAGGTCGGCCACCGCCACCTGCAGCGCCTGGGCCGCCCGGATCGCCCGGTCGACGTCGTCGCCGTGCGCCCGCGGCGCCCCGAACAGCCCCATGACGCAGTCGCCGATGTGCTTGTCGACGGTGCCGCCGTGCCCGACCACGACGCCGTCGACGGCCGCGAAGAAGCGCTGCAGGAGCTCGTGCACCTCCTCGGGATCACGGCTCGCCGAGAGGCGGGTGAAGCCGACGAGGTCGCAGAACAGGATCGCCACCGGCCGCCGGTCGCGGCCGGCCGGAGGCGGCGCGACGACCGGCTCCCGGGTGATCGCCGCGATCGCCGCGAGCAGACGCTTCCTGTGGCCGAGCGAGGCGACGCCGAGCGCCTCGAGGTCGGCATCGGTCAGGGCGAGCAGGACCTCGCGGTCGATGTCGTTGGCCTGGAACGCGGCCGCGTAGCGACCGAGCCCGAGCCCTTCGAGCCATGCCCCGACGTCCAACGGGTCGCCCTCCGGGCCGGCGCCCGCGGCGACCCGGCCGCCCTCAGCCTAGCACGGCCCCGCGACCGGGTCAGCCGGTCGGTTCAGGAGGTCTTGGCGGCCGGCTGGAGGAGGTCGTCCCGGCCCCAGACGAGCCGCTCCGCCGTCCAGCGCGGCAGCTTGAAGGCCCAGCCGTCGAGCCGGCCCGAAAGGCCTGCCACCTGCTCGGCGACCGGCTTCGCGCCGGGCGGCGGGTCGCCCGCCCTGGGCGTGCCCGGGCTCGCCTCGAGCTTGACCCAGAAGGCCGCGTCGTCGCCTTCGCCCTGCCGCTGGACGACCGCCTCGACGACCAAGCCCTCGGCGGTCTCGAAGCGGGCCCGCGGGGCGTCGGCCGCGAAGGCCACCTCGGAGGCGGCCTTCACCTCCTGGAGCGTGAGGTCGGAGAGCGTCCCGGCCAGACGCTCGAGCTTGTCCTTGTCGACGGCGCGACCCTCGGGAACCCCCTCGAGGGTCAGCTCGGTCGCATCCGGGCCGGCCCGCGCCGCCACCACCTCCTCGGCCGTGCCGGCGCGCAGCACCACCCGAGCCACCTGCTCGCGCGGGACGTCGACGATGCGCCGCTCGATCCAGCCGATCGGCTCCTCCGGGATCTCGATCCGGCGGTCGAGCAGCCAGGCCCGCGCTTCGCCCGCGCGGCGGGCGTAGACACCGCCGCGGCCCGGCCCGAACAGGCCGTAGCGGGTCTTGCCGACGATCACCGAGACGATCTCGGCACCGTTCGCGTCGCTCAGCACGACGAGCCGGGACTTGGCCTTGTCGGCGGTCGGCTCCTCGAGCTCGAGGCGGGGGTGGCGCTCCGGCCGGTCGGTCTTGGGCTCGAGCACGCGGGCGGTGACGAGGCCGCGGGCGAGCGTTTGGACCTTGCCGACATCGACCGGAAAGCCGCCCAGCTCGTCGACCACCCAGCCGGCCTCGGCGCGCCGCACCGTCGCGGTGCGGCCGGCCGCCACGACGCGGATCTGCGCCACCTGGTCGAGCCGGTCGGCCAGACCCGGGGCGAGCGGCTGGTCGAGGCTCACCGTGCTGATCGGGAGGTCGCGCTGCATGACCGCCTGGGCGGCGAGCGCGACCGCGCCCATGGTGACGGCCGCCAGCACCAGCAGACCCTTGGGCGACATGCCTACCTCCGTCCCTCGCGGCGGCCCGGCTCAGGCTGCGGCGAAGCGGCGCCGGGTGCGGGCGCGCCGGACCAGCGCCACGACCACGCCCGCCACCGCCACGAGCACCGGCACGGCCACGATGTTGAGCAGGCGGAGCCGGTCGCGCAACGTCTCGATGTCGCGCCTCAACGCGTATTGAACGTCGCGCAACTCGCGCCGCGTGTCGAGCAGTTCGGCCTTGAAGCGGTCGATCTCGGCGCGCTGGTCGGCGCTCACCAAGGCCGCGTCCTCGCCGCGCTTGACCTCGAGCGAGGCGAGCTTGTCCTGCAGGCTCTTGAGGCGCTCGAGCAGCTCCTGCTCCTTGGCCCGATAGCTGGCCTCGGCGGCGCGGCGGATCTCCTCGACCCGGGTGAACGGCCTGAGCGTCACCTCGCGCCCGCGCAGGCCGGCGAGCGCCGAGGAGCCCGCCAGATAGTCGAGCGCATTGGCGACGAAGTTGGCGTTGTCGGCGAGCGGCAGGGTGACCTGCTGGCCGAGCAGCTGCTGGCTGGCGAGCCAGGCGCGGTCCTCGAGCAGGTCGGTGTCGGCCACGACCACGATCGAGACCGGGCCGTCGGAGGCCGTGCGGCGGTCGGCCGGGGCCTCGACACCGTCCGGCAGCGCCTCGGGCCAGGCCGACTTGACCGGACCCTGGAGGCGGGCGGCGAGCACCCGCCGCTCGCCGTCCGGCTTGAAGGCGCGCAGGAGGCCCAGGGGATCCGGGAACGCCGCGACCTTGTCGACCTCGACCGCCTGGCTCTCGGCGCTCGAGGTCACCAGCGGCACGAGCTCGGTCGTGGCCCCGTCCACCCGCCGCAGGATGCCGGCCGAGGCGAAGGTCAGGCGGTTGAGGTCGGCGGTCACGAGCTCGTCTCCGGCGAGCGCGCTGCGGTCGAAGGCGAGCCAGGCCAGGTAGTCGACGATCTGCTGGCGGCCGCCCGAGGGGTACTGCACCTGGCGCGCGGCGCGGCGGTCGGCGACGATCTTCCCGGGCACCAGCTCGACGCCCCAGGCCGAGAGCAGCGGGCCGAGCGATGAGGCCTGGGCGCCGGGGGAGGGGGTGCGCTGGCGCATCGCCGCCGCCTCGGAGTGCGGATCGACGAAGGCCAGCACCCGCCCGCCCCGGAGCACGAACTGGTCGATCGCGAAGAGCGTCTTGTCGGACAGCCGCGAGGGGTGGACGAGCAGCAGCACCTGCACGTCCGGCTCGAAGCTCGCGATGTCGCCGCCCAGGTAGCGGATCGAGAAGAACTGCGAGAGCTGCTCGTAGACCTGCCAGGGCCGGTACTGCGCCAGGGGGTCGCCGTTGATCGGCAGGCCCGAGATCAGCGCCACGACGGGCTTGTCGGGGTTGGCCAGGTTGTAGACGAGGCGCGTCAGATCGTATTCGAGGAAGCGCTCGCGCTCGGGCGAGAGCACCGGGATGACGTCGACGTCGTCGGTGCTGTTGGTGCCGGCCAGGCCCAGATAGCCGTTGCCACCGCTCTCGAGCGCGATCGGCTGCAGGCCGAAGCCGACCGCGCGGTCCTCCTCGGGCGAGAAGGGCTCGGGGTCGATCAGCTCCAGCACGAGCTTGTCGCCGCTCGCCGCGACGTAGGCCTTCAAGAGGTCGCGCACCCGGTCGGCGTAGGAGGCGAGCAGCGGGTTGGCCTCGCGCACGCCCCTCGAGACGTACAGGCGGAGCGTCACCGGCTCCTTCATCCCGGCGAGCAGGGTGCGGGTGGGTGCGGAGATCGTGTACTGGCGCCGCTCGGTCAGATCGAGCTTCAGCCCGCGCAGGGTGAGGGTGGCCCAGGCGGATGTCGCGACCAGGAGCACGGCGGCCAGCACGAGGCCCAGGATCGACAGCTTGGTCCGGTCGGCCATCGCCCGCCTCCCTCAGGCCGCCTTCTCGAGGTCGACCAGGAGCGTGTTGACGATCAGGCAGACCGCGACGAGGGTCGCCAGATAGACCGCGGTCGCGGCGCTCACGACACCCTTCATCATCTCGTTGAAGTGGGTGATCAGGCTGAACGAGGCGACCAGGTCGGTGACGAGCGGCGGCGCCCAGGCGCGGAACGCGGCCAGCACCAGCTCGACGCCGCTCATGAGGAACAGGAAGCAGATCGCGGCACCCAGCACGAAGGCGATCACCTGGTTCTTGGTCAGGGCCGAGGCGCAGGCCCCGATCGCGATGAACGCCCCGGCGATGGTCCAGGAGCCCAGATAGGAGACCAGGATCACGCCGTTGTCGGGAGCGCCCAGAAGGTTGACCGTGAGCCAGAGCGGGAAGGTCAGGGCGAGGGCGATGCCGGCGAACAGCCAGGCCGCCAGGAACTTGCCGAGCACGACCTGGAAGGTCGAGGCGGGCAGGGTCATCAGCAGCTCGATGGTCCCGGTCCGCCGCTCCTCGGCCCAGAGGCGCATGGCCACCGCCGGCACGAGGATCAGGTAGAGCCAGGGGTGGAACACGAAGAAGCTCTCGAGGTCGGCCTGGCCGCGCTCGAAGAAGCTGCCGAGGAAGAAGGTGAAGGCGCCCGCCAGCGCCAGGAAGATCACGATGAAGACGTAGGCGAGCGGGGTGGCGAAGTAGGCCGCGAGCTCGCGCTTGAAGACGACCCAGACCGGGCGCACGGTCGCGATCTCCCCTCAGGACGGACGGCTGGCGGTGAGCGTGCGGAACACGTCGTCGAGCCGGCCGGGCTCGACTGCCAGATGGTCGACACGGATGCCCCGCTCGTGCAGGACCCTGGCGACGCTCGGGCCGACCTCCGCACCGTCCGCGGGCAGCACGAGCAGGCCGTCGCCGCCGTCGAGCCGGCGGACCTCGCGCACGGCCGCGAGGCCGGCCAGCGCCGCACTCGCCTCTTCCCGCTGCCCGGGCCCGAGCGTGACCCGGACCGCGTTGTGCAGGGGCGAGCGGCGGCGCAGCTCGTCGGGCCGGGCGTCGGCGACGATCCGCCCGCGGGCGATGATCACCGCCCGCTGGCAGACCGCGTCGACCTCTTCCAGGATGTGGGTCGAGACGATGATCGCCTTGTCGGCGCTCATCTCGGTGATGAGCTTCCTGACCTCGTGCTTCTGGTTCGGGTCGAGCCCGTCGGTCGGCTCGTCCAGCACCAGCACCGGGGGGTCGTGGAGGATCGCCTGGGCGAGCCCGACCCGGCGGCGGAAGCCCTTGGAGAGCGTGTCGATCGGGCGGAGCGCCACCTCCTCGAGGCTGGTGCGCGCCACCGCGTCGCCGATCCTGCGGGTGAGCTCGCGGCCGACGAGCCCGCGCATCTCGCCGACGAAGGTCAGGAAGGCCAGGGGCGTCATGTCGCCATAGGCCGGCGCACCCTCCGGCAGGTAGCCGACCCGCCGCTTCACCTCGCGCGGCTGGCGGACCACGTCGAAGCCCTCGATCGACGCCGTGCCGGACGAGGGCAGGATGAAGCCCGTGAGCATCCGCATGGTGGTCGACTTGCCGGCGCCGTTGGGCCCGAGAAAGCCCAGGACCTCGCCGCGTCCGACCCTGAAGCTGACGTCCTCGACGGCGTGCACGTCGCCGAACCGCTTGGTCAGCCGTTCGAGCCTGACCATCTCCTGCACGCTCGGAAACTCCCCTCCGACGCGGGTCGGGCACGCCCGCGCCGCGCGCATATGTGCAAGCCGCGGTCGGCTTTCAAGCCGATCCCGGCGGGCCCGCGCGATTGATCCAGATCAAGGCGCGGTCGGCGCCGCCCGCCTAAGGCTCGGGCGACCGGCAGGGCAGGCGACGATGCGACCCGAGCTCGCGAGGCTGTTCGAGGCGGCGCGTGTGCCGCGCTATACGAGCTATCCGACCGCACCCCACTTCTCCACCCGGGTCGGCACCCGCGAGCACGCCGCGTGGCTGGCCGCGGTCCCGCTCGAGCGCCCGGTGTCGCTCTACCTGCACGTGCCCTACTGCCGGCAGCTCTGCTGGTACTGCGGCTGCACCACCTCGATCAGCGCCGACCCGGCGCGGCCCGCGGCCTATGCCGAGCTGCTCGCCGCCGAGATCGAGCTCGTGGCGGCGGCGCTGCCGGGCCGGCTGCCGGTCGCGCACCTGCACTGGGGCGGTGGCACCCCCTCGAGCGTCGGCCCGGCGGCGTTCGGGGCGCTGGTCGAGCGGCTGCGCCGGCGCTTCGTCCTGGCACCCGGAGCCGAGCACGCGGTCGAGCTCGACCCGCGCTTCCTCGAGCCCGAGATGGCGGCGGCCCTGGCCGCCGCGGGCGTCAACCGGGCGAGCCTCGGCGTCCAGTCCTTCGACCCAGAGGTCCAGGCGGCGATCAACCGGATCCAGCCGGCCGAGCAGACCCGGGACGCGGTCGACCGCCTGCGCGCCGCCGGCATCGGCCGCATCAATGTCGACCTGCTGTACGGCCTGCCGCGCCAGACCGTGGAGAGCTGCCGCGAGACGGTCCGCGAGCTCCTCGCCTGCGCGCCCGACCGGGTCGCCATCTTCGGCTATGCGCATCTCCCGAGCCTCAAGCGCCACCAGCGGCTGATCGACGAGGCGAGCCTGCCCGGCGCGGTCGAGCGGGTGGCGCAGTTCGAGGCGATGGCCGAGGCGCTCGAGGCCGGCGGCTACGTGGCGATCGGCCTCGACCACTTCGCCCGGCCGGACGACGGCATGGCCGCGGCCGCCGCGGCCGGCCGGCTGCACCGCAACTTCCAGGGCTACACGACCGACCCGGCGGAGACCCTGATCGGCATCGGCGCGTCGTCGATCTCGAGCTTCCGCGAGGGCTACGTGCAGAACCTGCACGAGCTCAAGCCGTGGCGGGCCGCGGTCCGCGAGGGGCGGCTGCCGACCGCACGCGGCCTCGTGCTGTCCGACCGCGACCGGCTCGAGCGCGAGCTGATCGAGCGGATCATGTGCGACGGGGCGGTCGATCTGGCCGCGGTCGGCGCCCGTCACGGCGTTCCCTCCGACGCCTGCGTGGTCGACCGCGAGCGGCTGGCCGAGCTCGAGCGGCTGGGGGTGGTCGAGCGGCGGGGATCGGTGCTGCGGGTGCCGCCCGCCTGCCGGCCGCTCCTGCGCGTGGCGGCCACCGTCTTCGACCGCTACCTGGCGGCATCGCCGGCGCGCCACGCGGTCGCCGTCTGATGCATCCGGGGGCCCGCGCCGGCACCCGGAGCGAGCCGGCCGGTTGAGCCCCGCCTCGCTCCGCCCCTAGAAGGGTGGCGGAGGAGGAAGGCGCATGTGCGGCTTCGCCGGGATCCTCGATCCGCGCGGCGGTGGGGCGGAGGCGCTCGCCGCCCTGGCGCGGGCCATGGTGGCGCCGATCGTCCATCGCGGGCCGGACGATCTGGGCCTCCACGTCGAGCCGGCGGCCGGCCTCGCGTTCGGCTTCCGCAGGCTCGCGATCGTCGATCCGACGCCGACCGGGCACCAGCCGATGATCTCGGCGAGCGGTCGCCACGTGATCGTCTACAACGGCGAGATCTACAACGCGGCCGAGCTGCGCGCCGAGCTCCTGGCCGCCGGGGTGCGGCTGCGCGGCACCTCGGACACCGAGGTGCTGCTCGAGGGCTGCGAGCGCTGGGGCTTGCGGGCGACCCTCGAGCGCAGCGTCGGCATGTTCGCCCTGGCCCTGTTCGACCGCTCCGAGCGCGTGCTCGCGCTCGCCCGCGACCGGCTCGGCAAGAAGCCGCTCTATTGGGGTCGCGAGCGCGGCCGGCTGCGCTTCGGCTCGCAGCTCAAGTGCCTGCTCGCCGACCCCTCCTTCCGGCCCGAGGTCGACCGCGAGGCGCTCGCCCTCTATCTCCGGCTCGGTTACGTGCCGGGCGCGCGCTCGATCCTGGAAGGCGTCCAGAAGCTCGAGCCCGGCTGCCTGCTGCGCCAGGGGCCGAGCGGCCGGATCGAGGTCGAGCGCTGGTGGGACCCGGTCGCGGTGGTCACGGCCGGCCTCGCCGACCCGCTCGATCTGCCCGAGGAGGATCTCCTCGACCGGCTCGAGGCGCTGCTCGCGGACGCGGTCCGCCGCCGGATGGTCGCCGACGTGCCGCTCGGCGCCTTCCTCTCGGGCGGGATCGACAGCTCGCTCGTGGTGGCGCTCATGCAGGCGCAGAGCGCCCGGCCGGTGCGCACCTTCACGATCGGCTCGCCCGACCCGGCCTTCGACGAGGCGGCCCCGGCCCGTGCGGTCGCCGGCCACCTCGGCACCGACCACACCGAGCTCGTGGTCGGCCCCGAGGAGGCCCTCGCGCTCGTGCCCGACCTCGCGGTCTGGCTCGACGAGCCGCTCGCCGACAGCTCGGCGATCCCGACCCTGCTCGTGGCGGGCCTCGCCCGTCGGCAGGTCAAGGTGGCGCTCTCGGGCGACGGGGGCGACGAGCTGTTCGCCGGCTACCGGCGCTACGCCGAGGCCCGGAGGTGGGCGCGACGGGTCGAGCGGCTGCCCGTGGCCGCCCGCCGCGCCGCCGCGGCGCTGCTCGGCCGGGCGCCGCCGGCGCTCTGGGACGGGCTCGGCCGGCTCCTGCCGGCCCGCGCCGAGCCCGAGCGGCTGGCCGAGCGGGCCCGCAAGCTCGCCCGCCTGCTCACCGGGCCGGCCGAGCAGGCGAGCCTCGAGATCGCCGCGCACTGGGCCGAGCCCGAGCTCCTGCTCGGGACGGCCGGCCCGCCGCCGCCCGGCCTCGGGGCCGAGCGCGAGCCGCACCTGCCCGATCCGCTCGCCCGGCTGCAGCTCCTCGACCTGCTCGGCTGGCTGCCCGAGGACATCCTGGCCAAGGTCGACCGGACCAGCATGGCGGTCGGCCTCGAGGCGCGCTGCCCGCTCCTGGATCACCGCGTCGTCGAGCTGGTCTGGCGCCTGCCGCCGGGCCTGCGGGCGCGCGGCGGGACCAGCAAGCGGGCGCTGCGCCGGCTGCTCGCGCGGCACCTGCCGGCGGCGCTGATCGAGCGGCCCAAGCGCGGCTTCGCCGTGCCGGTCCACGACTGGCTGCGCGGCGGGCTTCGCGGCTGGGCCGAGGATCTCCTGGACCCGGTGCGGCTCGCCGAGGCCGGGCTCGTCGATCCGCGGCCGGTGCGCGAGGCGTGGCGGCAGCATCTCGAGGGGCGGGTCGATCACCGGTTCCGGCTGTGGAACCTCTTGATGCTCGAGGCCTGGCGCCGGCAGTGGCTGGCGGCGCCGCGACCGGCGCCGGTGCCGGCCTGAGCGGCGCCCGGGGCGCGACCCCGACCCGTCCGAGCGGGGTTGGGTTGGGGCCCGGGCTCGGCTAGAGGGGCGGCGCGACCGCACCCGCCCGGAGGCCTCATGCTCGGCACCTTCACACGCTGCGCCCGCGAGCTCGCGGCGCCCGTGCCGCCGGCCGAGGCCGCACCGCCCCCCGAGGTCGTCTGGCTCGACCTGCGCTCGCCGAGCGAGGAGGAGGTGCGGTTCGTCGAGCGGGCGCTCGGCATCTCCATGCCCTCGCGCGAGGAGATGCGCGAGATCGAGGCCTCGGCCCGGGTCTACGAGGAGAGCGAGGCGCTGTTCCTCACCGCCACGCTCGTGTTCCACGCCGACGAGCCGCCGCCGGCCACCACCGAGGTCACCTTCATCCTGAAGGGCGATCGGCTGGTGACCCTGCGCTACGACGATCCGCAGCCCTTCCGCACGCTCCGCCACCGGCTGGAGCGGGCGGGCGCCACGCTCGCCACCGCCCAGGGGGTGCTGTTCTGGCTCATGGACCAGATCGTGGCCCGGCTCGCCGACATCCTCGAGAAGACCGACCACGACGTCGACACGCTCTCGGGTGCGATCTTCGGTGCCGCCGGCAAGAGCGGGCGGCGTACCGGCGATCGGCCCGACCTCGTCGAGGCGGTCGAGCGGATCGGCCGCAGCGGCGACACCACGGCCAAGCTGCGCGAGAGCCTGTTGACCCTGCAGCGGGTGCTGCTCGCGGTCGGCACGAGCGAGCTCGTCACCGCCTCGAACCGCAAGGACGTGCGCGCCCGCGCCAAGGCCCTGGTCCGCGACGTGCAGTCGCTGTTGGACCACACGACCTTCCTGTCGCAGAAGACCTCCTTCGTGCTCGATGCCACGCTCGGCCTCATCAACATCGAGCAGAACCAGATCATCAAGATCTTCTCGGTCGTGGCGGTCGTGTTCCTGCCGCCGACGCTGATCGCCAGCATCTACGGCATGAACTTCGAGCACATGCCGGAGCTCGCCTGGCCGCTCGGCTATCCCTTCGCGCTCGTGCTCATGGTGATCTCGGCGGTGCTGCCCTACCTTCTCTTCAAGCGCCGGGGATGGCTTTGAGCGCCGGCGGGAGGGCCCGGCTCGAGGCGGCGCTCGCCCGCTTCGGCCAGGAGCCGCTGACCGGTCCGTTCGAGCGGCTCGTCGGCTACCGCTTCGGCTTCGACGAGCGGGCCGGACTCCTGGTCGAGCTCGACCTCGAGGAGCGGCATCTGAGCCAGTTCGGCGTGGCGCACGGCGGGGTCACCCTCGTGCTCCTGGATACGGTCGGCGGGGTCGCGGCGGCGCTCGCGGTCGGCGACGCGCTCGAGCGGATCGCCACCATCTCGCTCGCCGCCAACTTCATCCGCGCGGTCCGGCCGGGCCGCGTCGTGGCCACCGCCCGGATCGACCATCTCGGCCGGAGCGTCGCGCATCTGGGCATGCACCTGCACGAGGGGGAGGCCACGGGCCCGCTGCTCGCGACCGCGACCGGCGCCTACCGGCTGTTCCGCCGCGGCGGTTGAGGCGGCCGCAGCCGGGCTCTATATCGACCGCGTGCCCGGCGGCCGAACGGCCCGTGCGAGGGAGGAATCGATGGCGAAGTTCGGGATCGGCCAGCCGGTCCGGCGCGTCGAGGACCAGCGGCTGGTGACCGGCCGCGGCCGCTACACCGACGACATCGACCTCGAGGGCCAGGTCTACGGCTACGTCGTCCGCAGCCCGCACGCGCACGCCCGGATCCGGGCGATCGACACGAGCCGGGCGCTCGCCGCACCCGGCGTGCTGGCGGTGCTGACCGCGGCCGACACGGGCGACGCCGGCGTGCCCTGCTTCGTGCCGATGAAGAACCGCGACGGCAGCGACGCGCCGATGCCGGCGCACCCGATCCTGGCCAAGGACAAGGTCCGCTACGTGGGCGACAAGGTCGCCTTCGTCGTGGCCTCGAGCCGGGCCCGGGCGCGCGACGCGGCCGAGCTCGTGGCGGTCGACTACGAGCCGCTCGAGGCGGTGGTCGACACCGCGGCGGCGCTCGAGCCGGGTCGCCCGCAGGTGCACGCGGAGTGCCCGCGCAACCTCGCCTTCGACTGGCTGCACGGCGACGAGGCGGCGGTCGAGAAGGCGTTCGCCGGGGCGGCCCGGGTCGTCCGCCTCGAGCTGGTCAACAACCGGCTGGTGTGCAACCCGATGGAGCCGCGCGCCGCGGTCGCGGAATGGGACGCGGCCGCCGGCCGGCTCACCGTGCACACCTGCACCCAGGGCGGGTGGGCGTTCCGCGACACGCTCGCGGCCAATCTCGGGCTGCCCAAGGAGAAGGTCCGGGTCCTCACGCCCGACGTCGGCGGCGGCTTCGGCATGAAGGCGATGTTCTACGGCGAGTACACCCTCTGCGCCGTGGCCGCCCGGAAGCTCGGCCGGCCGGTCAAGTGGACGAGCGAGCGCGGCGAGGCCTTCCTCTCCGACAGCCAGGGTCGCGACCACGTCACCGTGGCCGAGCTCGGGTTCGACGCCGAGCACCGCATCGTCGGGATGCGCTGCAACGTGGTCGCCAACATGGGCGCCTACTATTATTTCTACGCGCCTTTCATTCCGACCTTCGCGGCGCTCAAGGTGCTGCCCGGGGTCTACGACGTCAAATGCCTGAGCTACGGCGTCAAGGCGGTGTTCACCAACACCGTGCCGGTGGACGCCTACCGCGGCGCCGGCCGGCCGGAATCGATCTACTGCATCGAGCGGCTGATGGACCTGGCCGCCGCCGAGCTCGGCGTCGACCGGCTCGAGCTCAGGCGCCGCAACTTCATCCGCCCCGAGCAGATGCCGTTCGCCACGGCGGTCGGCGAGACCTACGATTCGGGCGAGTTCGCGCGGGTCATGGCGGAGGCCACGCGGCGCGCCGACTGGCAAGGTGCCGCGGCGCGCAAGGCCGAGGCGGCGGCGCGCGGCCGCCGGCGCGGCATCGGCCTCTGCTACTACATCGAATCGACCATGGGGAATCCGGTCGAGCACGCCACCGTGCGCTTCGCCGCCGACGGCGCGGTCGAGGTCCTGGTCGGCACCCAGAGCAACGGCCAGGGCCACGAGACCGCCTACGCGCAGGTCTTGGTCGAGCGGCTGGGCGTGCCGTTCGAGAAGATCCGCATCGTGCAGGGCGACACGGATGCGATCGCCGACGGCGGCGGGACCGGCGGCTCGCGTTCGCTCACCGCCGAGGGCGTGGCCATCTGCGAAGCCTCCGACCGGGTGATCGAGAAGGGCAAGGTGGCGGCGGCCCAGGTCTTCGAGACCGCGGTCGCCGACATCACCTTCGCCGAGGGCACCTTCCGCGTGGCCGGGACCGACCGCGCGATCGCCATCATGGACCTGGCCGAGCGGGTGCGGGCGATGGTCACGAAGCCGCCCGGGCTGGAGCAGGGGCTGGATGCCACGGCGTCGATCAAGCTCGATGCCTGGACCTTCCCGAACGGCTGCCACGTGGCCGAGGTCGAGGTCGACCCCGAGACCGGCACGACCCGGCTCGTGCGCTACACCGTGGTCGACGATTTCGGTGTGGTCGTGAACCCGCTCCTGGTCGAGGGCCAGGTGCACGGCGGCGTGGTGCAGGGGATCGGCCAGGCGCTGCTCGAGCGCACCGTCTACGACCCGGCCGGGCAGCTCCTGACCGGCTCGTTCATGGACTACTGCATGCCGCGCGCCGACGACGTGCCGTCGTTCGAGTTCTCGACGATCGAGGTGCCGTGCCGCAACAACCCGATGGGGGTCAAGGGCTGCGGCGAGGCGGGCTCGGTCGGCTCCTGCGCCGCGGTGATCAATGCGCTCGTCGACGCGCTGGCGCCGCTCGGGGTCCGCCATGTCGACATGCCGGCCACGGCCGAGCGGGTCTGGCGGGCCGCCCGGGAGGTGCGGGCGGCGGCCTGATCGGGAGCCGCGCGGCGCTCAGCGGTCCGGGCGGCGGGCCGCCCGGGTGGCGGCCGGCGTGGCGGCGGCGAGCGTGCCCATGACCGCCGCCCCGACCAGCTCGATCCCGCTCGCGGCGACGCTCGCGCAGCTCGCGGCACCGGCGAGGCCGACCTCGCTCCAGGCCCGGTAGAGCGCGAGGCCCGAAGCGACCGCCGGGAAGCGCCAGGCGGCGCCGACCCCGGCCGACCAGAGGGCGATCTGGGGTGCCAGCCAGCCGGCGCCGAGCCCGGCCGGGACCGCGGTGGCGGTGCTCCCGGCACGCCGGCCGTCGCCGCCGGGATCGCGGCTCGCGCCACGGTCGTCGCCCCCCGCCGTCGCGGCCAGGGCGAGGCGCGCCAGCGGCATGGCCGGACGCTCGAGGCGGCGCCGATTGTCGTTGGCGCGCGGCGGCGAGACCGCCACCATGCGCCCGAGGTCCCGGGTGCGGATCACCCGGGCCGCTCCGCCGTCACCGCCAGCCTGGTCCATCATCATGCTCGCCACCCAGCGCTCGACGCTGTGGTGCCCTCCCTGCCGCGGGGCAACCTGCCCAGGCGACCCTGCGCCGGCAAGAGCTGCACGGGCGTCGCGCCCATCGTGGCGACGGCGGGCCTAACGATGTCACAAGATCGCGACAGAGGCGCACGCGGGTGCGCCCTCGAGTATGTCAGGCACGCAGGGTCCGCCGCAGCCGGCCGAGCAGCTCGAGGCGCGAGCGGTCGTCGGGCAGACGACCGACCTCGTCGGCGATGTCGAGCAGGAGGCGCGCATAGGCGTTGTGCCAATCGGCGGCGATGCCGGCGACGCGCGGATCCAGCCGGCTCGGCGCGGCCACCCGCCGCGGTGCCGCACCGCGGACCAGCTCGAAGCACTGGTCGAGCTGCGGGACGACGATGCCGAGCGGGTCGAGCCCTCCGGCCGCGAGCTCGGCGCGGAGGGCCGCGGCGGCCGCCTCTTCGCCGTGGGTCAGGAAGAGACCACCGGCGATCGGCCGGCGGGCCTGGACCCAGGCCACCAGCTCCTTGTGGTCGGCGTGCGCGGAGAAGGCGTCGATCGCGCGGATGCGGGCGCGCACGGCGACCTCCTCGCCGCCGATCCGCACGCGCTTCTCACCGGAGAGGATGACCTGGCCGAGCGTGCCGGCCGCCTGGTGGCCGACGAACAGCACGGTGGCCTCGGGCCGCCAGAGATGGTTGCGCAGATGCCGGCGGATCCGCCCGGCCTCGCACATGCCGCTCGCCGCGAGGACGATGGCGGGGCCGGGCAGCCGGTCGATCTCGGCGCTGTCCTCGGGCCGTTCGCACAGCCTGAGGCGGGGGGTCGCGAACAGCCGGGCGAGGTCGCCGGCCTCGCTCAGGGCGTCGCGGTGGCGGGTGAACACCTGCGTCGCCTTCACCGCGAGCGGCGAGTCGAGGAACACCGGGACGCCCGGGAGCTCGCCGCGCTCCATCAGGTCGAGGAGCGTGTAGAGGAGCTCCTGGCTGCGCTCGACCGCGAAGGACGGGATCAGCAGGGGCCCGCCGGCGGCGAGCGCCTCGCCGACCTCGCGGGCGAGCCGCCGCCGCCGCTGCTCGACGGTGACGTCCTCGCGGTCGCGGCCGCCATAGGTGCTCTCGACCAGGAGATGGTCGAGCCCGCTCGGGCCCTCGGGATCGTCGTGCAGCTCGCGCTCGTTGGGCCCGATGTCGCCCGAGAACAGGAACCGGACCGGCGCGCCGGGGCCGTCCTCGATCTCGAGCTCGATCGAGGCCGAGCCCAGGATGTGGGCGGCGTTCCAGAGGCGCGCCCGGACCCCCCGACCCGGCTCGAACCAGCGACCGTAGTCGCACGGCTCGAGCCGCTCGAGGCAGGCGGCGGCGTCGCGACGGCGGTAGATCGGCTCGACCTCCGGGCGGCCGCGGCGGCGGTTGCGGGCGTTGAGCCGCGCCACCTCGCTCTCCTGGATGTCGGCGGCGTCGGGGAGGACGAAGGCCAGCAGATCGGCGGTCGGCTCGGTCGCCATGACCGGCCCGCGGAACCCGGCCCGCACCAGCTTCGGCAACAGGCCGGCATGGTCGATGTGGGCGTGGGTCAGCAGCACGAAGTCGAGCCCGACCGCCGAGAACGGCAGCGGCCTATAGTTGAGCTCGCGGATCGTCTTGGTGCCCTGGAACAGCCCGCAGTCGACGAGGAAACGCCCGCCCGGGTGCTCGACCAGGTAGCAGCTCCCGGTGACCGTCGAGGCGGCGCCGTGGAAGGTCAACCGGATCGGCATCCGAGGGTTCCGTCCAGCGATCCGAGGCTTGCCGAGGAGCTAGCAGCCGGGGCCGTCGATAGCAATCACAAGGTGAAAAAGTACGATCCTACTCGCGCTTTTCGTAATGGTCGCGGATCGCCTGCCACGCCTGCTCGGCGGTCTCCACGAACCGGAAGATCGCCAGATCGTGCTCGTCGATCACGCCCTGCTCGACCATGGAATCGAAGTTGACGACGCTACGCCAATAGTTCTCGTCGAACAGGAGGACCGGCATCGACCGGGCCTTGCCCGTCTGGATCAAGCACAGCGTCTCGAACAGCTCGTCGAGGGTGCCGTAGCCGCCGGGAAACACGACGAGCGCACGGGCCCGGGTCAGGAGGTGCATCTTGCGCAGGGCGAAATAGTGGAAGCGGAAGCACAGCTCCGGTGTGACCCAGGCGTTGGGAGCCTGCTCCTGCGGCAGCACGATGTTGTGGCCGATGGTCGGCGCGCCGCCCTCGGTCGCACCGCGATTGGCCGCCTCCATGATGCCCGGGCCGCCGCCGGTCACGATCACGAACCGGTGCCGGCCGCCGTCGCCGCCCTCGCGGGCGACCAGGGCCGCGAAGCGGCGCGCCTCCTCGTAGTGCCGCGACAGCTGCTCGAGCCGCGCGGCGATCGCGAGCCGGCGCGCGGCCGCCGCGTCCTCGGGATGGGCGCGGGCCACCCGCTCGGCCTCGCTGCGCCGCTGCCGGGCGACCTCCGGCTCGACGATGCGGGCGCTGCCGAACACGACGATGGTGGATTCGATCCCGTGCCGGCCGAGCTCGAGCTCGGGCTTCAGGAGCTCGAGCTGCAGCCGGACCGGGCGGAGCTCCTCGCGCAGGAGGAACTCGACGTCGGTGAAGGCCAGGCGGTAGCTGGACGAGCGGGTCTGGGCGGTGTCCGGGCGCGGCGGCTCGCGCAGCGCATCCTCGCGCGCGCTCGGCAGAGGGACGTGCGGATCGCGCAGCGCCATGGCGGTCTCCGGGGTGCCGCGACCTCGCGCCGCGGGCCGCCCTTGTGGCGCAAGCACGGGACGCCTGCAACTGCGGGTCGAGTGCTGCGGCGGCCGTCGGCGCGCCGACACGACGAGGCCCCGGTGGTCGCCCACCGGGGCCTCGCCTCGCGATCGACGGAGAACGCGTCTCGGGCGGCGATCAGGCGGCGAGCGCCTTGACCTCGTCGAGATTGGCGGCCGCCCGCTTGACCAGGAGGTCGACCACCTCGGCCTGCGCCTTCATGCCCAGGTCGATGGTCTCCTTGGCGTCGGCCATCGCCTTCTCGAGGACCGCCTTGGCGTCCTCGACATACTCCTTGGGCTGCTTCTTGGCGTCGAAGCCCTTCATCATCGAGTCGAACTTGCCGAACGACTCCTTGACCATCTCGACCTGGCGCTTGGCCACGGTCTGCCAGAGGTCGAACATGATCTTCTGCGCCGCGACGACCGTCTCGAGGTTGGCCTTCTGCAGGGCGACCCAGCCGTCCATCTCGAACTTGGGCATCTCGAACTTGGGCATCGCGGGCGAAGCAGTCTTGGCAGTCATGGGACCCTCCTCTTGCCGGTTTGCTGCGCTGCACAATTCATATCGCAATGCAGTAGGGGAGTTCAAGGGCCGAGAGCGTCCGCACCCGTCGATTCAATTCCCGGCGCTGCGACCTGCCGCCGCAGCCGGCGGCCGCCCCGACCCTCTCAGCCGCCGCGACGCCGCGCCGACAGCGGGCGCAGCAGCCCGACGCCGGCGGCGAGGCCCCTCCGCAGCGCACCCCTCGCCGCCTGCTGGCCCTGGCTCGGATCGGCCAGCCAGACCGCGAGCGTGCCGAGCAGGAGCGCCGTGGCGCCGATCTCCTGCGCGGCGCGCTCGGGGCCCGCGCCGGGCACCCGCGCCATGTCGAGGAAGGCGTGCACCAGGCGCGAGAGGTCGAAGAGCATCGGCACCCAGTGATGCGGATGGGAGGGCCACAGCTTGGCCGCGAGCATCCGCCCGGTGAGGGCCCGACGCGGCGCCAGGGCGTCGAGCCAGCGGACGATCACGCGTTCCAGCCGAACGGCCGGGTCCGGATCGTCGAGCGCCTCGGCCGGGGTCGCCCAGACCGCAGCCAGGGCCCTGGCGAACCACGCGTCGGCCACGGCGTTGGTGTCGGGAAAGAGGCGTGCGACCTCGGCCGGCGGCACGCCGGCGCGCTCGGCCACGGCACTCAGCCGGAGCCCGTCGAAGCCCGCCTCCTCGGCGAGGTCGAGGGCGAGCTCCAGGATCCGGTCCGGATCGACCGTGGCGCGGCCCGCGGCGCCCCGGCCGGCCACCGCACTCAGCCCAGGAGCCGCCCGACCCGGTCGAGCGCCGCCGGCCGGCCCAGGCCGAAGCGGGCCAGGGCCGGGGCGACGATCCGCTCGACCTCGGCCCGGCCGAGCTCGTCCATGAGCGCGCAGGGGGGCTTGGCGAACCGGAGCGCCTCTCGGGCGCCGAGGTCGATGTCGGCGGGGCTCGCCACCTGCTCGTCGAGCTCCTGCAGCACCGGCAGGAACACGCCGAGCCGCAGCCGGTCGCGGATCAGGGCGCGACGCTCGGGCGTGGGCGGGCCGTCCTCGCCGATCTCCCAGGGCCGATCCGCCTCGCCGACCCGCACGAGGCTCGCCGCGGGCGCATAAAACGGGCCGAGCGGCGCCAAGTTGCGGATGGCGTGGAGGTTGATGCGCGGCTTGATCAGGTTCTGCACCCGGAACGGGCCGGCGGCGGCACCGACCGCCTCCTCGGCCACGAGGTCGATCTCGGCCGTGGCGAAGCCCTCGTCGACCAGCCGGCAGGCCTCGTTGGTGTAGGGGCAGAAGAACCGGTTGATGGCGAAGCCGTAGGAATCCCGGCAGATGATCGGCTGCTTGCCGGTCGCGCGGCAGAAGGCAAGCCCAGCCTCGACGGTCGCGGGCTCGCTCGCCTCGCCGCGCACCACCTCGACGATCGGGTTGATCTGGGCCGGGCTGAAATAGTGCAGACCCAGGAACCGGCCGGGCGCCTCGAGGTGGCGGGCGAGCTCGCTCACCCGAAGGCAGCTCGTGTTGGTCGCAACGAGCGTGTCGAGCGGCAGGGCCCGGCCGAGCCGGCCGAAGAGCTCCGCCTTGAGCGCGAAATCCTCGAAGACCGCCTCGATCACGAGATCGGAGCCCGCGAGATCCTCGAGCCGGTCGGCGGGCTTCAGCCGACCGGCCGACGCCTCGGCGGCGGCGGCGTCCATCCGACCGCGCTCGACGGCGCGGCCGAAAAAGCCGCGGGCCGAGGCGATCGCCGCCAGGGCGGCCTCCGGCCGGGCATCGAGCAGCCGCACGGCGATCCCGTGCTGGGCGAGGTTGGTGGCGATCCCGGTGCCCATCGTGCCGGCGCCGACGATGCCGACCGTGCGGATCGTCCTCATGCTGTCCCTCCGGGCCGCCTCAGCCGCGCAGATGCCCGGGCAGCTCGTGCACCGGCACCCAGGTCAGATCCTTGTCGACCTCGCGCACGATGGCCGCCCGCACCTTCTCGGCGAGCACCGCCCGCAGCTCGCCCAGCACGCGCGGCGGGGCCACGAGGACCAGCCGACCGAAGCGGCCCTCGGCGAGCGCCTCGGCCAGCCGATCGGCCAGCTGGCGGACGAAGCGCTGCTTCTCGACCTCCTTCGGATCGGTCGGCGGCTCCATCGCGTGTCGGTCGCCGACATGGCTCGAATCGACGCTGCGGCCGGGCCGGTCGGCCATCAGATCGGCACCCTTCTCGCGGCCGCGCCCGGTCAGCTCGGGCATCGCCAGCTCCAGATCGCCGGCCGCGGGATCACCCGCGAGGATCCGGGCCCGCGCCCCGTCCGCCACCACCACCCAGGTCGCTCGGCTCACCATCTCTCGTCCCGTCCCCAAAGGCGCCTCTACCTCGCTCAGCCGAGGTCCTCCTCGGCGAGGTCCGCCGTCAGGATGTCGTACACGGCCGCGGCCGCCCCTTCGAGCGGATGCGGCGTCTTGCCCAGGACGTCGGCCTCGCCCCTGGCCCAGAGCAGGGCCTTGCCGATCTCGGCGAGGCTCGCGCCGGTCGCCTGGATCGCGAGCAGCCGCTCCGCGTCGTCGTCGCCGACGAGTTCGGCGATCTGGCCGAGGCTCGGCCGATCCGCACCGCCGGCACCCCCTGGCTCGCTCATCCCATTCTCCCCGCGGCCACGGCCGCGCTCACCCCATCCTGCCCGCGGCCGCGGCCGCGGGCGCGCTCACCAGGGCGGCTCCCGGCCGCGCTCGGCTGCGGCCTCGCGGCCCGGCTGGACCGCCTCGACCGCCGCCTTCCAGACGATCCCGCTGCCGCAGCCGTCGAGCACCACGAACCCCGGCCGGTGGGCGCGGAGGGTGGCCACGAGCCCGGCCTCGTCCGCGATCGCGCAGGTGAGGACCCTGGCGTCGTCGCCGAGCGCGCGCCGCGCCGTCAGGGCCTCCTCCGGGCTCGCCGCCAGCACCACCAGGGGCAGCCGGCCGTCGCGGGCCAGACCTTCGGCCAGCCGCAGCACCTCCTGGCTGCCCTCGTGCACGAGCAGGACCGGCCCGCCGCGACGGCCGATGACGACCACCGGGCAGGGCAGGCTGGCGGCTTGCGTTTCGGGGAGGAGCGCGCCCGCGACGCCGAGCGCCAGCACGTCGCCCGGATCGAGCCCGAGCGCCCCGAGCCCGCCGCGCACCACCTCGAGCCGCCAGCGCACCGACCGGGCGCCGACGGCGGCGGCCAGGCGGTGCCGGGCGCGCTCGGCCAGGACCCGCACCGCGCGCTCGGTCGAGGCCACGTCGAAGGCGACCTCGGCCACGGCGCGGCGCGGCACGAGCCGCGTGAACGGCAGGCCCGCGGCGGCCAAGAGGCCCTCGTCCTCGAGGAACAGGCCGAGCATGTCGCGCTGCAGCCGGTCGGCCAGGGCGAGGGCGGCATCCAGGAGCGCGAGGCTGGCCTCGTCCGGCGGCAGCGCCACGACGAGACGGCCGCCTCCGGCGGACGGGCCGCTCACGCGGTTTCCTCCGCCTCGGCCCGCTTCGGCTCCTCCTCGCGCACGGCGAACGCCCGGCGCCGTTCGGCCATCGCCGCGAGCCGGTCCTCGGCCCTGCGGAACACGGTGCCCTCCGGGAACTGCCCGTCCGGGCCGCGCTCGCCGGCCGGCAGGCCGGTCAGGATCTCGATCCCTTCGGCCACGGTACGGACCGGCCAGATCGCGAACCTCCCGGCCGCCACGGCGGCGCGGACCCGCTCGTGCAGCATCAGATGCCGCACATTGGTGGCCGGGATCAAGACGCCGTGGCCACCGTCGAGCCCGCGCGCCGCGCACAGGTCGAAGAAGCCCTCGATCTTCTCGTTGACGCCGCCGATCGCCTGGATGTTGCCGAGCTGGTCGACCGAGCCCGTCACCGCGAGGCTCTGGCGGATCGGCACCTGGGCGATCGCCGAGAGCAGCGCATAGAGCTCGGCCGAGGAGGCGCTGTCGCCCTCGATCCCGCCATAGGACTGCTCGAAGACGAGCGTGGCCGCGAGCGAGAGCGGCCGCTCGGGCGAGAAGGTCGCGGCCAGGAAGCCCGCCAGGATCAGGACCCCCTTGCTGTGCAGCGGCCCGCCGAGCTTGACCTCCCGCTCGATGTCGACGAGCTGCCCGGCACCCATGCGCACCCGGGCGGTGATCCGGCTCGGCCGGCCGAAGGCGGTGTCGCCGAGCTGCAGCACCGACAGGCCGTTGATCTGGCCGACCGCGGTGCCGCTCGTGGCGATCGCCACGGTCCCCTCGGTGATCTGCTCGAGGGTCCGCTCGCGGAGCCGGCCGAGCCGCCGCTCGCGCGCATCGATCGCCCGCTGCACGGCGGCGGCGTCGATCGCCCCGGCGGTCCCGGTCTGGAAGTCGGCCTCGTGCAGCACGTCGCCCAGATGCTCGATCTCGGTCGAGAGCTTGAAGCTGTCCTGCGCCCGCCGGGCGGCGTGCTCGAGGAGCCGGCCGACTCCGTCCCGGGTCAAGGGCCGGAGCCCCTCCCGGCGGACGATGGTGGCGAGCAGGCGGGCATAGAGCTCGAGCGTCGCGGGGTCGCGGGGCAGGCGCTCGTCGAAATCGGCTGCGACCTTGAACAGCCGGGCGAACTCGGGATCGAGCTCGACCAGGAGGTAGTAGAGCAGCCGCTCGCCCAGGAGCACCACCTTGACGTCGAGGGGCGCCGGCTCGGGCTCGAGGGTCTGGGTGCTCAGCACGCCCAGCACCTGGAGCGGCGATTCGATCCGGATCTGCCCGCTGACGAGCGCCCGCTTGAGGCCGTCGTAGGCCATCGGGCGGCCGAGCAGCTTGCGCGCCTCGATCACCAGATAGCCGCCATTGGCGCGGTGCAGGGCGCCGGCGCGGATCATCAGGAGATCGGTGACGAGCGCGCCCATCTCGGCGCGGTGCTCGATGCGGCCGACCAGCCGCTCGAAGGTCGGATCGTCCTCCTGGACCACGGGCGCGCTGGTCCGGCCGGTCCGGTCGACGAGCAGGTTGACGCGGTAGCGCCGGAACAGCGGGTGCCCGTCCTCGATCGCGACCACCGCCGGCCCCACCTGCTCGGGGAGCTGGAGGAACGCCTCGACATGCTCGATCACGTCGGCGCGCGCCCGGTCGAGGAAGGCCACCACCGGGGGCAGGTCGGCGAAGCTCGGCTTGACGGAGTCGAACAGGAAGTTGACCGCGAAGGCGGCGGTGTCGTCGTTGAGCTGCTTGATCCGCTCGCGGGTCTCCTTCATCCAGCGCGGCGCGCTGGCGAGCGCCTCCTTGAGGCGCTTCTGCAGGGCCTCGACCGTCTCCTCGATGCGCTTGCGGATCGAATCGGGCAGCGCCTGGAAGATCTCGGGGGTGACGATCCGCCCGTCGGCCATGGGCGCGAAGGCGAAGCCCATCGGCGAGCGGATCAGCGCGACACCCTGGCCCTTGGCTTCCTGCTCGACCTCGGCGATCGCCTTCTCCTGGCGCTCCTTGAGCTCCTCCTCGATGACCTGACGCCGGGTCCGGTACTCCTCGTTCTCGAAGGCGTTCCGGAGCGCCGGCAGGAGGTCGGCCAGGAGCCGGTCCAGCTCGTTGCGCAGCTGCGCCCCGCGGCCGGCCGGCAGCCGGAGCAGGAGCGGCGTGCGCATGTCCTCGAAGTCGCTCACGTAGCAGAGGTCGCCGGGCGACGGCTCGGCGGCCGCCCGCGCCTCGAGGAGCCGGTGGACCGCGGTGTGCTTGCCGATCCCGTCGGGACCGAGCGCGAAGACGTTGTAGCCGGCCCGCCGGGTCGAGAGGGCATAGCGCAGCGCCTCGACCGCACGCTCCTGCCCGATCGTGTCGGCGAGGTCCGGAAGCTCGGCCGTGGTGGCGAAGGGCAGCGTCTCGGCGGGGCAGCACCAGGCGAGGCTCGCGGCGTCGAGCGGGGCGGGACGGGTCATCGCTGCGTCCTCCCCGGTCGCTCAGCCGGCCCGGCCGGGCCCGCCGCCCGGGAGCGGCAGAGTGAGGAGCCGGCCGAGCCCGGGCAGGGCGTCGCCGACACCGGCGAGCCGCAGCGCGTGCCAGGCCATGGCATGGTTCGAGGAGGTCACGGGCTTGCCGAGCTCGGCCTCGATCGCCTGCGCGGTCTCGACCAGGCGCAGGCTCGTGCAGGAGACGAACACCGCCTCGACCCGGGGATCGCGGCCGAGCGCCAGGGCCGCGTCGCGCACCGAGCCCGGGTCGATCCGGGCCACCCGGCTGTCGTCCTCCTCCTCGAAGCTGCCGAACACCGGGATCGCGAAGCCCCGGTCCTCGATGTAGCGGCGGACCACGTCGTTGACCGCCCGGCTGTACGGGGTGAGCACGGCGATCCGCCGGGCGCCGAGTGCCGCGAACGCCGCGAGCGCGGCGCCGATCGGCGTCGTGACCCTCACCTCCGGCCGGGCCTCGTGCACCCGGGCGGCGATCCGCTCCTCGCCCAGGACCATGGCCGCCGAGGTGCAGCCGAAGGCCACCACCGAGAGCGGCAGGACCGGCATGATGAGCCGGGTCGCGGCGGCGATGTCGCCCTCCATCGCGGCCAGGGTCTCGGGGGTGATCTTGACGTCGTTCCAGATGCGGCTCTCGTAGAGGGCGACGTCGGGCACGTCGCGCAGCACCCGGCGCCACTCGTGCTCGATGGTCTGGTCGGTCGCCAGGACCACGAGCCCGAGGCGGGCCCGGCTGCCGAGACCGGCGTCGAGCCGGTGCGCGAGCCCGCCACGGTAGGTGAAGCCAGGGTCCGAGGCCATCGTCTGCCTCCCGTCAACGCGGCTCGAGGCCGGTCGGGTCCCACTCCGGACGGCGCCCGGCCAGGAGGTCGGCGGTCACGCGGGCGCAGCCGCAGGCCCAGGTCCAGCCCATGTGCCCGTGGCCGCTGTTGACCCAGAGGTTGCGCTGCCGGCCACGGCCCATGATCGGAAGATTGTTCGGCGTCATCGGCCGCAGCCCCGCCCAGTACTCGGGGCGGCTCCAGTCACCGGCCTGCGGGAAGAGCTCGTGCGCCGCCCCGAGCATCGGCGCGAAGTCCTCGGGTCGATGCGACCAGTCCCATCCCCCGAGCTCGGCCACGGCGGTCAGCCGCACCCGGTCGCCGTAGTTGGCGAACGCGAACAGATTGTCCTCGTCGACCCCGGCGAGCGTCGGCGGTCGGTTCGATCCGGCGATCGGCAGCGTCACCGAGTAGCCCTTGACCGGCCAGATCGGCAGATCGAGGCCGAGCATCCGGCCGACCGGGGCGCTGTAGCAGCCGAGCGCCAGCACGAAGGCGTCCGCCTCGAGCCGGCCCCGGTCGGTCACCACCCCCGTGATCCGATCGCCGGCGTCGCGGAACGCCAGGACCGTCTCGCCCAGCCGCAGCCGCGCCCCGCGACGCACGCAGGCGGCCGCCAGCTCGCGGGTGAACAGCCGCGCATCGCCGCTCTCGTCGCCCGGGGTGAACAGGGCACCCGCGAAGCGGTCCCGGACCGGCTCGTAGACCGGGTCGATCGCCGCCGTCTCCTCCGGGCTCACCCGGCGGACCTCGACCCCGGCGTCGCGCAGGATCCTGGCCTTCTCGTCGGCGGCGGCGAGGCCCGAGGCGTCGCGGTAGAGGTAGAGCGCGCCACCCGAGCGCATGCCGCAGGCGACGCCGGTCTCGGCCAGGACCGTGTGCAGCCGGGCCTGGCTGTAGAGGCAGAGGCCGACCTTGCGGCGGGTGTTGGCCGCGGCCTTGGCGGTCGTGCACTGGAGCGCGAAGCGGACCGCCCAGCGCCAGAACTGCGGGTCGGTCTGGAAGCGGAACCGGAGCGCCAGATCGTCGCGCCCGAGCGCGCGGAGGAGCGTGCGGATCGCCTTGGGCGACGACCAGGCATAGGCGTGGCCCGGGGCGATCATGCCGGCATTGGCGTAGGAGGTCTCGCTCGCGGGCTCGGGCCGGCGGTCGAGGATCGTCACCTCGTGGCCGTCGCGCAGGAGCTCGAAGGCCGTGGCGACGCCGACCACACCGGCGCCGAGCACCGCGACGTGCACGGGCGGGCCCCCTCAGCGCGCGGCCACGCACATGATCTCGACGCAGTAATCGGGCGAGGCGAGCCGTGATTCGACCGTCGCCCGCGCCGGCGCGCAGCCCTCGGGCACCCAGGCGTCCCACACCCGGTTCATCTCGTCGAACTGGCGCATGTCGGTGATCCAGATGTTGGCCGACAGGATCCTGCTCTTGTCGGTGCCGGCCTGCGCCAGGAGCTTGTCGATCCGATCGAGGATGTTCCGGGTCTGCTCGCCCATCGAGGCGCCGGGCTTGTCCATCGCCACCTGGCCGGCCAGGAACACGAGGTTGCCGTACGCCACCGCCTGGCTCAGCCGCTTGCCGGGCTCGATCCGCTGGATGCTCACGAAGGTTCCTCCCGGGGATGCCATCACCCCGAGGTTAGGCGGATCGACGGCCCGGGTCGACGGTGCGGGGCCGAGGCCGGGGGCGCGTCCGGCGCAGGGCCCGTCTCAGCGCAGGTCGGCCTGCGGCACGAGGAGCCCGGCCGCGGCGAAGCCGCCATCGACCGCGAGCACGTGGCCGGTGACGTAGCCGGCGCTGTCGGAGACGAGGTACGCCGCCGCTTCGGCGATGTCGGCGGGCTCGCCGTAGCGGCCCATCGGGACCTCGCGCAGCCAGCCCGCGCGCGTCCGCTCGGTGTGCACGGCCCGGACCATGTCGGTCTCGATCGGGCCGGGCGCGATCGCGTTCACGGTGATGCCGTGCGGCGCCAGCTCCTGCGCCGCCACCTGGGTCAGGTTGATCACCGCGGCCTTGGAACTGCCGTAGGCGGCCCGCCCGGTCGAGCCGCGGAGCCCGGCGACCGAGGCGACGTTGACGATGCGGCCGGCGGTGCGGTGCTCGACCATCCAGGCGGCTCCGGCCCGGAGTGCCGCGAACAGGCCGAACAGATTGACCCGGAAGATCCGCTCGAAGTCGGCCGGCTCGTGCTCGAGGATCGGCTTCTGCAGGGCGATGCCGGCATTGTTGACCAGGATCTCGAGGCCGCCCATGGCCCGGGCCGCCCCGAGGATCGCGGGCTCGACGGCCTCGAGCGCGCCCAGATCGAGCGCCAGGCCGCGCGCCTGGGCGCCGCGCGCCCGCAAGGCCGCGGCGGCGCCCTCCACTTCGGGCCCCTTGAGGTCGACGAGCGTGACGACCGCACCCGAGCCCGCCAGGCGCTCGGCGATCGCCCGGCCGATCCCGGCAGCGGCACCCGTCACGATCGCCCGCTTGCCGCGCAGCGTCATCCCGCCCCCTCCGGCCCCGCTCCCTCCGCACCCGACCGCCCGAGCGTCCCGGCGAGGAAGCCCAGGACCGCCTCGAGCGTCGCCGCGCGCGCCTGATGGTGCGGGACGTGCCCGGCACCCGGCAAGAGCCGCGTCCACACGGGACCCCGCACGGCCCCGGCGATCGCCTCGAGCTGGGCCGGGGTGGCGTACTCGTCCGCCTCGCCCTGCAGCACGAGGAGGGACGCCGTGATCGAGGGCAGGCGGGCGGTGACGTTCCAGCTCCGGAACCCCGGGTCGAGCCAGGTGTCCGACCAGGCCCGGAACACCGCCTCGGTGCGGGCGCCGTGGAACCGCTCGAGCCGCTCGCGCAGCCCGCCCCGCTCGAAGGCCCGGACGGCGGCGCGGATGCCCTCGATGGTGGCGTCCTCGACGAAGACGTGCGCGGCGATCGCGACCACCGCCCGGACCCGTTCGGGGAAGGCCGCGGCGAAGAGGAGGGCGATCGTGCCGCCGTCGCTGTGGCCCAAGAGGATCGCCCGGCCGATCCCGGCCGCATCCAGTACGGCCGGTAGCTCTTCGAGCGCCATGCGCTCGAGATAGTCGAGCGGGCGGGGGAGCGGCTCGGGGTCGGAGCGGCCGTAGCCGCGGCGGTCGTAGAGGAAGACGCGCCGCCCCGTGGCGGCGGCGAGCGCCTCGGGCAGGTCCTTCCAGAACCCGGTGGAGCCGAGCCCCTCGTGCAGCAGCACGAGCACCGCCTCGTCCCGGACCGCCTCCGGGGTCACCCACTCGGCGTGCAGCCCGCCGCCGTCGATCTCGAGCCTGACCACGCGCCGGCCGATGACGGGGGTCCGCCCGGCGACCCTTGCCATGCCCGCTCCTTCGTGTAGCAGCGGCCGCAGCGATGGTCGGGGAGGGCCCGCATGTCCAGCCTGTTCTGGCTCGAGGATCGGATCGCGCTCGTCACCGGCGCCTCGCGCGGGCTGGGCTTCGCGATGGCCGAGGCGCTCGCGGCGCACGGGGCGCACGTGATCCTCAACAGCCGCGACCCGGCGTCGGTCGAGGCCGCCGCCGGCCGGCTCAAGGACCTCGGCTACCAGGCCGAGGGGCTGGCGTTCGACGTGACCGATGCCGGCGCCACCCTCGATGCGGTCGAGAAGATCCGCGAGGTGCACGGCCGGCTCGACATCCTGGTCAACAATGCCGGCATCCAGCACCGTGTGCCGATCACGGAGTGGACCGACGCCGACTTCGAGCGGCTCCTGCAGAGCCACCTCGTCTCGGCCTTCCGGCTCGCCCGCGAGGCCGCCAAGCTGATGCTGCCGCGCGGCCGCGGGCGGATCATCTCCACCGGCTCGGTGATCGCCATCCTGGCCCGGCCGACGATCCACGGCTACGCCGCCGCCAAGACCGGCCTCCATGGCCTGACCCGCTCGCTCGCCGCCGAGCTCGGCTCCAAGGGGATCACGGTCAACGCCATCGCGCCCGGATACTTCGCGACCGAGATGAACACGGCACTCCTGGCCGACCGGGACTTCACCGCCTGGGTCGAGAAGCGCACGCCCCTGGGCCGCTGGGCGCAGCCGCACGAGATCGGCGGGGCCGTGGTCTTCCTCGCCTCGGACGCCGCCTCCTACGTCAACGGCCACGTGCTCGTGGTCGACGGCGGCATCTCGGTCACGCTCTGAGGGCGACGGTCGCGACGCTCAGCCGCTGTTGCGGGCCCGCGCGGCGAGCTCGGCCTTGGCGATCTTGCCGGTCGGCGTCTGCGGCAGCCGGTCGAGGAGGTGGACCTCGACCAGCTCGCCGGAGAGGCCCAGACCGCTCGTGATGTGCGCCCGCAGCGCACTCGGCTCGGGGACGCGCCCGGGCTCCGCGGCGAGGAACAGGACCGGGCGGGTGCCCAGCTCCGGATCGGGCCGGCCGACCAGCGCCGCCTCGCGCACCCCGGGCAGGGCCAGAACGAGCTCCTCGACGTCGCGCGGGAACCAGGACCGCCCCGCGACCTCGAGCAGCTCGGAACGGCGCCCGCGCACGGTGAGATGGCCGTCGCGGTCGATCACTCCGACGTCACCGGTCCGGAGCCAGCCGCCGCGGGTCGCCGCCGCCGTCGCTTCGGGCCGCTGCCAGTAGCCACGCATGAAGCCGCCCCGCAGGACGATCTCGCCCACCTCCCCGGGTGGCAGCGGGCGATCCTCGGTATCGACGATCCGCACTTCCTTGTCCGGCGGCGGCGGACCCACCCGGGCGAGCGCGGCATCGTCCATGACGAGCTCGGGATGGCCGAGCGCCACGAAGCCGCCGAGCTCGCTCTGGCCGTAGCTCTCGACGATCGGCAGGGCCCAGCGGTCGCGATAGGCGCGCTCGAGCGCCGGGGGCATCGGCGCACCGCCGGTGAGCGCGTAGCGGAGGTGGCCGGGCAGCCGACCCTCGCGGTCGCAGGCGGCCAGGAGGTCGGCGAGAATCGGCGGGTTGGCGACGAGCGCCGTCGCACCGATCCGCTCGATCGCGGCGAAGCCCGCCTCGGCGGACCAGCGGGCGAGGACGTGGCAGGCGGCACCCACGGCCAGCGCCGGCAGGAGGTTGCCGACGAGCTGGTAGGAGCTCGAGAGCGCGGTGGGCCCGAGCGAGACGTCGCCGGCGCGCAGCCGCAGTCGCTCGGCGATGCAACGGCTCGCCCGGACGGTGGGCTCGTGGGCGAGACAGGCACCCTTGGGCCGCCCGGTCGTCCCGGAGGTGTAGGAGAGGTGCGCGATCGCGTCCTCGTCGGCGGGGTCCGGGGGCGGCGGGAGGTCGGCGTCGAGCAGCTCGCCGAGCGCGAGGGCGCCCTCCTCGGGCCCATCCATGCAGACGAGCCGGGTGCGCGGTACGACCTCGGCGACCACGCTGCGCACCCGCTCGTGCATCTCGTGGGTGTAGACGAGCACGCTCGGCTCGTGATCCCCGAGGTAATAGGCGAGATCGTCGGCGAGCTTGAGGTTGACGGTGGCGAGGATCGCGCCGAGCCGCCAGGTGCCCAGCATGACGAGCAGATAGTCGAGGCCGTTGTTGGCGAAGACCGTCACCCGATCGCCCGGTCGCACCCCGAGCGAGGCCAGAGCACCCGCCATCCGCTCGGTGGCGACCGCCGCCTCGCCGTAGCTCAGCACCTTCCCGCGATCGACCCAGCCGAGCGCCGGGGCCTCCGGGCGACGCGCGGCGTTATCGAACAAGAGCTGGTGCATGAGCATGATCGGGCTCCACGGGTGCGGGCCGTGCGGCTCGGCCGCGGCGGTGGCGGCGCGCGAGCCCGAGGCCCAGGACGAGGAAGGTCGCCGCCAAGAGCACGGTCTGCATGGCGTTGAGGTCGGGCCGGAGCTCGCGCTGGAAGGCCGAGGCCACCACGAGCGAGAGCGGCTGGACCGGTCCGGCGAGCTGCCGCGCCAGCGTCGCGTCGGCGAGCGAGAGGATCATGCCGGCCGAGAAGCCGGCGAGGATCGACGGGGCGAGGAGCGGCAAGGTGACCATCCGGAGGGTCACGAGCGGGCTCGCTCCGAGGTCGCGGGCGGCCTCCTCGAGGCGGTGGTCGAGGCGGAGGACGGCGGCACCCACGAGCATGGTCGTGAAGGGCAGGAAGGCGGTCGCCTGCGCGAGCACGAGCGCCCAATAGCCGCGCGACAGACCGGCGAGCTGGAGAAGCATGGCCTGGCCGATCGCGAGCACGCTCTTGGGCACGAGGAAGATCGCGAGCAGGAGGAGGAGGACGAGCGCCCGGAGCCCGGGAGCTGCGCCGCGCAGGCCCAGAGCGGTCAGGAGCCCGAGCCCGGCCGCGAGCAGGCCCACCGGCACGGCGATCCGGAAGCTCGTGAGGAGCCCGGCTAGGAACGCTTCGTTGGCCAGCAACTCGGCGTACCAATGGAGCGTGAAGCCGCTCAGTGGCAGCGCCATGACCTCGGCATCGTTGAAGGAGAACAGGACGAGGATCGCGATCGGCAGATAGAGCGCGGCAACGGCGGGCAGCAGGAGGCGTCGGGCCGATTTCACCGGCCGGCGCCCAGGACGATCCGCGTCGCCGGCAGCCGGGCGGTGAGGAGGAGGACGAGGAGCGCCACGACGAGGAGCAGAATCAAGAGGAGCCAAGCCGTCGCCGCGGCGAGCGGCCAGTCGAAGGCGACACCGAACAGGCTGTCGATCATCGACATCGCGGTGGAACCCGAGGTTCCGCCGAGCAGGGCCGGGGTCAGCTGGTCGCCGGCGGCGAGCGCGAAGGTGGCGAGCGCGCCGGCCAAGAGACCCGGGCTCGTGAGCGGCAGCGTCACGCGGCGGAACGCCTCGAAGGGGCGGCCACCCAGATCGCGGGCCGCTTCGACGAGACGCAGATCGACCCGCTCCGCGGCGATCCAGATCGCCAAGGTCATGAAGGGCAGGTTGTTGTAGACGAGCGTGAGCAGGGTCGAGACCGGGGTGTACAGGAGCACGCGCGTGGGCTCCTCCAGGAGACCGCTCTCGACCAGGACCCAGTTGATCGGCCCGTTGACGCCCAGAAGGATGCGCCAGGCGTAGATGCGGACGATCTCGCCCACATAGAGCGGCGTGAGCAGCACCACCGTCGCAGCACCCTTGAGCAGCGGCGGCAGCCGGCTCATCGCGAGCGCGATCGGGTAACCGAGCAGGGCGCAAAGAAGGACGGTCGCGCTGCCGTAGAGGAGCGCTCGACCCAGGAGCCCCAGGATGGTGGCCGAGCCCGCCGCCTCGAGCCAGGCCCGTGCCGAGAGATCGGGGACCAGGAGCATCTCGTCGACCGACCAGAAGCCGATCAGCGCCATCGCCAGGAGCGGGGCCACGCCCATCGCGAGCACGAGCAGGAGGCCCGGCAGGAGGAGGAGCGCCCTCATGCGGCGAGGCGGGTGATGCAGGCCCGCTCGGGCTCGAAGCCCAACACGATCTCGCTGCCCGGCGCGATCGGCTCCGCCGCGTAGGCAGCGAGGCCGATCCCGTCGGCCTCGAGGTCGACCAGGAACCGATCCCCGCGGTAGACCAACTGGCGGACCCGCGCCCGCCAAGGTCCGCGACCACCGAGACGGAGCTGTTCGGGTCGGAGCACGAGGACGGCGCGCTCGCCGACGGAGAGTGGCGCGCCGAACGGTGCCTCGACGATCCCGAGCGCGGTCTCGAGCACGGCGTGCTCGCGGGCCTCCAGAACCCGGCCCGGCACGAGGCTCGCCTCGCCGAGAAAGTTCGCGACGAAGCTGTCGGCGGGTCGGCCGTAGACCTCCTGCGGCGAGCCGATCTGGGCGATCCGACCGGCGTTCATGACAACGAGGAGGTCGGAGAGCGCGAACGCCTCCTCCTGATCGTGGGTGACGTGCAGGAAGGCGGTGCCGAGCCCGCGCTGGAGAGCCTTGAGCTCGAGCTGGAGATGGCCCCTCAAGCCTCGGTCCAGTGCCGAGAAGGGCTCGTCGAGGAGGAGCAGGAGCGGCTCCGCCACGAGGGCGCGGGCCACCGCGATCCTCTGCTGCTGGCCGCCCGACAGCTCGTGCGGGTAGCGGTCGGCGAAGTCCTCCATGCGGACGGTGCGCAAGGCGCGCCGGATCCGCGCGTCGTCGCGGCCGACCGCGCCGCGGACGGCGAGCGCGAAGCCGACATTGCGGGCGACGGTCAGATGCGGGAAGAGCGCATAGCTCTGGAACACCGTGTTGACCGGCCGCCGCTCGGGCGGGAGCCCGCCGATCTCCCGCCCGTCGAGCCGGATCGACCCGGTATCGGCTCGCTCGAAGCCGGCGATGCAGCGCAGGATCGTCGTCTTGCCGCAGCCCGAGGGCCCGAGCAGCGTGACGAAGGCGCCTGGCGGCACCGCGAGATCGACGCCCGCTACGGCGAGCTGCTCGCCGTAGCGTTTGACCAGCCCCTCGACGAGGAGGAGCGGTGCCGGCGCCGGGGAGGTGCCGCTGTGCATCGCCGCTGCGGCCGGAATCCGCTCAAGCAGCCTTGACCTCGTTCCAGAGCTTGATCCAGTCGCTGTAATTGGCGGGCGCCTTCGGCCAAAGGAAGCTCTTCATGAGGTCGAGGTCGTCGATGAAGATGTTGGCGCGTGCTTGTTGGTCCAGCTTGTCGCGGATGACCGAGGTCGAGGTCGCGTAGTGGCCGCCCTCGTCGGTGGCGGTGGCAGACGCGTAGTCGGGCCCGAGCAGATAGTCGATGAACCCGTGCGCCGCCTCGCGGACCTCGCCCGAAAGCCGGGTCGGGATCGCGGCGCAGTCGCACCAGCCCATGATCCCGGCCTTGGGCTTGGCCATGCCCATCGGCATCTTCTCGTGCAGGACGTCGTACGGCACCCGCCAGGAGAAGGCGCAGACCACCTCCCCGGTCGCGAAGAGGTTGGTGAGATCGCCGATCGACTGCCAGTAGGTCCGCAGGATCTTCTTCTGGGCGAGCAGCGCTTTCCTGGCCTCGCCGAGCTCGACCGCGCTCATCTGGAAGACCCGCTCGCGCGGGACGCCGACATAGAGCCCGGCGATCGCCACGCTCTCGAGCGCGTAGTCGCGCATCGCGAGCTTGCCGCTCCATCGCGCGTCGAACAGCGCCTCGTAGCCGGGCTCCTCGGGCAGGACGTCCTTGCGGTAGACGATCGGGTTGAGGCCCCAGAGATACGGCATCGCGTAGAGCTTGCCGTCCGGCCCGCGGATGTCCTTGTTGGTCTTGAACATGTCGTAGAGGAGCGCGGTACCCGGCAGCTTGCCCTCGTCGAGGGGCTGCAGAACGCCGGCCTTGATGTAGCGCTCGATGCCGTTGATCGACGGGCTCAAGACGTCCCACTCCGCCCCGGCCCCGGTCCGCAGGGCAGCGAACTGTGCGTCGTCGCTGGTCATGTAGACCGAGCGGATCGCGATCCCGGTGCGCCCGGTGAACGCCTTCGAGAACGCCGGCTTGCCGTTCGACTCCCAGGTCGACCAAGCGAGCTCCTTGACGGCCGCCCGAGCCGGCCGGACCGGCAGCGCGGCGACACCGGCCGAAGCGAGGCCGGCCAACACAACCTTCCGTCTGGGGATCGCGGTCATTCCTGTCTCCTCCGGGCTGGTCCCGCCGCCGCCCGCACCGATCGGCGGAGGACGGGGCCGACCGATCGCTCGCCGCTACCGCCTAATCGAGGCTTGCCAATCCGCACAGCGCTGGTCTCGACAAGACCTCCATAACGTTCTACGTAACCGTGCATCCTTTGTTCACGGTGCACGCGGGAACTTGCCTACAGGACGAGCATTGCTCGTAGGCAATTGCGGCGTCTCCGGGCAGATCGAGAGCGGGATGCACCGGGTGGCAGCCTGTCAGCAGATCGGAGGCCTGGACTTCCGCCAAGCGCGGATCCTGGCCACGGTGCTGCGCGAGGGCTCGGTGTCGCGGGCCGCCGACCGGCTGAAGTTGAGCCAACCGGCGGTGAGCGTGGTCCTGCGGCGGCTGCGGCGCGCCTTCGCCGATCCGCTCCTGGTCCGAGCAGCGGGTGGCCTCGTGCCGACCGAGCGCGGGCGCGCCCTCCTGCCCCTCCTCGAGCGGCTGGTCGATGCGTTCGAGGATCTCGAGCGAGCCGGAGAGGGGTTCGAGCCGGCGACCTCGACCCACCTGTTCCGCCTGGCCTCGCCGAGCTATCTCGCGGCGCTGCTGTTTCCGGCGCTGGCCGCGACCCTCCGTCGCGAGGCGCCCGGGGTCGATCTCGAGGCCCGGGCGATGTGGCCGGGCTTCGACTATGTGGGAGCACTCGGCGCGAACGAACTCGACTTCGTCGTCGCCAACTGGCCCGAGGCGCCCGAGCACCTCAAGGGCGTCACGCTGCTCGACGACGCGCTCGTCTGCCTGCTCCCGGACGGGCATCCGCTGGCCGGCCCCGAGCCACTGCCCCTCGAGGCCTATCTCGGGCTCGATCACGTGTCGCCGACGCCCCCCTCGGCCGCCCGCTCGAGCCCGGTGGACGGCGCGCTGGCGCGGCTCGGCCTGCGTCGGCGGATCCGGATCGTGGTCCCCGACTACACGATCCTGCCCTCGATCGTGGCCGAGAGCGGGCTCGTCTTCACCACGGGCGCACGCTTCCTGCCGCTCGCCCGGCGCATCGCCCCGATCGCCGTGGCGCCGGCCCCGGTCGAGCTCGGTACGATCCGGTTCCGCCTGCTCTGGCACGAGCGGGTGCACGCCGATCCGGCCCATCGCTGGCTGCGCGGGCGGCTACGTACGCTCGCGGCCGAGCTGCCCGAGCCCGAGCCGTTCGACATCCCGGCCGATCTCGGCGTCGGCCCGGTGCTCGGCCTCGGTCTCGGGCGACGCGGCTGAGCCGTGGTGCCGTCCGGCCCCATCGCTCGGGGCCGAGGCGGGAGGAGATCTGCCACGTCGAGCTCGAGATCGCGGACCAGAAGGGCCCGGTACTTGTCGCCCCGCCCGGCCGTGTGCAGCGAACGGTCGCCCGCGGGCGAGGGGTCGCGATGGACCTCGAGCCGGTCGGCCGGCAGAGCGATCAGCCGGACCTCGTCGACGGTGAAGCGGTGCGGCGGCGCTCGCCCGCCCTCCACCAGCTCGGTGGCGATCGGCTCCGCGAGCCGCGGCATCGGCCGGACTTCTGCATGCCACCGTGGGAGGACCGCCCGTTCGGCCGACCTCGACAGGCCGGGCGCTGATCGATCGGGCGGGGAACCGGCGAGGCCCCTCGTCAGGAGTCGGGTCGGGCCAGACGGATGCGGCAGCACCCCGCGCGGCCGGGACGCCAGGTTTCGGCGGCGAAGGCGACACCCGACGCCTCGAACAGGCCACGGTCGAACGCGCCGGCGAGCCGGCAGAGCGTGGCGATCCGCTCGCCGTCGAGGCCGCTGGCTCGCCAGGTGTCCTGGAGCGGGCAGCGGTGCACCTGGACGGTCACCACGTCGCCCTCCTGCTCGAGCGTGTGCGGGTAGAGCCGGCCCTCGTCCGGGCTCGTCGCGAGGAACCGCTCGGCCACCGCCCGGGCGTCGCCCCTGGGCGTCGCCGCGAACAGCCCCGCGGCGACCTCGCGGCCGCGCCGCTCGAGCACCCGGGCCAGGAGCCGCTCGGCCGCCTCGCCGCCGAGCTCGGCCCCGAGCTCGTCCAGGAGGAGGCGGTAGAGGTGCGCCCGGTTGGCGAAGGCCTCCTCGAGCTCGCGGCGCAGCCGGGCCTCGATCATCCGCTCCTCCCGCCAGGGTCCGCGAAGCCCGGCCTAGCCGCCGGCGGCGACGCGGGCAATCGCCGACGCCGCTTGCTCGGCCGGCGGACGCCGATATGGTCCGCGCCGCGGCGCGAGGCGACGGGGGGGTGAGACATGCGACTGGATCTCGGGCAGCCGAGGCTCGTGCTCGCCATGGATCACGCCCGAGCGATGGGCGCGGTCGACGGCCTCGACGATCCCGGCGCAGTGCTCGACCGGGTGCTCGAGGCGGGTGCCGACGCGGTGATGACCAGCTTCGGGGTGGTCAAGCGCTGGCGCGGCCGGCTGATCGGGCGGGTGCCGACCTTCCTCCGCCTCGACGGCGGACCCTCGCTCGTGAAGGAGCGCTGGCTCGAGAACAGCGAATGGACGCTCCTGCACACCCTCGACGACGCCGCGCGGCTCGGCGTCGACGGGGTGTGCCTGATGTACTTCATGGGCGCGCCCTGCGAGCTTCGGACCCTCGAGATCGTCGCCCGGGTGTGCGGCGAGGCCATGGCCCGGGGCCTGCCGGTGATGGTCGAGGCGCTGCCCTGCCGCCACCCGGCGATCCCCGACACCAACGACGCGCGGATGATGGCGGACGCCTGCCGGATCGCCTTCGAGCACGGCGCCGACATCCTCAAGACCTACTTCCCGCACGACCGGGCCGGGTTCGCGCGGGTCGTCGCGACCTGCCCCGCACCGGTGCTGATCGCCGGTGGACCCAGGCTGCCCGACGACCGGGCGGTGCTCGCCATGGTGGCCGACAGCGTCGCGGTCGGCGGCCGGGGCGTCGTGTTCGGGCGCAACATCTGGCAGCACGCCCGGCCCGAGCGGATGGTGCGGGCGCTCGCCGCGGCGCTGCGCGGCGCGGGTCCCGAGGTGGCCGCGGCGCAGCTCGAGGGCTGAGCCGCGCCGGCGGCGATGGACTCCCGCGGCCCGCTCCTGATCGGCGTCGACGCCGGGACGAGCCGGGTCCGGGCGCTCGCCTTCGCCGGATCCGGCCGGGTCGTGGCGGAGGTCGGCCGGCCGACCCCCTGGCGGGTGCCGGCACCGGGGCAGGCCGAGCTCGACGCCGAGGAGCTCGCCCGGCTGGTCGCGGCGCTCCTGGGCGAGCTCGCGGCACGGCTCGACGATCCGGCCCGCGTGCGCGGGCTCGCCGTGGCGAGCGTCGGCGAGGCCGGCGTGCTCCTGGACGCGCGCGACCGCCCCCTGGCGCCGGTGCTCGCCTGGTACGACCCGCGGCCGGCGGCGCTGCGCGAGGCGGTACTGGTGCGGATCCCGGCCGAGCGGCTGGCGGCCGTGACGGGGCTCGCGCCGGAGCCGATCTTCACCCTCTTCAAGCTCGCCTGGCACGCCCGCCATCAGCCCGAGGCCTGGGCCCGGGCGCGGCGCTGGCTGCACCTGGCCGACTGGATCGCGTTCCGGCTGGGGGCGGCGCCGGCGACCGATGCCAGCCTCGCCTCGCGCACCGCGCTCCTCGATCTCGGGGCGGCGCGCTGGTCGGCGGAGCTGGTCGCGGCAGCCGGGATCGAGCCGGGCCTCCTGCCCGAGATCCTGCCCTCGGGCACCCGGATCGGGACGCTCGCGCCCGATCTCGCCCGCGCCGCCGGCCTGCCCGAGGACTGCGCGATCGGGGTCGGCGGCCACGACCATGTGCTCGGCATGCTCGCCGCCGGTGCGGTGGAGCCCGGGCTCGTGCTCGACAGCATGGGCACCGCCGAGGCGCTCACCCTGCCGCTCGGCGGACCGCGCCTGGACGGCCGGCTCGCCGGCCTGGGCTTCAACCAGGGTCTGGCCCTGGTCGACCGGCCGATCCCCTACGTGCTGACCGGCCTCATGACCTCGGCCGCCTGCATCGACTGGTGCCTCGCGGTCGCGGCGGGCGGTGGCGACCGCGCGGCGCTGATCGCGGCCGCACGCGCCGTCCCGCCCGGCAGCCGCGGCGTCCTGTTCCTCCCGCACCTGCGCTTCGGCTCGCCGCCCTTTCCGGATCCAGAGGGCCGCGGTGCCTTCCTCGGGCTCGCCGCGGCGACCGGCCCGGCCGAGCTGTTCCGGGCGGTCCTCGAGGGCGTGGCGCTCGACTGGCAGCACATGCTGGAGCGGCTGTGCGCCCGGCTCGACCGGCCGCTGCCGGAGCGGCTCCGGGCGATCGGTGGCAGCACCCACAACACCCTCCTGCTCGAGATCAAGGCCGCGCTCTTCGGCCGGCCGATCGAGGTCGCCGAGATGGCCGAGGGGACCGCTCTGGGCGCGGCGCTCCTGGGCGGTATCGCGGCCGGGCTCTGGGGCCGCCTCGAGGAGGCCCGCGCCGGTCTCGAGCCGGCCTTCGCCGAGCTCGCCCCGGATCCCGGCTGGCCGCCCGCGGCGCGCCGCGCGCTGCTCGACGCCTACGCCCTGCTCTACGCCGGCACGCGCCCCCTGCACCGCCGCCTCGCCGCCGCGCACGGGGGTTGCTGGCCGGCGGAATCGTCCTAGAGATGGGGCCGGCGCCGCGGCGATCGTCGGCGCCCGAGACAACGGATCAGGTGGGGAAACGATGCGCACGACCTCCGCGCTCCTGGGCGGCGCCGCCGCCCTGGCGCTCCTCGCGGGCTCCGCCACAGCCGGTCAGAACGTCGACTGGAACGCCGACGGGACGGTGACCCTGAAGCTGGGTCCGGAGTACGACAACGCCCGGATCACGGTGCCGCAGGCGATGCTCGGCAGCGCCTTCGGCCCCGGCAAGCAGCCCTTCAAGGGTGTCACCGTCAGCGTCACGGTGAACGGCGCCGGCCCCAAGGGCGGCATCTCCGGACCGCTGCACAGCTTCCGCCCGGTCTGGGAGGAGATCTCGGGCGGCAAGGTCAACATCGTCGAGCTGCCGTTCGCCGAGCACTACACCAAGATGATGCTCGATCTGAGGAACGGCACCGGCCAATACGACGCCTTCATGGTCGGTGCCTTCTGGTACGGCGACATCGTCCCGGCCGGCTACGGCTACCCGATCGACGAACTCCTCAAGTCGGGCAAGTACCCGCAGTGGTCGTACGACGTGATGCCGCCCTCGCTCAAGACCCTGCACCAGTGGGAGGGCAAGTCCTACGGCGTGCTCAACGACGCGGATGGCCAGGTCCTCTACTACCGCAAGTCGGTGCTCGAGAATCCGGAGCACAAGGCGGCGTTCAAGGCGCAGTTCGGCTACGATCTGCCGTCGCCGCCGGCGACGTGGCAGCAACTGCTCGACATCTCGAAGTACTTCAACGGCAAGAACTGGGACAAGAACGACGGCGATCCGGACAGCGGCACCGTGCTGCATCTCAAGGTCGGCGAGCAGGGCCACTATCATTTCCAGTCGCTGTCGGCCTCGTTCGTGATCAATCCGGGTGACAAGGTGACCCGGACGCAGAACGTCTACTGGTTCGATCCGGCCGACATGAAGCCGTTGATCGGCAGTCCCGGCCACGTCAAGGCCCTCGAGTTCCTGCAGGAGCTGCACAAGACCGGCCCGGCGGCGCAGGTCGGCTGGTCGCTCGGCGAGGCCTGGGACTATTTCCTGCGCGGCAAGTCCGTGTTCGTGTTCTCCTGGGGCGACGTCGGCGCGCTGTGCCAGGACAAGGCGCGCTCGAAGATCGCCGGCGACTGCGCCGCCGCGATGCTGCCTTCCTCCAACGAGTACTGGGACTTCGACAAGAAGAGCTGGGTCAAGCTCGACAAGCCGCGCCAGGTCGGCAACACCACCGGCGGTTCCTGGCACGGTGTGATCTCGAACTACTCGGCCAATCCCGAGGCGACCTTCTCCTTCCTGTCGCTGATGGCGATCCCGCCGGTCTCGAAGATGATGGCGATGTACGGCTGGGACGGGGTCGACCCCGGCTTCTCCTACCAGTTCCTCGAGAAGGACGGCGGCACGGCCAAGCTCGAGGAGTACGTGAAGGCCGGCTGGTCGGCCTCGGACGCCGAGACCTACACCAGGGCGTACAAGGACCTGTTCTACGCCCCGACCACGCTGACCTACCTGCGCATCCCGGGCAGCTTCGAGTACTGGGACATCCTGGACAAGAACCTGTCGGCGGCGATGTCGGGGGCGAAGAGCGCCAAGCAGGCCCTCGAGGAGACCGCCGCGGCCTGGGAAGGCGTCACCAACCGGATCGGCCGCGACAAGCAGCTCAAGGACTACCGCGCGGCCATCGGCTACAAGGGCTGATCCGGCGCCGAGCGAACGCCGTCCGGCCGCCGGGCACGATGCCCCCGGCGGCCGGCCGGCCGAGAGGCGGGCATGCGCTGGACCGGGCGGATCCGCTTCCTGTTTCTGGCACCCGCCGTGCTGTGGGTGCTGGCTTTCACCGTGTTCCCGCTCGGCTACTCGCTCTGGCTCGCCTTCTTCAAGGTCGAGCAGAAGGTCGAGATCAAGCGCGTCCAGCAGCCGGCGCTGGACGAGCGCGGCCAGCCCGTCCTCGAGGACGGCCAGCCCAAGATGCGCACCGTGGTGCTGCGCGAGAACGTCACCACCTCGACCTTCATCGGGCTCGACAACTTCGCCCGCCTCGTGGCCGATCCGCAGGTCCGCGACGCGGTCCGCGTCACGCTCGTCTTCCTGCTGCTGGCGGTCCCGAGCGAGCTCGTGCTCGGCTTCCTGCTGGCCCTGCTGTTCAACCGCCAGATCATGGGTCGCGGCGTGCTGCGCGCCGTCATGATCCTGCCGATCTTCGCCACACCGCTGGCCGTGGGCTACGTCTTCTTCACGATCTTCTACGAGGTCGGCGGCCCGCTCGCCTGGGCTGGGATCCCGTGGCTCTCCAATCCGAGCTGGGCGCTGGTCTCGGTCGCCCTGGTCGACATCTGGCAGTGGACCCCCTTCTGCTTCCTCGTGATCCTGGCGGCGTTGCAGGGCGTGCCGGACGATCTCTACGAGGCGGCGCGGATCGACGGGGCGAGCAACTGGGACATGCTGAGCCGGGTCCTGGTCCCGCTCCTGACCCCGACCTTCGTGATCGTGCTCCTGATCCGCCTGGCCGAGGCGTTGAAGCTGTTCGACATCCCCTTCGCCATGACCGGTGGCGGCCCCGGGACCGCCACCCAGCCCTACTCGATGCTGGCCTTCCGGACCGGGCTGCGCTTCTTCGACCTCGGCTACGCCTCGGCCATGGCGTATGGGCTCCTCGCCGTGGTGATGGTCGTCATCACCCTGTTCTTCCGGCGGATGCGCGAGAGCTATGGCTGAGCCCGCGAGCCGGCGTGGCGCGAGCCTGGTCGACGGCCTGGCCTTCCTCGCGGCGGTGCTGGTGGCGCTGGTCTTCGTCTTCCCGATCTACTGGGCCTTCTCGCAGTCGCTCCGCAACCCGCTCGACACCTTCACGGTGGCGGGGTTCGGCATCCCCTGGCTCAACTTCACGCCCACGCTCGACAACTGGATCGACCAGGTGGGCACGCCGGAGACGCTGCGCTCGCTCGCCAACAGCACGATCGTGGCCGTGGGTGCCGCGGCCCTCGCGCTCGCCCTGGGCACGCCCGCGGCCTACGCGGTCGCCCGCTTCCGCTTCGCCCGCTGGAAGAACCGCGACATCACGATCTGGTTCCTCTCGCAGCGGGTGCTGCCGCCGGTGGCGACGGTGGTGCCGTTCTACCTCGTGATGCGGGCCCTCGGGCTGCTCGACACCCACGCCGCGCTGATCCTCGTCAACGCCACCTTCGTCCTGCCCTTCGTGGTCGTCATCCTGCGTCAGACCTTCCTCGACCTGCCGCTCGAGCTCGAGGAGGCGGCGCTCGTCGACGGCGCCTCGCACTGGGGCGCCTTCTGGCGGATCGCCCTGCCGCTCGCGGCCCCGACGCTGGCGGCCACCGGCCTCATCGTGTTCGCCTTCACCTGGAACGAGTTCCTGTTCGCGGTGGCGCTCTCGAGCCGCAACGCGCTCACCGTCCCGGTCCACATCGCCGGTGCGGTCGACACCCGCGGCGTGCAGTTCTGGTTCATGGGGGTGCGCGCCATGACCGCGATCGTGCCGCCGGTGCTGATCGCGCTCCTCGCCCAGCGCTACATCGTGCGCGGGCTGACGCTGGGTGCGGTCAAGGGCTGATCCGCCGCCTCGGGCGGCGGCAGGCGGAGCTCGGCCGCGACGAGTGCCCGGGTTGCGGGCGCCCGCGGCGCCCCGAGCACGGCCGCGGTCGGCCCTTCCTCGACGATCCGGCCGTCGGCCATCACCAGCACCCGATCGGCCGCGACGCGCGCCACGGCGAGGTCGTGGGTGATCATGAGCCAGGCCAGACCCTCCTCGCGCCGGAGGCGGTCGAGCAGGTTCAGGATCTGGGCGCGCACCGAGACGTCGAGCTGGGCCACCGGCTCGTCCAGGATCAGCAGGCGTGGCCGGCTGGCGAGCGCGCGGGCGATCGCGACCCGCTGGCGCTGGCCGCCCGACAGCTCGTGCGGGTGGCGGGCGGCGAGCGCGGGGTCGAGGCCGACCCGGGCGAGCAGCCCGGCGACGGCCCGCGGCCGCTCCCGCCGCGGCACGATGCCGTGCAGGCGGAGCGGATCGGCGAGCTGACGGCCGATCCGCGCCCGCGGGTCGAGGGCCGCGAGCGGATCCTGGAACACCAGCTGGAAGGTCGCGCGCAGGCGCCGCAGCGGCTCCGGCCGGAGCGCCAGGAGGTCCTGGCCGGCCAGGTGCAGCCGGCCGCGGTCGGGCGCGATCAGCCGGGCGAGCAAGCGGGCGAGGGTGGTCTTGCCCGACCCCGAGGCACCGAGGAGGGCGACCCGCTCGCCGGCCCGGACCACGAGCGAGACGCGGTCCACGGCCGGCCCGGGCATCCCGGGCCAGCGCTTGACGAGGTCCTGCGCCTCGAGGAGGGCGGTCGACCCGCTCACGCCGGCACCAGGTGGCAGGCGACGCCGCTCCGGCCGTCGCCGCTCCAGGTGGGTGGCCGGTCGCTGCAGCGCGGCAGGGCGTGCGTACAGCGGGGCGCGAACGGGCAGCCGGCGAGCGCCGCCGCCGGGTCCGGCGGCAGGCCCCGGATCTCCGTGAGCGGCCCGCCGCCGACGCGGCCGAGATCGCGCGCCGTCGCCACGAGCGCCTGCGTGTAGGGGTGGCGGGCGCGGCGCAGGAGCTCGCCCGCCGGACCGGCCTCGACGATCCTGCCGGCGTAGAGCACGGCGATCCGGTCGGCGCTCCGCGCGGCGAGCGCCAGGTCGTGGGTGACGAGCAGGAGGGCCATGCCCTGCTCGCGCACGAGGCCCAGGAGCAGCTCCAGGATCTGCGCCTGGACCACCGTGTCGAGCGCCGAGGTCGGCTCGTCGGCGAGCAGGAGGCGCGGCCCGGCGGCGACCGCCATGGCGATGGCGATCCGCTGGCGCTGGCCGCCCGAGAAGCGGTGCGGGTACTCGTCGACCCGCCGCTCCGGCCGGGCGATGCCGACCCGCTCCATGAGGCCGATCGCGGCCGTGCGGGCGGCGCGCCAGCCCTGGCCTCGATGCGTCACCAGGACCTCGGCGATCTGCTCGCCGACGGTGAGCATCGGGTGCAGGCTCGCGAACGGGTCCTGCAGCACGAGGCCGAGCTCGAGGCCGGGGACCGGCCGCCGCCCGAGCGAGGGGAAGCGCACCGCGCCCGCGAGCCCGGCCTCCTCCGGCAGGAGCCCCGCGACCGCGAGCAGGAGGGTGCTCTTGCCCGATCCGCTCTCACCCACGAGCACGAGGCGCTCGCCCGCGCCGAGCTCGAGGTCGACACCGCGCAGCGCCTCGATCGCTCCCTGCGGGCCCGGCAGGCGGACGCGGAGCCCGCGCAGCTCGACCAGGGCCACCGCGCTCACGGCCGCGCGCGGCGCGGCGCCAGGGCCTCGTTCAGGCCCTCGCCCACGAGGTTGACGGCGAGCACGGTCACGAGCAGGGCGAGGCCGGGCACGATCGACAGCCAAGGCTCGCTCACCAGCACGGCACGGCCCTCGGCGATCATCGCCCCCCAGCTCGCCCGGTTCGGGTCGGCGAGGCCGAGGAAGGAGAGGGCCGCCTCGATCAGGATCGAGGCGGCGACGGTGAGCCCGGCATAGGCCAGCACCGGCGGCAGCGCGTTGGGCAGGAGGAGGCGCAGCGCGATCTCGTGGCGGGGCATGCCGACGACCACGGCCGCGGCGACGAAATCGCGGCCGCGGAGGCTCAGGATCTCGGCCCGCACGAGCCGAGCGGGGCCGGTCCAGGAGGAGGCGGCAATGGCCACGACCACGCTCGTGACCGTGGGCCCGAGCACGCTCACGAGGGCGAGCGCCAGGAGGAATCCCGGTACCGTCTGGAAGGCGTCGGTGACGCGCATCAACAGCTCGTCGGTCCAGCCGCCGGCGAGCCCGGCCAGGAGGCCCACGAGCGCGCCGGCACCGAGCGCCGCCGCCGTCGCGGCGAGCGCCACGGTGAGCGACACGCCGGCCCCCTGCAGGAGCCGCGCCAGCACGTCCCGGCCGAGCCGATCGGTGCCGAGCGGATGGGCGGGGTCGGCGAGCGGTGCGGCCAGCGGCGGACCGCCCACCGCGTCCGGGTCGAGCGGCCAGAGGAGCGGGGCGAGCGCGGCGGCGGCGGCGAGGAGGAGCAGAAGCAGCGCCGCCGCGAGCGGCGCCGGGTCACGGCCGAAGCGGGCCAAGGCCCGGCTCACGGCCCCGGCGCGGCCAGCTCGACGCGCGGGTCGAGCCGGGCGTAGAGGAGGTCGATCACCAGGTTGACCAGCATGACGAGCAGCGCCGAGGTGACCAGGATTCCGAGCAGGAGCGCCAGGTCGCGCTGCACCACCGCCTCGAGCGCCAGACGGCCGAGGCCCGGCACCGCGAAGACGCTCTCGATCACCACGCTGCCGCCAAGGAGCGTGGCGCTCTGCAGGCCGAGCACGGTGACGACCGGCAACAGCGCGCTCCGCGCCACGTGGCGCAGCACGAGGCGGCGGCGCCCGATCCCCTTGGCGCGGGCCGCCCGGACATGGTCGCTGCGCCAGGCCTCGACCATCCCGGCGCGCATCATGCGGAGATAGAGGGCGGCGTAGACGAGACCCAGGGTCGTGGCCGGCAGCACGAGGTGGCGGGCCATGTCGAGCAGCCGGTCGAGGCCGCGATGGCCGGCGCCGATCGTCTCGATCCCGGCCAGGGGCAGCCACCGCAGCCGCACCGCGAAGACGAGCGCCAGGACGAGGCCGAGCCAGAAGCTCGGCATCGCGTTGAGGACGAGCGCCAGGCTCGAGAGCACGCGGTCGGCGGGGCCGCCGGGCCTGGCCCCGGCCAGGACGCCCAGACCCGTGCCGAGCACGAAGGCGAGGAGGGTCGCGGCCGCCATGAGCAGGAGCGTGACCGGCAGCCGCTCGAGCACCATGGCGCTGACCGGCCGGTCGAAGGCGACCGACCAGCCGAGATCGCCCGTGAGGAGACCCAGGAGGTAGAGCAGGAAGCGGGTCGGTGGCGCGCGGTCGAGGCCCCAGCGGGCGCGCAGCTCCCGGACCAGCCCGGCGTCTCCGCCGAGCCCGGCCAGATAGGCGTCGACGGCATCGCCCGGGGCGATCTCGAGCAGCAGGAACGCACCCACGAGCACGATCAGCAGAACGAACGGCGCCTGCAGGAGCCGCCGTCGCGCCAGGACCAGCGAGGGATGCGGGAGCGGCCGCGGTGGCTCCGGCTCGCTCAGCTCGCGAGCCAAGTGTCGCCCCAATGGGAGGTCGCCCAGCGTGGGTTGCTCGCGACCCCGCGCACGTCGGTCCGGGCGACCGTCAGGAACGTGAACTCGACCACCGGGATCAGCGGCAGGTCCTCCGCCGCGAGCCGCTGGAAGCGGTGGTAGAGCGCGCTCCGGGCGGTCGGGTCGAGGGTGCGGGCCGCCGTCGCGATCAGCTCGTCCATGGCCGGGTTGGCATAGCCGTACTGGTTGGAGAACGGGATCCCGGCCGGCAGGCCGCCCTGGTAGAGGATCGTGGTCGAGATCGCCGGATCGTTGCGGTAGACGGGCGAACCGATGGCGAGATCGAACGCGTGGTCGGTATAGACCGCCTTCTGGTGCCCGGCCGGGTCCTTGATCGTGAGGCGGGCCTCGATGCCGACCGCCTTGAGCGCCTGGCGCAGATAGTCGCCCATCTGGCGGGTCTGCTCGAACCAGGGTGCGGGGAGGAGGTCCAGGGCGAGGCGCACCCCGTCGGCGCCGCGAGGCAGCCCGGCCTCGTCCAGGAGCGCCTCGGCGCGGCGCGGATCGTAGGGGTGGGTCGGCACGTCGGCCGTGAAGAACTGGCTGTCGAAGCGTGGCACGAGGCCGGTCGCGGCCCTGGCCCAGCCGAGGAAGATGCGGTCGACCACGAAGGCCGGGTCGATCGCGTGCGCGATCGCCCGCCGCACGCGCGGGTCGGCCAGCTCCTTGCGGCGATGATTGATCTCGACCGTGAGGAAGTAGGTGATGCCCTCGTAGCCCTTGTCGATCACCGCGATGCCCGGGACCTTGGCGAGCCGCGCCATGTCGGCCAGCGGCACCGCGGAGAACGCGGCCAGCTGGATCTCGCCCGCCTCGAGCGCGGCGGCGACCGCACCCCGGTCCGGCAGCACGCGATAGACGATGCCGTCGAGCCAGGGGCGCGGCGCGTCCCAGTGGTCGGGGTTGCGCTCGAGCCGATAGTACTGGCCGGGCCGATGCTCGGCGAGGCGGAACGGGCCGGTGCCCACGAGCTTCTGGTTGTGCGGGTTGGTGAGCGGATCGGTGCCCTCGTAGAGATGGCGCGGAACGACCGCGGTGAGCGCCGGCAGCGCGTTGGCCACGAGCTGGAGCGGTGTCGGCGTCGCGAAGCGGAGGACCGCCGTCAGCGGATCCGGGGTCTCGACCGCCTCGAGGTCCTTGAGCACGACACGGCCGAGGTTCTGGTGCTTCTTCCAGAGCTCGAGCGCCGACCAGGCGACGTCGGCGCTGGAGAAGGGCTTGCCGTCCTGGAAGCGCACGCCCGGCCGCAGGCGGAGGGTGACGGCGCGGCCGTCGGCCGAGCCCTCCCAGGCGAGCGCCAGGCGAGGGGTGAGCCCCGGCGCGCCATAGGCCATCTCGGCCAGGGGCTCGACCACCTTGCTCGCCACGAAGAACACCCCGTTCGAGGCGACCAGCGCCGGATTGAGGTTGCGCGGCTCGGTGTCCGCCGCGACCGTGAGGAGGCCGCCACGCCTCGCCTCCTGGGCGAGGCCGGCGCGCGGGGCGAGTGCCGCCAGGCCCGAGGCCGTTGCGGAGCCGAGCAGCACGCGACGGGTGAGGGTCATGGTCGAGGCTCCCTCCCGCCAGGACGGCAGCGCCCGCCGCCGGCCTTGGCTGGCGCGCGGCAGCATGGCACAACCCGAGCCGGCTTGGACATCCAATCCCAACCGAGCGAGGGGGGCCAACCGTGCATCGTCGTCATCTGCTCGCGGGTCTCGGGACCACGCTCCTGATCGGGTCGCGCGCCTGGGCGCAGGCTCCGGCCGGCCCGCACGGGCTGCCACCTCTGTCCTACGCCACGGCCGCGCTCGAGCCGCACATCGACGCGCGGACCATGGAGCTGCACCACGGCCGGCACCATCAGGCCTACGTCAACAACCTGAACGCCGCCCTCAAGGACCATGGCGAGGCGGCCAAGCTGCCGCTGCACGAGCTCGTGGCCAAGCTCGGCGAGCTGCCGGAGAGCATCCGCACGGCGGTCCGCAACAATGGCGGAGGGCACGCCAACCACAGCATGTTCTGGCAGATCATGGGACCCGGCGGCGGCCAGCCGACGGGCGCGCTCGAGGAGGCCGTCCGCCGCGATTTCGGCGGCCTCGACAAGCTCCAGGAGCAGTTCAACGCGGCCGGCCTGCGGGTCTTCGGCTCGGGCTGGGTGTTCGTGACCGTGGACGGCGCCGGCAAGCTCGCGCTCGTCACCCGCCCCAACCAGGACACGCCCCTGATGGAAGGCGGCCGGGTCCTGTTCGGCAACGACGTCTGGGAGCACGCCTACTACCTGCTCTACCAGAACCGTCGCGCCGATTACCTCAAGGCGTGGTGGAACGTCGTCAACTGGCAGAAGGTCGGCGAGCGCTACGCCGCCGCCAAGGCGGGCACGCTCACCGTCTGAGCCGGCGGCGGGCGGCTCAGCCGACGGCGTCGAGCGCCTCGAGCACGCGCGTGCCCATCTCGGCCGTGGTCACGCGCGTGCAGCCGGGCTGCAGGATGTCGGCGGTCCGGTAGCCCTGCTCGAGGACCCGGGCGACCGCACGTTCGAGGCGATCCGCCTCGGCCGGCAGCGCCAGGCTGTAGCGCAGCAGCATCGCGAAGGAGAGGATGCAGGCCAGGGGATTGGCGATCCCCTGGCCGGCGATGTCCGGGGCGCTGCCGTGCACCGGCTCGTAGAGCGCCTTCCTGCGCCCGTCCGGCCCCGGCGCCCCGAGCGAGGCCGAGGGCAGCATGCCGAGCGAGCCCGTGAGCATCGCGGCGCAGTCGGACAACAGGTCGCCGAACAGGTTGTCGGTGACGATGACGTCGAACTGCTTGGGCCGGCGCACGAGCTGCATGGCGCAGTTGTCGGCGTACATGTGCTCGAGCGCGACGTCCGCGAAGTCGCGGTCGTGGAGCGCCTGGACGACCTCGCGCCAGAGGACGCCCGTGTGCATGACGTTGGCCTTCTCGACCGAGGTCACCCGGCCCCGCCGCAACCGCGCCAGCTCGAAGGCGACGCGCGCGATCCGCTCGATCTCGGAGCTCGTGTAGACCTGCGTGTCGACCGCCCGGCGCTGGCCGTCGGGCAGGCTCTCGATGCCGCGCGGCTCGCCGAAATAGACCCCACCCGTGAGCTCCCTGAGGATCAGGATGTCGAGCCCCTCGACGAGTTCGCGCTTCAGGCTCGAGGCCTCGGCGAGCGCCGGGAAGACGATCGCCGGGCGCAGATTGGCGAACAGCCCGAGTTCCTTGCGCAGGCGCAGGAGCCCGCGCTCGGGCTTCTGTGCGAAGGGCAGGGAATCGTATTTGGGTCCACCGACGGCACCGAACATCACGGTGCCGATCGCCTGGGCCCGGGCGAGGGTCGCCTCGGCGAGCGGTGTGCCGTGGCGGTCGTAGGCGGCGCCACCCACGAGATCCTCCTCGACCCGGATCGCGAGCTGGCGCTGCCCGTACCAGCCGATCACCCGGCGCACTTCCTCCATGACCTCGGGTCCGATCCCGTCGCCGGGAAGGAACAGGATGGTGCGCTCGCTCATGCGCGGCTCTCTCGCTCGCGGGCGGGGGACGGGGGGCGGCGGCTCAGCCGCGGGCCGGCTCGAGCCAGGGCATCTCGCGGCGCCGGCGCGCCTCGAAGCCGGCGATCTTGTCGACCTTCTCCATGGTCAAGCCGACCTCGTCGAGCCCGTTCAACAGGCAGTGCTTCTTGAACGGGTCGATGTCGAAGCGGATCGGCGCGTTGCCGGTCGGGCGGCGGATCTCCTGGCGCTCGAGGTCGATCTCGAAGGTCGGGTCGGCGGCGGTCTCGGCCTCCTTGGCGAGCAGCTCGACGTCCTCAGGGGGCAGGGTGATCAGCAGCATGCCGTTCTTGAAGGCGTTGTTGTAGAAGATGTCGGCGAAGGAGGGCGCGATCACGCAGCGGATGCCGTAGTCGAGGAGCGCCCACGGCGCGTGCTCGCGCGAGCTGCCGCAGCCGAAGTTCTCCCCGGCGATCAGCACCTGGGCGCGTCGGTAGCGCTCCTGGTTGAGGACGAAGTCGGGCCGCTCCCGGCCCTGATCGTCGAAGCGCAGGGTCTCGAACAGCGCCACGCCGAGGCCGGTCCGCTTGATCGTCTTGAGATGGCGGGCCGGGATGATCTTGTCGGTGTCGACGTTGATCGCGGGGAATGGCGCCGCGGTGCCGCGGAGCGTGGTGAAGGGCTGCATGGCGGAGATCCGGCTCGGTCGCCGCTCGTCTTTAGGCGGTTCGGCAGACGCCAGCAACCCGCCGGCCGGGGCAGGAGCGTCCCGCGCCGGGCTGCGCACGGCGCGATCGACGAGGCGGGCGAGCATCGTCCCCCAGATCGCCAGGAAGAGCGGCGCCAGCACCTGGAAGAGGGGATCGTTGCCGAGCCGGGCGAGCGCCGAGGCCCGCAGCACGATCGGCTCGAGGTCGGCCCGGACGATCCGGGTCGCCCCGGCCGCGGCATGGAACACGAGCCGGATCGCGCCGTCCTCGGCGAGCCGCAGGATCCCGTCGCCCTCGGCCTGCCGGCCGCCCGCCCCGGCGCTCGCGAAGCGGACCCGGTCGCCGGGCAGGAGCACGCGGGCGCCGGCCTCGAAGACCGTCGAGCCCAGGACGTCGCGGGCGAGGGTGGCGACCCGGCCCTCGCGCAGGAGCCGGGGCGGGGCGACCCGCGCGTCGCCGGCGAGCCCGCCGAGCACCACCGCGCCCCTGAAGGCGAGGCTCGGGCTCTCCGGTCCGCCGCGCAGCTCGAGGACGAGCGTCTCGCCGTCGAGGTCGACCCGGCGGCCGCCGAGCCAGGCGGTGGCAGGGTGGCAGGGCGGCTCCCCGGCACCATTCGCCGCGACCCGGCAGCGCTCCGGGCTCGCGAACTCGGCGGCGACGATCCCGGGCCGGGTCGTCTCGAGGCCGATCCGGACCGAGCCCCGAAAGACCAGCGGGGCCCCGTCGCGCCCGTCGTCGGCCGGCGCCGCCACGGCCTCGACCGTGCCGTCCGCGCGAACCACGGACGCGGCCTCGGCGACCACCCACCAGTTGGTCTCGCGCGCGAGGTCGCTCTCGATCTCGAGCACCTCGGTGGTGGCCTCGACCCGCACCAGCGCCTGCACCGGCCAGAGGTGGAGCAGGCTCACGAACAGCGCCGGCAGGCCGAGCGCGATGGCCAGGATCTGCAGCCAGCGCAGCGCCGCCGCCGCCCGCGGTCGCCGCCCGCTCCAAGGTCGCCGCCCGCTCACGGCTGCCGAAGCCGCCGCCGGATCGCCTCAGCCACCGGGCGGGCGCAGCGGAACGCGGTCGACGACCGTACCGCTGCGCAGCTCGACATAGGCCTCGGCGAGCCCTGCGCTCTCGGCGAGTTCGATCGTGCAGACCTTGTCGAAGACGACGAGGTCGTCGGTGGCGAGCGAGCGGCACGCGGCGCGGCGCGGCCGGCCGTCGCCGCCCGGCACGACCAGGGTGGCGGCGCTGCGGCCACTGCTCACGAGCGCGGTCAGCCATCGCGGCACGCCCGTGGCGCCGGCCACGGCCGGGCCCGCCTCGGCCGGCGTCACCGCCAGGATCCGCCGCGGGCCGCCGTCGCAGCGCTCCGCCAGATAGACGAGCACCGCCAGGAATTCCGCGTCCTTGGCGGGGACGGGCACGGCCCGCGGCCGGCGCAGCTCGAGCACCACCGGTCCGCGCCGCCCTCCGCGCGGCTCGTCGAACCAGGCGAAGTAGCTGCCGTCCCGGCTCTCGAGGCGGCCGCACAGCCGCGGCTCGGGGGCCTCGGGCAGCACCACGCCGAGGCGGTCCAGGGGCCGGAGCGGGGCGCCGTCGCCGCCACCGAGCGTCAGGCCGACGACCGCGTTCCGCGCCACCGGCCTGAACCCGCTCGTCGCCGCCCGGTCCCGGGTCTGCTCGAGCAGCGTCACCGGCACGATCTCGGGTGCGCCGGCTGCAGCCTCGGTCGCGCCGAGCAGAAGCAGCAGCATCGGGAGGTGGACGGGAGGCATGCGGACCTCGCCGGGGCCGGACGCCCGGTCAGCCTAGCCCCGGGCCAAAGACCGCGCCATGGCGTGCCGCCGCCGGCGGCACCCGAGGGCTTGACGACGGCGAAGGAAAGGATTATGGTCTCATATCAGGACGGGGCAAACCCCAGCAGGGAGGACGGCCGATGCCGGGACCGCAGCCCTTCGCGATCAAGGATCCCGAGGTCACCCACGTCATCGTCGAGCTGTTCGGCGGCGACAACAACCTCTCGGCGTTCGTCGAGGAGGATCTCTACGAGATGGCGGCCGGCAATCGCGGGCCGTTCGCCGTGCTCGCCCTGGCCGACTACGCCGATGCGGGTGCCACGGTGATCGAGTGGACGCCGCGGACCGGTCGCCACGAGGTCGAGCGGCTGGGCGAGATCGACACCGGCGATCCCGAGACCCTGGCCGAGTTCGTGGCCCGTGCCCTGGTGACCTATCCGGCCGGGGTGAAGCTCGCGATCGGCTTCTGGGACCACGGCTCGGGCGTGTTCGACGAGTACGACCCGAACGAACTGCTGCTCGAGCGCCGCGCGGGCCGCTATCCGGCGGTGCCGCGCCACCGCCGGCCACGCTCGTTCCGCGCCCGCCACCTGCTGCTCGGTGCCTGGCGGCGGTCGGCCGAGGTGCGCGCCCGGGCGATGCTGCACGACGACACCAACGCCGGCGTGCTGACCAACCTCGAGGCCGGCCGGATGCTCGCCGCGGCGTTCGCGCGGGCCGGGCGGACCGCCAAGGTCGAGCTCCTGTTCTCCGACACCTGCCTGAACGGCATGGTCGAGGTCACCGAGCAGCTCCGCCCGTTCGCCGAGGTGGTGGTCGCCTCCGAGGACCTCGAGCCGGGCGACGGCTGGGAGTACCACGAGTGGCTCGCCCGGATGAGCGACGCGCCACCGGCGGACGCCGGCGCCTGGGGGCGGCAGGCGGTCGAGGGGTTCGAGGCGGGCTATCGGGACCGGCCGGGCGAGCATCCCTGCACGCTCGCGGCGTTCCGCGCCGAGAACCGCATCGCCACGGCCTTCAAGGGGTTCGTCGAGGCGGCGCGGAGCCTCGGCCGGCCCGGCTTCGACCGGCTGCAGCGGGCGCGCGCGCTCGCCCAGTCGTTCGCCGGCAGCTACGACAGCTACGACCTCGAGCACTTCATGCAGCTGATCGGCCGCCAGCGGGGCGCGCCGGCACTCCGCGCCGCGGCCGCCGAGGTGGTCGCGGCGACGGCGGAGGCGCGGGTCGCGAGCACCGCGCTCGGCCCGACGGTGCGGCGGGCGACCGGCCTCGCCTTCTGGTTCCCGTCGACGCGGCGCGAACTCGAGGAGGCGATCGGCACCTACCGCCGGCTGGCCTTCGCCGAGCGCACCGGCTGGGCCGACTATCTCGAGGCGCGCTACGGCTGAGCGGCGCGGCCGACCGCCGCCGGCTCAGACCAGCCGACGGACGTCGGCCAGCCGACCCGCGATCGCCGCCGCCGCGGCCATGGCCGGGGAGAGGAGGTGGGTGCGGCCGCCCTTGCCCTGGCGGCCCTCGAAGTTGCGGTTGCTGGTGGACGCGCAGCGCTCACCGGGCTTGAGCTGATCCGGGTTCATGCCGAGGCACATCGAGCAGCCCGCCTCGCGCCACTCGAACCCGGCCTCCTTGAAGATCGCGTCGAGGCCCTCCTCCTCGGCCTGGTGCTTCACGAGGCCGGAGCCGGGCACGATCATCGCCTGGACGTGCGGGGCGACCTTCCGGCCCTCGACCAGCTTGGCGACCAACCGGAGGTCCTCGATCCGGGCATTGGTGCAGGAGCCGATGAAGACCTTGTCGACCGGGATCGCCTGCATCGGCGTGCCGGGCTCGAGGCCCATGTAGGCGAGCGCCCGCTCCATGGCGGCGCGGCGCTCGGGCGTGGGCGCCTCCTTGGGATCGGGCACCCGGCCGCCGATCGGCACCACGTCCTGCGGCGAGGTGCCCCACGTCACCTGCGGCTCGATCGCCGCCGCATCGAGCGTCACCTCGCGGTCGAACACGGCGTCCGGGTCCGAGGGCAGGGTGCGCCAATGAGCGACCGCGGCCTCCCAGGCGGCACCCTTGGGCGCCTTGGGGCGGCCCGCGAGATAGGCGAAGGTCTTCTCGTCCGGGGCGACCAGACCGGCCCGGGCCCCGGCCTCGATCGACATGTTGCAGATGGTCATCCGGCCCTCCATCGAGAGGGCGCGGAGCACCGAGCCCGCGTACTCGATGACGTGGCCGGTACCGCCCGCGGTGCCGATCGTGCCGATGATGGCGAGGATCACGTCCTTGGCCGTGCAGCCCTCGTGCAGCGCGCCCTCGACGGCGATCCGCATCGTCCGGGGCTTGCTCTGCAGGAGCGTCTGGGTGGCGAGCACGTGCTCGACCTCGCTCGTGCCGATGCCGAAGGC
>CAZDFD010000012.1:0-5782 GCA_964504655.1 uncultured Geminicoccaceae bacterium
CGACGTCGCCGTGTTCAAGCTGCCGTCCGACAACCGCACCGACTACATCAAGCGGGTGATCGGGCTGCCCGGCGACAGGATCCAGGTCAAGGACGGGGTCCTCCTGGTCAACGGCGAGGCGGTGCGGCGCGAGCCGGCCGGCAGCTTCGTCGAGGACGTCGACGGGCGCGGCGTGCCGGTGCCGATGCTCGAGGAGACCCTCCCGGGCGGCCGCTTCTTCATGACGATCGACATCACCCGGCAGGGTCCGCTCGACAACACCCGGGTCTACGAGGTGCCGGCCGGCCACGTCTTCGCGATGGGCGACAACCGCGACAACTCGCTCGATTCGCGGGTCGACCATGTGGGCTTCATCCCGCTCGAGAACCTGATCGGCCGGGCCGAGATCATCTTCTTCTCGGTCAACGGCTACGGCTCGCTCGTCGAGCCCTGGAAGTGGCCGTGGAGCATCCGCTACGAGCGGCTGTTGAGCCGGATCCGCTGAGCGGCGACGGCCTCGCGGCGGCCCGCGCCGCCCTCGAGGTCGCGCTCGGCCATCGGTTCCGCGAGCCGGCCCTCCTGGCCCGCGCCCTGACCCACGAGAGCGCGGCCGCGGGGGCGCGCGGCCGCGGCCGGGCGCGGTCGACCGACCGAGTGAGCAACGAGCGGCTCGAGTTCCTGGGCGACCGGGTCCTCGCACTCGTGGTGGCCGAGCTGTTGATGGAACGGTTCCCGGAGGACGACGAGGGGAAGCTCACCCACCGGTTGATCGCCCTGGTCAAGGGCGACACGCTCGCTCGGATCGGCCTGGCCCTCGGTCTCGACCGGGCGCTCGAGGTGGGCGGCCGTCGGGACGGGCGGGCGGCCGCCGATCGCCGCAATCCGAGCCTCGTCGGCAACGCCCTCGAGGCGGTCGTCGGCGCGGTGCACATGGACGGCGGCCTCGAGGCCGCCCGCGCGGTGATCGCGCGGCTGTGGGGCGAGCTCCTGGCGGGTGGCCCGACGCCGCCCCGCCACCCCAAGCAGGCGCTGCAGGAGCGGGTCGTGGCGGCCGGGCTCCCGCCGCCGAGCTACGAGCTCGCCGAGCGGGTGGGGCCCGACCACGCCCCGAGCTTCCTCGTCAAGGTGGCGGTCCCGGGGCTCGGCGAGGCCGCGGGCCGCGGCGGCTCCAAGCGCGCCGCCGAGGAGGAGGCCGCGCGCCGCCTGCTCGAGCGGCTCGAGCCGGGAGCCGGGGGATGAGCGGCGCCGCCCCGTCCCGGGCCGCCTTCGTGGCGATCCTGGGTGCTCCCAACGTCGGCAAGTCGAGCCTGTTGAACCGCCTCGTCGGCGCCAAGGTGTCGATCGTCTCGCCGAAGGCGCAGACCACGCGCCGGCGGATCGTCGGCATCACGGTGCGCGGCAGCGCCCAGCTCTGCTTCGTCGACACGCCGGGGATCTTCGCGGCCGCCGGCGAGCTCGAGCGGGCGATGGTCGAGGCGGCGTGGCGGGCGGCGACGGATGCCGACCTCGCGGTCCTCGTGATCGACGCGCGCCGCGGCCTCGACGGCCGCTCCCGCGCCGTCGTCGAGGGCCTCGGACGGGTCGGCAGGCCGGCCCTCGTGGCGCTCAACAAGATCGACCTCGTCAAGCCGCCGGCCCTCCTGCCGCTGACCGCCGCGGTCAACGCGCTGCACCCGTTCCTCGAGACCCTCTACGTCTCGGCCGAGACCGGCCAGGGCTGCGACGAGCTGCTCGATGCGCTCGCCGGGCGCGCCCCCGAAGGTCCCTGGCTCTACCCCGAGGACCAGCTCTCCGATCTCTCGAGCCGCGCCATGGCGGCTGAGACCACCCGCGAGAAGCTGTTCCTGCAGCTCCAGCAGGAACTGCCCTACGCGGCCACCGTCGAGACCGAGCAGTGGGTCGAGAGCCCGGACGGCTCGGAGGTGCGGATCGACCAGACGATCTATGTCGAGCGGCCGGGCCAGAAGGCGATCGTGATCGGCAAGGGAGGGGCCCGGCTCAAGGCCATCGGCGAGGCGGCGCGGCGCGACCTCGAGGCGCAGCTCGGTCAGCGGGTGCACCTGTTCCTGTTCGTCAAGGTGCGCGAGGATTGGCGCCGGGATCCGGAGCGCTGGCGCGAGATCGGGCTCGAGCGGCCGCGCCGCTGAGCGGGTGCGGCCGACGCGACAGGCGGGGCGGGAGGTGGAGCATGCGGATCGCCGTCATCGGCGCCGGGCAGGTCGGCGGCGCGCTCGCGCGTGCCTGGGCGCGGGCCGGCCACAGCCCGATTCTCGGGGTCCGCGATCCGGGGGATCCGCGGCTGGCCGCGCTCCTGGCGGCGACCGGCGGCCCGGCGCTGCCGCCGGCCGCGGCCGCCGCGGTCGCCGAGCTGGTCGTGCTGGCGGTGCCCTGGAGCGCCGCCGAGGCCGCCTGCCGCTCGCTCGGCGATCTCGCGGGAAAGGTGCTCGTCGACTGCACCAATCCCCTGGTGTTCCGCGACGGCCGGCTGGCGCTCGAGCGCGGCTTCACGACCTCGGGCGGCGAGGCGGTCGCCGGCTGGGCCGTGGGCGCCCGGGTCGTCAAGACCCTGAACACGGTCGGCGCCGAGCTGATGGCCGACAGTTCGGGCCTGCCGCTGCCCCCGCTCATGCTCATGGCCGGCGACGATCCGGCGGCCAAGGCGGTCGTGGCGCCGCTGCTCACCGACCTGGGCTTCGAGCCGCGCGACGCCGGACCGCTCGAGAGCGCGCGCCTGCTCGAGCCCCTGGCGATGCTGTGGATCGACCAGGCGCTGGTGCGCGGTGCCGGTCGCAGCTGGGCCTTCGCGATGAGCCGGCGGCCGGAGCGGCGCTAGCGGCCGGCCGATGGAGTGGCGCGACGAGGGCGTCCTTCTGAGCGTGCGGCCGTTCGGCGAGCGCGACGCCCTCGTCACCGCCCTGACCTTCGAGCACGGCCGGCACGCCGGTCTCGTGATCGCCGGCCGCAGCCGCCGCACCGCGCCGCTCCTGCAGCCCGGCAACCGCTTGGCGCTCGGCTGGCGAGCCCGGCTCGAGAGCCAGCTCGGTCATCTGGCGGTCGAGCCGCAGCGGCTCTACGCGGCGCTTCTGGTCGAGGATCCGCTGCGGCTCGCGGCACTCGCCTCCGCCACCGACCTGCTCGTTGCGACGCTCGCCGAGCGCGAGCCGCACCCGCGGCTCTACGCCGCGCTCCTGGCGCTGCTCGGGCGGCTGGCCGAGGCGGCGGCGGACTGGCCCGAGGCCTATGTCCGCTTCGAGCTCCTGCTCCTGGCCGAGCTCGGCTTCGCGCTCGACCTCGAGCGCTGCGCGCTCACCGGCGCCAGCACCGATCTGGCCTTCGTCTCGCCGAAGACCGGCCGGGCGGTCGCCGCCGCGGCCGCCGTGCCGTGGGCCGCGCGGCTCCTGCCGCTGCCCGGATTCCTGGTCGGCCGCGGCCCGTCCGACCCCGGCCAGATCGCGCAGGGGTTGCGTCTTGCCGGCCACTTCCTCGATCGGCATATCTTCGGCCCGGCCGATCGCCCGATGCCGCTCGCGCGCGAGCGCCTCGTGGGGCTCCTGCAACCGAAGGTCGAGGAACGCGCATGAGCCGAAGGGCGCCCGCCGCGACGGTCGAGCCGATCGACTTCGGCAAGGCGCTCGGCGAGCGCTACTTGGCCTACGCCCTCTCGACGATCACCGCCCGCTCGCTCCCCGACCTCCGCGACGGGCTGAAGCCGGTCCAGCGCCGGCTCTTGTGGGCGATGCTGCAGCTCCGTCTGGACCCGGCCTCGGGCTTCAAGAAGTGCGCCCGGGTGGTGGGCGACGTGATCGGCAAGTTCCACCCGCACGGCGACGTCGCGGTCTACGACGCGCTCGTCCGCCTCGCCCAGGAGTTCGCGCAGCGCTACCCCCTGGTCGACGGCCAGGGCAATTTCGGCAATGTCGACGGCGATGCCGCGGCCGCCATGCGCTACACCGAGGCCCGGCTGACCCCGGTCGCCATGGCCCTGCTCGAAGGGATCGACCAGGCCACCGTCGACTTCCGGCCGACCTACGACGGCAGCGAGCAGGAGCCCCTGGTCCTGCCGGCGGCCTTCCCCAATCTGCTCGCCAACGGCTCGGCCGGCATCGCGGTCGGGATGGCGACCTCGATCCCGCCGCACAATGCGGGCGAACTCCTGGCGGCGCTCGCCTGGCTGCTCGGGCGGCCGGCCGACGCACCCCCGGCCACGGCCGAGGAGCTGCTGCACTTCGTGCGCGGGCCCGATCTTCCGACCGGCGGGGTGATCGTCGAGCCGCCCGAGGTCCTGGCCGAGGCCTACCGGACCGGGCGCGGCGCGCTGCGGCTGCGGGCCCGCTGGGAGCGCGAGGACCTGCCCTACGGCCAGTACCAGATCGTCGTCAGCGAGATCCCCTGGCAGGTGCAGAAGAGCCGGCTGGTCGAGCGGCTGGCCGAGCTCCTGGCCGCCAAGCGTCTGCCGCTCCTGGCCGATCTGCGCGACGAATCGGCCGAGACGGTCCGCCTGGTGCTGGTGCCCAAGAGCCGCGCCGTGCCGCCCGAGGCGGTGATGGAGCAGCTCTTCCGCACCACCGAGCTCGAGGTCCGCCTGTCGGTCAACATGAACGTGCTGGACGCCCGGGGCGTGCCGCGCGTCATGGGGCTGCTCGAGCTCCTGGACGGCTACCTCGCGCACCGCATGGAGGTGCTGGTCCGGCGCTCGCGGCACCGGCTCGCCGCGATCGCCGACCGGCTCGAGCTGGTCGAGGGCTACCTCAAGATCTTCCTCGACCTCGACCGGGTGATCCGCATCATCCGCGAGGAGGACGAGCCCAAGCCGGCGCTGGTCGCCGCCTTCGCCCTGAGCGAGCGGCAGGCCGAGGCGATCTTGAACCTGCGCCTGCGCAACCTGCGGCGGCTCGAGGAAGAGGGCCTGCGGGCCGAGGCCCGCGACCTGGCGCGTGAGCGGGCCGGGCTCGAGCGGCTCCTGGCGAGCGAGCCCGAGCGCCGCGAGCGGCTGCGCGCGGAGATGCTCGAGGCCGGCCGGCGCTTCGGCGGCGGGCCGCTCGGGACGCGGCGGACCCGCTTCGACACGCCGCCGACGCTCGCGCCCGAGGCCCTGGAGCCCCCGACCGAGCGCTTCCCGGTGACCGTGCTCCTGTCCGAGAAGGGCTGGATCCGGGCGCTCCGGGGCCGCCTCGAGGCCGGCGCCGAGGTCCGCCACAAGGAGGGCGACGGGCCGCGCTTCCAGCTCGACGGGCAGAGCAGCGACCGGCTGCTCCTGCTCACCGCCGACGGCAAGGCTTACACCCTGCCGGTCGAGCGCCTGCCCGGCGGCCGCGGCACCGGCGAGCCGGTGACGCTGTTCCTCGACCTAGCGAGCGGCGTGCCGATCGTGGCGGTCCGCATCCACCGACCGGACGGCCGGCTGCTGCTCGCCACGCGGCGCGGCCTCGGCTTCGTCGCGCCCGAGGCGGCGATCGTCGCCCAGACCCGGGCCGGCCGCCAAGTCGTCAACCTCGCCGAGGGCGACGTGCTCGCGGTCGCGGCACCGGTCGAGGGCGAGCTCGTCGCGGTCTCCGGCAGCAACCACAAGCTCCTGGTCTTTCCCACGGCCGAGCTGCCCGAGCAGGCGCGCGGCAAAGGCGTGATCTTGATGCGGCTCAAGGGGGCCGAGCTCGCCGATCTGGTCACCACGACCGCCGAGCGCGGGCTCGCCTGGCGGGCCGGCGAGCAGGTCCGGTCCTTCCGGGAGCTGGCACCCTACCAGGGGCGGCGCGGCGGCGCCGGACGCGTCGCGCCGCGCGGCTTCCCCAAGGACCATCGCTTC
>CAZDFD010000012.1:5882-44443 GCA_964504655.1 uncultured Geminicoccaceae bacterium
GCCGCCATAGTCGCGGCCGGGTGTCCGGAGCGGAGGCACGAGGGAGGATGCGGCACGCGCCGCCGGCGGCGTCGGGCGGAGCCGAGGGCAGGGCGGCCGGGCGGCGATGCTCGGGCTGATCCTCCGCCGCATCGTCTCGACCGCCGTGGTCATGGCGGTCGTGGCCCTGTTCGTGTTCGCCATGCTGCACCTGGCGCCGGGCGATCCGGCGGCGATCATCGCCGGCGACATCGCGACCCAGGAGGACATCGCCCGGATCCGCACCAAGCTCGGTCTCGACCGCCCGCTCTGGGAGCAGTTCGTGGTCTGGCTGGGCCACATTCTTCAGGGCGACCTCGGCCGCTCGATCTTCTCCGATCGTCCGGTCGCCGAGCTGATCGTCCAGCGGATCGAGCCGACCCTGGCGCTCGCGACCGCCACCATGCTGCTGTCGGTCGCGGTCGCCGTGCCGCTCGGCATCCTCGCGGCTTGGCGCGCCGGCTCGTGGCTCGACCGCGCCGTCATGAGCTTCGCCGTGCTCGGCTTCTCGGTGCCGGTCTTCGTCTTCGCCTACGTCCTGATCCTGCTGTTCGCGGTCAACCTCAAATGGCTGCCGGTGATGGGCTACGTCTCGTTCCGCGCCGATCCGGCGGGCTTTCTCCGGAGCATCGCCATGCCGACCCTGGCGCTCGGCGTGACCTACATCGCCCTGATCGCCCGGATCACCCGCGCCTCGATGCTCGAGGTCATCCATCAGGACTACATCCGCACCGCGCACGCCAAGGGGCTGGCGCTGGCACCGATCCTCTTCCGCCATGCCCTCAAGCCGGCCTCGGTGCCGATCGTCACCACGATCGGCATCGGCGTGGCGCTCCTGATCGGCGGGGTGGTGGTGACCGAGAGCGTCTTCGCCATCCCCGGCCTCGGCCGGCTCACGGTCGACGCGATCCTGCGCCGCGACTACCCGATCATCCAGGGCGTCATCCTGATCTTCAGCGGGGTCTACGTGCTCATCAACCTCGTGATCGACATCGTCTACACCTTCCTCGACCCGCGGATCCGTTACTGAGCATGGCCGCGGCGACGGTCGAGACGGCCGGGCAGAAGGGGCGGGGCGGGCTTCGCCGCTGGCTGCGCCGCTACCCGACCGTGGCCATCGGCCTCGCCATCCTCGGGCTCATGGTGGCCGTGGCGCTGCTCGCGCCCTGGATCGCGGCCGAGGACCCGGCCCGCATCAATCCGCGCCTGCGCCTCCGCCCGCCCTCGGCCACGGCCTGGTTCGGCACCGACCATCTCGGGCGGGACGTGTTCTCGCGGGTCGTCCACGGCGCCCGGGTGTCGCTCTTCGTGGGCTTCACGGTGGCGGTGCTGAGCACCGTGCTCGGTCTGGCGATCGGGCTCCTGAGCGGCTTCCTCCGCCGGCTGGATGCCGTGGTCATGCGGGTCATGGACGGGCTCATGGCGATCCCGGCGATCCTCCTCGCCATCGCCATGATCTCGCTCTCCCGCTCCTCGATCCGCACCGTGATCGTCGCCATCACGATCCCCGAGATCCCGCGCGTGGTCCGCCTCGTGCGCAGCGTCGTGCTGACCCTCCGCGAGCAGCTCTTCGTCGACGCCGCGGTGTCGCTCGGCGCCCGGCTGCCGCGGATCCTGGCCGTCCACATCATGCCGAACACCATGGCCCCGCTGATCGTCCAGGCGACCTATGTGTGCGCCTCGGCGATCATCATCGAGGCGATCCTGTCCTTCCTCGGCGCCGGCACCCCGCCCGACATCCCCTCCTGGGGCAACATGATGGCCGAGGGCCGCACCTACGTGCTGGTCGCCTGGTGGCTCCTGGTCTTCCCGGGCCTGTTCCTCTCGCTCGTGGTCCTGGCGGTCAACCTGCTCGGCGACGGGCTCAGGGAGACCCTCGACCCGCGGCTCAGCCGCAGCGCGCGCAACCTCTGACGGGCATGGACGCGCAGCGGCTCCTCGAGGTCGACGGGCTGGCGGTCGAGTTCCGCACGATCGACGGCGTGGTGCGGGCCGTCGACGGCGTCTCCTGGCACGTCGACAAGGGCGAGACCCTGGCGGTCGTCGGCGAGTCGGGCTCCGGCAAGTCGGTCTCGGCCCTCTCGGTCATGCGCCTGGCCGAGCTCGGCGGCGGGCGGCTGGTCGAGGGCGCCGTCCGCTTCCGGCGCAAGGACGGGAGCGTCCTCGACCTCGCCGGGGCCGCCCCGGCCGTCCTGCGCGAGATCCGCGGCAACGAGATCTCGATGATCTTCCAGGAGCCGATGACCTCCTTGAACCCGGTGCTCACGGTCGGCGAGCAGATCGGCGAGGCGATCGTCCTGCACCAGGGCAGGAGCCGGCGCGAGGCCCGCCGGATCGCGCTCGAGATGCTCGAGCGGGTGCGCATTCCCGAGGCCGAGCGCCGGCTCGACTCCTACCCGCACCAGCTCTCGGGCGGGATGCGGCAGCGGGCGATGATCGCCATGGCCTTGGCCTGCCGGCCGGCCCTTCTGATCGCCGACGAGCCGACGACGGCGCTCGACGTCACCATCCAGGCGCAGATCCTGGACCTCATCAAGCTGCTCCAGCGCGAGATCGGCATGGCCGTGCTGTTCATCACCCACGACATGGGGGTGGTGGCCGAGATGGCCGACCGGGTCGTGGTCATGTGGCGCGGCCGCAAGGTCGAGGAGGGGCCGGTCGGGCGGGTCTTCGAGGCGCCCGAGCACCCCTACACCCGGGCGCTGCTCGCGGCCGTGCCGCGGCTCGGCTCGATGCGCGGCAGGACCAGGCCCGCTCGCTTCGACCGGCCCGAGGACGCACCGGCCGAAGCACCGCCCGCATCGCCGCCCGCCGGCCCGCGCGCCGGCGACCCCCTGCTCGTGGTCGAGGGGCTGACCACGCGCTTTCCGATCGGCGGCGGCCTGTTCGGCCGGCCGCGCGGCGCGGTGCACGCGGTCGAGGGCGTGTCCTTCGAGCTCGGGCGCGGCGAGACGCTGGCGCTGGTCGGCGAGTCGGGCTGCGGCAAGTCGACCACCGCCCGCACCATCCTCCGCCTGCAGGAGCCGACCCGCGGCCAGGTCCGCTTCGCCGGCCGCGACATCACGGCGCTCGACCGCCGCGCCCTCGAGCCGGTGCGTCGGCGCGTGCAGATGATCTTCCAGGACCCCTACGCCTCGCTCAACCCGAGGCTGCCGGCGCTCCGCCTCGTCGGCGAGCCGCTGCGCATCCACGGGCTCGCGCGCGGCAGCGCCCTCGAGGACAGGGTCGCGGCGCTCCTGCGCCGGGTCGGTCTCGAGACCGGGCATCTGCGCCGCTACCCGCACGAGTTCTCGGGTGGACAGCGCCAGCGGCTGTGCATCGCCCGGGCACTCGCCCTCGAGCCGGAGCTGATCGTCGCCGACGAGCCGCTCTCGGCGCTCGACGTCTCGATCCAGGCCCAGATCGTCAACCTGTTGATCGACCTGCAGGAGGAGCTGGGCCTCTCCTACCTGTTCGTGAGCCACGACCTGGCGGTGGTCGAGCGCATCGCGCACCGGGTCGCGGTCATGTATCTCGGCCGGATCGTCGAGATCGGGCCGCGCGCCGCGATCTTCGAGGACCCGCGCCATCCCTACACGCGGAAGCTCCTGGCGGCCGTGCCGGTGGCCGACCCGGCGCGCCGCCGCACCGAACTCCGCCTCGCCACCGACGAGATCGCCTCGCCGCTGCGCCCCTGGGGCTTCGAGCCGCCGCCCGCCGCCTACGAGGAGGTCGGCCCGGGCCACCTCGTGATGGTCGAGCCGGGCGGCGGCTAGTCCGGCACGTGGTCGAGGCCGCCGTGGCGGCCGGACCAGCACACGGGGTCGGCGAGGAAGGCCTCGACTTCGCCCAGCACCGCCGGCGGGAAGCGGCCCTCGGCACGGGCGATCGCCAGCACGTCGCGCCAGGTGCAGAGATGGTGCAGCTGGATGCCGAGCCGCTCGATGGTGGCGCGCGCGTGCGGGAACACGTCGTAGTAGAACACCACGAAGGCGTGCTCGCAGGTCTGGCCGGCGTCGCGGATGGCGCCCACGAAGCCGACCTTGCTGCGGCCGTCGGTCGCCAGGTCCTCGACCAGGAGGGTGCGCCAGCCCTCCTTGACCTCGCCCTCGATGCGGGCGTTGCGGCCGAAGCCCTTGGGGGCCTTGCGGACGTACTGCATCGGCAGCATCAGCCGCTCGGCGAGCCAGGCGGCGTAGGGAATGCCGGCGGTCTCGCCGCCCGCCACCGCGTCGAGCTGCTCGTGGCCGATGGCGTGCAGGACGGTCCGCTCGGCCAGATCGAGCAGCGTCCGGCGCAGGCGTGGGAACGAGATCAGCTTGCGCACGTCGATGTAGACCGGGCTCGCCCAGCCCGAGGTGAAGCGGTAGGGCGGGTCGGGCCGGAACGCCACGGCGTCGACCTCCCAGAGCATGCGCGCCACGGTCGCGGCGATGAAGCTGCGGTCGAATGCGGTCATGATCGCCACCTCGTCGGCGCCGTGCTAGCCCCTCGACGGCGGGTGCGCCAGCCCGGCCGAGCCCGAGGGGAGCCTGCCGCGACGTGGATGCCGCGCTCGCCAACCTGGTTCAGCCGTCGGTCCTCTGCTTCCTTTTGGGCGTCCTCGCGGGTGCCGTCCGCTCCGACCTCGAGGTGCCCGAGGCGGTGGCGCGGGCCCTGGCGCTCTACCTGATCTTCGCGATCGGCTTCAAAGGCGGGGTCGAGCTCGCGGCCAGCGGCGCCGGCCCGAGGCTCGTGCCGCTGCTCGTCGCCGCGGCGCTCCTGAGCCTCCTCCTGCCGCTGCCGGCCTTCGCGCTCCTGCGCCTGCTGAGCTCGGTCGGGCGGGTCGACGCCGGCGCCATCGCAGCCCATTACGGCTCGGTCAGCATCGTCACCTTCGTCGCCGCGACGAGCTTCCTCGCGAGCCGCGGCATCGGCTTCGAGGGCACGATGGCGGCCGTCGTGGCGGTCATGGAGACCCCGGCCATCCTGACCGGCCTCCTCCTGGCGCGCTCCGGCGGCGAGGGCCGCCTGGACGCCCGCCGCCGGCGCGAGCTGGCGCACGAAATCCTGGCCAACGGCTCGGTCGTCCTGCTGCTCGGCAGTTTCGCGATCGGCGTCCTGACCGGTGCCGAGGGCATGCGGCGCCTGGAGGCCGCGGTCGTGGGCCCGTTCCAGGGAGCCCTGGCCTTCTTCCTTCTCGACATGGGCCTCCTCGTGGCGCGCCGCTTCGCGGGCTTCCGGACCATCGGGCCGGGCCTGCTGCTGTTCGGCGTGCTGATGCCGCTCCTGGGTGCCGCCGCCGGGCTCGCCACCGGCCTTCTCCTCGGGCTCTCGACCGGCGGTGTGGCGCTTCTGGCGACCTTGGCCGGCAGCGCCTCCTACATCGCCGTCCCGGCGGCGATGCGGCTCGCTCTGCCGCGCGCCGACCCGTCCCTCTCGCTTTCGCTGGCGCTCGGCATCACCTTTCCCTTCAACCTGGTGCTCGGCATCCCGCTCCACGTCGCGGCGGCCGAGCGGCTGACGGGGTGAGGCACGATGCGGACCTTCGCTCGCAAGCGGCTCGAGATCGTGGTCGAGAAGCGCCGCGCCCCGGCCGTCCTCGAGCTGCTCGACCGCGACCCCGAGGTCACGGGCTGGACCCTGCTGCCCTGCCTCGGCGGGCGCGGACGCGCCGGCACGCGCCTGCCCGAGGGTGCGACCGACGCGCTCGACACGGTCCTGATCCTGGTCGTGACCAGCGAGGAGGTGGCCCGCCGCACCATGGCGGCGGTCCTGGATCTCCTGGCCGAGCATGTCGGCATCGTCGTCATGGGCGACGTCGAGGTCGCCCGCGCGGCTCACTTCTGAGGCGGATCGGCCGGCTCGACCGGCGGCGCCGTCTCGTCGCGCGCGAGCCGCTCGAACGCCGCCAGAAGCTCGTAGCAGACGGTGATCCGCCGCTCCGCCGGCAGCCAGCGGGCGTTCTCCTCGCCGCAGGCGGTGAAGCGCACGGTGAGCGTGCGCGGCAGGACGAAGCTGCTCACGATCTCGGCCATGGCCGCCTCGATCACGCCGGCGCCGCGCAGACTGTCGCGCAGGGGGCGGAACGCCGGCACGTCGTCGTAGATCACCCGGATCGTGCCGCCTCGCGCCCGCCGCCGCTTGGCGCGGCCGTGCGGCTCGAGGATGGCCGTCCACTTGACCAGGACCTGCTCGTACTCCTCCACACAGCCGGCCACCTCCTCGGCCTCGAGGCCGAGCTCCTCGACCAGCTCGGCGAAGCTGTCGGGGTCGCTGCCGATGAGCAGGCAGGCCAATCGGGCGAAGCGCTGCTCGTCGACCCCGTGCTCGATCCAGTAGACCGGCTCCTCGGGCTCGCCGCGCCGGTCGGCGGCCATCGCCCAGCCGGTGGCGGCGGCGCGCACGAGATCGTCGCGCAGCGGGTCCGGCTCGGTCGGCAGGAGCAGCAGGAGGGCGAGCTCGTCGAGCGCCTCGAAGGCGAGCCCGGGCGGCTGGATCGAGAGCTCGGCGAGCATCGCCCGGGCGAGCTCGCGGGTGACGGTGGCGAGCGTGTTGCCGTGGACGAACTGGACGACCTCGGCCTCGTCGTCGTCCTCGACCTCGGGGGATTCGAGCGCCGGCGGCAGGTCGCCCGGAGGTGCCGCCTGCAGCGAGACCCCGGCGCCGGTCAGGGCGAGCCCGGCGAGGAGGACGGCGCGCAGCAGCCTCGAGGTGAGCCCGGTCATCCCGCTCCCGTCGGCCGGACCCGGGACACCTCCCGCCGGCCCACGGGCGCCAATGTGGAGATCCCGGGGCGGTCCGCAATCGCTTCCTGCTGCGCTGCGAAAAAGTGCCGGCGGGCGGCGCAGCCGAGCACCACCAGCCGGGCGGCCTCGGCGACCGTCCGGGCGAGCGCGCAGCCGACGGCCGAGCCCGCCGCGAGCGCCGGGCCGAGCGCCGCGGCGAGCGCCGCGGCCATGGCGAGGTTGCCGACCAGCAGGGCACGCCCGCGGTCGGCACCGGCGAGGGCCCCCTGCAGCACCGCGCTCGGATGCTGCAGGGCCAGCCAGGGCAGCAGCGCCAGGAGCAAGGGCACCACCTCGGCGAAGTCCGGGCCGAACAGGGCCGGCACGAGGCTCGGGCCGGCGGCGGCGCTGGCGAGGCCGAGGGCCGCGCCGACGATCGAGGCCGTGGCCAGCTGGCGGCGCAGCTCGCCGGCGAGCGCCCCGGGGTCGCGCAGCAGGGCGCCGGTCCGGGCGGTGGCGATCTGGTTGGCGGCGTTGGCGAGCACCAGCCCGGCCACCACCAGCGAGGAGGCGAGGTAGTAGGCTCCGGCCGTCTCGAGGCCGAGCAGGAGCCCGACCAGGAACAGGTCGGCCGCGAGCAGGCCCTGATTGGAGAGCGTGACCAGGGCGAGCGGCACACCCATGCGCAGCATCTGCCCGGGCCCCGGTGCCGGCTCGCCGGTCGCGGCCGGGGCGGCGGCGGCGCGCAGGAGCGGCCAGGAGGCCAGCGCCGCCAAGGCCCAGGCGAGGGCGAACAGAGCCGCCAGCCGCTCGAGCCCGAGCGGGGCGCCACTCGCCGCGAGCAGCAGGCACCAGGCCGCCGGCCGCACCAGGAGGAGGAGCCCGGCCGTGACCGGCCGGTCCTCGACGAGCGCCAGCCAGTCGAGCTGGAGGGCGATCGCGATCAGGCTCGAGAGCACGAGCGCCAGCGCCGCAAGATGCTCCGGGGCGAGCCGGGCACAGCCCGCCAGGGCGAGCCCGCCGACCAGGACGGCCAGGAGCAGCCGGGTGCCGAGATAGGTCGGAAGAAGGCTGCGCGGTCCGCCGCGGGTCCGCGTGCCCGTGGCGGTCGCGACCGAGCGCAGGCCGCACTCGGAGAGATGGAGGGCCCAGCCCTGCACCGCGAGCAGCATCGACCAGGCGCCGAGCACCGCGGGGCCGGCCGCCGGCGCCAGCTGCAGCATGGCGGCGAGCCCGAGCGCCGCGGCCAGCGCCCGGGCGCTGCCCAGCGCCGCGAGCCGCAAAAGGCCGCGCCGGCCGCTCGCGAGCGTCGCGCTCAACCGGCGGCGAGCCGGCGGTAGAGCTTGAGCAGGCGGTCCATGATCGCGGCCTCGTCGAGGCCGGCGAGGCTCGGAGCCCGGTAGCGGCCGCCCTCGATCAGCGCCGTGGCGGCGCGCACGGCCGTGGCGAGCTGACCCTGGTCGGCCGGCCGGATGAAGCCGGTGACACCCTCCTCGAGCCACTCGGCGACGTCACCCACGTCGGTCGTGACCACCGGCCGGCAGGCCTTGAGGGCCTCCTTGACGACCGTCGGCGAGGCCTCGTAGCGGCTGGTCAGGAGCAGGATCCCGTGCGCCGCCAGGAGGTCCGGGACCCGATCGTGCGGCTGGCGGCCGAGCCAGCGGATCCGCTCGCGGGCCGGGCTCGTGGCGATCCGGCGGACCAGGTCGCGGGCGTCCTCGCCGTCGCCCGCGATGGTCAGCTCGTAGGGTTCGCCCTCCGCCACCAGCCGCTCGAGCACGGCCACGGCGAGCGGTACGTTCTTCTGGTGGCTGATGCGGCCGAGCACGAGCAGGCGGCGTGCCAGCTCCGGCCCGGGCGGGGCGGCCGGGCGGGCGGCGAACAGCCGGCCGTCGAAACCGGCCGGGATCACGTTGGCGCCCTCGAACGGCTCGGTCGCGACCTGCCGGGCGAGCTCGCGCCGGTCGCGGTCGCTGACGCACACGATCGCGTCGGCGCGCCGCACGACCCGCCGCTCGGCCAGGAGCATGAGCGCCCGCAGCGGGCGCGCCAGCCGGCCGAACTTGCCCTCGAGCACGCGGCCGGTGACGTTGTGGTAGCTCACCACCACCCGGCCGCGGCCGGGAGCCAGGACGAGCTTGGGCCAGGCCGCGTAGTTGCGGTGGAAGTGCAGCACGTCGCCCGGACCGATCGCGTGCCGGTGGCGCCAGAACCAGGCCCAGAGGCCGAGCCAGAAGCCGAGGAAGCCGGATCCCTCGGCCACGTAGCTGACGCGCCGGTCGACGCGGTCGCGCTGCAGGCGGCAGCCCACCAGGTGGAACGGCTCGCCCGATCGGTCGAGGGCGCGGAACAGCCCGCGGAAGTGCTCGGCGCCGCCGCCCAGGTCCTGCGCCAGCGGGTCGTTGTTGTAGAAGACGTAGATCATGCGGCCCTCGCGAGGTCCGCCTCGCCGCGCGCCACGGCCGCGAGGATCGCCTCGACGGCGGCCTCGACCGGGCCGTCGTTGTCGACCACCGGCAGCTCGAGGCGGGCGGCCAGGCGCTGGTAGAGCGCCCTTCGCCGGGCGAAGTTGCGGTCGGCCACGGCGTCCGGCCGCTGCGCCGCGATCAGCCCGGGGCTGCGCTGGACCACGATCGCCGCCGCCGGCCGCGGCAGGAGCCGGCGGACCAGCGGCGCCAGACGGTCGAGCACGAGCTCGTCCAGACCGGTGTCGACCGCGAGGTCGACGAGCGTGTCGAGGGCGCAGCGATCGGCCACCATGAGCGTGCGGCCGCGCAACCGGAGCCGGGCGTCGAGCGCGGTATCCAGCACCTGCAGGGCCAGGAACGGGCCCGCATAGGCCGAGCCCTGGAACTCGTGGTAGCCGATCGTGAAGCCCGGGTGCCGCTCCTTGCGGTTGTGGCCGGTCAGGCGGGCGAGCGCCAGGAGGGGCTTCGAGGTGTAGTTGCGGAACCGGCTCCAGACGTGCCGGCTCGGGATGCCGGCCTCGGCGAGCCGGGTCCGCAGCCGCTCGACCAGGAGCGTCTTGCCGCTGCCGTCGACCCCGCAGAGCGCCAGGAGCCGGTGCTCGGCGAGCGGGTGGCGGGGTGCCAGGAGCGCCCCCACGGCGCGTTCCCAGCGGGTCCAGCCGGACGGGTCGGGCGGTGGCCCCGGCGGCCGCCGGCAGGCGTGCAGGAGCGCGTGCGGCAGGTCCTCCGGGCGGGGTGCCACGATGCCGCCGAGCGCGAGCGCGTGCTCGCTCACCCCGGGGGCGTCCAGCACCACGAGCGGCCGGCCCGAGAGCGCCGCTTCGACCACCACGAGGGGCGCCTCGGAGACCGGAGCCCGGAACGGCAGGAGGAAGGCATGGCAGCGGGCGAGCCGGGCGCGCAGCTCGGCCGGAGCGAGCATGCGGGTCTCGAGGTCGATGCGTGGCGCCGCCGGGCTCGCCTGGATGCGCCGGCGCAGCCAGGCGAGCGCCCGCGGCCCGCCGTCCGGCCGGATCAGGAGCTCGAGCCGGGCATCGAGCCCCAGGACCGCGGCCCGCTCGAACGCCTCGAGCGCCAGATCGACGCCGCGGAGCGCCAGCGCCGGACCCAGATAGGCCACCCGGCGCGGGCCGCTCGGCGGCGGCAGGCCGGTGCAGACGGCCGCCTCGACCTGCGGCCGCAGGAGACGGCCGCGCGGCAGCCCGAGCGCGGCGTAGCGCTCGCGCGTCGCGGCGCTCAGATAGAGCAGCTCGTCGGCGCCCGAGCGGGCGAGGCCGCGGCGCAGGAGGGCGCCCGGCAGGAGCGCGTTGACGAGCGGCAGGGCGGCCACGGCGCGCTCGCGCCAGAGCGCCGCGGGGCCCACGGCGAGGAGTTCGGCCAGGCGGGCGCGGGGGCTCGCCATGACGATCGTCACCGGCGCCGGGAGCCCGAGGCTCCGCATCCGTGCGAGCCCGAGCGCGCCGCTCACGAGCCAGACGCGCTCGGCGCCGCAGGCGGCGATCGCGGCCACGAGGGCCGGCGTCGCCCGGCCGCGCTCGAGCAGGCGCGGCACCAGGCGGACCTCGAGCCCGGTCTCCGCCGGCGGGTCGGCGGCATCCGTCACGAGCGTCACGAGATGGCCGCGCGCGGCCAGCCCCCGGGCGATGCCGAGCGCCACGTGCCAGGGCTGGCGGCGGGCGCGCTCGCGGGTCAGGCCGAAGCAGACGACCGCGAAGCGGTGGCCGGCGGGCTGGCGCGGCGCCGGGCGGCTCATGCGGCGCGCCGCTCCGGGGCGCCGTAGAGCCGCGCGAGGCGGCGCGCGATCCCGTCCCAGTCGAAGCGGGCGCGGACCAGCGCCCGGGCCCGGCCGGCGCGCGCGGCGGCGGCTTCGGGATCGGCGAGGCAGGCCTCGAGGCCGGCGGCGAGCGCCTCGACCGTCCGCTCGACGACGAGGAGCGGCGGGTCGGGCCCGAGCTCGGCCACGAGCCCGGTCCGGGTGCTGACCACCGGCGTGCCGGCGGCCATCGCCTCGAGCAGGGTCAGGGGACCGCTCTCGTAGTCGGCCGGGTTGACCGCGACCGCGGCGGTCGCGAGGCGGGCGCGCAGCGTCGCCCGGTCGACGAAGCCCGGCATCTCGAGCCGGTCGCCCATGCCGAGCCCGGCGGCCGCCGCCGCGAGCTCGGAGGCCAGCGGGCCCTCGCCCAGGAGGACCAGCCGCTCGGCCAGGTGGCGGGGCAGGCGGGCGAAGGCCTCGACCAGACGGTGCAGGCCCTTGCGCCAGCCGAGCCGGCCCACATAGACGACGCAGCGCCGGCGCGGGCCGGATGGTGCCGCCGCGAAGAACGCGGTGTCGACCCCGTTGCTCAGGATCCCGGGTCGGCGGCCGCGCAGCCGATAGAGCGCCGCGAGCTCGTCGCGCACGCCCTCCGAGACGGCGAGGACGACATCCGCCCGGTCGAGCCAGCGTTGCTCGCAGAGCGAGCTGAACAGGCGCGCATAGGCCTTGAGCGCGAGCGGCTCGAGCCCGCGTTCGGCGATCGCGGCGCTGTCGGCGAGCATCGGGCTGTGCACGGTCAGGACCACCGGCAGCCGGGTGCGCAGCGGCGGCAGGAGCGGGGTGTGGACGTGCAGGAGCGTGGCACCGTCGGCGCCGTCGGCGAGCCAGCGCTGGAGCGCCTGACGGGCGAGCGCATGGCAGAGGGGAGGCGGGCCGGACCAGGCGATCAGCCGCGCCGGCACACCCTCGACCTGGGCCCGGCCCGGCGGTGTGCCGGGCGGGGCGCGGCCGACCAGGAGCGGCTCGACGCCGTGCGCCGGCAGGCGCCGGGCCAGCTCGACCAGGTGCCGGCCGATCCCCTCGCGCGGCGGCAGGATGTTGTTGGTGAGGAGGGCCACCCGCACCGCCGGCCTCCTAGGTCGCGGCCGCGGCGCGGACCAGGCCCGGCGCCGTCCCGCCCCAGAAGAAGTCCTGGCCCGACAGGTGCCGCGCCAGGCGCGCCGGCAGATGCGCGGCGAGCCGGCCGCAGCGATAGCCGGCGAGCCGCACGGCGGTATCCAGCAGGGCCCAGGGCAGGAGGAGCGGCGCCTCCTCGAGCACGGCCCGGACGAGGCCACGGGCGTAGGCCAGCCCGCGCGCCTCGTCGGCGCCGCGCGCCAGCAGCAGGTGGCGCCAGGTCTCGCGCGTCCAGCCGACGTCGAACTGGCGGCGGAAACTGGCCGCGAGCCGGGTCGGGTGGCTGTGCTCGACCACGGCCTCGGCCACGTAGGCGATCCGCTCGCCGGCCTCGAGCAGCTCGCAGACGGCGATCGTCTCCTCGCTCACGAGGGTGGCCTTGAAGCCGCCGATCCGGTCGAGCGCGTGGCTCGACCAGGCGGCGCAGGCGTTCGAGCAGAAGTGCACGGCGCTGCCGAGGCGGACGGCATCGGCCGCGCCGCGCAGCTCCGAGCGCTCGGGATAGCAGAACGCCCGGCCGAAGCGGGCCGCGAGGTCGGCGTCCGCGGCCGCCACCTGGCGACCGTAGGCGACCGCCGCCCGGCCGTCGGCGATCGGCGCCACGAGCCGCTCGAGGAAGTCCGCCGAGCGGGCGAAGGCGTCCGGGGTCAGCATGACCACGATGTCGGTGTCGAGCCGGCGGCGGGCGGCCTCGCGGGTGAGCCCGTGGTTGAAGCTCGAGCGCGGGATCACCCAGGTCTCGGCGCCGAGCTCGCGGGCGAGCTCGACCGTGCCGTCGGCCGCGGAGGAGTTGACGACGAGGACCCGCGGTCGGAGCGGCGAGGCCAGCACCGGGGCGAGGCAGCGGGCGAGCGTCGCGCGGGCCCGATGGGTGACCACCACCACGCCCACCGAGGGCAGCCGATCCGAGGGATCGGTCCGGGCCATGGCTCGCCTCCCGCCCGGCGCCTGCGCGCAGGCCTCGGGACCGTCAGACGGTGGTTCGCGCATGCTAGCGTGTCCCCGGACAAATTCAACTATTAATTGATAAACTCGGGATTTTGCTCTCGTCCTCGTCGGCCCGGGCCTCGCCCGCCACGGCGTCCCAGAAGCGGGCCTCGTCCCAGTCCGGCACGAGCTCGGCGATCGGGTCGAGGCCGACCCGGACGGTCGGCTCGTCGGTCGGCTCGGGCGGATCGGCGAGCCGGACCGCGCAGGCGAGGCCGAGCCGCGGCCGGAGCGCCGCCGCCAGCCGCCCGACGAAGGCCCCGACCGGCTCGGGCCAGAGGCTCGGGACGAGCCGGAGCGGCCGGCCCTCCTCGAGCAGCCGTCGTGCCGTCCGCGCATGGGCCGAGGCCAGGGCGTCGACGGCCACGAAGTCGCGGACCAGCTGCGGCCGGCGCACGGTCGCCGCCTCGCCGCGCCGCCAGGCCCCGAGCAGGTCGGCCACGAGGCCGGGCTTGTCGAGCGGCCCCACGGGGTGGGCGATGGTGAGCTTGCCGAGCGTCAGGCCACGCCGCTCGGCCTCGAACCGGATGGTCTGCCAGGCGAGCGTCTTGGCGAGGCCGTAGGGGTTGAAGGCGCGCAGGGGCGGCGCGCCGCGACCCTCGTCGGCCTCGAAGATCGAGCCGGTCGCGAGCACGGCGCGGCCGCCCGCCCGGGCGAACCGGTCGAGCAGCGGCCCGAGCCCGGCGCAGCTCCGGGCCAGCGCGTCCACGACGTCGAAGCGCGGGCTGCGGTGATCGCCCACCTCGGCGCCGTGCAGGCAGAGCAGATCGGGCCGCCAGGCCGCCACCAGAGCCGCCGCCTCGGGGCCGGCGGGCGCGGCCAGCTCGACCAGCTCGACCCGGCCCCGGAGACGCTCGAGCCGGCGCCGCGGCAGCGGCGGGTAGGCGGCCAAGGGCCGCCGGTGCACGGCGCGGACCTCGAAGCCGGCTTGGGCCAGGGCGGTGGCGATCCAGGTGCCGGTGAACGAGGAGGCGCCGGTCAGGAGCGCGCGCACGGCCGGCCTCAGGCGGCCAGGTGGACCGACGGCTCGAAGTCGGGATGGGCGCGGTCGCGGGCGCTGATGACGGTCGGCTCGAACGGCCAGGCGATCTCGAACCGCGGGTCGTTCCAGCGCACCCCGCGTTCGCGCGCCGGATCGTGCGGCGCCGAGACCAGGTAGAGCACGAGGCTGTCCGGCGCGAGCGTGAGGAAGCCGTGCGCGCAGCCCTCGGGCACCAGCATGGCGCGGCGGTTGGCGGCCGACAGCTCGGCGGCGGTCCAGCGGCCGAAGTCGGGCGAGCCCGGCCGCAGGTCGAGGACGCAGTCCCAGACCGCGCCCACGAGGCACATCACGAGCTTGATCTCGGCCGAGGGTGGCAGCTGGTAGTGCAGGCCGCGCAGCGTGCCGCGGGCGAGGCTCGAGGACAGGTTGGCCTGGGCGACCTCGAGCCCGACCTCGAGGTCGGCCAGGGTCGTGCGGCAGAAGGCGCGGGCGAAGAAGCCCCGCTCGTCGAACCGCGGTGCCAGCTCGAGCAGCCGGACGCCGGGCAGCGGCTGGTCGATCGCGCGCATCAGGCGGCGTCCTGCGCCCGCCAGGGCGCGGCGCCCGACTCCCAGAGGGCGTGCATCTGATCGCGGTCCTTGACGGTGTCGACGCAGGACCAGAAGCCCTGATGACGGAACGGGCGGAGCTGGCGGTCGGCCGCCAGCCGGCGCAGCGGCTCCTGCTCGAGCACGCAGGACTCGTCGGTCGACAGGTAGTCGAGGAAGCGGCGGCGGAACAGGAAGAAGCCGCCATTGGCCCAGGCCTCGGCGAGCCGCGGCTTCTCGACGAAGCCGGCGACCTCCTCCTCCTCGAGCATCAGGTGACCGAACTGCGAGACCGGGTTGACGGCCAGGACCGTGCCGATCCGGTCGTGGCTCAGATGGAACTCGAGCTCGGCCGCCAGATCGACGTCGGCGAGTCCGTCGCCGTAGGTCACCGCGAAATGCTCGGCGTCGCCCAGGTGGCGGGCGGCGGCGCGGGCGATCCGCGCGCCGGTCATCGCGTTGGCGCCGGTGTGCGCGACGGTGATCTCCCAGTCCGGGCGGGGGCCGCTCTGGTGGAAGCTCACCTCGCCGGTCCGGGTGTCGAGCGTGAAGTCCTCGGTCATCGCCCGGAAGTCGAGGAAGAAGTTGGCGATCACCTCGGCCCGCCAACCGGTGCACAGCACGAAGCGGCGGAACCCGTGCCGCGCATAGGCCTGCATGATGTGCAGCAGGATCGGCCGGTCGCCGATCTCGACCATGGGCTTGGGCTGGCGGGCGCCGGCCTCGCCGAGGCGGGTGCCACGGCCCCCGCACAGGACGAACACGGGCACGTCAGCCGGCCGCGACTGCAGCATGGTGGGCCTCCAGCTCGGGAGACGGTGGGGAGGGAGCCGGCCGGACCGCGCGCTCGCCCTGCCGGGCGCGGTAGCGCCCGAGCTGGTCGAGCAGCCAGTCGGCCCGCCCGGTCGCGAGGAGCTCGCGGTAGCCGTCGACGGTCCATTCGACCGCCTCGGCGGTGGACAGGAGCGGTCGCCAGCCGAGCCGCCGCTTGGCGCGCTCGGAGGACAGCCGCTGCAATGCCGCCTCGGCCGGCACCGCGCCCTGCTCGACCTGCCAGCGGCCGGCGCCGAGCCGACGCGACACCGCGGCCGCGACCTCGGCGACGGTCCACTCGCCGCCGGGGTCGGGGCCGAAGTTCCAGGCGCTCGCGAAGCGCATCGGGTCGAGCGCCGCCGCCTGGGCGAGGCGCAGATAGCCCGCGAGCGCGTCGAGCACGTGCTGCCAGGGACGGACCGCGCCGGGCCGCCGCAGCGTCGCCGGCCGGGCGGCCGCGAACGAGCGGACCAGATCGGGGATCAGCCGGTGCGCCGACCAGTCGCCGCCACCGATCACGTTGCCGGCCCGGGCGGTGGCGATCGCGATCCCGGCGCGCGGCGGCAGGAAGCTCGCCCGCCAGGCGTGCACCAGGATCTCGGCGCAGGCCTTGCTCGCGGCATAGGGCTCGTCGCCGCCGAGCGGATCGTTCTCGCGGCAGGCCTGGTGCGGCTCGCGGTAGCATTTGTCGCTGGTGACCACGACCACCGCCCGCACCCCGGGCGCCACGCGCACGGCCTCGAGCAGGTTCATGGTTCCAACGAGGTTGGTCTCGAGCGTGGCGACCGGGTCCTCGAGCGCCTCGAGCACGATCGGCCGGGCGGCCAGGTGCAGGACGATCTCGGGCTCGGCGGCGGCCAGGGCCGCGCTCAGGGCGGCCCGGTCGCGCACGTCGCCCCGGATCGCGGTCATCCGCCGGTCGAGGTCCAGGAGCTCGTAGAGCGAGGGGGTCCAGCGGGGCGGGTGGCCGAAGCCCGTGACCCGCGCCCCGAGCTCGCACAGCCAGGCCGCGAGCCAGGTGCCCTTGAAGCCGGCATGGCCGGTCACCAGCACCCTGCGTCCCTGCCAGAAGCCCGGATCGAGCTGCATCGCGCCTCCGTCCCCCGCCCTCGGGGGGCCGTGGCGCCATCCCTAGCGGGATTCTACCATTGCGTTAGTGAGATTTCACATACTGTCGCGATCCGCGACAGGCAAGCGACCCGCCCGGTGGTGGCGCGGCGAGCCGGGGGATCAGCGCGGCGGCAGCGAGGTCAGGAACTCGACGATCGCCTCGCGGTCGGCCTCGGGCAGCTTGGCGGTGCCGTTGCTCACCACCTTGCCCATCTCGCCGCCGACGAAATCGCCGTCCGGCTTCATGCCGATCAGGAGGAGAGTGCGGATGTCGCCCCGGCTCCAGGCGCCGAGGCCGTGCTTCGGATCGCTCGTGATGTTCGGGATCACGTCCTTGCCGAGCCGGCCGCCGGCGAAGGCCCGGCTCTGGTCGAGCGCCCCGTGCCAGCTCCGCGGGGTGTGGCACTCGCCACAATGGCCGGGGCCCAGCACCAGATAGGCGCCCCGGTTCCAGGCCTCGCTGCGGCTCGGGTCGGGCTGCAGCGGCGTCGGATCGTGGAAGGCCCACTGCCAGAGGTGCAGGCCCGAGCGGATGCTGAACGGGAACGACAGCTCGTGCGGCCGCGACGGCCGCCGCACCGGCGGCACGGTGTCGAGGAAGGCCTTGAGCGCGGCGAGGTCGGCATCGCTCATCCGCGCATAGGAGCCGTAGGGGAAGGACGGGTAGTAGGGGGCGCCCGTGGGCGAGCGGCCCTCCCGCATGGCGCGCACGAAGTCGGCGGTGCTCCACCCACCGATGCCGGTCTCCGGATCGGGGGTGATGTTGGGTGCGTGGAAGGTGCCGAACGGGGTCACCAGGGGATCGCCCCCCGCCAGGAGCGGCCCGTCCTTGGCGGTGTGGCAGTTGGTGCAGCCGCCGATGTGGAACAGCAGCTCGCCGCGGGCGAGCTCGTCGGGATCGGCCGCCCGGGCGGCGGGTGCCGCGAGCGCGACCAGAAGGGCCAGCGCGCGGACCCGCCTGCTCACCGGCTCAGCTCTTCGGCCGACGGAACGGCTGGTGGCAGCCGCCGCAGCCGTCCTTGCCGAGCGTCGCGAAGGCCGCCGTGGTGGCCGCCGCGTCGCCGCTACGGGCAGCCGCGACGAGCTTGGTCGCGAGGCCTTGGGCGGTGCGCGCCGCCGCCTCGAAGCCGGCCGGATCCTCCCAGATCTTGGGCAGCGCCCAGGTCTCGACCGAGCCCTTCTCGCTGCCCTTGGGGAACCAGGAAGGAATCTGCGGGAGCTTGGCGGCGATGTACTCGGCGTTGGCCGCGACATCGGCGAGCGTGCCGCCCTTCTTGTCGATCACGGTGTCCTTGATGGCACCCATGCGCTTGCCGAGCTCCTTGTACTCGGCCTGGCGCGCGGTGATCGCGTCTTGCGCCGCAGCCGTGCCGACGAGGGCCGCAGCGGCGAGCACCGCCCCGAGCCAGATGGTCCGCTTCGCCATGGTTCCCTTCCCTTGCGCGTCACGTTCGGACCCGCGCCGCGGCTCCCCCGGGGCGCCGGGTGGCCACCCGACCATGGCGGCCACCGGCCGGACCCGGAACGTCCCGGATCAGAAACAGACTGATTCTCGACCGGCGCAGGAGCTCACTCCTGCGGTCGGCGGAAGGGCGTGTGGCAGCCGCCGCAGCCGTCCTTGCCGAGCGCGGCGAAGGCCTGCACGGTGGCCGCCCGGTCGCCGGCGCGAGCGGCCACGAGGAGCCGGCCGGCGAGCGCCTGGGCGTTGCGCGCCGCGGCCTCGAAGCCGGCGAAGTCCTGCCAGATCTTGGGCAGGGCCCAGGTCTCGTCGGGCCCCCGGTCGGAGCCGGGCGGGAACCAGGACGGCACGCTCGGCAGCTTGCCCTGCACGTACTCGGCGTGGGCCGCGACCTCGGCGAGCGTGCCGCCCTTGCCGTCGACCACGATCTCCTTGATGGCCGTCATCCGCTTGCCCAGCTGCTCCATCTCCCCCTGCCGGGCCTTGACGATCTCCTGCGCCGCTGCCGGCCACCCCCCGGCCGCCAGAGCCAGGAGCGACGCCACGACGATGCCGCTCGTGCGCACGGTCTCGACCTCCCTGTTGCGGGCGGCGCCGGCCTGTTGCGGGCGACGCCGGACACCCCGCCCTCCCGGGCCCCCTTGTGCACCAGTCGGGGCGCGTTGGAAAATCCCGCTCGCGTGAGCGGCGCGGGGTCGGCACGCGACGATCGCTTGGGGCCTGCCGCCTGTGCCCATCCGTGCCATCCTCCTCGACAAGGACGGGACGCTGGTCGACCTGCGCGCCACCTGGGCGCCCGCTTGGCTCGGCGCCGCACGGGCCCTCGCAGCCGCCGCCGGACGGCCGGAGGGCTTCGCCCTGGAGCTGCTCGGCCGCCTGGGCTTCGAGCCCGCGAGCGGCGCGCTCCAGGCCGGCAGTCCGCTCGCCTGGGCCAGCAACGCCGCGATCGCCCGGGCCCTGGCGGCCGAGCCCGAGCTCGCCGGGATCGAAGTCGAGCCGATCGCGCTCGCGCATCTGCGCGACGTCGAACGCTACCCGCCGCGACCGGTCGGCGATCTTGCGGGCCTGCTCGGCCGCCTGGCCGGCCGCGGCCTCGTGCTCGGCATGGCCACCATGGACGACGAGTGCGCGGCGCTCGCCACGGTCGAACGGCTCGGCCTCGGCGCGCATCTGGCCTTCGTCGCCGGGTGCGACTCGGGCTTCGGCCACAAGCCCGGGCCCGGCATGGCGCTGGCGTTCTGCGCCGCCACGGGCGTGCCGCCGGCCGAGACGGCGGTGGTCGGCGACACCCCGGCCGACCTCCTGATGGCCCGGGCGGCGGGCTGCGCGCTCGCCGTGGCGGTGCGCGGCGGCGGTGCCGAGGAGGCGCGGCTGGCGCCGCTCGCGGACCGGCTGATCGACGACGTCCACGGCCTCGAGGCGGTGCTCGACGAGCTCGGCCCCGGCTGAGCTCAGCCGGCCCGCTCGTGCTCGCGCAGGCGCGGCATCAGCTCGGCGAAGTTGCAGGGCCGGTGGCGGATGTCGAGCTGGAAGGCCAGGATCTCGTCCCAGCCGTCCCTGCAGGCGCCGGGCGATCCCGGCAGGCAGAAGAGATAGGTGCCCCTGGCGACCCCGGCGTCGGCCCGGCTCTGCAGGCAGGAGGTGCCGATCTTGGCGTAGGAGAGCATCCGGAACAGCTCGCCGAAGCCCGGGATCGACTTCTCGACCACCCGGGCGAGCGCCTCGGGCGTGACGTCGCGGCCGGTCACCCCGGTGCCGCCGGTGCTGATCACGACCTCGATCGCCGGATCCTCGACCCAGGCGCGGAACCGGGCGGCGATCGCCTCCACCTCGTCCTTGACGATCGCCCGGTCGACCAGCCGGTGGCCGGCGCCGGTGATCCGCTCGGCCAGGAGGTCGCCCGAGCGGTCGGTCGCCGGATCGCGGGTGTCGGAGACGGTCAGGAGCGCCACGTTGAGCGGGCGGAACGGGACGCTCTCGTCAATTCTTCCGGGCAAGGCGCGGCTCCGCGGCGTCCAGCCTCGCGAGCTCCGGCCAGCGGTTCTCGGCGAGCGCCAGGAGCTCGGGGATCTCCTGGCCGAGCCGCGCCCGGTAGACCCAGAGGTTGGTGAGCACCTTCTTGATGTAGCCGCGCGTCTCCGACAAGGGCACGCTCTCGACGAACAGGAGCGGATCGTCGCGGGTGCCGCGGAGCTCGCGGGCGGTCCATCCGGCCACCCGGTTGGCTCCGGCGTTGTAGGCCGCCACGACGTGGATCAGGCTCGTGCCGAGCGCCGGGCTCTGGCTGAGCTGGATCAGCTTCGCCTGGCCGAGCTCGATGTTGGTGTCCGGGTCGAGCAGGGCGCCCCGCCCGGCGTAGGCGATCCGCCCCCGCCGCGCCACCTCGAGCGCCGTCTCCGGCATCACCTGCATGACGCCGAGCGCGCCGCGCCGGCTGCGGGCGTCGATGTCGAAGCCGCTCTCGGCACGGATCACGGCGTAGACCAGCGCGCGGTCGACCCGGAAGCCGCGGGGCGGGGTCCAGCGCGGTACCGGGAACAGCGAGCCGTCGTGCCGGCGCCCGTCCAGGAGCCGCATCCGCTGCGCGACCTTGAGCTGGGCGCCGGGCAGGCCGGTCGCCTCGGCCAGGGCGATCAGGGCGTGGCCGAGCTCCAGCCGAGCCCGGCCGGCGAGCGCCAGGATCTCGGCCTCGGCGAGCCGCGGCTGGCCGACCTGGGTCAGAGCCAGGGCCCGCCGCGAGCCGGGGTAGCGCACGAGGAGGTCGATCATCTCGGCCCTGAGGCTGGGCTCGTCCCACTCCCAGCTCATCGGCAGGCCGAGCACCGTCTGCGCGAGCAGGCCGTAGAAGTCGCGGCTCGAGCGCGCGGCCAGGCGCAGATAGCGCCCGACCTGCTGCGGCCGGCCGGCCGCCAGATGCGCCCGCGCCGCCCAGAACGCGGCGGTCGCGATCTCCTCGCCGTCGGCGCCGTCGCGGTTGGCGAGCGCGCCCAGGAGCGCGGCGGCGGCGTCGAAGTCGCGACGCCGCCAGGCGGAGAGCGCGGTCTCGAGCTGCAGGCGCGGCGGGCCCGCGGCGTCGGCGCTGCGGCGCGGCTCGTCGAGCCGGGCCCCGGCGCGCGGGTCGGGCGGCGGCCGGGCGCCCTCCGGGCGCTTGGCCAGGGCCAGCCGATGGATCCGGGCCGCCTGCGGCAGGTCGGCATGCGCCTGCAGCCACGCGACCAGCTCCTCGTAGCCGGCGCTGTAGCCGCGCCCGAGATAGCGCTCGGCCAGGACGTGCCCGACCAGCACGCGGCTGCCGAGTTCGCTCAGCCGGGCGTCGGCCTCGGCGATGCGGCCGCGTGCCTGCAGGGCGAAGGCGTCGCGGTAGCGCGCGACATCGTCGTAGCCGAGCGGGCTCGGTACCTGCCACCCCGATCGCGCGGCCCCGTCACCGGGCTGCAGCCGCGCCACCTGGACGGGAACGGGCTCCGCCCGCGCAGCGTCGGCGACGACGCTGCACAGGCCGAAGGCTAAAGCGAGGCCGGCACGCTGCCGGGCCGCTCGCAGGCTGGGGCCGAAGGTCGTCAAGCGGGGATGCCTCTTGTCTTGGTTCGATCCGGTCTCAGCGCGCGTGCTCGGCGGTCCGACCTCCCTCCTGCGCCGATCGGCCGGCGCCCGCCTCGATGCCAAGGTCCCGCAGCTCCTGCGCGATCTGCAGGAGGTCGCGCCAGGCGAGCCGCTTCTGCATCGGCTGCCGCAGCAGGTAGGCCGGATGGAAGATCACCAGCGCCGGGATCGCCGGCCGGTCGTCGGCCGGACGGTAGGCGAAGCGGCGGCCGCGCAGCCGGGTCACCCCCTCGTTGAGGCCGAGCAGCGCCTTGGCCGCGATCCCGCCGACGAACACCAGGAGCGCCGGCTGGAGGAGCTCGATCTGCCGCTCCAGGAACGGCAGGCAGGTCGCGAGCTCGAGGGCGGTCGGCGCCCGGTTGCCGGGCGGCCGCCAGAACACCGTGTTGGTGATGTAGACCCTGCTCCGGTCGAGCCCGATGGTCGCGAGCATGCGGTCGAGGAGCTTGCCCGAAGGGCCGACGAACGGCTTGCCCTGGCGGTCCTCCTCGACACCGGGCGCCTCGCCCACGAGCATCACCCGGGCGCCCGGATCACCGTCCGCGAGGCACAGCCGGGTCGCGGTCTCCTTGAGCGGGCACAGCTCGAACGCCTCGAGGACGCGGACCAGCTCGTCGAGCGATCGGCAGGCCCGGGCGATCTGCCGCGCGGTCGCCACGGGCGCGGGCAGGGGGCCGCGACTGGCCGCAGCCGCCCGCGGCACGGCCCGCGGCTCCTCCGGTTCGGCGGCCCGCGACGGCGGAGAGCCGGCGGACGGTGCCTCGAGACAGCAGTCGACGCCCATGGCCGACTGCCACTCGAGCCAAGCCGCGGCGGCACGGGCCGCATCGCCCGCGGCCGCAGCTCCGGGGAGCGCGCCGTACGGCTCCCTCACCGACCCGCTCGATCCGCTCGTCGGGCGTGCATGGCCCGGTTTCCCCCCGTCTCGAGGCCCACGCTCGCCCCGACCCGCCGCGCGGCGCGCGATCGAGGCCGGGTCGTCGGGCGCCGCCTCCCTCCTCCCGGGAGACGGCGCTCTCCCCGCCGTGGCCGCCCTCCACCAGGGAGCGGACAGCCCGCGGCGACGTCCATCGACGATTCGAGCGCTGGTTTATTCCACCCGGCGCAGTACGTGCGCTCGACGCTCGCCGACGCGTCCTCCCGCGGCCGCGCGGGTCACCGACGCGCCTTCGCGGGGGCCGCGCCGGTCAGAGGTCGCGGTAGGGGATCGGCCGCCCCTCGCGGTCGACGATCAGCTTGCCGCCCTCATCCTGCGCCGCTATGTAGCGACCGTGACCGACCGCGGACCCGACATAGAGGGCCGGCTTGACCTTCTTGCCCTCGAATGTCTTAGCCTGCTGGGCCGGACCGCGTGCCGTGGGGTCGTTCTTGCTCTTGGACGTCTTGAGCATCGTGGGATCTCCGAACTCGCCCGAAGGGACCGCGGCACCGCCCGCGGCACGACCGGCCGGCCGGCTACTAGGCGGCAAGCGGCGGCGCCGTCAAGCGCGCCCGGCCGCCGCTTCGGCCGCGGCCCTGCGTCGCCGGCTCCAGGCGCCGCGGTCGCTGCTGGCGCCGCTCCTGGCGATGAGCCTCGTCGCCTGCACCGGCCAGTCGCCGGGCTGGCTCGGCTCGGGCTGGCGTGACGGCGGGCTCGCCAGTGCCGAGGAGTTCGGCGGTGGCCGCTCGCCGGCGGCGAGCTACCTGGCCGGCCGGCACGCCCTCGAGATCGGCGACGTCGACGAGGCCGCCCGCTACTTCGAGCGCGCCTCGGGCGCCGACCCGCTCAATGTCGAGCTGCGCCGGCAGACCTTCCTCCTGACCGTCGCCGCCGGCGAGGTCGGCCGCGCCGCCGAACTCGCCCGTCAGCTCCTGGAGCTCGACGGCGGTGCCGACGAGGCCCGCCTCGTGCTCGCCGTCCACGACGCCAAGGCCGGCCGCTTCCAGGCGATGCGCGAGCAGGTGACGCGGCTCGGCGGGCGCGGCCCGCTCGGCGGCGTGGCGCCCCTCTTGCGCGCCTGGGCGCGGGCCGGGACCGGCGACGTGGAGGCCGCCCTCGAGCTGCTCGAGCGCGGCGGCCGCGACGATCCGTTCGCGCTCATGCGCGGCTACCACCGGGCGATGGTGCTCGCCTATGCCGGCCGCCTGGCCGAGGCGCGTGGCGTGCTGGCCGCCCTCGAGCGGGGCGAGGAGGCGCTGCCGCTGCGCGTCCTGTTGGCGCAGGTGGCGCTCGACGTGCGCGCCGGAGCGCGCGCCGAGGGGCTCGCCCGGCTCGACGCCCGGCGTCGCCAGGCCGGCGATCCGGCGGCCCTCGCGAGCGTGCGCGAGACGGTCGCCGCGGGCGGCGAGGGCTGGCTGCCCGTGCCCGACCCGGCGGCCGGCGCCGCCGACGTCCTTCTGGGCGTGGCCGAGCTCCTGCGCGAGCAGCGCGTCACCGCCCAGGCCCTGGTCTACGCCCGGCTCGCGGCGTTCCTCACCCCCGAGGCCGGCGACGTGTGGCTCGCGGTCGGCCGCATCGCCCAGGCCCAGGACGACCACGACGAGGCGATCCGCGCCTTCGCGCGCGTCCCGGCCGGCTCGCCCTTCGCCTGGGAGGCGCAGCTGGCGCGGGCCGACGCGCTCGAGGACCAGGGCAAGACCGAGGAGGCGGTGGCGCTCCTGCGCGAGCTCGCCGACCGTCGGCCGGAGCGGGTCGACGCGCTCGTGGCGCTCGGCGATCTCCTGCGCGGCAAGGAGCGCTTCGCCGAGGCCGGCGAGGCCTACGGTCGGGCGATCGGCCGGCTCGGCTCGCCCGAGCGGCCGCACTGGCGGCTGTTCTACGTGCGCGGCATCGCGCTCGAGCGGACCAAGCGGTGGAGCGAGGCCGAGGTCGACTTCCTCAAGGCGCTCGAGCTCCAGCCCGAGCAGCCCTTCGTCCTCAACTATCTCGGCTATTCCTGGGTCGACCAGGGCGTCAACCTGGACCGCGCCAAGTCCATGCTGCACCGCGCCGTCGAGCTCAGGCCGCAGGACGGCTTCATCACCGACAGCCTGGGCTGGGCCTATTTCAAGCTCGGCGAGTACGACAAGGCGGTCGGCCATCTCGAGCGGGCGGTCGAGCTCGAGCCCGGCGATCCGACCATCAACGACCATCTGGGCGACGCCTACTGGCGGGTCGGCCGGCAGCGCGAGGCGCGCTTCCAGTGGCAGCGGGCGCTCGGGCTCAAGCCCGAGCAGGACGCCCTGGCGGCGATCACCCAGAAGCTCGAGCAGGGCCTGCCGGAGCCCGATGCCCGCCGCGGCTGAGCCGGCCGTCGTCGAGACCGCCCGGGCCAAGCTCAACCTCGACCTCCTGGTGACCGCGCGGCGGCCGGACGGCTGGCACGAGCTCGACAGCCTCGTGGTGTTCTGCGAGCTGGCCGACCGGCTGGAGCTGCGCCCGGCCGCGGATCTCACTCTCGCGATCGACGGCCCGACCGCGGCCGGTCTGTCCGCCGCGGAGGACAACCTCGTGCTGCGCGCCGCCCGGCTCCTTCAGCGGGCCGTCGGCGGCACGGCCGGGGCCGCCCTCCGTCTCACCAAGGAGATCCCGCTCGCCGCCGGGCTCGGCGGCGGCTCGGCCGACGCCGCCGCGGCGCTGCGCGGGCTCGGCCGCCTGTGGCGGGCCGGGCTCGACGACGAGACCCTCCGCGACCTGGGTCTGGCCCTGGGCGCCGACCTGCCGGTCTGCCTGTACGGCCGGCCGGCCCGCATGCGCGGCCTGGGCGAGCGCCTCGACCCGGTGCGCGGCCTGCCCGACCTGCCGCTCGTGCTCGTCAATCCCGGCCGCCCGCTCGCGACCGCCTCCGTGTTCCGCGCCCTCGCGGGCCCGTTCCGCGCCGCCGCCCGGCCGCCGCTGCGGGCCGGCCCGAGCCTCGTCCAGCTCGCCGTCTGGCTGGCCGAGAGCCGCAACGACCTGGAGCCGCCGGCGCGCCGCCTCGAGCCCGAGATCGGCCGCGTGCTCGAGGACCTGGCCGCGCTCTCGGGCTGCCTCGTGGCGCGGATGAGCGGCTCCGGCGCCACCTGCTTCGGGCTGTTCGGCGACCGCGGCGAGGCCGAGACGGGCGCCCTCCTCCTGCGCCGCCGCCGGCCCGGCTGGTGGATCCGGGCGACGCTCGCGCGCGGGGCGCCGACGTGATCCTGCTGTTGACCGACTTCGGCGCGGCCGGCCCCTATGTCGGCGAGCTGCACCTCGTGCTGCGCCGGATCGCGCCCGAGGTGCCGGTGGTCGACCTGCAGCACGACCTCGTGCCCTTCCGCCCCGACCTCGCGGCCTGGCTCCTGGCCGCCCGGCTCGAGCTGGCGCGGCCCGGCGACGTGGTCCTGGCCGTGGTCGATCCGGGCGTCGGCACCGACCGCGCGCCGCTCGCGGTCCGGCTCGACGGGGTGTGGATCGTCGGCCCCGACAACGGCCTGCTCGAGCCGGCGCTGCGCCGGGCCGGCTCGGTCGAGAGCTTCCACATCGCCTGGCGGCCGGAGCGCCTGTCGGCGAGCTTCCACGGCCGCGACCTGTTCGCGCCGGTGGCGGCGCGGCTCGCCCGCGGCGAGCGCCACGACCTCGTGCCCGGGCCGGTCGGGCGGCGGCCCGACTGGCCCGACGAGCTCGCGGCGATCGTCTATCTCGACGCCTACGGCAACGCGATCACCGGGCTGCGCGCCGCGGCCCTGCCCGAGGCGGCGCGCCTCGCGGTCGCCGGACGGACGCTCGGGCGGGGCCGCACCTTCGCGGACGCGCCGCCGGGCGGCCTGTTCTGGTACGAGGGCAGCGCCGGGCTCGCCGAGATCGCCGCCAACGGGGCGAGCGCCGCGGCGCTCCTCGGCCTCGCACCGGGCTCAGTCGTGGCCGTCCTGCCGCCCGAGTGACCCGCCGGCCGATTGAAGAGCCGCGCCCCGGACCCTATACCGGTCGCGGTTGGGGCGTCGCCAAGCGGTAAGGCAGCGGACTTTGGATCCGCCATCCGGTGGTTCGAATCCACCCGCCCCAGCCAGCGGTCGCTCGCTGGGGAACGCCCGTGCAACCTTTCGACCTGGTGATCCGCGGCGGCACCGTGGCGACCGCCACCGATCTGTTCGCGGCCGACGTCGCCGTCGAGGGCGGCGTGATCGCGGCGATCGGCAGCGGCCTCGGTCCGGGCCGCGAGGAGCTCGACGCGACCGGCCGGATCGTGACCCCGGGCGGGGTCGACAGCCACTGCCACATCGAGCAGCTCTCGGCCTCGGGCCTGATGAACGCCGACAGCTTCGCGACCGCGACCGGCGCCGCGGCGCTCGGCGGCACCACGACCGTGATCCCGTTCGTGGCCCAGCACGTCGGCACCTCGCTCGCCGCCGTGGCCGAGGACTACCACGCCCGCGCCCGCCGCGGTGCCGTGGTCGACTACGCCCTGCACCTGATCCTGGCCGACCCCAGGCCCGAGATCCTGAGGGAGGAGCTGCCGCCCCTGGTGCGGGCCGGGCACGCCTCCTTGAAGGTGTTCCTCACCTACGATCGGCTGCGGATCGAGGACGAGCAGCTCCTGGACGTGCTCGAGGCGGCCCGCAGCCACGGCCTCATGGTCTGCGTCCACGCCGAGAACCACGGCATGATCCGCTGGATGGGCCGGCGCCTGGTCGAGCGCGGCTTCACGGCACCCCGCTACCACGTGCCCTCGCATCCGCGGATCGGCGAGGTCGAGGGCATCCACCGGGCGATCGCCTGCGCAGCACTCCTCGACCAGCCCCTGATGATCTTCCACGTCTCGACCGCCGAGGGGGCGGCGCTCGTGCACCGGGCCCGCGGCGAGGGTCGCAAGGTCTGGGGCGAGACCTGCACGCAGTATCTGACCTTGACCTCCGGCGACCTCGACCGGCCCGGGATCGAAGGCGCCAAGTGGATCTGCTCGCCGCCCCTGCGCGAGCCGGCCGACCAGGAGGCGCTCTGGTGGGCGCTCCAGACCGGCGCCCTGCAGACGGTGTCCTCCGACCACGCCCCCTACCGCATGGACGAGACCGGCAAGCTCGCCAAGGGCCCGAGCCCGTCCTTCAAGGAGATCGCCAACGGCATGCCCGGCATCGAGCTGCGGTTGCCGGTGCTGTTCGACGCCATGGTGAGCCGGGGCCGGCTGGGCCTCTGCCGCTTCGTCGAGCTGACCGCCACGGCACCGGCCCGGCTCTACGGCCTGCACCCGCGCAAGGGCACGATCGCCCCGGGCTCGGACGCCGACCTCGTGCTCTGGGATCCGACCCGGACCGTCGCCATCGCCGATGCCCCGCGCCACGACCGCGCCGGCTACACCCCCTACGCCGGCCGCACGCTCCGGGGCTGGCCCACGGCCGTGCTCCTGCGCGGCCGGCTCGTGGCCCGGGACGACGGGCTCCTGGGCGAGCCAGGCCAGGGCCGGTTCCTGCCGCGCCCGGCCGGTCCGGCGGCGGTGCCGACCGGCCGGCCGGCGCCCGAGTTCGACCCGGCCCGCAACTTCGGGGCGCGGCTCTGGTGAGCGACGCCGCCGGCTGGGGCGCGGGCGCGCACCGCGGGCTCGCCCGCGCCGGGATCGGCCTCGTCGTGCACGTGCCGGACGCCGGGCTGGCGCCGCTCCTCGCCCGCTGCGCCGCCGATCCCTCGATGCGCGTGGTCGGGCTCTGCGACGAGCGCGAGGGGCCGGCCCTCCTGGCGGGGGCTTGGCTCGGCGGGCTCAGGGGCGTGCTGGCGCTGCAGTCGAGCGGGGTCGGCAACCTCGTCAACATGCTGGGCCTCTCGGCGATCGGCCGCTTTCCGTTGGCGATGCTCGTCACCATGCGCGGCGAGTGGGGCGAGCAGAACCCCTGGCAGGTGCCGATGGGCCGCGCGGTCGGGCCGGTGCTCGAGGCGATGGGCGTGCGGCTGTTCCCGCTCGAGCGGGCGGAGGAGGCCGAGGCGGTCGTCGACGGCGCGCTCGGCCTGGCGTTCGGCTCCGAGCAGATGGTGGCCGTGCTGATCCGTCAGCGACTCCTGGGCGCCAAGCGTTTCGCCCCGGCTGGAAGAAGCTCGCTGTGAGCAGCGGGCTCGACCGCCGCGAGCTCGTGGCCCGCCTCGTCGCCCGGCGCGGCGAGGCCGTGCTCGTGGCCGGCCTCGGCGCGCCCGCCTGGGATCTGGCCGCGGCCGGCGACGATCCCCGCCACGTCCATCTCTGGGGCGGGATGGGCGGGGCGTTCGCGCTCGGCCTCGGGCTCGCGATCGCCCGGCCGGAGCGGCGGGTGGTAGTCCTGACCGGCGACGGCGAGGCGCTCATGGGGCTCGCCTCGCTCGCCACGATCGCGGCCACGGGTGCACCCAACCTCGCCCTCCTGGTGCTCGACAACCGGGTCTATGGCGAGACCGGCGGCCAGCCGACCGCGACCGCGGCCGGGGTCGATCTGGCCGGGATCGCCGCCGCCGCGGGCTTCGCCGGCACGCTGCGGCTCGAGGCCCCCGAGCGGACCGGCGAGGCGTTGGAGCTGCTGCTCGCCGCCCCGGGCCCGGTCCTGGTCCAGGCCCGGATCGAGCCGGGCCCGAAGCCGCTCGTGCTTCCCCTCAAGGACGCCGTCGCCGCGAAGCTCCGGCTGCGCGCCGCCCTCGACCTCGAAGGTTGAGGGCCGAGGCGTGCTCGCTCGCGCTCTCCTCAAAGAGGGAGCCCTGCCGCGCGGCTTCGGGGGCGGGCGTCGGCTCGCTCGCCGGGGCCTCGCCCGACACGACCGCTCGATGCTCCCCCCGGAAGCGTGCCGGGTCCATGACCACCGCCTCGAGCGCTTCGCGCCCACCGAGCCGCTGCAGCAAGGCCAGGAAAACGGCCGCGGCGCGCGCTTGGCAGTTCAACGAGCGGGCCGGGTTGAAGGCGATGTCGGTGAACGCGTCGTGCCCCGCGAGCTGGTCGGCGAGATCGGGCCGGCGCAGAAGGGCACGAACGTAGAGCCAGTCGTAGAACGCGGTCTGGCTCTCCACCGGCCAGTCCTCCGCGCCGTAGCGGAATGCGACCGGCTTCTTGCGTTCCCCCGTCTTCGGGTCGAGCAGGCGGGGATCGCTGCGGGCTTCCCGGCCCGGTCGCCCGTAGAGATCGGTGAACGGTCCCTCCCCCTCGCCGAACACTTTCGAGCCCTGGAAGACCGATTCGACCGTCGAGGGCAAGCGGTCCGGGCCGTCGACCTCGAGAATGAACGCGCTCATCTCGCGCCCGAGCTTCAAGGGCGAGGCCGAGGAGATCTCGAGCGGGCGCTGCACGCCGAGGTCGCGGCGCGCCGCCGCGTGCAGGGCTTCGATGGACTTTTGTTTCTGGGAACGCGACAGGCCGGGGTGCCAGTCGAAGGTGACCGCGACCTCGCGGATGCGCCAGGGCGCTTTCTCCGGAGGCAGGAAGACGGGTCGCTCGGCCATGGCGTGCATCCGGCTCGGGAATCAATGCAGGTTTCGGTGATCGGACCTTTTCTTGAACATGGCTGGGCTGTAGTGGAGACGAAAGCCGTGCTCGCACTTCCCGTTCTCGCTCCTGTTGTTGACGAGCGCGCGGAGGAGATACTGCCTCGGGATGCATTCTCGAACCAGGACCTCGGCCTGGGGATCACTAGGAGCGAATTTCCCTACGTCCGGGGAGCGTATTCCGTGGAACATTTGCTCCAGGGCTGCCGGGCTCCGCAGTTCTTCCTCCGGGATGTCGTGGAAGCATTTGTTGGCTGCATTCGTCCGGAAGAAAAGGCAGTCACGTTCCCAGAGAACGCGAGGATCGATTTCAAACACGACCCAGTCGCCCACGTCGATCATGCCCTGTCGTTTGCTGTAGAACATAGTGTGATTCGGTAACGATATCGAGACAGAAATCCATTCGTGTCGTCCATCGAGCCGAAGCGGATCCGTGTAGCGATAGGGAACGCATCTTTCCTCGAGCTCGCTTTTCGCCAGAAGGCCCAACTCGCCGATCGACGCCAGATTGTCGCGGGGGGTGAAATGGACGAGCCTCTCGATGCTGCGGCGGCGAGCGATCTCCTGGACCTCCTCGCGTCGTCGATCTTCGGGCGTGCGGCGCCGCGGAGCATTTCCAATCAGGACCACCGGCGGCGCCGGCCGAGTCGGTACCCCTGTAGGCGCGGCTTCGACACCCCTCGCTTCCGGCGGACGCGCCGCCGTCGGAGAGGTTCGCGCCGGGGGGCGGGCGATCTTGCGTGCGTTCGCTCCGCGCTCCGCAGGCTCGCGAACCGGCGAAGATGCGGTGTCCGGCAGGGCTGCCCTTGCAATCGCGGGCACCAGCCCTTGCGGCGGCTGGAGACGATCGCCCGGAGGTTGCGCGCCCGGCCCGGCCGGTCGGCCGTCGCGTCTGCGATCGAGTAGCCGTAACGTCCGCGAAGCATGATCGCGGAACGAAGACAGGAAGCTGCTGTCGCCGGTCGACCCGGAGCGCAGAGATCGAGCGGGCCTCCATACTAAAATAATCAGCAAAGCCAAAAGAAGCATTTCGACCAAGAGTCGAACTCGCTCGCGTTATTCGAACGGACACCATCGGTGCGCTCGAGACGGGTGTCAAGTCGCCGTTCCGTGCGAACGAGCCGCGGTTCGCGCCTTCTCGCCGACCGCTCACAGCCGGCCGCGTGGCCGGGCGTTGTGCCGGGAGCGGGGCGGGTGCTAGGGCGGAGGCGGGGAGGTGGGCGATGGCCGAGGCCCGTTCGGGTGCCCGCTGGCTCGCCGAGGCGCTGGCCGGGGCCGGGGTGGATCACGTCTTCTTCGTGGACGCGATCCTCCGCCGCACGTTGATCGAGCTCGAGGGGCTGGGCGTGCGGCGGGTGCTCGCCCATTCCGAGAAGGCCGCCGCCTACATGGCCGACGGCCATGCGCGGGTCGCCGGCCGGCCGGGGGTCTGCCTCGCCCAGTCGGTCGGTGCCGCCAACCTCGCCGCGGGCCTGCAGGACGCCTTCCTGCACCGCGCGCCGGTGATCGCGCTCACCGGCCGCAAGCCGGCCGCCTTCCAGCACCGGAACGCCTACCAGGAGATCGACCACGACGGCCCGTTCGCGGCGGTGACCAAGGCGCGCGCCCGGGTCGAGAGCCCGGCCGAGCTGCCGCATCTCCTCCGCCTCGCCTTCCGCGAGGCGAGCGAGGGCACGCCGCGGCCGGTCCATCTCGACCTGCCCGGGCTGCAGGGCGAGATCCTGGAGACCGCGACGCTCGCCGAGTCGCCGGCGATCGAGCCGCGCCACACCCGGGTGCCGGCCCGCCGCCCGCCGCCCGACCCGGCCGAGATCGAGGCCGCGGCGCGGGCGATCGCGGCGGCCGAGCGGCCGGTGCTGGTGGCCGGCGCCGGTGCGGTCCTGGCCGGTGCCGGTGCGGCCCTGCGCAGCTTCGCCGAGGCCGGGCCGATCCCGGTCGCGACCTCGCTCGGTGCCCGCGGCGCCCTGCCGACCGCCCATCCGCTGCACATCGGCGTGGTCGGCACCTACTCGGCCCCGCCCGCCAACCGGCTGGTCCACGCGGCCGACCTCGTGGTCTTCGTGGGCTGCCACACCGGCGACCAGCCGACCCAGAACTGGACCGTCCCGCCGCCCGGCCGCGCGGTCGTCCAGATCGACGTCGACCCGCGCGAGCTCGGCCGCTGCTACCCGGGCGCGGTGACGGTCCTGGCCGACCCGGCGCGCGCACTCGAGGCGCTGCGCACGGCCCTCCTCCCAGGGGCCGCCTGGCGGGCCTGGGCCGAGCGGGCGGCCGCCGAGGTCGCCGCCTGGCGGGCGGACGTGGCGCCGCTGCTCGCCTCGGAGGCGGTCCCGATCCGGGTCGAGCGGCTGTGCGCCGAGCTCTCCGCCCTCCTCCCCGAGGATGCGATCCTGGTGGCCGACACCGGCTATTCGGGGGTCTGGACGGGCACCCTCGTCGAGCTGCGCTCGCCCGGCCAGACCTATCTGCGGGCCGCCGGATCCTTGGGCTGGGCCTTCCCGGCGGCACTCGGCGCCCGCTGCGCGGCACCCGGACGGCCGGTCGTCTGCTTCTGCGGCGACGGCGCCTTCTACTACCATCTCCCCGAGCTCGAGACCGCCCGGCGGCTCGGGCTCGCGGTCGTCGTGGTGGTCAACAACAACTCGGCCTTCGGCCAGGGGCTCGTCAACGTCCACCGCCTGCAGGGCGGACGGCCCGGCGATCCGGACGCGATCGTCCGCTTCGGCCCGACCGACTTCGCCGCGGTGGCGCGGGCGTTCGGCGTGGAGGGCCTCCGGGTCGAGCGGCCCGAGGCGATCCGCCCCGCCCTCGAGCGGGCACTCGCGCTCGGCGGTCCGGTCGTGGTCGACGTCGTGACCGACCCCTGGCCGCGCGCCCCCGAGCCCTGGATCCCGCCCGCATGAGCGGCTTCGACGAGGTAGCCGTGCTCGGCGCCGGGACGATGGGGCACGCGCTGGCCCTGGTCCATGCGCTGGCCGGCTGCCGGGTGCGCCTCCACGATGTCCGCCCCGAGGCGCTCGAGCGGGCCTCAGGCCTGATCGCGGCGGCTCTGGCCACGCTCGAGGAGGCGGGGGCGGTCGACGGTCCGGCGGCCGCGGCGGCGCGCGCGCGGATCGAGCCCGCGCCGACCCTCGAGGCCTCGGTCGCGGGCGCCGACCTCGTCGTCGAGACCGTGGTCGAGGACCGCGAGGTCAAGCGGGCGGTCTACGCGCAGGTGGCGGAGCACGCCCCACCGCAGGCGATCCTCGCCTCCAACACCTCCTATCTCGACGTGTTCCCCCTCCTGCCCGAGGCGCTCCGGCCGCGCGCCGCGATCGCGCATTGGTACACCCCGCCCTACATCCTCGACCTCGTCGACCTCGTGCCCGGGCCGGCGACCGGGCCGTCGGTGCTCGACCGGCTCGAGGCCTTCTACCGGGCGATCGGCAAGCGGCCGGTGCGCTTCGCGCGGATGCTCGAAGGCTACGTCGCCAACCGGCTGCAGGCCGCGATGACCGCCGAGATCGTCCGGCTCCTGGACGAGGAGGGGATCGCGCCCGAGGTGATCGACGGCTCGATCCGGCATGGGCTCGGCCTCCGCCTCCTGCTCCTGGGTCAGCTCGAGAAGTCCGACTACACCGGCCTCGAGCTCGTGGCCAAGGCGCTCGCCAACCGCTCCTACACCCCGCCCGAACCGAAGGCGCGCTGCCGCACCCTCGATCGGCTCCTGGCCCAGGGCCGGACGGGCGTGCTCGCCGGCCGCGGCTTCTTCGACTATGGCGGCCGGCCGGCCGTGGAGCTGTTCCGCGAGCGGGACCGCAAGCTCCTGGCGCTCAAGCGGGCCTGGCGGGCGATCGAGGAGGGGAGGGGTCCGTGATCACGGCCGATCTGCGCGGCAAGGCGGCGCTCGTGACCGGCGGCGCCTCGGGCATCGGGCTCGCCACCGTCGAGCGGCTGGCCCGGGCCGGGGCGCGCGTCGCGCTGAACCATCTGCAGGTCGACCCGCGCGGTCCCGAGGCGGCGCTGCGGCTGCGGGCCGAGGGGCTCGACGTCCTGGCCGTGCCGGGCTCGGTCGCGGTCGCGGGCGAGGCCGAGGCGATGACCCGGGAGGCGATCGAGCGGCTCGGCCGGCTCGACTATCTCGTCAACAACGCCGGCACCGCCGCCACCGACCGGCCGATCCCGCCGGCCGAGCTCGAGCGGATCGACGAGGGCTTCTGGAAGGCGATCCTCGAGACCAACCTGTTGGGCGCCTTCCGCTGCACCCGTGCCGCCGCCGCCGCGCTTCGGGCCGGCGGCGGGGCGGTCGTCAACATCGCCTCGGTCGCGGGCCTCGGCCGGCAGGGCAGCTCGATCGCCTACGGCGCCTCGAAGGCGGCGCTGATCGACCTCACCCGCGGCCTCGCCCGGGCCCTCGCCCCCGAGGCGCGGGTCAACGCGGTGGCCCCGGGCCATGTCGACAGCCCGTGGACCGCCGGCTGGCCGCAGGCCTGGAAGGAGGAGGCGACCCAGAAGGCCCTCCTCAAGCGCCGCTGCCAGCCCGAGGATATCGCCGAGGCGGTCTTCTGGCTCTTGGCCGGCGCCCGCATGGTGACCGGCCAGGTGCTGGTGGTCGACGGCGGCCTCACCCTCGGCTGAGGCCCGTCAGGCCACGAAGCGGCCGCCGCGCTCGTCCTCGAGGTGCTGGCGGATGATCGCCTCGACGTCGCGGTCGACGGGGAAGCCGAGCGCCAGGCCGCGCTCGGGCGCGAAGGACCAGGGGATCGAGAGGACCACCCGGCGGATCAGCGGGTCGGGCTCGTAGGTGATCCGGCCGGTCACGCCGGGGCCCGCGATCCGCCCGAGCGCCGCGATCTCCTCGGCCACCGTGAAGGCGATGCCGGGCAGGAGCAGCGAGCGGTCGCGGCCGAGATCGCCCTCCTCGAGCCCGGCGGCGTGCAGGAAGGCCTCGACCACGGCGCGCGGCGACAGGCAGTACATCTTGGTGTCGACCGGCACCGGGCAGTTGGCGCCCTCGCCGTTCAGGGGCTCGCGCACGATCGAGGAGAGGAAGGTCGTGGTGGCGAGGTTCGGCCGGCCCGGGCGGACCACGATCGTGGGCAGCCTGAGGCTCGTGCCCAGGACGAAGCCCTTGCGGTGGTAGTCGGCCACCAGCCGCTCGCCCATCGCCTTCTGGTTGCCGTAGGAGCTCTGCGGGGTCAGGTGCGTGCTGTCGGTGATCGGCTCCGGCAGGTCACCGCCGTAGACCGCGCAGGAGGAGGCGAAGACGAAGATCGGCCGCCGGCACAGATGCCGGGCCGCCTCGAGCAGATGGCGGGTGCCGTCGAGGTTGACGGCGTAGCCGAGCTCGAGGTCGGTCTCGGCCTGCCCGGAGACCACCGCCGCCAGATGGAAGATCGCGTCGAAGCCGCCCTGCGCCCAGGCGAGGACCGTGCCGGAGCGGGTGATGTCGCCGGTCCGCACCTCGACCCGCGGATCGTCGAAGCCCTGCGCCGGGACCACGTCGACGAGGCGGATCCGCTCGATCGGCCGGCCGAGCAGCGTGCCCCGCTCGAGCAGGGCCCGGGCGAGCCTGGATCCGATGAAGCCGGCCCCGCCCGTGATCAGCACCCGCATCGCCGCCTCCCCTGGCTCCGCGCCGGGCTCCTAGCAGCGCCGACGCTGGTCGAGAAGGGCCGGGCGCGGGCCCCGGCGCAGCGCCCGGATCGCAACCTTTGGTTAAGGAAAGCGTGGCAGAGACGGGGCGACCGGATCGCGGGGACGGGTGCGTGCGGCAGCTTCGAGCACTTCTCCGCTGCTTGGTGGTGCTGGTGTCGCTCCTCGCAGCGGCGGCGGTCGGACCCTGGCCGGCGGCAGGGCAGCCCCTGCCGGCCCCGGCATGGTCGCCGGCGCCCCGAGCTGGTAGGCAGCCCCTCGACGGAGGGGAGGCTGCCATGGACCTGCCGGCACGGGTCGAGGTGGTCGTCGTGGGCGGCGGCATCGTCGGCTGCTCGGTCGCCTACCACCTGGCGCGGCTCGGCGCCGGCCGGGTCCTGCTGCTCGAGCGCCGGGCCCTCACCTGCGGCACGACCTGGCACGCGGCCGGGCTGATCGGCCAGCTGCGCGCCACCCGGCGGCTCACCGAGCTCGCCCGCTACACCGCCACGCTCCTGCCCGAGCTCGAGGCCGAGACCGGCATCGCCACGGGCTTCCGGCAGCACGGCTCCTTGGCGCTCGCGCTGCACGCCGAGCGCTTCCACGAGCTCCGCCGCGGCGCCTCGATGGCCCGCTCCTTCGGGCTCGAGGTCGAGGTCCTGGGCGCGGCCGAGGCGCGCCGGCTGCACCCCCTGGCCGAGACCGGCGACGTCGTCGGCGCGGTGTTCCTGCCGAAGGACGGCCAGGCCGATCCCGTCGGCATCACCCAGGCCTTCGCCAAGGGGGCGCGCCAGCGCGGTGCCCGGATCGTCGAGGGCTGCCCGGTCGAGCGGATCCTGGTCGAGGGCGGCCGGGCGGTCGGGGTGCGCACGGCCGCGGGCGAGGTGCGCGCCGACACCGTGGTGCTCGCCGCCGGCATGTGGTCGCACGCCCTCGGCCGGGCGATCGGCGTCTCGATCCCGCTGCACGCGGCCGAGCACTTCTACGTGGTGACCGAGCCGATCGCCGGCCTCCCCCGCGACCTGCCGGTCCTCCGCGTCATGGACGAGTGTGCCTACTACAAGGAGGACGCCGGCAAGATCCTGCTCGGCTGCTTCGAGCCGGTCGCCAAGCCCTGGGGCATGGCCGGCATCCCCGAGGACTTCGCCTTCACCACGCTGCCCGAGGACCTCGACCACTTCCAGCCGATCCTGGAGCGGGCGATGTACCGGCTGCCGGTCCTGCAGACGGCCGGCATCAAGACCTTCTTCAACGGGCCGGAGAGCTTCACGCCGGACGACCGCTACCTGCTCGGCGAGACGGCCGAGGTGCGCGACCTGTTCGTCGCCTGCGGCTTCAACTCGATCGGCATCCAGTCCTCGGGCGGCGCCGGCATGGCGCTCGCCCGCTGGATCCTGGACCGCCGGCCGCCGATGGACCTGTTCGACGTCGACGTGCGGCGGCTGCCGCGCTTCATGTCGACCCGCGCCTTCCTGGCCGACCGCACGGTCGAGACGCTCGGCCTGCTCTACGCCATGCACTGGCCGGACCGGCCGATGGCGACCGCCCGGGGCGCCCGCCGCTCGCCCTGCCACGACCGGCTCCTGGCCTTGGGCGCGGTCATGGGTGAGGCGGCCGGCTTCGAGCGACCGGCCTGGTTCGCCCGCAGCGAGGCCGAGCGCGCCTGGCGGCCCGCCTGGGGCCGGCCCTGCTGGCACGAGGCCTGCGCCCGCGAGTGCCGGGCGATCGCCGAGGGCGTGGCGCTCCTCGACCTCTCGGGCATGGGCAAGATCCTGGTCACCGGGCCCGACGCGGCGGCCGTGCTCGACCGGCTCTCGACCGCCCGCCTCGACGTGGCCCCCGGCCGGGTGGTCTACACCTGCTGGCTCGATCCGGCGGGCGGCATCGTGAGCGAGCTGACGGCGACCCGGCTGTCGGAGACCGAGTTCCTGCTGGTCACCGCCACGGCCGGCCTCGCCCCCGACCTCGCCTGGCTGCGCAACCAGGTGCCGGCCGAGGCGCGCTGCGCCGTGGTCGACGTCACCGCCGGCTGGGCCCTGCTCGGCCTCATGGGCCCGCGCTCGCGCGCGCTCCTCGAGTCGCTCGCCGACGAGCCGCTGCCCGACGCCGCGCTCCCCTTCGCCACGAGCCGCGAGCTCGAGATCGGCTACGCCCGGGTGCGCGCGACCCGGCTCTCCTTCGTGGGCGAGCTCGGCTTCGAGCTCGCCGTGCCGGCCGACCAGGCGGTCCACCTGCTCGAGCGGATCCTGGCCGCGGGCGGCCCGGACCTCGTTCCGGCCGGCTCCTTCGCGCTGCAGAGCTGCCGGGTCGAGAAGGCCTTCCGCACGGCCGGCCCCGATCTCGGGCTCGAGGACGACCCCTACTCGGCCGGGCTCGGCTTCACCGTGGCGCTCGACAAGCCGGGCGGCTTCCTCGGCCGCGACGCCCTCCTGCGCCGCCGCGAGCAGCCGGGCTTCGGCCGCCGCCGGCTGGTGGCGATCCGGCTCGACGGCGCGGAAGCCTGGCTGCACCGCGAGGAGCCGATCCTGCAGCGCGGCCGGATCGTGGGTGCCGTCACCTCGGGTGCCTTCGGCCACCGGCTCCGGGCGCCGGTCGGGCTCGGCTGGGTGAGCCTCGACGAGCCGGTCACGGCGGCCCTGCTCGAGGCCGGCGGGTTCGCGGTCGAGGTGGCGGGCGAGCCGGTGCCGGCGACGCTGTCGCTGCGGCCGTTCTACGACCCGGACGGACGGCGGCTGCGCGGCTGAACGCGGCCGCCCGGCGCGGAGCGCACGGGCGAGCGGGCGCCGCGGCCCGCGCAGACTCGGGAGGCGGGGCAGGTCGGATCGCATGCGCGAGCGGGTGTGCCGGCTCGCGCGGGCTCGGGGTGCGGGGCGGGTCAGATCGCGCGGGGGAGCGGGAA
>CAZDFD010000012.1:44543-48014 GCA_964504655.1 uncultured Geminicoccaceae bacterium
GGAGGATCGGTTCTCCGGGAGCGAACGGCTCGGAAGCCGCGGGCCGGGCCGCGGCGGCGGGTGCCCGTGGCGCTTCGGGGGCTGGTGCCCGTGGCGCTGCGGGGGCGGGTGCGGTTGCCGGGGCGGTCGGCTCGGGAGCCGTGTGCACGGCCGCCGAGTGCACGGCCGCCGCGTGCGGGGTCGCCGGGTCCGAGGCTGCGGCGGGCACGGTTGCCGGCTGTCCGGTTGCCGGGTGTCCGGTCGCCGGGTGCGCGGCTGCCGCGGGCACGGTCGCCGGGTGCGGGGTCGCCGGGTCCACGGCTGCGGCGGGCACGGTTGCCGGATGCGCGGTTGCCGCCTGTCCGGGTGCCGGCTGTCGGGTCGCCGTGTGGCGCAGCGCCGCGGCGGGGGACGCCCGGGGCGCCTCGGCCTCCGGCGCAGGGGCGGGCGCGGCGGCCTCGGGAGCCGCGTGCACGGTTGCCGGATGCGCGGCCGCCCGGTGCTCGGGTGCCGGGTGTCCGGGGGTCGGGTGTCGGGGTGCCGCGGCGGGGGAGGCCCGGGGCGGCTCGGCCTCCGGCGCGGGGGCGGCGGCCTCGGGAGCCGCGTGCACCGGCCGCTCCGGGCCGGCCGGGGCCGGGCCGGCGGCGGCCGGCGGCTCGAGGTCGAGCGGGTCGAGGCCGGCGGTCATGCGGGTCGCCTCGGCCACGGCACCCTTGCGGCGGATCAGCCGGGCGAGCCAGGCGAGGCGCTCGGGGTTGAGGCCCGGGACCGGCAGGGGCTGCGGCCGGGCGTCCTTGGCGAGCCCGAGCTCGTCCAGGACCTCGCGGCGGTCGCGGTCGAGCCGGGCGCGGGCGCGCAAGAGCCAGTCGGGGGAGGGCATGCCCGGCACCGGGCGGTCGGCGAGCAGGCCGCCGACCAGCCGCTCCTCGAGCGCGTCCAGGCGGCGGGCCCGCCAGACCTGGGCGACGACGCCGTCGGCGGTGGCTCGCTCGGCCTCGTCGATCGGGTTGAGGCGGGCGTGCCAGGCGGCGCGCAGCCGCGCGAAGCCCTCCCGGTCGGGGTCGGGCACGAGCCCCTCGAGGCCGCCCAGGAGCGGCGGGGTGAGGGCGGAGGCGTCGGTCGGCATGCGCGGCTCCCGGTCGTGTCCCGGGCAAACATACCTAGATTAGGATGAGTGTCAAGGAGCCCGGGCCGCCCGCCTCAGAACAGGCCGCGGACCCGGCCCTGGGCGTCGAGGCCGATGTCGGCCGCCGCCGGGCGGCGCGGCAGGCCCGGCATGGTCATGATCTCGCCGCACACCAGGACCACGAAGCCGGCCCCGGCGGCGAGCCGGACCTCGCGGATCGGCACGACGTGGCCGGAGGGCGCGCCCCTGAGGTTGGGGTCGGTCGAGAAGCTGTACTGGGTCTTGGCGATGCACACCGGCAGATGGCCGAAGCCGGTGGCCTCCAGCTCCTTCAGCCGGTCGCGCACCGCCTTGTCGGCGATGATGTCGGCGGCACCGTAGATCGAGGTGGCGATGGTGCGGGCCTTGTCCCAGAGCGGCAGGGCGTCCGGGTAGAGCGGGCGGAAGCCGCGCCCGTCCCCGGGCCGCGGTGCCGCGGCCAGCGCGCGGACCCGCTTGGCGAGCTCGAGGGCGCCGGCGCCGCCCTCGGCCCAGTGGTTGCAGCGCACCGCCTCGACGCCCAGCCGGTCCCGGCAGAAGGCGGCGACCAGCTCGAGCTCGTCCTCGCCGTCGCCCGCGAAGCGGTTGAGCGCCACGACCGTGGGCAGGCCGAACCGGCGGAGGTTGAGGACGTGCCGCTCGAGGTTGGCGAGGCCCTTCTCGACCGCCTTCGGGTCGGGTCGGGCGAGCGCGTCCCGGGCCGTGCCGCCATGGTGGCGGAGCGCCCGCACGGTCGCCACGAGGACCGCGCAGGCCGGCTCGAGGCCGGCGATCCGGCACTTGATGTCGCAGAACTTCTCGGCCCCGAGATCGGCCCCGAAGCCGGCCTCGGTGACCACGTAGCCGGCGAGCGCGAGCGCGCTCCGGGTGGCGAGCGCGCTGTTGCAGCCGTGCGCGATGTTGCCGAACGGCCCGCCGTGGACCAGCGCCGGGGTGCCTTCGAGGGTCTGCACGAGGTTGGGCTCGAGGGCCTCGCGCAGGAGCACCGTCATGGCGCCCTGGGCCTCGAGCTCGGCGGCGGTCACCGGCGCCCGCTCGCGGGTCAGGCCCACCACCATGCGGCCGAGCCGGGCCTCGAGGTCGGCGAGATCGCGGGCGAGGCAGAGCACCGCCATGACCTCGGAGGCCGGGGTGATGTCGAAGCCGCCCTCGCGCGGGAAGCCGTTGCCGGGCCCGCCCAGGCCGAGCACGATCCGGCGCAGCGCCCGGTCGTTCATGTCGAGCACGTGCCGCCAGAGCACGCGGCGCGGGTCGAGGGCCGGGGCGTCGCCCCAGTGCACGTGGTTGTCGACCATCGCCGCCAGGAGATTGTGGGCGGCGCCGATGGCGTGGAAGTCGCCGGTGAAGTGCAGGTTGATGCGCTCCATCGGCACGACCTGGGCGAAGCCGCCGCCGGCCGCACCGCCCTTCATCCCGAAGCAGGGGCCGAGCGAGGGCTCGCGCAGGCAGATCAGGGTCCGCTCACCCAGCCGCCGGAGCGCGTCGCCGAGCCCGACCGTGGTCGTGGTCTTGCCCTCGCCCGCGGGTGTGGGGGTGATCGCGGTCACGAGCACGAGCCGGCCGCGGGGCCGGCCCTCGAGGCCGGCGAGCCAGCCGAGGTCGAGCTTGGCGACGTCGCGGCCGTAGGGGGTGAGGGCGGTCTCCGGCACGCCGAGCTCGCCCGCCACCTCGGCGATCGGGCGGAGCCGGGCGGCGCGGGCGATCTCGATGTCGGCGGGCTGTGGGCTCATGCGGGCTCACCTCGGGGCGCGGCGGAGCGAGCCTAGCGCCCCGCGCGCGCCGCCCCCAGGCCCGGCGACGCAGCCCGGGAGCGCGCCGGCTCGGGGGCCGGGCCGGATCGGGGGTCGGGCCGCCGGATCAGGGGCCGCGGTAGAAGAGGTGCGGGCCGAGCTGCAGGCTCGTGCCGGCGAGCAGCCGATAGAGGAGGTCCTGCGGCCGCGGCGGCGGGGTCGGCCAGCAGCCCTGCGGACCGCAGCTCTGCCAGGGGTCCCAGCCCTGCGGCTCGAGGCCGAGCCGGCCGTCGCGGCCGCGCCAGAGGCCCCAGACCCGCTGCACGACGCCCGAGGGCAGCCAGCTCGTCTCGAGGTAGCGGCCATCGCCCAGGAGCTCGAGGCGGATGGTGGTGCGCCGGCCCTGGGCGTCGGTCGGCCAGGCGGTCCAGGCGCCCACGAGCTGCGGGTCGAGCAGGGCCGCGGGCGGCGGCCCGGGGGGCGGCGGCTGGGGTTGCGGCGGGGGTGGGGGCTGGGGTTGCGGCTGCGGCTGGGGCTGCGGTTGGGGTGGGGGTTGTGGCTGGGGCTGGGGTTGTGGCTGGCCGGCGTCGGCGAGCG
>CAZDFD010000012.1:48114-51265 GCA_964504655.1 uncultured Geminicoccaceae bacterium
TGGGGTGGGGGTTGTGGCTGGGGCTGGGGTTGTGGCTGGCCGGCGTCGGCGAGCGCGAAGCGCTCGAAGGCGAAACTGCCGGTGCCCCAGGCGGCGATGCCGACGGCACCTCGCCCGAAGCCCTGCTCGGCGAGCGTGCCGAGCGGCCGGCCGTCGGCGAGTACCCTGAGGGTCGTGCCCTGCTCGACGAGCTCGAGGCGGACGCTCGCGCCCGGGCGGGCGACGCCCGGCCAGGTGCGCAGGGTGGAGAGCACGAGGCCGCCTCCCTCGCGGGCCTCGGCCCGCAGCGTGAGCCCGCCGGCGCCGTCGAGGAGCAGGTAGAAGGCGCGCTCGGCCGCCTCCTCGACGGCGTAGGCGAGGCCGCCGCCGCGACCCTGCGGCGCGCCTTCGGCTGCGACCGTGAGCGTCACCCGCCGGCGCCCGGCCGGTGGCGGCTCGCCGGGCACGAACAGCCGCCAGAGATTGTCGGCGTCGGCCGGGTTGCGCAGGAGGAAGCGGCCGGCCTCGATCGCGCGGGTCCAGGCGCCGTCCTGGCCGGGCCGCAGCAGCGGCCCGAGCGGGCCCATGTCGAGGCCGGCGGCCGGTGGTGCGGGTGCCGGCGCGGGTGCCGGCGTCGGCGCCGGTCCTGGTGCGGGTGCGGGCGGCGGTTCGCGACCCCGGGCCTGCGCCTTCACCTCCTCGACCCAGGCGTCCAGGAAGAAGCGGAACATCTCCCAGCAGAGCACGATCCGCTTCTCGTCGCCGCTCCAGAAGGCGTTGGCGAAGCCGCAGTCCTGGGCGATCACCGGGATCTCGCCGGGCGGCAGCAGCAGCACCTGGTTGAGCGCGTCGACGATCCCGGCGAAGCCGCCGCTCTGCCGCATGCCCTCCTCGAGCTCGCGGCCGAAGTCGCTCCGGGTCTCGCCGTAGACGAGCACGAAGCGGCCGTGCTCGCCCTGCGGCCGGGGCTGCCCCTCGGGCACGTACTTGCCGGCGAACAGCCGCTCCCAGGCCTTCTCCTTCTGGGGGTACTCGAGCTCGCATTTGCGGGCGCGCGGGATCGGCATCTCGGCCTTGACCACGAGCGGCCAGAAGCGGCCGGGGTCGCTGCCGTAGATCAGGCAGAGGATGTTGTAGTAGCGCTGGATGTCGAGGCTGTGCTCGTCCCACCAGGGGAACGCGCGGCCGCGCCGGAGCGCCGCCTCGGTGCCCTTCCAGAGCAGCCGCCAGGATTCGGCCGCGTGCAGGAGCGCCTCGATCGCCACCTCGGCGTCCTGGCCGCCCGCCTCCTTGGCGCCCTTGAGCAGGACCCAGGTCGCGAACTCGTCGACCACGTCCTCCTCGCGGCCGACCGTGGGCAGGTCGAACAGGTCGATCAGCGCGTGGCCGAGCTCGTGGAGGAAGACGAACACCATGGCCGAGCCGGTGAAGCGCGCCGCCTCCTCGGTCAGCCGCTCGACCGGGTCGGCCGGCCGCGCCGGGGCCGCCGCCGCCAGGACCAGGGCGAGCGCCAGGGCGAGCCCCCGGGCCTGCCGGCGCACGCCTACCAGCCGGTCATGGAGTTGAGGATCGGCACGTAGAGCTCGCCCACGAAGGCCGAGAACTGCGGCGCCGGGCCGACCACGGTGCGCAGCGCGGCGCGACCCACGACGGTGCCGTAGCCGCCGACGTTCTGCGCCGCGGCGACCAGCACGACGATCTGCTGGCCGGCGCGGACGGCGCGCACCCGCCACTCGGTGGTGAGCATGGCGCCGGTCTGCACCGCCCACTCCTCCTCGCGCAGGAGCTGCGGCGGACCCAACCGCTGGGCGAGCTCGGCCAGCTTCTGGTCGATCAGCACGTCGGGCTCGACCAGGCTCGTGGTCATGCTGCCGAAGCCTTCGACCAGGTGCAGCCCGTCCGGCGAGGCGACCCGGACCTGGGCGAAGTCGACCGCGAGGCCGGTGGAGTTGCGCGCCACCGAGAAGACCTGCCAGCCCTCGGGGTGGTGCACCGAGACGGTCGGGATCGAGCGGTCGGTGTGGCGCTTCCAGCCGCGCGGCGGCGCGCTCACCCGGGCCTGGCCCTGGGCGACCGATTCGGAGAGCTGCTTGTAGAGCTGGACGATCGCCTCGATGCCCGCCTCGCCCGAGGCGTCGCCCTGGACCACCGGCGCCGGCGGGACGGGCGGGCCGCCCTGCTGCTGCCAGGGCCCGGGCTGCGGCTGCTGCCAGGGTCCGGGTTGCTGTTGCCAGGGTCCGGGCTGCTGCTGCCATGGGCCGGGCTGCTGTTGCCAGGGTCCGGGCGGTTGCTGCTGCCAGGGGCCCGGTTGCTGCCAGGGTCCCGGCTGCTGCCAGGGCCCCGGCTGCTGTTGCCACGGTCCGGGTGGTTGCTGCCAGGGTCCCGGCTGCTGCCAGGGCCCCGGCTGCTGTTGCCACGGGCCCGGCTGCTGCCAGGGTCCGGGCTGCTGTTGCTGCCAGGGTCCCGGCTGCTGCCAAGGTCCGGGCTGCTGCTGCCAGGGTCCCGGTTGCTGCTGCCACGGGCCCGGTTGCGGTCCCGGCTGCGGCTGCGGTTGCGGTCCCGGCTGCGGTTGCGGCTGGGGCTGGGGTTGCGGCTGCGGCGCGGGCCGGGGCGGGCCGGCCTGGGTCAGGGTGAAGTTGCGGAAGGCGAAGCTGCCGGTGCCGAAGGCGACGATGCCGACCTGGCCCTGCGCCAGCTCGGCCCCGGCGAGCTCGCCCAGATCGACGCCGTCGACCGCGACCCGCACGCCGGCCGGTCCCTCCACGAGCTCGAGCCGGTGCGGCCGTGCCATGTCGGGCGGGCCCGGCCAGCGCTGCAGCACCTCGACCTGGTTCCGCGAGAACCGCGCCGCCACGATCTGGCCGGGCGAGAGGAGCAGGAAATGCTCGCGCTGCTCGCTGCGGCCGAACAGGAGGCCGGCGCCCTCGGTGCCCTGGTCGGTCCGGCCCGACAGCTCGACCGCGACCCGGCGCGGTGCGCTCGCCGGCTCCTGCAGCCAGAAGCGCACGAGGCCCGAGGGGCTCGTGCCGTTGCGCATCACCCAGCCGGCCTCCTCGAAGCCGTAGCTCCAGGCGCCGTCCTGGCCCGGGGTCAGCACCAGGGGACCCATGTTGGCGCGGGCCCGCAGCCCCGGATCGTCCGGCCGCGGCGCCGGTGGCTGGGGCGGCTGCGG
>CAZDFD010000012.1:51365-65158 GCA_964504655.1 uncultured Geminicoccaceae bacterium
GGCTGGGGCTGGGCCACCGGCACCTGGGGTTGCGGCTGGGTCGGCGGCTGGGGCTGGGCCACCGGCGCTTGCGGCGGCGGCTGGGGAGCGGGTGCGGTGGCGGCGGCGAGCGTGAAACCCGCGAAGCGGAAGGCGCCTTGGCCCGCCGCCACGATCCCGACCCCGCCCTCGCCCATGCCGCGGCCGCCGAGCCCGCCGACGCTGTCGCCGTCGAGCAGGAGGCCGATCTCGCCGCCCCGCTCCTCGAGGCCGAGCCGGGCGCGTCGGCTGCGGGTGATCTCGTTGTCGATCGTCATCAGCCGGCTGAGGCCGCCCGCGTCGCGGCGCATCACCACGGCCTTGCCCTCGCCGGTCAGCGCGAAGACGTAGTAGAAGCGCGGGTCGGGCTTGAAGGCGTAGAGCAGCCCGGCCCAGGCCGCACCGCCCTCGGCCGCGACCTCGACCCGGGCCTCGACGCGCCGGGCGCCGCGCCCGCGGCCCTCGAGATCGGTGTAGTAGTAGCGGATGTCGCTCGGCCGGGTGCGATTCTCGAGGACGTAGCTTCCGTCCTCGTGGCGTCCGCTCCAGACCCCGTCTTCGCCCACGAGCACGGCACCGGCGAGCGGCCCGAGGCCGGCCGGGTCGTCGGCGGCCCGAAGCGCCCCGACGGTGGCGAGTGCCAGGAGCCCGAGGAGCCCGGCGCGGAGGCCGAGGCCCCGCAGCCCGAACAATCGGCCGAGCCGCATCGACGCCTCCACCATCGGTTGATCCAAGCTTCGTCGGCCGGCGCCGCTTGTCAAGCCGAAGGGCCGGCCGGCTAGGGCTCGGCCGCGCCGGCGGCGGCCGCCGGCTCGACCGGCAGCGCCGCCTCGTCGGCGCCGGCGCCGGTCGCGGCCGGCTCGACCAGGTCGGCCTGGACGAAGCCCTCGACGCGGCCGTGGCGGACCCGGAGCCAGTCGGCCGCCTCGACCCGGCCGGTCGCCTGCAGCCGGGTCCCGACCGGCAGGACCGCCAGCACCGGCTCGCGGGTCGAGGGGCCGCGCCGGAGGTTGGCGCGGCGGACCACCTGGACGGTGGCGCCGAGCGGCGCCACCGCGGCCGCCGGCCGGGCCGCGGGCTTCGGCGCGGCGGCCGCGGCCCGGGCCGGGCGGCGCCCGGCGGGCTCGCCCGGGGCGCCGGCGCAGCCCGCGGGCAGGAGTGCCAGGAGCGAGAGGAGGCTGCGGCGGCGGACGGCGGGCGGGTCGATCATGGCGGGCCTTGAGGTGCCGCGGCAGCGGCCGGCCGATGCCGCCCCGTGACGCGGTTGTGGCGGGTGCGCGGTCGCCGGGGAAGGGGCCTCGCCACCGCCGGCGCAGGCCGGTGCGCCGGGGGGCGGGCTCGGGGGAGGGGTGGGAACGGGGCGCGTGGCGCGCGCCGCCGGGCCGGGCTAGTCTCGGGCGTGGGCGCGGCCCGAGCCGCGCCTCGAGCCCTGCCCCGAGGAGCGATGAGCGAGCCCATGCCGACCGAGCCGCCGGGCACCGCCCGCGCGCTGCTCCTGGGCGAGCGGCTCGATCTGCGGGCCCTGGCGCCGGCCGCGGGCGGGCTCGCCGATCCGCTGCAGATCGAGGCCCCGGGCGGGCTCGTGGCCTTCGCCTTCCGCTGGGGTGCCGTGACCCTCCTGGGTGGCGGCGAGGCGCAGCAGGCGCAGCTCCTGGCACGGCTGCGGTCGCACGTCTCGGGTCCGTTGCCGCAGCCGGTCGAGGAGACCGCGCGGCTGGTCCTGGGCGCCGCCGAGGACGGGATCGACCCGGCGGGCGTGATCCTGCTCAAGGACGCGAGCCCGCCGCGGCTGGCGCTCGTGGCCGATGCGCTCGCCAAGAGTGCTGCGCTCGCGCATCAGGAGACGACCCTCACGAGCACGATCGATTCGCTCGAGCCGTTCGTCACGGCACTCGGGACGAGCGGCCGCCTGGCGCTCTCGATCCGCTCGCTCCTGCGCACCGTCGGCCAGGCGCTGGCCGCCCGTTCGCGCGCCACCACCCGGGTGCAGGCGGACGACAAGCCCGACCTTCTCTGGGACCATCCCGAGCTCGAGCGGCTGTACGAGCGGCTGGTCGACGAGTTCGAGCTCAAGGAGCGGTCGGCCGCGCTCGACCGCAAGCTGACGCTGATCGGCGAGGCGACCACGACCCTGCTCTCGCTCGTCGATTCCCGCCGCGCGCTGGTCCTCGAGGTGGCGATCGTGGTGCTGATCCTGGTCGAGGTGATCAACACCTTCTACGAGAAGCTCGCGGGCTGACCCGGAACGGCCCGCCGGCCGGGGCGGCGTTGACGGCGTGGCCGGCCGGCCGCACTCTTCGGTGACGCTCGCGGGAGGGACGGCGATGCGGCTGCGGCAGGTGCTCCTTTGCGGGCTCGTCGGGCTCGGAGCGCTCGGCGCCCCGGCGGCGGACGGCCGCGCCCAGGGGATCCCGGTCGACCTCGAGCTGGTGCTCGCGGTCGACGTGTCGCGCTCGATGGACGTCGACGAGCAGGAGCTGCAGCGCCAGGGCTATCTCGAGGCGATCACGGCACCCGAGGTGGTGCGCGCGATCCGCACCGGCGCCTACGGGCGGATCGCGCTCACCTATGTCGAGTGGGCCGGGCCCGCGCACCAGGTGGTGGTGGTGCCGTGGCGGCTGGTCGAGGACGCCCGCAGCGCCGAGGCCTTCGCGGGCGAGCTCGCCGAGGCGCCGCTCACCCGCGAGCGCTGGACCTCGATCTCCTCGGGCCTCCTGTTCGCGGCCGGGCTGTTCGAGCAGAGCCCCTACAGCGGGCTGCGGAAGGTGATCGACGTGTCGGGCGACGGGCCGAACAACATCGGCCCGCCGGTCGAGCCCTCGCGCGACGCGGTGCTCGCCCGGGACATCGTGGTCAACGGCCTGCCGATCATGCTCAAGGAGCCCAACCCGGCGTTCGGCAGCATCGCCCAGCTCGACGTCTACTACGAGGACTGCGTGGTGGGCGGGCCGGGCTCGTTCGTGATCCCGGTCAAGGACGTCCAGGAGTTCGCCCCGGCCATTCGCCAGAAGCTCGTGCTCGAGGTGGCGGGCCGCACGCCCGCGCTCGTGCCGGCATCGCTGCGGGCGGCCGGCGGGCGGACCGACTGCCTGCTCGGCGAGCGGCTGCGGATGCAGTGGTTCGACCGCTGAGGCGGCCTCAGCGGACGAGCCAGAGGGCCAGGTCCGGGACCAGCATGACGGCCAGGAGCACGGCCACCTGCAGGACCACGAACGGGCCGAAGCTCTTGAAGATGTCGACGAGCGTGATGTCGGGTGGCGCCACGCTCTTGAGGTAGAAGGCCGCCGGCCCGAACGGCGGCGACAGGAACGAGACCTGCATGTTGATGCAGAACAGGATGCCGAACCAGACCGGGTCGTAGCCGAGCTGCTTGATGATGGGCACGAAGATCGGCATGCACAGGAGTGCGATGCCGATCCAGTCCATGACCGCGCCGAGGAACAGGAAGACCAGCATCATCAGGAGGATGATCAGGAGCGGCGCGATCTCGAGGCCGGTGATCAACGAGCCGATCCAGCGCGGCCCGCCGGCCAGCGTGTAGGCGCCGATGAGCGTCGAGGCGCCGAAGGTGACCCAGAGCAGGATCCCGACCGAGCGGAAGGTCTGCTCGAAGGCCTCGCGCAGGAGTGCCACGCGGAACTCGCCGCGCAGCACGATCAGCGCCAGCACGCCCACGACCCCCATGGTCGCGGCCTCGGTGATCGAGGTGATCCCGCCGTAGATCGAGCCGAGCACCACGGTCACGAGGAGGAGCGGGCCGAACAGCCCGCGCGAGGCGAGGAGCTTCTGGGCGAGCGGCAGCGGCGGGCCGCTGCCTTGGGGGAGCGGGGCGAGTGCCGGGTTCAGCCGCACCCGCACGAGGATGTAGAGGATGTAGACCCCGCCCAGGAGCAGACCCGGGACGATCGCCGCGGTGAACAGCTGGGAGATCGGCGAATCGGTGATGAGCCCATAGACGATCAGCACGATCGAGGGCGGGATCATGGTGCCGAGCGAGCCACCGGCGCACACCGAGCCGATCGCGAGCTGCTTGTCGTAGCCGAGCCGCAGCATCTGCGGCAGCGCCACGAGACCGAGCAGCACGATCTCGCCGCCGATGATGCCGGACATCGCCGCCATGATGATCGCCATCACCATGGTGACGACGCCGACCCCGCCGCGCACCCGGCCGAGCCAGGCGTCGAGCGCGTCGTACATGTCCTTGGCGATGCCCGAGCGCTCCATGAGCGAGGCCATCATGATGAACATCGGCACCGAGACCAGCACGTACTCGGTGCAGAGCGCGTAGATGCGCTGCATCAGGAGGCCGAGGCCGGGGATCCCGAACTTGGCGTAGGCGAGCGTGACGCCGAGCATCCCGCAGGCGAACGCCATCGGCACGCCGCAAGCGAGGAACAGGAGGAAGCCCGCGAGCAGCAGGATCGAGATCGTCTCGATGCCCACGGGCTCAGGGCTCCCGCCGGCGATCGACCAGGAAGTTGCTCACCGCCTGCACCGCGATCAGCACCGTGGTGAGCAGGATCAGGGGCTTGAGCAGGGCCGGGATGGGCGGGTCCCAGGCGGTGCCGAAGCGCTCGAAGGTCGACAGCGACCGCCAGGCCGAGGGCCAGCCGCCGACCACCATGCCGAGCGCGAAGGTCGTGACGCAGAGGAGTGCCACGAGGTCGAAGACGCGGCGGAGCGGGCGCGGCGCCAGGTCGTAGAGCGGCGTGATGCGGATGTGCTCGCGCCGCTGCATGGCGTAGAGGCCGGCGAACAGATAGCCGATCCCGGCCACCATGAGCGACAGCTCGTTCGCCCAGACCGTGGGCGAGCCGAACAGATAGCGCGCCACGACCTCGTAGAAGGTGACGAGCACGATGATCGCGAAGAGCAGCATCGCCACCCGCGAGATGGCGATCGCGACGCGGTCGATCAGCGGCAGCCGCTCGGCCATCCGGTGGTCCGTCACCAGGGCGGGCGGCGCGCGCCCGGCCAGCGCCGCCTCAGCCGAGGACGCCGATCCGCTTCATGTAGGCGATCGAGCTCTCGAAGGCCTGCTTGGCGAAGGCCGACTTGCCGGCCCAGCCCTGCCAGACGGCCTGCGCCTGCGCGCGATAGTTGCGCCGCTCCTCCTGGCTCCAGTCGTGCAGCGTGACGCCCTTGGCGGCCAGATCGCGGGCCGCCTCGGCGTTCTGCAGGTTGGTCAGCGCCCAGCGGTCGAGCGCCGCCTTCTTGAGCGCCGCCTTGAGGATCGCCTTGAGCTCCGCGGGCAGGCCGTCCCACTTGCCCTTGTTGAGGGCCAGATGGTCCTGCGGCATCGAATGGAAGCCCGGATAGCTCGTGTGCTTGGCGATCTCGTAGAGGCCGAGCGAGCGGTTCAGCGCGAGCGTGCCGGCGTCCGCGCCCTCGACGGCCTTGGTCTGCAGGGCCGTGAACACCTCGCCGAAGTCCATGACCACGGGCTTGGCGCCGAGCTTGGCGAAGATCTCGGTCTGCATCCCGGGCGGGCAGCGGAACTTCCAGTCCTTGAGGTCGGCCAGCCCGCGCAGGGGCTTGTTGGAGACCAGCGATTCGGTCGGATCGCCCCAGAAGCCCACGAGATACATGCCGAACTTGGCGTAGAGCGGATCGGCGATCTCGCGCCCGCCGCCCAGATCGAGCCAGGCCTGCATCTGGTCGGGCGAATCGTAGCCGCCGAGCATGTCGCCGAACGCCTGGAAGGCCGCGTCCTTGCCCGGCTGGTACGCCGCCCCGGTCATGTCGCCGTCGAGGATGCCGGTCGAGGCGGCGTCGAAGGTCTCGACCGACTTGACCACCGAGGAGGAGGTGAAGCTCTCGATCTGCAGCCGCCCGCCGGACATCGCCTCGACGTCCTTGCAGAACTGCAGGAACACCTTGCCCGGCCCGGACTCGGCGGAATGGTGGGTCTGGATCCGCAGCGCCATCTTCGCCTGGCCGCGGACCACCATCGGCGCGGCGAGCGTCGCGGTCGCGGCGCCGACGCCGATCCGCACCGCCCGACGGCGGGTCGTGCTGCTCATCTCGGATCCTCCCCCCTGCATCCTGGCCCGCTCCGACCCTAGGCAGGCGGACGGGTTCCGGCAACGTCGCGGCTGCGCGCGGCTCCGCGGGTGTGGCCTGTGCGGGCGCGAATTGACCCGCCGACGGGCCGCCGGCACCCTGGCCGGGCGCCGGCGGGGGAGGCGGGCATGGCCGGGAGCGCCGTCTTGGTGAGCGGTGGAGCGCGCGGGCTCGGGGCCGCGGCGGCACTCGCCCTGGCGCGGCGCGGCTCTGCCGTGGCGATCGCCGACATCGACCTCGAGGGGGCCGAGGCGAGCGCCTCGCTTTGCCGCGAGGCGAGCCCGTCCAGCTTCGCGATCGGGGTCGATCTGGCCACGGCCGAGGGCCCCGAGCGGATGGTCGAGGCGGCGGCCGAGGGGCTGGGCGGGCTCGACGTCCTCGTCCAGTGCGCCGCGGCGGCACCGGCCGAGGCGTTCCTCGCGATGACGGCGCCGGCCTGGGAGCGGGCGCTGCTCGTCAACGTCCGCGCCGCGGCGCTCGCCATGGCGGCGGCCGGGCGGATCATGAAGGCGCAGGGCCGCGGCGGGCGGATCGTCAACGTCACCTCGGCGGCGGCGCGCATGGCGCTGCCCGACTACGCCGCCTACGCCGCCACCAAGGCCGCGGTCGATTCGCTCACCCGCAGCGCCGCCGTGGCGCTGGCGCCTTGGGGCGTCACCGTCGTGAGCCTGTCGCCCGGGATGATGGACACGCCCTTGCAGCAGGAGACCGAGGCGATCTTCTGCCGGCTCGCCGGGAGGAGCGACCTCGAGGCCTTCAAGCGCGACCGCACCGCCCGGATCCCCCTGGGCCGGCGCACCGATCCGGCCGAGATGGCGGCCGCGATCGTCTGGCTGGCGCTCGACGCCCCGGCCTACATGACCGCCGCCCGGTTGAACGTCACGGGCGGGCTCGACAAGGATTGAGCGCATGAGGGAGACCGGAGCTCCGCCGGGAGGCGGTCCGATCCGCCGCAACTTCCCGCCCGGCCCGCCCGACCCGGCGGCGCTGCGCGCCCGCGCGCACGCCATCCGGCGGACCTGCATCGAGCTCGCGACCGGCAAGGGTCAGGGCTATCTCGGCCAGGCACTCGGCTTCGCCGACGTCATGGCGGCCCTCCACTTCCACGAGCTGCGCTGGGACCCGCAGGACCTGGGCTGGGCCGGCCGCGACCGCTTCGTCTTGTCGACCGGGCACTATGCGATCCTGCTCTGGGCGACGCTCGCCGAGGCCGGGGCGATCCCGCGCGAGGAGCTCGCCAGCTTCGCCACGGACGACAGCCGGCTCGACATGAGCACGCTCGACAGCTCGCCCGGCGTCGAGGTGACCGGCGGCTCGCTCGGCCACGGCCTGCCGGTTGCGGTCGGCATGGCGCTCGGGCTGCGGCTCGAGGGCTCGGATGCGCGGGTGGTCTGCGAGCTCTCGGACGGCGAATGCCAGGAGGGCTCGACCTGGGAGGCGGCGATGGCGGCCGCGACCCTCGGGCTCGACCGGCTCGTCGCGATCGTCGACGCCAACGGCATCCAGGCCGACGGCCCGGTGACCGTGGCCCTCGAGCCCCTGGCCGAGAAGTGGCGGGCATTCGGCTTCACCACCCGGGAGATCGACGGCAACGACATGACGGCCGTGGTGGCGGCGCTCGAGGCGGCGCGGGCGCCGGACGGCCGCCCCAAGGCGATCGTCTGCCGGACCCTGCCGGGCAAGGGGGTGCCGCGCCTCGAGCGGCGCGAGAAGGCGCACTTCATCCGGGTCGAGCCGGACGAGTGGGGCGCGATCCTGGCGGAGCTCGAGGAGGCCGCCGCCTGAGGCGTGGGCGGGCCGCGGCGAACCGGGCCGTGGTGGGTGTCGCGGGCCGAAGCAGCGGCCGGCCGCTACCCTTCGGCCCGGGGTTTGCGTAAGCTCCGCCGCGTCGGGAACGTGCGGCGCGAAGAAGGGGGGAAGCGATGCGGCTTCGGGCGCTGGGCGTGATGGTGGGCCTGTGCGGAGCCTGTCTCGGCGGCGCGACGGCGTCGGCGCAAGCGCAGCCGGCGACGCCCATTCCGCCGCAGATGCCGCCGGCCGCGGCGCAGCCGACGCAGGAGGACCACCCGACCCTGGTCCTCCCCGAACCGTCGCCGCGCTGGGTCTACGTGCTCGAGCCGGTGTTCCCCTATCTGGTCGTCTCCAAGGTCTGGATCTTCGACGGCGACGATCTGTCGGTGAAGGGCATGGTCAACGGCGGCTACACCGCCAACGCCGTGCTCGCCCACGACCGGAGCCGGTTCTGGCTCGCCGAGACCTACTGGTCGCGCGGCTCGCGCGGGGTGCGCACCGACGTCGTCACCGCCTTCGACACGAAGACCCTCGATCCGGTCGGCGAGGTGGTGCTGCCCAAGGGCCGCTTCCTGGTCGTGCCGAAGAAGCACAATGCGACGCTGTCGACCGACGGCCGCTATCTCCTCTCCTTCAACATGGACCCGGCCTTCTCCTTGAGCGTGGTCGACGTCAAAGAGATGAAATATCTGGGTGAGCTCGACACGCAGGGCTGTTCCCTGGCCTTCCCCACCGGCAACGCGAGCGTGGCCTCGCTCTGCCCCGACGGCCGCTTCCTGCACCTGACCTTCGATGCGAGCGGGCGGGCCACGAAGACCGAGCTCGGCCAGCCCTTCTTCGATTCGGAGAAGGACCCGGTGTTCGAGCACGCGGCGATCCACCGGCCTTCCAGGCAGGGCTACTTCCTCTCCTACGACGGCTGGGTCTACCCGGTGAGCCTCGACGGCATGCCCAGGGTCGGCGAGCGCTGGAAGCTGCAGGGCGCGGGCGACGAGGGCTGGCGCCCCGGGGGCTGGCAGCTCGCGGCCTTCCACGCGGGCTCGGGTCGGCTGTTCGTGCTCATGCACCAGGGCGGTCCCTGGACCCACAAGCAGGCGGGCGAGGAGGTCTGGGTGTTCGACGTCCAGAGCAGGCAGCGCGTCGCCCGCCACAAGCTCGGCCACCACAGCCATTCGATGACGGTGAGCCAGGACGACAGGCCGCTCCTGTTCGCGATCACCGAGACCGCCATGCTCCAGGTCCTCGACGCCACGACGGGCGAGGAGAAGGGGCATCGCGAAGGCGTCGGGCTCTCGCCCTACGTGCTCTACACCATGGGCGAGTGAGGCCCCCTTGGACCTGCTCGCCGCCGCCGCGTTCCAGTGGACGCTGGTCCTCGTGCTGGCGCTCGTTTTCCTGCCGAGCGCCTGGAGCAAGCTGCGCGCGCCGGACGAGGTCCTGGGCGTGGTCGAGAACTACCGGCTCGTGCCGGCACCGCTCGTGGCGCCGGTGGCGCGGGCCTTGCCGGTCCTCGAGATCGGAGCGGGCCTCGGCCTGCTCCTCCCGCCGACGCGCGGCCCGGGCGGGCTCCTGGCCGCGGGCTTGTTCCTGGTCTTCGCGCTCGCCATGGCGATCAATCTCGGCCGCGGCCGGACCGAGATCGACTGCGGCTGCTTCCTCGGCCGGCACAAGGACCGCATCTCCTGGGCGCTGGTCGGCCGCAACCTGGTCCTGGCGGCGGGCGGCCTCCTGGTCGCGCTGGCGCCGGCGGCGGCCGTGCCGGGCGCGCTCGATCTCGCCACGACGCTGCTCGCGACGGCCTCGCTCCTGGCCCTCTACGCCGCCTACAGCCGGCTCTCCGGCCTGGCCCCGCTGCGCCGGCAGCCGCGCGGGAGCTGAGCCTTGGACCCGTTGCTCGTCTCCAACCTCGTCCTCTGGCTGGTGGTCCTGGCGCTCGCCGTGACCGTGCTCGCGCTCGCCCGCCAGGTGGGCGTGCTGCACGAGCGGGTGGCACCGCTGGGTGCCATGACCACGCCGACCGCGATCGAGATCGGCGACCGCGGGCCCGAGCTCGACCTCGTCGACCTCGAGGGACGGCCCGTGCATCTGGGCGGTCGCCGGGCGGACGGGCGCTCGCAGCTCCTGCTGTTCGTCTCGCCGGTCTGCCCGATGTGCAAGAAGCTCATGGGCGCGGTGCGCTCGTTCGCCAGGAGCGAGCGCCAGGCGGTGAGCCTCGTCCTGGTCGGCGACGGCGAGCGCGAGGCGCATCGCGCCCTGGCCGCGGAGCACGGCATCCAGGACCTGCCGATGGTGCTCTCGCCGCTGGTCGGCATGCAGCTCGGCATCGGCAAGCTGCCGCACGCGGTGCTGATCGACGCCCTGGGCACGGTGCGCGCCAAGGGCATCGTCAACTCGCGCGAGCATCTGGAGAGCCTGCTCGTGGCGCAGGAGAGCGGCTTCGCCTCGATGCAGGACTATCTTCTGGGCACGCCGCCGGGCCGGCCGAACGGTGCCGCGGCCGGCCCGGGCGCGACGCAGCGGGAGGAGGGGCGGACATGATTCTCGATGCGTTCGATCGGATGATGGAGAGCGCGGCGCGGCGGATCGCGCAGCGCAGCTCGCGGCGCGGGGTCCTGGCCCGGCTCGGGACGGTGCTCGTGGGTGGTGCCGTCCTGCCGCTGTTGCCGGTCGACAAGTCGGGCCGGGCCAAGCTCGCGCACGCCAACGAGTTCGCCAAGACCGCGCAGACCAAGGATCCGACCCAGTGCAACTACTGGCGGCACTGCTCGTCGGACGGCTATCTCTGCGCCTGCTGCGGCGGCAGCGTGAACGTCTGCCCGCCCGGCTCCTACGCCTCGCCGACCTCGTGGATCGGCACCTGCATCAATCCCGACGACGGGCAGGCCTACCTGATCGCCTACCAGGACTGCTGCGGCAAGGATTCCTGCGGCCTCTGCCCCTGCCTCGGCACCGAGGGCGAGATGCCGTCCTACCGGCCCGAGCTCAACAACGACATCGTCTGGTGCTTCGGCGCGCCGACCATGGTCTACCACTGCTCGAGCCAGGTGGTCATCGGCAAGGCCTGAGCCGGTGCGCGCCGGCGCCGTGGCCCTCCTCCTCGCGGCGCTCGCCGGCCCTGCGGCCGCGGCCGACTACGCGCCCGGCCGGCCGCTCGACGCCTACGCCGGCGCGCGCCTCGACTACGCGCTCAAATGCAAGGGCTGCCACGGGCTCTTCGGGCAGGGGACGCCCGGCCACGTGCCGCGGCTCGACGGGTTCGTCGGCCTCTTCACCCGGGTGCCCGAGGGGCGCGACTATCTGATGCGCGTGCCCGGAGCGGCGCGCAGCGCGCTCGACGACGGCCGCCTCGCCGCGGTGCTGAACTGGATCCTCGCGACCTATGGCGGCGGGCAGGTGGCGCCGGACTTCGCCCCCTACGGCGCGGCCGAGGTCGGGGCGGCGCGCCGCCGGCCGCTCCTCGACCGCACGGGCCTGCGCGCCCGCATGCTGGGCGAGCTGCGCGCCGCGGGCCTGCTCGCACCCGGCGAGGACGGGCTCGGCTCGAGCCCGGAGCCGCGCGCCGCCGCACCGGTGCAACCCGGGGGCGCCCCGGGCGCAGGCGACGGCCGCCCGGGACCCGGCTAGCATCCCGCGCACGAGCGGGAGGCGAGCAGCGTGTCCAGACCCGACCCCTTCGCGGCGGGGCCCCAGCCGGCCCGCACGCTCGGCATGGGCGAGCTCACCCGGGTCGAGGGCCGGCCGTCGGTGACCGCCCCGTTCGGCCGGGCGCTCGCCGCGGCGGCGGCGGCCGAGCCGCGGATCGTCGGGCTCACCGCCGATCTCGCCAAGTACACCGACATCCTGCCCTTCGCCGAGGCGTTCCCCGGCCGGTTCTTCAACCTGGGCATGGCCGAGCAGGCGCTGGTCGGCGCCGCGGCCGGGCTCGCCAAGGCCGGGTTCCTGCCCTTCGCCACGACCTATGCGGTGTTCGCCACCCGCCGGGCGTTCGACTTCGTCGCGATCCAGATCGCCAAGAGCCACCTGCCGGTGGTGCTCGCCTGCGGCCTGCCCGGGCTCACCACGGGCTACGGCGCCACCCATCAGGGCATCGACGATCTGGCGCTGATGGCCTCGATCCCCGGGCTCGCCGTGGTCGACCCGTGCGATGCCACCGAGCTCGCGCAGGTGGTCGAGGCGGCGGTGGCCGAGCCGCGGCCGGTCTATCTCCGCCTGCTGCGCGGCAACGTGCCGGTGGTGCTCGATCCGGCCTCCTACCGCTTCGCCTTCGGCGAGGCCCGGCTCCTGCGCGAGGGCTCCGAGGTCGGGATCGTCTCGACCGGGCTCGTGACCGAGCGGGCCTTGGATGCCGCCGCGGCGCTCGGCGAGCGCGGCCTCGAGGTGGCGGTCCTGCACGTCCCCTGCCTCGTGCCGTTCGATGCCGCCGCGGTCGTGGCGCTCGCCCGCCGGGTGCGGCTGCTCGTCACCGCCGAGAACCACCTGATCGAGGGCGGGCTCGGCACGCGCGTGATCGAGGCGCTCTATGCGGCCGGGATCCACCGGCCGCTGCGCCGGGTGGGGATCCCGATGCGCTACATCGAGTGCGGCGCCGTGCCGACGCTGCAGGACCGCTACGGGCTCACCGCGCCGCGGATCGCGGGCGTGGTCGAGGAGCTCCTGCGCGAGACCACGCCTTGAGCGCGCCCGCCGGCCTGCCGCCCTGCCGCATCACCCGGGTCGAGACCTGGGTGGTGGGCGCCCGCTGGCTCAACTGGGTGCTCGTGCGGGTCCACACCGACGAGGGGATCACCGGCGTGGGCGAGGGCACCTGCGAGTGGCAGGCGACCGCGGTCGAGGCGGCGGTCCGCCAGCTCGCGCACCGCTACGCCATCGGCCGCCCGGCCTTCGCGATCGAGGCGCTCCGGTGGGAGATGTTCCGCAACGAGTTCGCGCGCGGCGGCCCGATCCTCAACTCGGCGATCGCGGCCCTCGAGATGGCGCTCTGGGACATCAAGGGCAAGGCGCTGGGCGTGCCGGTCTTCGAGCTCCTGGGCGGGGCACTCCGGACCCGCATCCCGGCCTATGCCAACGCCTGGTACGGGCCGGCCGCCTCGGCCGCGGCCATCGCGGAGGCGGCCGCCGCGGTCAAGGCCAGGGGCTATCGCGGCCTCAAGCTCGACCCCTTCGAGAACTGCGGCCGCGACCCGGACAGCGCCCAGCTGTTCCGCTGCCTCGACGTCGTGGCGGCGGTGCGCGCCGCGGTCGGGCCGGAGATGGAGATCCTGATCGACGCGCACGGCCGCTTCAGCCCGGGCACGGCGATCCGGATCGGCCGGACGTTCGAGGAGCTCGACGTCTACTGGTTCGAGGAGCCGACCGACTGCGAGAACCTCGAGGCGCTCGCCGAGGTCGGCCGGGCGATGCGCGTGCGGCTCGCCACCGGCGAGCGGATCTACACCCGCCACCATCTGCCGCCGCTCCTGGCCACCAACCAGGTGCGCGTGCTGCAGCCGGACCCGATCCACGTGGGCGGGCTCCTCGAGGCCTTCAGGATCGCCGGCATGGCGGATGCCTGCTACCTGCCGGTGAGCTTCCACAATCCGTTCGGCCCGGTCGCCACCGCCTGCTGCCTGCAGCTCGACGCCTGCGTGCCCAACTTCGTGATGCAGGAGAGCTTCTGCGAGTACACGCCCGCCCACCGCTTCGACCTGGTCGAGCACGCGCCCCGGCCGCGCGACGGCGGCTACGACCTCTCCGACCGGCCCGGCCTGGGTGTGGGCGATCTCCGCCCCGAGGTGGCCGAGGCGCATCCCTACGACCCGGACGCCTTCCTGCCGATGTGGGGCGGCCAGGACTGGCGCCGGGGGTTCTGAGGGCCGCCCCGATGGACCCGCTCGCCCGCCGCAGGCTCGGTCGCACCGGGGTCGAGGTCACGGTCGTGGGGC
>CAZDFD010000013.1:0-10063 GCA_964504655.1 uncultured Geminicoccaceae bacterium
CCCCACCCCTTCGATCGCCGCTTCCATCACCCGCCCGCGCTCGACCGGGCCCACGCCGGCGGGCGTGCCGGTGAGGATCACGTCGCCCGGGGCGAGCGTGAAGTACTGCGAGAGCGTGGCGACGATCTCGGGCACCTTCCAGATCATCTGCGCGAGATCGCCCGACTGCCGGATCGTCCCGTCCACGGCAAGCGTGATCGCGCCGCGGCTCGGGTGGCCGATCGCAGCAGCCGGCACGAGCTCGCCCACCGGAGCCGAGCGGGCGAAAGCCTTGGCGATCTCCCAGGGCCGCTGCAGCTTCTTGGCCTCGTCCTGGAGGTCGCGGCGGGTCATGTCGATCGCGACCGCGTAACCCCACACGCACGCGAGCGCCTCTTCGACAGGGACGTCCTCGCCGCCGCGGGCGAGTGCCACCAGGAGCTCGACCTCGTGGTGGACGTTGGTCGACCGGCGCGGATAGGGGAACCGGCCCGAAGGGTCGAGATCGTCCGGGTTCTTCTGGAAGAAGAAGGGCGCTTCGCGGTTCGGATCGCCGCCCATCTCGACCGCATGCGCCGCGTAGTTGCGGCCGATGCAGTAGACCCGGCGGACCGGGAAGAGACCGCCGCCGCGCACCGGGAGCGCGGGTGTGGGCGGCGGATCGATCACGTAGGACATGGCGGTTCCTCACCTCGCCTCCGCCTCCTCCATGCCGCGCCGCGAGGCCGTCGTCGACCCGGGGCCCGGAGCCGGGCGCCGCCGGCCGTGCTCCCCGGGCGTGCCGGCCGGGCCGCGCGCCGGCGCCTGCGTGCCGGGCGCCTGCGTGCCCGGCTGCGTGGGCTGCCGCCCGTGGCGGTTGACGGCGCCCGCCCGCGGGTGTTCGAAGATCGCCGGGGCGAGCCGGGGAGGTCCCTTTGAGCGGCAGCGAGGGCTGGTCGATCCCGCCGATCCTCCAACCGCGACCGGAGGCCTGTGGCTTCGACCTCGCCCGCGCCCTCGGGGCGGTGTTGAGCCTCCGCGCCGAGGTCCCCGCCGACGCCTTCACCGCCGGCATCCTCGGCACCGAGCGCGAGGGCAGTGCCGTGCTGCTCGAGGGCGGCCGGCACGCGGTCACGATCGGCTATCTGGTCACCGAGGCCGAGCGGGTCTGGCTCACCGCCGAGGGCGGCGGGGCGGTCGAGGCGCACGTGCTCGGCTACGACTTCCAGACCGGCTTCGGGCTGCTCCTGCTGCTCGGCCGGCTGCCCGTACGCGGCCTGCCGCTCGGCACCGCCCAGGCGCTCCGCCCGGGCGACCCGGTGGTGCTCGCCGCGGGCGGCGGTCGCGCCGCCGCCGTGCAGGCCCGGCTGATCGGCAAGCGCGAGTTCGCGGGCTACTGGGAGTACGTCCTCGACGAGGCGCTGTTCACCGCACCCGCCCATCCGCACTGGGGCGGCACCGCCTGCATCGGCCCGGACGGGCGGCTGGTCGGCATCGGCTCGCTCCTGATCGAGGCCGAGACCGGCGGCAAGGAGCCGGCCGCCGCCAACATGGTGGTGCCGATCGACCTCCTGCCGCCGATCCTGGGCGACCTCGCCCGGCGCGGTGCGGTCGACCGCCCGCCGCGGCCCTGGCTCGGGCTCTACGTCGCCGAGGCCGGCGAGCGGCTCGTGGTGACCGGCACGGCCTCGGGCGGTCCGGCCGCCGAGGCCGGCGTGCAGCGCGGCGATCTCGTGGTCGCCGTGGCCGGCCGCGCGGTGGTCGATCTGGCCGACCTCTGGCGCCAGGTCTGGGCCCTGGGCGAGGCCGGCGTGCGCGTGCCGCTCGTGCTCGTGCGCGACGGCAAGCGGCTCGACCGCACGCTCGCCTCGATCGACCGGGCGAGCCTGATGCGCCGGCCGCGCCTGCACTGAGCCCGGGGGCGGCCCTGGCCCCGCTCAGAGGCCCAGCCGGTCCTGCACCGCCTTGACCGCCACGGCCAGCCGGATCACCGGCTTGCGCAGGGCATGGAAGGGGATCGGCCGCAGCCGGTCGACCGGGTAGTCGAGCTCGGCGTCGGGCGCGCCCGTGGCCTTGTCGGCGAGCACCCGACCCAGGGCCGTCGCCATGGCGATGCCGCGGCCGTTGTAGCCGGCGGCGGTCAGGAGCCCCGGGGCCGGCTCGCAGAGATGCGGGAGATGGTCCTCGGTCAAGGCCACCCGGCCGCCCCAGGCCCGCTCCCAGACGAGATCGCCGGGGAGCTGCGGGAACATCCGCAGCGCGAGGCGGCGCAGCCGGGCCTGGGCGGCGCGCACCGCGCGCGGACCGTCGCCGCCGCGCCCGCCGATCACGAGCCGGCCGTCGCGGTCGAGGCGGAAATAGACGAGCAGCCGGCGGGTGTCCGAGGCGGCCCGCCCGTCGGGCAGGATCGAGGCGCGCAGATTGGCCGTGAGCGGCCGGCTCGCGACCTGCACCGAGGTGACCGGCACGAGGCTCCGCGCCAGCCCGGGCACGAGCCCGTCGCTGTAGCCGTTGGTGCAGACCAGCACCGTGCGCGACCGCACCGCCCCGCGCCGGGTCGCCACCCGCCAGCCGCCGCCCTCGGCCGCCAGCCGGACGACCGGCGAGCCGGCGCAGATCCGCGCCCCCCGGCGCTCGGCCGCCGCCGCCAGGCCGCGGGCGTAGGCGAGCGGGTGCAGGCTGCCGCCGCGCCGGTCCAGGAGTCCGCCCAGATAGAGGGGCGTGCCGAGCGCCGCGGCGACCGCCGCCCGGTCGAGCCACTCGACCGGGGCGCCCAGCCGCTGCCACTGCTCGACCCGGGCCCGCTGCAGGGCCACCCCGGCCGCGTCCGGCGCCGGCTGGATCCACCCCGCGCGGACCGCGTCGCAGGCGATGCCGTGCCGGGCCACCAGATCGAACACCAGATCGGGCGCCGCCGCGGCCAGCGCCACGGCGCGCCGGCCGGCGCTCGGGCCCAGGATCCGCTCGACCTCGTCCGGATCCTCCTTGAGGCCCGGAATCACCTGGCCGCCGTTGCGACCTGAGGCGCCCCAGCCGGGCCCGTGCGCCTCGAGCAGGACCGTTCCGACGCCGCGCTCGGCCAAGTGCAGGGCCGCCGAGAGCCCGGTGTAGCCGCCGCCCACGATCGCGACGTCGGTCAGGAGCTCGCCCTCGAGCGGCGGGTGCGAGGGCTCCGGGCCCGCGGTCGCGGTCCACAGGCTGTCGGCGAGCGGCGGCGCCTCGTCCAGGATCATCGGCGGTCCGCGGTCCCGGCTTGCGGGGCCCCGAGGCGCACCCTATCGAGGAGGCGTCGGGTGGCAAGAGGCAGGGAGGAGACGGATCATGCGCAGGACGGTCCTGGCGGGTGCCGCGGCGCTCGCCCTGGCGCTCGCGGCGGGCACGGCTGCGGCCCAGCAGAAGCTCGCCTTCACCTCCTTCGGCGGCTCCTACCAGGAGGCCCAGCGCAAGGCGCTGCTCGAGCCCGTGGCCAAGGAGCTCGGCATCACCTGGGCCGAGGACACGCTGACCGGCATCGCCGAGGTGCGCGCCCAGGTCCGCGCCGGTGCGGTGAGCTGGGACATCGTCGATCTGGGCCTCGCCGACTGCGCCGCCGCGCAGAGCGAGGGGCTGCTCGAGCCGCTCGACTACGGGCAGATCTCGACCGCCGGCTTCGACAGGATGGCCTACGACAGCCACTGGATCGGCATCATCTACTACTCGACGGTGCTCGGCTACTCGACCGAGAAGTACAGGGACCGGCCGCCGCGCGGCTGGAAGGACTTCTGGGACGTCAAGGCGTTCCCGGGCGCCCGCTCGCTGCGCGACTATCCCACCCCGAACCTCGAGATCGCGCTCCTCGTGGACGGGGTGCCCAAGGACCAGGTCTACCAGGTGCTCGGCACCGAGGAGGGCGTCGCCCGCGCCTTCAGGAAGCTCGACGAGATCAAGCCGCACATCGAGGTGTGGTGGAAGTCCGGGGCGCAGTCGGCCCAGCTCGCCAAGGACGCCGAGGTCGACATGCTGTCGATCTGGAACGGCCGGCTCGACACGGTGATCAAGGACGGCGCCAAGGCCGCCTACAGTTACGACGACGGGATCCTCTCGCTCGACTGCCTGGGCATCATCAAGGGCAGCCGCAACAGGGACCTCGCCATGAAGGCGCTCGCCCGCATGGTGGCCCCCGACCTGCAGGCCAACATGCCGCTCTACATCAACTACGGGCCGACCACCCTCGCCGCCTTCGAGGCCGGCAAGATCACCGCCGAGATGGCGCGGATCAGCCCGTCGAGCCCGGAGAACGCCAACAAGCAGCTCGTGATCGACGCCCGCTTCTGGGCCGCCAACCGGCAGAAGATGCAGGAGCGCTGGGACGCCTGGAAGACCCGCTGAGGTCGGCTGCCGGTGGCGGGGCCGGGGCGCCGGCCCGTCCCGATCCGCTTCGAGGCGGTCGAGAAGGCCTACGGGGCGGCGCGCGCGCTGGCCTCCGTCTCGCTCGAGGTGCGCGCCGGCGAGTTCCTGACCCTTCTCGGCCCCTCGGGCTCGGGCAAGACCACGCTCCTCATGGTGCTCGCGGGCTTCACCCGGCCGACCGCCGGCCGTGTGCTGGTCGGCCATGAGGACGTCACCCGCACCCCGCCGCACCGCCGCGACTTCGGCGTGGTGTTCCAGAGCTACGCCCTCTTCCCGCACCTGACGGTCGGCCAGAACGTCGCCTACCCCCTGCGCATGCGCGGCCGGCCGCGCGAGGAGACCAGACGCCGGGTCGAGGACGCCCTGGCCCTGGTCCGCCTCGAGGGGCTGGCCGAGCGCCGGCCCGACCAGCTCTCGGGCGGCCAGCGCCAGCGCGTGGCGCTCGCCCGCGCGCTCGTGTTCGAGCCGCGCGTGCTGTTGATGGACGAGCCCCTCTCGGCGCTCGACAAGAAGCTCCGGGAGGCGATGCAGATCGAGATCCGCCGCCTGCACGAGCGGCTCGGCATCACCACCCTCTACGTCACCCACGACCAGCGCGAGGCCTTGACCCTCTCCGACCGGGTGGCGGTGATCGACCGCGGCCGGATCGTCCAGCTCGACGCGCCGCGCGCCCTCTACGAGCGGCCGCGCACCCGCTTCGTCGCCGACTTCATCGGCGAATCGACGATCCTGCCGGCCGAACGCCGCGACGGCGGCCTCTTCGTCGCCGGCCGGCCGCTGGCGAGCGACCATCCGGTGCCGCCCGCGGGACCCGTCCATCTGGTGCTGCGGCCGGAGCGGCTGCGCCTGCTCGCCGACGGCGAGGCCGCCGCCAACCGCCTGGACGGCAGGCTCGAGGACCTGGTCTTCCAGGGCGACAGCCTGCTCGCCGAGATCCGCCTCGAGAGCGGCACGCTCGTGGCGGTGCGGCTGCCGCCGCGCGGCCCGGGGCTCGATCGGCTGGGCGCCCGCGGCGCGCCGGTCGGGCTCGGCTTCGATCCGGCCGACGCCGTGCTCGTCGGCGAGGAGGGCTGAGCCCGTGGCGGCCGGCCATGCACCCGCCACCGCGGTCTCGGGCCCGGGCAGCCGGGAAGCACTCGCCCGCGACGAGCGTGCCGAGCGGCGGCGCCTGCTCTGCCTCGCACTCCCGGCCCTCCTGCTCGTGGGCGTGGTGGCGCTGTTGCCGACGGGCTGGCTGTTCTGGCTGTCGCTCGTCGAGGGCGACCGGCTGTCGCTCGCCCACTACGCCCGGCTGGTCCAGGAGGAGGCCTATCTGCGGATCCTCTGGACCACCTTCGAGATCGCCCTCGTGGTGACGGTGCTCGCAGCCCTGCTCGGCTATCCCCTGGCCTACGCCCTGGCCCAGCTCCCCGAGCGCTGGGCCGGCCTGGGCCTCGTCCTCGTCCTCGTGCCCTTCTGGACCTCGCTGCTCGTGCGCACCTACGCCTGGCTCGTGCTCCTGCAGCGCCGCGGCCTCGTCAACCAGTGGCTCCTGGGAACGGGCCTGATCGACGCGCCGCTCCGCCTCGTCCACAACTGGACCGGCACGGTCGTGGGCATGCTGCACATCCTCCTGCCGTTCCTCGTGCTCCCGACCTACGCCGCGCTCAAGGCGATCGACCAGGACCTGCTCCGGGCCGCGGCCTCGCTCGGCGCCTCGCCGACGCGCGCCTTCCTGAGCGTGTTCCTGCCGCTCTCGCTCCCGGGCCTCCTGGCCGGGTGCCTCCTGGTCCTGGTCCTGGCGCTCGGCTTCTACGTGACACCCGCCATCTTGGGCGGCGGCCGCGTGCTGATGCTCGCCATGAAGATCCAGGAGAACGCCGGCCTCTATCTGGATTGGGGCGCCGCCTCGGCGCTGGCCGTGGTGCTGCTCGTCGTGACCCTCGTCCTGTTCTGGCTGCTCGCCCGGCTGGTGCCGCTCGAGCGGCTCCTGGCGGGTGCAAGGTGAGCGGCCAGGACTGGATCCCGCCCGGCCGGCGTGCCTGGCTCCTGGTCCTGGCGGCACTCGTCCTGGCCTTCCTCGTGCTGCCGGTCCTGATCGTCCTGCCGATGTCCTTCTCCGACAGCCAGTACCTCGAGTTCCCGCCGCGCGCCTGGTCGCTGCGCTGGTACCGCACCTATCTGGGCTCGCCCGAGTGGATGGCCGCGACCCGGACCTCGCTCCTGGTGGCCCTCCTGACCACTCTGCTCGCCACCCCGCTCGGCGTCGCCGCGGCCTACGGGCTGCACCTGGCCCCGGGCCGGGCGGCGCGCACCCTCCGTCTCCTGCTCGCGGCACCCTTGATCGTGCCGGTCATCATCCTGGCGATCGGCGTCTTCTACCTCTGGGTCAAGCTCGGCCTCCTGAACAGCCTCACGGGCCTCGTGCTCGCGCACGCGGCCTTGGCCCTCCCCTTCGTCCTGGTGCTGGTCGACGCCGGGCTCCGGCGGATCGACCTCGACCAGGAGCGGGTCGCCCGCTCGCTGGGTGCCACGCGCGTGCGCGCCTTCACCACCGTCACCCTGCCGCAGCTCGACCGCTCGGTGCGGGCAGCAGCACTCCTGGCCTTCATCACCTCGCTCGACGAGGTGGTGGTGGCGCTGTTCGTGGCGGGCGGTGAGACCGCGACCTTGACCCGGCGCATGTTCACTGGATTGCGCGACCAGGTGGACCCCACCATCGCCGCCATCTCCTCGCTCCTGATCCTGGTCTCGATCGCGCTTCTGGGCGGCGCCCAGCTCCTCGCCCGCCGCCGCTGACCTGCGCGCGCGGCGGGCGGGGCTGCGCTGCGGGCAGATCCTGGCCGCTTGCCGGCCCGTCGCCCCGAGATTAGCCTCGCAGGAACTGCATCCGTGGAGGCTGAGCATGGTCACCGACGCCCAGGTCGAGCGCTACCGGCGCGACGGCTTCACCGTCGTCGAGGGCGTCCTGAATGCGGCCGAGCTCGCCGAGCTGCGCCGGGTCACCGACGATCTGGTCGAGCAGGCGCGTTCGGTGCGCGAGCACAACGAGGTCTACGACCTCGAGGACAGCCACTCGGCGGCCGAGCCCCGGGTGCGGCGGATCAAGACCCCGCACAAGGTCCACCCCGCCTTCGACCGGGTCATGCGCCATCCGCGCATCCTCGAGGTCCTGCAGAAGCTCGTCGCGCCGGCGATCCGCTTCGACACCTCCAAGCTCAACCTCAAGAGCGCCGGCTTCGGGGCGGCGGTCGAGTGGCACCAGGACTGGGCCTTCTACCCGCACACCAACGACGACCTGGCCGCGGTCGGCGTGTTCATGGACGACGTCGCGCTCGAGAACGGGCCGCTCCTGTGCGTGCCCGGCACCCACAAGGGTCCGATCTTCGAGCACCACGACGAGGACGGCTATTTCTGCGGCGCCATGGACCCGGAGCGGCGCGAGTGCGACTACGCCGCCGCCCTGCCCTGCACCGGGCCCGCCGGCTCGATCTCGATCCACCACGCCCGCACCGTGCACGGCTCGGCGGTCAACACCTCGAGCCGGCCGCGCCGCCTGCTCCTGTTCCAGTACCGGGCCGCCGACGCCTGGCCGCTCGTCCCCTCGCTCATGCCCAAGAGCATGGAGGAGTGGAACGCCCTCCTCCTGTGCGGGGCGACCGACCCGGTGGCGCCGCGCCTCGAGCCCGTGCCGGTCCGCCTGCCGCTGCCGCCGGCGAGGCACCAGGGCTCGATCTACGAGAACCAGCGCTCCCTCAAGCACAGCTACTTCGGCAAGGCCGAGGCGCCGGCCAAGGTGCCGGTGCACGCCTGAGCCGGCGGCGCGGGGGAGGCCCGTGCGGCTCGTCGTGCTCGGCGCCGGGGCGCTCGGTGCCTCCTATGGCGGCCGGCTCGCCGAGGCCGGGCAGGACGTGACCCTGGTCGATCTGCGCGCCGAACACGTGGCGGCGATCGCGCGCGACGGCCTCGAGGTCCTGGGCGTGCCGCGGCCGATCCGGGTCCGCGTCGCCGCCTTCACCCCCGACCGCGTCGCCGGACCGTTCGACGTGGCGCTCGTGACGACCGACACCAACGGCACGGCCGATGCGGCGGCAGCGGCGGCCCGCCTCCTGGCCGCGGACGGCTTCGCGGTCTCGCTGCAGAACGGCATCGGCAATCTCGAGGTGCTCGAGCACGCACTCGGCCGCGGCCGCGTGGTCGGCGGCTCGAGCATGTGCAGCTTCCGCGGCCTCGGGCCCGGGCGGGTCGAGCAGACCCACATGGGCCCGACCACGGTCGGCGAGCTCGACGGCACCCCGACGCCGCGCGTGCGCGCGCTCGCGGCAGCGCTCGAGGCGGCCGGCTACCCGACCACGGTCTCCGCCGAGATCCAAGCCGTGGTGTGGACCAAGTTCGTCCTCAACTCGGCGGTCAACCCCCTGTGCGCGCTCACCGGGCTCCGGATCGGCGAGATCGCCCGGCTGGAGCCCATGGACCGCTTCCAGGACCTGATCCTGGACGAGATCTTCGAGGTGGTCCGCGCCAAGGGCATCCGGCTCGACGAGCCGGAGTTGCGCGCCAAGATCAAGGACCATTCCTGGCGCAAGTTCTCGAAGCCCTCGATGCTGCAGCACATCGAGGCCGGGCGGCGCACCGAGGTCGACGCCTTGAACGGCGCGCTCCTGCGCGAGGCCGCGGCACTCGGCATCGAGGTGCCCTACAACCGGGCTCTCGTGGCCCTCCTCAAGGGGCGCGAGCTGCACGAGCAGCGCCGGGTGCACGAGCCCGGGCTCGACTACGACGCCCTCGAGCGCGCCGCCGCGACGGTGCCGCGCCCCGGCCGCGGCTGAGCGTCTGCGCCCCCGGCCGAGCCCGCCGCGGGCCCGGACCCGGCGGCCCGCCCCCGGCCGAGCCCGCCCCGAACCCCGGACGCGCGCTCCGGATTGCCGCCGCGAACGGCCGATCTATGCTCCCCGCACGGCACGACCGGGAGCCTCGCCATGCCGACCGTTCGATCGCGCGCCGCCGCCCGGCGGGTCCTGCGGCCGGGGCTCGCCCTGGCGCTGAGCCTGGCCCAGCTCGGCTGGCTCGCCGCCAGCGGTCCGGCCCGGGCGCTCGACCCGCGCCCGCCGGCGGCGGCCCCGGCCGCGGCGCCGGCGCCGCCCGGCCCGCGCGCCATGCCCGGTGCCGGCGGCCGCCTGCTCGCCTGCGAGAGCGACGGCACCTACCGCCGCTGCCCGGCCGACACCTCCTCGGGCGTGGCGCTGGTGCGCGAGCTCTCCTCCGGCCGCTGCACGGCCCGCTCGACCTGGGGCTTCGACGCCCAGGCGGTCTGGGTCGACCGCGGCTGCCGGGCCGAGTTCCGCGTCGCCGAAGCTGCGGCACCCACAGGTACCTCCGAGCCGGCGCCGGCCGCCGAGGAACGATCGGGCGGTCCCGACGCCGGCACCGTGCTCGCGATCCTGGGCGCGCTCGTGGCCGGCGGCGCCGCCGCGGCGCTGCTTTCCGGCAACGACGACGAGAAGAGCAAGAAGCAGCAGGCGGTGCACAAGTGCGGCGACCGGCTCGACCGGCTGGTCCGCGAGCGCGGTGGCCGCAGCGGCAAGATCCTGCGCATCGAGCGCGCCCGCCAGCGCGGCCAGGAGATCGAGCTCGAGGCGATCGCCAAGGCCGAGTGGCCGCGCGGCGGCGACAGCCGCGGCCGGATCGAGTGCCTGGTCGACCTCAAGGGCAAGAACGAGATCCTGGCCTTCCGCCA
>CAZDFD010000013.1:10163-60534 GCA_964504655.1 uncultured Geminicoccaceae bacterium
GGATCGAGTGCCTGGTCGACCTCAAGGGCAAGAACGAGATCCTGGCCTTCCGCCAGTCCGGCCTCTGGGGCGGCTCCTGGGGCGGCTCCGGCGGGAGCTGGAACGGCTCGGGCGGCTGGGGCGGCTCGGGCGGGAGCTGGGGCGGCTCGGGCGGCAGCTCGGGCGGACGCGAGCGGGCGGTCGCCGCCTGCGAGCGCGCCGCCGCGTCGCGCGGCCTCTCCCGCCTGCGCACGGTCGACGCCGACAAGGCCGGCCGGATCTGGCGGGTGACGGTCGACGGCCGCCTCGGCGGCCGCGCCGCCCGGGCCCAGTGCGACTACGACCAGGGCCGCCAGCGCGCCACCATCACCGCGCTCACGGGCCGCGGGTGAGGCGATGCCCGGCCCGACGCCCACCGCCTACGAGGAGGACGTCTTCACCTGGTCGCAGGAGCAGGCGGCCGCGCTGCGTCGACTGGCGGGGCATCGCCCGAACCTCGCCGAGCCGTTGGACCTCCTCAACATCGCCGAGGAGATCGAGAGCTTGGGCATCTCGCAATGGCGCGAGCTCGCCTCGCGCTACCTCGTGCTCCTCGTGCATCTCCTGAAGTGGCGGCACCAGACCGCCCGGCGCTCGCGGAGCTGGAGGGCGACGATCCGCACCCAGCGCCGCGAGATCGCCTCGCTCCTCCGCTTCAGCCCGGGCCTGAAGGCCAAGCGCGCCGAGGAGCTGGCCCTGGCCTACGCCCGCGCCCGTCTGGAGGCCGCCGAGGAGACGCGTCTGCCCCTCGCGACCTTCCCCGAGACTTGCCCCTTCACCGTCGACGAGGTCGAGGACGAGAGCTTCTGGCCCTGAGCCGCTCCCCCTCACCCGCCGAGCGACGGCAGCCAGAGGGCGATCCCGGGGAACAGCAGCACCACCATGAGCCCGACGAGCTGCAGGCCGATGAACGGCCAGACCGAGCCGAAGATCTCCTGCAGCGTCACGTCGGGGGGTGCCACGCCCTTGAGGTAGAACGCCGCCGGCCCGAACGGCGGGGAGAGGTAGCTCACCTGCATGTTCATGCAGAACAGCACGCCGAACCAGACCGGGTCGTAGCCCAGCGCCTTGATGACCGGCACGAAGATCGGCATGGTCAAGAGACAGATGCCGATCCAGTCGATGATGCAGCCCAGCACGAGCAGGATCGCCATCATCACGAGCACGATCGCGAGCGGCGGGAGCGGCAGGCCGCCGATCAGACCGCGCAGATAGCCGGTGCCGCCCATGATGTTGTAGATGCCGATGAAGGCGTTGGCGCCGAGCGTCAGCCAGATGATCACGCCGACCGTGGTCATGGTTTGGATCAGGGCGCCCTTGAGCATGTCGAGGCTGAGCTCGCGGCGGATCGCGGCCGAGAGGATGGCACCCACGCAGCCCACCCCCGCCGACTCGGTCACGGACGCGATCCCGCCATAGATCGAGCCCAGCACCCAGACGATGATCAGGATGGGCAGGATCAGGCCCTTGAGCAGCCGCAGCTTCTCGGCCAGGGGCACGTCCAGCTCCTCGGGCGGCGCCGGCGGCCCGAGCGCCGGGTTCAGCCAGCAGCGCAGCATCACGTAGCCGATGTAGAGCGACCCCAGGAGCAGGCCGGGCAGCACGGCCGCGAGGAACAGATCGCCGATCGAGACCCCGGCGGTGAGGCCGTAGACCAGGAGCACGACCGAGGGCGGGATCATGGTGCCGAGCGAGCCGCCGGCGCAGATCACCCCGATCGCGAGCTTGCGGTCGTAGCCCAGCCGCAGCATCTGCGGCAGCGCGATCAGGCCCAACAGCACCACCTCGCCGCCGATGATCCCGGTCATCGCCGCCATGACGATCGCCACGAGCGTGGTCTGCACCGCGACGCCGCCGGGCAGCCGGCCGGCCAGAAGCCGCATCGCGTCGTAGAGGTCCTTGGCGACCCCGGAGCGCTCGAGGATGCAGGCCATCAGGACGAACAGGGGTACGGCGACGAACACGTATTCCGAGACGAAGCCGTAGACCCGGCTCGCCACGAGCGGCAGGCCCACCGGCCCGAGCCAGGCGAGCGTGCAGACGACGGCGATCGTCATCATGATCCAGGCGAGCGGCACGCCCGCCAGCATCAGGAGCAGCATCGCCCCCACGACCAGGAGCGTGATCGTCTCGATCGGCAAGGCGGGGCTCCTTCGGGTGCGGCCGGGCGCGTCGGACGATCAGAGCTCGCGGCCGCGCAGCTGGCGGTGGAGGCGGACCAGGAGCTGGAGGAGGACGAGGAGCGCGGCCAAGGCGATCACGGGCTTGATGATCGCGGGCGCCGGCGAGTTCCAGGCACTCCCGGTCCGCTCGACGATCGTGGCGGCACGCAGGGCCGGCCCGGAGGCCGACCAGAGGAGGCCGGCACTCGCGAAGATGCCGACGAGCGTGGCGAAGATCCGCAGGCCCCGGCGGACCGGCGGCGGCGCCAGGTCGAAGACGCTCGTGATCGCGATGTGCACGTCCTTCTGCGTGACGTAGCCGCCGGCCAACAGATAGCAGATGCCGCACAAGAGGATGGTGAACTCGAACGCCCAATCGGTGGGCGCGTTGAAGAGATAGCGCATGACCACTTCGTAGGCCGTGGCGGCGACCGCGACCAGGTAGATCCAGCACAAATTCTCGCCGAGCCAGCGATTGACGCGGTCGATCAAGGCTCACCCTTCCCCGAACGCGGCCGGGCCCCGCCGCGGGGCCCGGCCGGCCGTCACGCCCCTCTGCCCGAGCCGCTCAGTCGAGCAGGCCCATCTTCTTCATGAAGGCGAGGTTCGACTCGTAGGCCTTGGTCGCGAGCGCGTCGCCCTTGGCGAAGTCCTCCCAGGCCGCCCGCGCGATCTTGCGCAGCGCGTCGCGGTCCTTCTGGCTCCAGTTGACGACCTCGACGCCGCGGCTCTTGTCGCCCGCGTCGCGCGCCACGAGCTCGCGGTCGGAGATGTCGTTGCGCATCCGCAGATCGTGGATCATCGCCCGGTACCAGACGTCCAGCATGGCCTGGTGCGCCTTGGACAGCTTGTCCCACGCCGCCTTGTTGACCGTGAACTGGAGGACCGGCATCGAGTGGATGCCGGGATAGATCGGGAACTTGGCGATCTTGTGCAGGCCGAAGCTCTCGTCCATCGTATAGGTGGAGAAGTCGGCGATGTCGACCACGCCCTTCTCGAGCGCCGTGTAGACCTCGGAGGCCGGCAAGGCCACGGTCGAGGCGCCGGCCCGCTTGAACACCTCGGCGGTGAGCCCCTCGGGCGAGCGCATCTTCTTGCCCTTGAGGTCGTCGATGGCGCGGATCGGGACCTTGGCGGTGAACGATTCGCGGGCGACCGGCGCGCAGCCGATCACCTTGACGGCACCGCCCGAATACTTGTCGAACAGCTCCTGCAGGAGCTCGCGGCCGCCGCCGTGGTAGCAATAGGCCATCAGCTGGTCGGGCGTGTCGTACCCGGCCACGAGATCGCCCATGATCGCGAACGCCTTGTTGCGCCCGGCGAAATAGACCGTGGCCGTGAAGTCGCCCTGGAGCACGCCCTGGCCGATCGCGTCCATCGTCTCGTTGTAGGGCACCACCGAGTTGGCCGGCGTGAGCTCGATCCTGAGCTTGCCCTCGGTCATCTCGGCCAGCACCGGCAGCCAGTGCTTTTCGATCACCTGGTAGTAGAACTCGCCGGCCTGCATCGAGGTCTGCACCTTCCAGGCCTGCTGCGCTTGAGCGGTGCCCCCGAGCGCCAGGAGCGCCGCCGCGGCGAGCGTGGCGATCCGCGTCCGCATCCCCGTCCTCCCTGTCGTCCGGCCGCCCGAGTGCGGCGGCTCGTCGCACTGTCGCGAGCCACCCTGCGAGCGTCAACAGCCGTTCCGGCGGACCCCTCCCGCGCGCCGCCGGGCCCGGCCGTCCCGCCCCGAGCAGGCCGCCCCGGGGAGGCCGCCGGCGGCGTCGGTGTGGCCGCGGCGCGATCCCGCGCGGCGCGACAGGGAGGGCACGGTCTGTTAATCTTGTCTCAATGGGTTGGGGTCAGGATAGTGGGCGAGCGGGCGGGGCGAGGCCCGGCCGTTGCATGGGAGCCTGCGTGTCGAGGAGTCTGCCTCTGCCGCCGCGCCTGGCCGGGCGGGGCGTCGATCCGGTCGGTCTCTGGTCCGCCGACGGCGGCGTCACCCTCGAGGTCGAGCCGGGCCTCGAGATGCACGGTTTGGCGCTCGCCTGTGCGGTCGACGATGCGCTCGGCCTCGGCGTCCGCCCGGCGGTGCAGCCGGGACCGCCGGCGCGGCTGCGCCTTTCAGTCGGCGACGCGCCGCCGACCGCGGGCGACGCGCCGCTCCTCTGGTGGCGGCCGGGCAAAGTCGCGCGCGACACCCGCGTGGCCTTCGCGGACGGGCCCGAGGCGGCGCTCGGCGGGCTCTCCTTCCCGGGCCTCGGCCGGGCCGAGCCGGCGGGAGCGGGTCGCCCGCTGCTCTCCGATCCGGCCGGACCCCTGGCCCTGGCCGAGCGCGGCCGGGTGGTGCTGCTCGGCGACTGGCCGCTCCTGCGCGCCCAGGCGATCGTCGGCCACGCCCAGGCGGCGAGCGAGGTGCGGGCGGTGCTGGCGGCCGATCTCGTGCTGCGCCGGCTGCTCGGCGAGCTCGTGCCGTGGCGGCCGCTCGCCGAGCGGGCGGTCTCGCTGATCACGGTCGATGCCGAGGACCAGCAGCGCTACTTCCTCAACCGCGCCGGGCACTGCTCGACCATCGTCGGCGTCCCGGACGGGGATCTGCGCTTCTCGACCTCCTGTCGGACCATCATGGAGCGCTGCGAGGCCGAGGGCCTGAAGGCGATCTTCATGGTGACCGGCGACGAGCTCGACCCCTCGTTCCGCGACGCCTTCGGCGACCCGCTCCTGGGGCTCGACGACAATCGCCGCGTGCTCGGCGAGATGGTGGCCCGCGGCCACGGGGTCGCCTGCCACGGCTTCGACCACGAATGGTGGCTCTCCAAGGGCGTCTCCGCCAACCCGCGCCTGAGCCTCCTCCAGAAGCTCGCCTACTTCGTCGAGACCAGCGGCAGCCCGGCCATGCTCTGGGGCCTCGCCCGCTTCCTGTGGCGCCACCGGAGCGAGCTCCTGGCGGCGCGCGCCGCCAAGAACGCGCGCGAGGCGGCGATCGGCACACCCTTCACGGTCGAGGAGGTCGTGGGCGACCTCGAGCGCTGGTGCGCGCTCGTGGGCCACGGCTCCGACCGGCTGGTCGTCCGCTATCCGGGATTCGTCCGCTCGGCCGCGGTCCTGGACGCGCTCGAGGCGCGCTTCGAGGCGAGCCTCGATTCCTCCGATCTGGTCGAGCCGGACCCGCCCCTGCCGATACGGCCCTACCGGCTCCTGGCCGAGCGCGATGGCCTGATCCGCCGCACCCGCGTCACCGAGATCCCCTGCCTGTTCGTCGACAAGGTGCTGCGCACCCGCGACCAGGCGGTGGTCGGCCGCTATCTCGACCGGCTCGCCGCGGTGGCGGCCTTTCCGGGCTCGGTCTTGAGCCTCGTGACCCACACCAAGGTCCTGGGCTCGAGCCCGGGCCACTGCCACGTCTATCTGCACGACCCGAGCCGCGGGATGGCGCTGCCGATGGTGGAGGCGAGCTGGAAGGCCCTGGCGCGGCTGCTGCGCGAGCGCACGGTGAGTTGGGGCACGCGCGAGCTCGAGGCCGCGGTCTGGGGGGAGCGGGCATGCCTGGCCGCCGCCTGAGGCTCGCCATGGTGGCGGCGATGCCGTGGCCCGCGGCCAAGGCGTCGTCGATCCGGGTCGGCAACGTGGTCAAGGCGCTGCTCGCCCACGATCCGGGGCTCGAGATCCTGCTGTTCGCCTATGCCGGCCAGCCGGTCGAGCCGGCCGAGCGGCTGGAGCTGCACCGGATCGATGGCTTCGACGCCGACAAGGGCCGCTACTATGGCTGGCGCAACAAGCTCACGGCCGACGCCCGGCTGCTCCGGGCGCTCGTGGCCCAGCGCCGGCGGATCGACCTCCTCTGGGCCCACACCTACGAGGGGCTGGCGCTCGCGCTCGCCTTCAAGGCGCTCGCCTGGAGCCGGGCGCCGGTCTGCGCCGACCTGCACGGGCCGTTCGTGCCCGAGCTCGTGCACTACCGCATGATCCCGGACGTGGCACCCTTGCGCGCCGCGCTCGGGCTCGCCGAGGCCGGCATGCTGCGCGCCGCCACGCACGTCTTCGCCTCGAGCGACGGCCTCGCCCGAACGCTCGGCGAGCGGATCGGGGCGGAGCGGGTCTCGACCCTGTTCGACTATGTCGACCTCGCCCTGTTCGACCCCGGCCGGGTCGACCAAGCCCGGGTCGCGGCGCTCGCCGCCCGCCACCGCCCGGCCGGCGAGCGGCTTTTGGCCTATGTCGGCATGTTCAAGGACTATCAGGGCGTCGACCATCTGGTCCGCGCCTTCGCTTCGATCGCCGGCCGGCATCCCGAACTGCGGCTGCTGCTCGTGGGCGACGGCCCGTGCCGGGCGCAGTACGAGGCGATCGCGCGCGAGCGCGGCGTCGCCGACCGGCTGATCCTGCCGGGCCTCGTGCCGCACGCCCAGGTGGTCGACTGGCTGCAGCTGGCCGACGTCCTGGTCTCGCCGCGGATCGACAACGCCGTCACCCGCGGCGGCTTCGTCTCGCAGATGCCCGAATACATGGCCGCCGGCCGGCCGATCGTGGCGACGCCGGTGAGCGGCTGCCGCTTCCTGTTGCGCGACGGCGCCGGCATCCTGGTCGAGCCGGGCGACGATGCGGCGCTCGCGGCCGGGCTCGAGCGGGCGCTCGCGCTCGGGCCGGAGGAGCGGCTGCGGATGGTGGCGCGCGCCCGCGAGAACGTCGAGCGCTTCACCTGGCGCGAGGGGATCGGGCCGGCGGCGGCGGTGCTGCGGCGGCTGGTGGAGCCGGCCCGCCGCGGCACCGCCCCGGCGGGCGCCCCGGAGGCCGGCCGGTGAGCCCGCCGGTGCGGCCGGGGGAGGCGGCGCCGGTGCGCGTCCTCTCGGTGTTCGGGACCCGCCCGGAGGCCATCAAGATGGCGCCGGTGGTGCTGCGCCTGGCCGCCCATCCGGGCTTCGATGCGCGGGTCTGCGTCACCGCCCAGCACCGCAGCATGCTCGATTCGGTCCTGGCCGACTTCGCCATCCGCCCGGACTTCGACCTCGACGTGATGCGCGAGCGGCAGACCCTCTGCGGCATCGCCGCCCGGGTGCTCGACGGCCTGCAGGCGGTGCTCGACTCGTTCCGCCCCGAGCGCGTGCTGGTGCACGGCGACACCACGACCACGCTCGCCGCGAGCCTCGCCGCCTTCTACAACCGGATCCCGGTCGGCCATGTCGAGGCCGGGCTCAGGACCGGCGACCTCGAGGCGCCCTGGCCCGAGGAGGCCAACCGCCGGGTCACGGCGGTGGTGACCGACCTGCACTTCGCGCCGACCGAGCGGGCGAAGCGGGCGCTGCTCGCCGAAGGGGTCGCCGAGGCCCGGATCCTGGTCACCGGCAACACCGTGATCGACGCGCTCCTGCTCGCCCGCGCCAAGCTCGCGGCGAGCCCGGCGCTCCTGCGCGGCCTCGCCGAGCGGTTCGCCTTCCTGCGCCCCGACCGACGTCTCCTGCTCGTCACCGGCCACCGCCGCGAGAGCTTCGGTGCCGGCTTCGAGAGCATCTGCCGGGCGCTCGCCGAGCTCGCCCGGCGCCACCCCGACATCGAGATCCTCTACCCGGTCCACCTCAACCCGAACGTGCGCGAGCCCGTGTTCCGCATCCTGGGCGGGCTGCCCGCGGTGCACCTGATCGAGCCGGTCGAGTACCTGCCCTTCGTGTTCCTCATGGACCGCGCCCACCTCGTCGTGACCGATTCCGGCGGCATCCAGGAGGAGGCGCCCTCGCTCGGCAAGCCGGTGCTGGTGATGCGCGAGGTGACCGAGCGGCCGGAGGCGGTCGAGGCGGGCACCGTGCGGCTGGTCGGCACCGACTTCGCGCGGATCGTCGAGGAGACCTCGCGCCTGCTCGCCGACGAGGTCGCCTGGCGGCGCATGGCCACCGCGGTCAACCCCTATGGCGACGGGCGGGCCGCCGCCCGCATCGAGCGGGCGCTCGAGCGCGCCCACCGCGTGGCCCGCGCGCGCCACGCCTGACCGGGCTGCGCCCGCGGCCCTTCCGCCGCCCGACGCCCGGCGCTAGGGGCGGTCCGGGGCCCGGCCCGGGAGGCAGCATGCGGATCACCGCGATCGAGACCATCCGCCTCGACGAATTCCCGAACCTGCTCTGGGTGCAGGTGCACACCGAGGAGGGGCTGGTCGGCCTCGGCGAGACCTTCTTCGGCCCGCGCGCGGTCGAGGCCTATGTGCACGAGACCGCGGCGCCGCGGCTCCTGGGCCGGGACGCGCTCGCGATCGACCGCCATTCGCGCACGCTGATCCACGACTACTATCTGGGCTTCGCCTCGAGCGGGGCCGAGCTGCGCGGCGCCTCGGCGATCGACATCGCGCTCTGGGACCTCTGGGGCCAGGCGACCGGCCGGCCGATCCACCAGCTCCTGGGCGGCCTCTCGCGGCCGACGATCCGCACCTACAACACCTGCGCCGGCTACCGTTACGTGCGCGGCTCCAAGGGCCAGCTCACCGAGAACTGGGGCCTCGACCGCCGCGAGGGCCCCTACGAGGACCTGGACGCCTTCCTCAACCGCGCCGACGAGCTCGCCCGATCCCTGCTCGAGCAGGGCATCAGCGCCATGAAGATCTGGCCGTTCGACTTCGCCGCCGAGCGCTGGGGCGGGCTGCACATCGCCCCCGACGAGCTCGACACCGCGCTCGAGCCGTTCCGCAAGATCCGCAAGGCGGTCGGCTCGCAGATGGACATCATGGTCGAGCTGCACTCGCTCTGGAACCTGCCGACCGCCAAGCGGATCCTGGCCGCCCTCGAGGAGGTCCGGCCGTTCTGGTACGAAGACCCGATCAAGATGCACGATTTCGACGCCCTGGCCGAGCTCGCGGCCTCCACCCGCGTGCCGATCACGGCCTCCGAGACGATCGCCACGAGGCCGCTGTTCCGCCAGCTCATGGCGCGCCGCGCGGTGGGCGTCGTGATGCTCGACATCGCCTGGTGCGGCGGGCTCTCGGAGGCCCGGAAGATCGCCGCCATGGCCGAGGCGCACCAGCTCCCGGTCGCACCCCACGACTGCACGGGTCCCGTGGTGTTCGTCGCCTCCTGCCACCTCTCGCTGAACGCCACCAACGCGCTCGTCCAGGAGAGCGTGCGCGCCTTCTACACCGGCTGGTACAAGGAGCTCGTGACCGAGCTGCCGCGCATCGAGCAGGGCCACATCCACCCCCTCGAGGGCCCCGGGCTCGGCACCCGCCTCCTGCCCGACGTCACCCGCCGCAAGGACGCCACGGTGGTGACGAGCCGGGCCTGACCGGGGCCCGGGCGATCCCCGACCGCGTCGCTCCCCGGCTCCGTCGAGACCCCGGCCGCCGGGACCGGGCCGCGCCGGCCGACCGCTCGCTCCGCCGCTCGGGCTCCGGCGCGCGCCGCGCCCGGGCCGCCCCGGCCTCGGGCCGTCCCGCCGGGTTCTCGGCCCGGCATGTCGGCCGGCGGTCCCGCGCTCGGGCACCCGGAGCCGCTCAGGGTCGGGCCCGCGCGGCGCACGCTCGCGCGTGGTCTCCGGGCGGATCGGCCCCGAGCCGACGACGGCCCGGTCCCTTTGCGGCCTGCGCCCCCCGCGCTCGCCCGACCGCCGACCGTTGCCCGTGCAGGGCCACGCTCCCGGCCTTCGACCTCCCCGTCGACCCGCGGGCCGCGCGCGGCCCGGGCCCACGGACCCCTCGGCCTCCCCCGCGGCCGGCCGGGCCCTGCCCTCCGGGTCGCGGCCGGGCTCGCACCTCGTTCCGCGGCCGGGGCCGGCCGCCGCCGCGCCGGGTCCCTCGGACCCGGCTCCGCCCCGTCCCGGCGCGGACCGCCGAGCGGACCCGCTCCGAGCCCCCGAGCCGGCACGGCCGGGCGGCGTCGGCTGCGGCGCCGGCCGAACGGCCGGGACGATCCCCGATCGCTCGCCGAGGGCGTCGGTCCGGCCGCCCGTCCCGCCGCCTTCCCCTCCCCGAGCCCGCGCCCGTGATCGGGCAGGCGGGCCCCCCGCCACGGGCCGAAGGTCGCTGTCGTCCGCGACCCTCGGGTCGCGGGCGTCGCGCCGCGCGCCGGCGGTGTCGAAGCGATCCCCCCGATCCGGCTCGCGGCGGCGGCTCGAGCCGCGCAACGCCAGATCGGGTCGGCGCCGAGGGCGGACCGGCTCCGCTGCGAGGGCGGAGCGCCGGCGACGAACGCATTCGGAAGGACCTCGGCCGACCCCGCCCTCGCAGCAGCGACGGGCCGGCCACCGCCCTCGAGCGCAACGCGCAAGGGGTCCGCAGGATCCGGCCGAACCCGGATGCGCCACCAGCGGCTCGCCCGGTCCCACCGGTCGGGCGGCGCTTCCCCCGCGATCGCCGCCACGGCGGCGGCCGGCCGGCGCGCCGCGCGCGCTCAGGACCGCCGCAGGACGGCCCGGTCCAGGAGCAGGCCGGGGCCGGGGTCGCGGCCGGCGAGCACGGCCAGGATGCTCGCCGTGCAGCGCTCGGCCACGAGCCGTTCGGAGGTCAGGTCGAGCCCGGCCACGTGCGGCGAGAGGCTGACGGTGGCGAGCCCGCGCAGGGGCGAGCCCGGCTCGAGCGGCTCGTTCGCGAACACGTCGAGCCCGGCGCCGGCGAGCCGGCCCGAGGCCAGCGCCGCGGCCAGCGCCGTCTCGTCGACGATGCCGCCGCGCGCGGTGTTGACCAGCACCGCGCCCGGCCGCATGCGGGCGAGCTCGGCCGCGCCCAGAAGGCCGGTCGTGGCCGGGCTGCGCGGCAGGTGCACGGTCAGGATCTCGGCCTCGGCCAGGAGCGTGTCGAGCCCGACCAGCTCGACGCCGAGCGTGGCCGCCGCAGCCGGATCGGGTGCGGTGTCGTGCGCCAGGAGCCGGCACTCGAAGCCCTTCAGGCGCCGCGCCACCGCCCGGCCGATCCGGCCGAGGCCCAGGATCCCGACCGTCCGCCGCCAGAGCCCGCCGTGCAGGCCGCCGCCCCAGCGACCCTCGAGCACGGTGGCGTGGTGCGGCAGCAGGCGGGTGGCTTGCGCCAGCATGTGCGCGAGGGCGTAGTCGGCGACCGCCTCGTGGTTGGCACCGAAGGCCATCGCCACCGCCACCCCGTGGCGCGAGGCGGCGGCGACGTCGACCGCATCGAAGCCGACGCCGAAGCGGGCGACGCAGCGGAGCTTCGGGGCGGCGGCGAACACCCGCTCGGTGTAGGGCTCGCTCGCCGCCACGGTCGCCACCACGCCGTCGAGGCGGGCGATCAGCTCGTCCTCCTCGAGGCGCCGGCCGAGATCGTTGAAGCGGAGCTCCAGGCCCGCCTCCTGGAGCGGCCGGAAGTAGGGCACCCGCCGGTCGCGGTAGACCGGCGGGGCGATCAGCACGGCCGGGGCGCTCACCGCGCCGCTCCATCGCCCGGCGCGGCGCCCGCGGCGGCGGCGGGTGGGCGCGGCTCGAGCGCCGCCAGGAGCGCCCGGGCGGCCTCGCGCAGCGGCGCCCGGTGCGCCTCGTCGAGCGGCGGCCGGGCCGCCAGCGCCGCCGCCACGTCGGCGAGCACGGCCGCGAACAGATAGTGGTGCAGGTGGATCTCGGCCACGCGCTTGTCCTCCCCGGTCCGCGCCAAGAGGATGCGGACGCCGTCGGCGTCGGCGCCGGCCTCGAAGGCGGAGCTGCGCCCGAAGCTCCCCATATAGGCCTTGTCGGGGAAGTCGATCGCGACCTCGGCCCGATCGGTGATCGGCTTCAGGCTCATGCCGCGGCTCCCCTGGCTGGCCGGTGCGGACGATGAGAGAGCAGCGCGACCCGGACCACAAGCCCACGCCCGCGCCGGCCCCGCTCCCGCCGGTCCGCGGCCGCCCCGGGACCGCCGTCGCGACGACCCCCGCCAGCGGAGCCGCCGCCGCGGCCGCGCTCACCCGCGCCCGGGCCGGCGCCGGGCCGGGCGGCTGGACCGGCACCGCGGCCGAGGCGCGCGCGCTCCAGGCCGAGCTCGCGCCCCTGGTCGAACGCCGCGACCGGCTCGGGCGGGTCCGCCGCGTGGCCGGCCTCGACGTGCACTACGCGCCGCGCACCGGCCTCGCCTGGGCGGCCGCGGTGCTGCTCGACGCCCGCTCCCTCGAGCTCCTGGCGAGCGCGCTCGCCTGCGCGCCCCTGACCTTCCCCTACGTCCCCGGGCTGCTCTCCTTCCGCGAGGCGCCGGCGGCGCTCGCGGCGCTCGCCCTGCTCGAGCCGCGCCCGGACCTCGTGCTGGTCGACGGCCAGGGCCTGGCCCACCCGCGCCGGTTGGGCCTCGCCTGCCACCTGGGCCTCTTGGCCGACCTGCCGACCATCGGTGTGGCCAAGTCGCGGCTGGTGGGCGAGCACGCCCCGCCGCCGGACGAGGTCGGCGGCCGGGTGGCGCTGCGCGACCGCGGCCGGACCATCGGCGCGGTGCTGCGCAGCCGGGCCGGCGCCCGCCCGCTCTACGTCTCGATCGGCCATCGGGTGAGCCTCGCCGGTGCCGTGCGCTGGACCCTCCGCCTCGGCCGCGGCCACCGCCTGCCCGAGCCGACCCGGCTCGCCGACCGCCTGTCGCGCTGCCATCCGGGCTGAGCCGCGGCGCCCCCGGCCATCGCCGCCGCCCGGGCCGGCCCGCGCGGGCTCCCCGCCCTGCGTGCGGCCCGCTTGTCAAGCCGACCGCCCGGCCCTAGCCCGGCGCGGTGGGCGCGGCCCGCGGGAGCAGCTCGACCATGCGCATCTTCGTGGCCGCGGTCGGCACCGAGACCGACAGCTTCTCGCCGATCCCGACGGGCCTCGCGAGCTTCGAGGAGTATCTCTGGTTCGAGGGCGGCAGCCACCCGGAGGAGGCCCGCTTCTTCACCGGCCCCCTGGTCGCCGCGCGGGCCCGGGCGCGGGCCCGCGGCCACACCCTGATCGAGGGGCTCTCGGCCTTCGCGGCCCCGGCCGGGCCCACCACCGCGGCCGCCTGGCGGACGCTGCGCGGCCGCGTGCTCGGCGAGCTCGAGGCGGCGCTGCCGCTCGACGTCGTGCTGTTGAGCCTGCACGGCGCCATGATCGCCGAGGGCGAGCCCGACTGCGAGGGCGACCTGCTCGAGGCGATCCGCGCCCGGGTCGGGCCGGGCACGGTGGTGGCTGCCGAGCTCGACCCGCACTGCCACCTGACCCGGCGCATGGTCGGCGCCGCCGACCTCCTCGTCCTCTACAAGGAGTACCCGCACACCGACACGCTCGAGCGGGCCCGAGAGCTGGTCGAGCTGGCGCTGGCCGCGGCCGAGCGGCGGATCCGGCCGGTGATGGCGGTGGCCGAGGCGCGCATGATCGCCCTCCTGCACACCCCGCGCCAGCCGGTGCGCGGCTTCGTCGACCGGATGAAGGCGCTCGAGGGCCGGGACGGCATCCTCTCGGTGTCGCTGGCGCACGGCTTTCCCTGGGGCGACGTGCCCGAGATGGGCGCCAGGGTCCTGGTCGTGGCCGACGGCGACCGGGCCCGGGCGCAGGCGCTCGCCGACGCCCTGGCCCGCGAGCTGCGCGGCCTGCGCGGGCGGACCACCGCGCCGGTGCTCGGCCTGGAGGAGGGGCTCGAGCGGGCGCTGGCCCTGCCCGAGGGGCCGGTCGTGCTGGCCGACACCGCCGACAATTCCGGCGGCGGGGCGCCCTCCGACAGCACCTTCCTCCTCGCCCGGCTGCTCGGGCGCGGCGTCCGCGACGCCTGCCTCGGGCCGCTCTGGGACCCGGTCGCGGTCCGTTTCTGCCACCTGGCCGGGCCGGGCGCGCGCCTCGCGCTGCGCATCGGCGGCAAGGTCGGGCCGGCCTCCGGCCCGCCGCTCGACGTCGAGGCCCGGGTCCTGGCGGTGGCCAGCGACGCCCGCCAGCGCTTCGGGACGGGGTGGACCCGGCTCGGCGACGTGGCCGCGGTCCAGGTCGAGGGGGTCGAGATCCTGCTCAACTCGGTCCGCACCCAGGCCTTCGACCCGGCGCTGTTCACCGACCACGGCATCGCGCTCGACCGCAAGCGGCTGGTCGTGGTCAAGTCGATGCAGCACTTCCACGCCGGCTTCGCGCCGATCGCCCGGACCGTGCTCTGGGTCAACGGCCCGGGCGCCCTGTCGCAGGACTTCGCCCGCCTGCCCTACCGCCGGGTGCCGCGCCCGATCTGGCCGCTCGACCCGCCCGAGATCGCGTTCGCGGATGCGATCGGCGCCGATCCGCTCGCGGCCGACCCCCCGACCACCGATGCGGCGGGAGGCTGAGCGGTGAGCGCGACCGGCTTCGCCCTGGCGAGCGTGCTCAAGCCCGCCGTCGCCGGCCGGCACGGCGTCGTCGCGGCGCAGAACCAGGCCGCCGCCCGGGCCGGGGCGGCCGTCCTCGAGGCCGGCGGCAACGCGGTCGACGCGGCGATCGCCACGGGCCTCGCGCTCGGCGTGGTCGAGCCCTGGATGAGCGGGCTCGGCGGCGGCGGTGCCATGCTCGTCTGGCTCGCCCGCGAGGGCCGCGGGCTCGCCGTCGACATGGGCATGGTGGCGCCGCTCGCCCTCGACCCGGCCGACTATCCCCTGACCGGCCGGCCGGGCGGCGATCTGTTCGGCTGGCCCGAGGTGCTGGACGGCCGCAACCTCGAGGGGCCGCTCTCGGTCGCCACGCCGGGCTGGCTCGCCGGCCTCGAGGCGGCGCGCGCCCGGCTCGGCACCCTGCCGTTCCGCGAGCTGGTCCAGCCGGCCCTGGCGCTGGCCCGGGAGGGCCTCGCGGTCGACTGGTACGCGATGCTGATGATCGCCTCGGCGGCGCCGGCGCTGGCCCGCTCGCCCGCGGCCCGCGACCTGTTCCTGCCGGGCGGCCAGCCGCCGGCGCCGGCCTGGACCGGCGAGCCGGCCCGGCTCGCCCTGCCGGCGCTCGCCTCGACCCTGGAGCGGCTCGCGGCCGAGGGGCCCGACAGCTTCTATCGGGGCGAACTCGCCCGGGACATCGCCCGCGATCTGGCCGAGGCCGGCGCCCGGCTCGGGCCCGAGGATCTCGGCCGGGTCGCGCCGCGGCTGCTCGAGCCGCTCGCCACGGCCTACCGCGACGCCACCGTGCTCGCCATGCCCGGGCCGTTCGCCGGCGCCACCCTCGTCCGCGCGCTCGGGCTCCTGGGCGAGGCCGCACCCGGCGGCGCCGCACCCGACGCCGGCACCTACCGCGCCTGCGCGCAGGCGCTGCGGACCGCCCAGGCCGAGCGGCTCGCGGGCGCCTGCGAGCCGGGTGCGGCCGCCTCCTGCACGAGCCATCTCTGCGTCGTCGACCGCGCCGGCAACCTCGTGGCGCTGACCCAGACCCTCCTCTCGCTGTTCGGCTCCAAGCTGCTCCTGCCGCGCACCGGCATCCTCCTGAACAACGGCATCATGTGGTTCGACCCGCGCCCCGGCCGGCCGAACGCGATCGCCCCCGGCGCCCGGCCGCTCGCCAACATGTGCCCGACCCTGGCGCTCGCCGGCGACCGCCGGGTGGCGCTCGGCGCCTCGGGCGGGCGGCGCATCCTGCCCGCGGTCCTGCAGCTCCTCTGCTTCCTCGTCGACCACCGCATGGACCTCGAGGCCGCCCTGCACACGCCGCGCATCGACACCGCCGAGCCCGGGCGGATCGTCGCCGACGCCCGGCTCGGGCCCGGGATCCTGACCGCACTCGCCGAGCTGGCGCCGGTGCACGCCACCCCTCCGACCGTCTACCCCCTGGCCTTCGCCTGCCCGAGCGCGGTCCTGCACGAGCCGGCCACGGGTCGCGGCCAGGGTGGTGCGGAGCCGAGCCAGCCCTGGGCCGGGGCGGTCGCCGCCGGCCCGGCGCGCGCCTGAGCGGGCCCCGGGCCCGCCGCCCCGCCCGCCTCCGTCCGGCCGCTCCGCGTCCGCATCGAGGTCCTCCGTCCGTCCGCCCGCCCGGTTCTGCCCGAAGAGGGTTGAGAAAGGGTTGACGGGCGGGGGCTTGCGCTGCGAACGTTATCGGAATATCCTCCTTCCAACGGAACAACATCGTGGAGCCGAGCCATGCTCGCCCAGGATCCGCCGTCGTTCCCGGACTCCGGTCCGCCCCCACCCCCGCGCGCGCCCGCCGACGAGCCCGAGGCCGCGCTCGCCCGCGCCTGGCACGCCCGCCTGCGCCCGTGCGACGCCGCCGAGCAGGCCGCGGTCGAGACGCTCGTGGCCGGCGTCCGCCGTCGCGCCCGCCTCGACGGGCTCGAGGAGCGCGTCGTCGAGGCGCTCGGCGCGGGCACGCTCCAGGCCCTGCCGGTGCTCGGCGCGTTGTTGCGCTGCCGGGCCCGGATCGAGCGCGACCGCACCCTGGCACTCGCCGAGCTGCGGATGCTGCGCGGCCTGCGCCCGGAGCGTGGCACCCGCCCGGCCGGCGAGCCGGCGGCCCCGCCCGCGGCCGAGGCGGCCCCGCCCGCCGCCCGGCCCGGGCCGGCGCCGGCACCCGACCCGGCGCCACGCGAGGCGCACGCGGCTCCCGAGCCGCCGGCGCCCCTGCCGCCGCTCGCGGACCCGCTCGGCCGGGCGATCCGCGCCGCCTTCCCGGGCCTCGGCCGCGACCCGGCGCGGCGCCCGGACTGGCGCGCCTCGACCTCGCGCTACGCGCTCGAGGCGGGGTTGATCGCGGCCGGCGCCGGCTGAGCCCCTGGCCCGGCCGGCGCCCGCCGGCCCGGGTCAGGCGGCGAGCGTGGCGAAGGGTGCGAGCGCCGCGGTGCGCGCCGCGAGCAGCCTGGCGAGCGGGCTCGCGGGCTTGCGCTCGATCCGCTCGGCCGCGAGCCCGCGCGCCAGGTGACCCTGGCCGGCGCGGATCGACGCCTCGAGCAGGGTCAGATCGAGCAGGTCGCGCTGCGCGTGGCTGCCGCCGAAGCGGTGGGCGATGCCGCGCACCGGCCGCAGCAGGCGCACGCAGCCGGCGAAGTCGCCGTCGCCGAAGGCCTTGATCGCCCGGGTCACGGCCCAGCCGACCTCGCGGGTGAAGGCGGCATTGTCGTCGGCCCCGGCCATCGCGGCGCGCTGCGCCTCGAGGATCCGCGCCGCCGCCGCCTCGCGGCCGGCGCCCACGAACGCCATCATCGCGTGCGCGTCGTTGAAGGCGTAGCGGCCGGCGCCGCCGACCTCCTCCCAGGCCTGGGCGACCGCCTGCCAGCGCCCGCCGACCGGCAGGCCGCGCAGCTGCAGCCGCCAGAGCAGCGCCGAGGCGTCCACGAGATCGAGCACGCTGCGCGACGGGTGGCCCCAGATCGGCCCGTCGAACAGCCCGAGCACGGCGTCCGTGTCGCCCGCCTCGAGATGGTAGAGGGCGAGGTGCCACCAATTGTGCACGGCGAAGAAGCTGCCCTTGGACCAGGGCTCGGGGTCGGCCGCCAGCCAGCGCACCCCCTCGGCGTGGCGCCCCTGCGACTCGAGCACGTGGGCCACCGCGTGCCAGGCCCAGCCGTCGCGCGGCTCGAGCTCGACGGCGCGGCGGCCCTGCGCCTCGGCCCGGGCGAACTCGCCGGTCTCCTCGAGGCCGAAGGCGTGCATGCCGAGCACCGCGTGGTAGCCCGGCATGCCGACCGACCAGGCGGGCAGCGCCCGGGCGATCCGGTCGCGCAGCATGCGGGCGTCGCCGGTGAAGAAGTCGACCTGATGGCCGGCCTGGAGGGCCAGGGCGTCGGTCGGGTAGGCGATCGTCACGTCCTCGAGCACCCGCCCGGCGGCGCGCCAGTGGCCGTCGGCCAGGAGGGCCACGGCCTTCATGTGGGCGCGCTCGCGGGCGGTCGGCCGCAGCCCGTCGAGCGCCCGAAGGCAGGCGCGCGCGACCGCGGCGCCGGACGGCTCGGTGCCGAGCAGGTGCAGCCAGGCCTTGAGCAGCTGGCCCATGACGAAGCCCGGATTGGCGGCGAGCGCACGCTCGATCGTGGCGACCGGATCGCCCACGTAGCGCTGCAGCTCGCCCAGGGCCTCCTCGAACAGCAGGCGATCCTCCGGCCGGGCGCCGCTCAGCACCAGGCCCAGGCTGTCGGTGACCGTCATCCTCGTCCCCCCGGGGCGTGGTCCGTCCCCCACGGCGCGCGAGCTTCGGGGCGGCCGGTTTCGGGCCGAGTGCGTCCCGGGTTGCACGCTGTTTCGCTCGTCCCGTCGCACCGCGCTGCGCCCGGCGCCGGCGAGCCCTGGCCCGTTCACGGTTCCTTGACGATCCTGTCCGCGTGCCGACCGCGCGGAGGCCGCTCGTGCTGTACCTGGCGCTGGGGCTGGCCGGGCCGGTCCTCAACCTCTATCTGGGCGGGCGCTGGATCGCCGCCACGCTCGGCCTCGCCTGCCTGCACGCGCTCGCCCGCGCCACCGGCCGGCCGGGCGGCCTCCTGGACCTCGTCCCCTCGCCCCTGCCGTTCTGGATCGCCGCCGCGGCGCTCGCCTGGCTGGTGCTCGAGGGCCCGTTCACCCCTTGACGGCACCCACGAGGAAGCCCCGGGCGATGAAGCGCTGGAGCGCGATCGCCAGCGCCACCACCGGCGCCACCATGAGGACGATCAGGACCGACATGTACCACCATTGCGGGCCGCGCGTGGCGTTCTGGGCGGCCACCAGGATCGGCATGGTCTGGGCGTTGGCGGTGGAGAGGAACAGCGCCAGGAGATACTCGTTCCAGGCCAGGATCAGCACGAGCAGGAAGGTCGCGGCGAGGCCGGCCCGGGCCAGCGGCAGGACGATCGTCAGGACGATGCGGAACCGTCCGGCGCCGTCGATCTGGGCGCTCTCCTCGATCTCGTAGGGGATCGTCGCGAAGAAGTCGCGCATCAGCCAGACCACGATCGGCAGGTTGACCGCGGCATAGGTGAGGATCAGGGCGGCGTGGGTGTCGAGCAGGCCCACCTTCTGGAACATCAGGTAGATCGGCAGGACCGCCACCACCGGCGGCAGGATGCGGTTCGAGATCATCCAGAAGAGGATGTCGTCGTTGCCGAGATGGCGGCGGAAGCGGCCGGCCAAGGCGCGCAGGAGCAGGACCAGGAGGGCGACCGCCACGGCGGCGGCGAGCCACCAGGGCACGCCCAGGAGCACGACCGCGACCACCGTACCGGCCAGCAGGAGGAGAAAGAGGCCGACCGCGCCGAGGCTCACCCGGTAGGTCACCCGGGTGAGCGCGTAGGCCGCGAGCGAGCCCACGAGCAGGCACAAGAAGGTCGAGACGAGCGCCACCACGATCGAGTTGAGGTACGGCCTGAGCGTGTCGTTGCGCAGGTCGACGAAGATGTATTCCCAGGCGTGCAGCGAGGGCGTGAAGTCGACGAACGGCAGATAGACCGGGCCGTCGTTGACGTGGATCGGCAGCTTCAGCGAGGTGACCAGGATCCAGTAGAGCGGGAACAGGCAGACCAGGGTCCAGAGCGCGAGCGCCAGATAGGTGAGCACGGCGCCCAGGGGCGACATCCGGCCGAGCTCGCGGGGTGTCACGAGGCGGCGCCAGCGGCCGATCGGGGCGCTCATCGGCCGCGCGCGCCCCTGGTCAGGAGGTTGACGAAGCTCGTGCAGGTCACGACCGCCACGAACAGGAGGACGTAGCCGACCGCGGCCGAGCCGCCGAGGTCCTGGGTCCGCCAGGCGATGAAGGCGTGCAGGGTCAGGCTCTCGGTGGCGAAGCCCGGGCCGCCATTGGTCAAGACGTTCGGCAGATCGACGATCTTGAAGGCCTCGATCAGCCGGATCAGGACGACGGTCGCGGCCACGGGCGCGATCGAAGGCCAGGTGACGAAGCGGAACACCGCCCAGGGCCCGGCGCCGTCGAGCCAGGCGGCCTCGACCTGGTCCCGGGGCTGGGTCTCGAGGGCGGCGAGCAGCACCAGGAACAGGAAGGGCGTCCATTGCCACGTGTCGCCGATCAGGACCACGAGCCGAGCCGCCCAGGGGTCGGCGGCCCAGGCGAACTCCTGCAGGCCGAGGGCGTGCCAGATCGGCGCGAGCGGCCCCTTGCCGGTGTCGGCCAGCATCCGGAAGCCGTAGGCGATGCCGACCGGGGTCACCATCAGCGGCAGGAAGAACACCACCCGGAAGAAGCGCCGGCCGCGGACCGGGCGGGCGACCAGGAGCGCCAGGCCGAGGCCGAGGAGGAACTGGATCGTCACCCCGCCCACCACGTAGACGAGCGTGGTCACGAGCGAGCCCGGGAAGCCGCCCCGGGCGTTGGTCGAAAGGGCGAGCGCCAGGAGGGCCAGGAACAGGACCGCGGCCAGGACCCGACCGGCCAGACCGACGAGGAGGGCCAGGGGCTCGCGCCCGCGGCCGCGCCCGAGGAAGCGGGCGAGGCCCCAGACCACGAGCCCCGCGGCCGCGACCCAGAGGCCCGTGGCGAGCGGGCCGAGCGGCGCCATGGTGCCCAACAGATGGTCCTGGCGGCTGCCGAGGAGGAGCCGCTCGAAGTTGCGCAGCCCGACATGGGTCAAGGTGAAGCCGCCCGGGGCGAGGTCGAGGCGGGAGAGTGCCAGCGTCGCCGAGGCGAGCGTCGGGAAGATGGCGAAGGCCAGGAGCAGCAGCACCGCCGGCCAGATCATGAGCTGGCCGGCGTGCCGCTCGGCCCACGCGGCCACGGGCCGGGGCTCGCTCGGGCGCATGCCGTGGTCCCTGGGCGAAGCGGCCGGGCGGGAGCCCCGCCCGGCCGCCCGGCCTCACTTGGCGCCGATGGTGCCCTTGTAGGCGGCGAGCTGCTTGTCCCGGCCGAGCTCCTCGGTGAGCTCCTCCCAGCCCTTCTCGATCGCCCGCATCGCGGCCGCCTTGTCGATCTCCTTGGCCAAGAGGCGGGCGAGCGCGGTATCCAGCACCACCTGCTGGTACTGCTGGTTCTTGGGGATGCGCAGATCCAGCATCATGTTGGGCGAGGCGAGGCTGGCCTCGATCGCACCCAGATAGTTCTTGGCCGCGGCCTCGCTCATGCCGGCCTTGACCCAGGTGTCGAGGCCCTTGAACTGGCTGATCCGGTAGGGGTTGAAGCCGGTCCGGCCGATCGTCACGTCCACGTTCGCCTGGGCCGGCTGGCTCATGTAGGAGATGAAGTCGTAGGCGGCGTCCTTGACCTTGGCCGCGGCCTTCCTGTTGATGCCGCCGGACCAGCCGCCGAAGGCCGCGAACGGGGCGTGGTTGACCCCGCCGACGGCATGCGGGCAGAGGCTCGGGGTGCAGGGCTCGAGCTTGCCCGTGTCGCGGTTCAAGACCTCCTTCGAGCCGGGCAGGATCACCGCCCCCACCTTGTCGACCACCTTGGAGGTGGTGGTGTCGATGGCGAGCGTGCCGATGTCGCCCCAATCGAGGGTGAGGGCGCAGCGGCCGGTCGTGAAGAGCGCGCGGGTGTCGCCGACATCCAGGTTGATCTCGTCGGGCGGCGCGTACTTGGTCGTCTCCAGATAGACGTCGAGCGCCTTGCCGAAGGCGTCGTTGGCATAGAGCGGCTTCATCGTCTTCGTGTCGAAGAAGCCGCCCTGGCTCGTGCCCTTGGACTGCAGGTAGGCGCCGGCGATCGAGCTGATCATCCAGTAGGACTGGGCGTTGCGCTTCTTGGCGATGCAGGAGCCGTAGTCGGGCTGGCCGTCGCCGTTCATGTCCTTGCCGTGCAGCGCCTTGGCGGCCGCCACGTAATCGTCCCAGGTCTCGGGCGCCTTGAGGCCGCCGGCGGCGAACAGATCGCTCCGGTAGTAGACCATCTGGAAGTCGCCATCGAGCGTGACGAGGTAGGTGCGGCCGCCGAACTGCTGGCTGAACTCGCGGAAGAAGGGCGCGATGTCGTCGACCTGGAGGGCCGCGTCCTTGGCCACCCGGTCGGTCAGGTCCTCGAGCAGGCCCGGGCCCACATAGTCGACCATCCATTGCGGCGCGAACACCGCGGCGTCGATCGCGTTGGTCCCGGTCGCCCAGTCGGTCAGGAGCTTCTGGTAGAGGTCGGAGAACGGCACCGTGATCACGTTGATCTTGGCGCCGGTCGCCTTCTCGAAGTCGGGGGCGCGGCGCTGCAGGGGCTCGGCGATCTGCGGCCCGGTGAAGGTCATGATGTTGACCGTCACGCCCTGATGCTTCTTGGCCTGGGCTCCGGCCTCGCCCGCGAAGCCGAGCAACGCCAGGGCAGCCGCCCCGGCCAACAGCGCCGCCGTGCCGCGCATCGATCGCCTCCCCATTGTCGGCAGCGCATGGCTGCCCTGCGCGCGCTCATAGCCCTGCCCGGTCGATCCGCCAAGCGGCATCCACCGTCGCCCGGGCGGGGCGGCCGCGGAGCCCGCCGCGGCGGATCTCTTTGGAATTGCTCGATCTATGATGTTGGTCGGCGATCTAGATTATCGCTTTACTTGGCCACCCCGATCGGGATCCTGGGCGCGCGGTACCACCATCGTGAGCCCTGGCGATGTCCCTGATGCAGCCGATCCAGCCTCCCGCGCGGCCCGAGGCGAGCCGGCTGTCCGGCCGGGTGGTCGGGCAGCTGGCGCCGCCCGAGCAGTTCCTCCTGTGGGCGCTGCGGCGGCGGACCACCGACGGCGGCGCCACCTCGGCGCTGCTCGTGCACGGCTTCCGCCTCGCCTTCGGGCTGGCCCTGCTCGAGCCGGCGCTGGCCGCCTTCGCGCGCCTGTGCCGGGGGCTCGAGCGGGGCGGTGGGCGGGATCTGGGCCTCCTCCCTCTCACCTGCCCCTGCGTCAGCCTCGACGAGCAGCTCGTGCTCGCCCTGGTCCTGGCGCCGGCCCCGGCCGTGGCGCGGGCGCTCGCCGGCGCGCTCGTCGCGGCCGACGCGGCCGACGAGCTCGCCGACCAGGCGACGGAGCTCGCCCGCCTCATCGGCCGCGCCGCGCTCACCGAGGTCGAGACGGCGGGGACGGTCCATTGAGCCCCCCTCCCCGCCGGCGCCGGTCACATCTGCGACTGGCCGAAGTTCTCGAGACCGATCCGCTCGATGAGCTCGAGCTCGGTGCGGTTCTGGTCCTGGTGGCCTTCCTCGTCCTCCAGGATCTCGACCAGAAGGTCGCGCGAGACGAAGTCCCGGGCCTGCTCGCAGATCGCGATCGCCTTGCGATAGTGATCGATGCCCTCGAGCTCGAGCCGGAGGTCGCACTCGATCACCTCCTTGAGGTTCTCGCCGATGTAGAGCTTGCCCAGATCCTGCAGGTTCGGAAGCCCGCCCAACAGCAGGATGCGCTGGATGAGCTGGTCGGCGTGCTTCATCTCCTCCAGGCTCTCCTCGTACTCGGCCTTGCCACGCTTCGCGAAGCCCCAGTCGTCGAGCATGCGGGCATGCAGGAAGTACTGGTTGATCGCGGTGAGCTCGCCCTTGAGCGCCTGGTTCAGGGCGGCGAGCACCGCCGGGTCACCCTTCAACGACTTGGCCATGGTCGGATCCTCTCTGGGACGGGCGGGAGGGGACGGCGGCCGGCCGGCCGGCCATCGCGCGCGGCCGGCGGCCGGATGTCTGGAATTGTTCCAGCTCGAACCACCAGTCGATCGCGTGCGATGCTACGACGCCACCAGCAGAACGGTTCTGCGGCGCTTTGTCCTTTGCGTCGAGCGCCGGCGTCCGTACAGTCGCCGGCGAATCGAGTGTCACGGGTCGACCGCGCATGATCGTGTGCGTCTGCAACGGCCTCGGCGAGGCGGCGTGCCGCGCGACGGCCCGCCGGCACGACTGCCGGACGCTCGGATGCGTCTACCGGCTGCAGGGGGCCAGGGTCCAGTGCGGTCGCTGCCTGCCACACATGGAAGCGCTCCTGGCCGCCGCCAAGGGCGAGGCCGCCGGCGGCGGCGCCGGTCTCAGCCCGCCGGCCCCGGCCGCTCCGGAGCGCTGAGAGCCTGCTCGCTCCACGGGGCGCTCGCCGCCTGCCCGTTCGGGCGTTCCTCGGCCTGCGCCTCGACCCGGACGATCACCTCGATGCCGGTGATGGCGTAGCCCGGCGGCGGCTCGGGCAGGCGGGCGAAGGCGATCTCGGTCTCGTCGATGTCGCGCACCAGCCCGGTCTTCTCGTCGTAGAAATGGTGGTGGTCGCTGACCTTGGTGTCGAAGAAGGTCTGCCCGGTGTGGACCACGACGCGGCGCAGGAGCCCGACCGCGGCGAACTGGTGGAGCGTGTTGTAGACCGTGGCGAGCGACACGAACAGCCGGCGCCCGCGGGCCTCCTGGTAGAGCTGTTCGGCCGAGACGTGGCGCGCCGGGCCCTCGAACAGGAGCTTGCCGAGCCCGACCCGCGGCCGGGTCGGCCGCAGCCCGGCGGCGCGGAGCCGGCTCGTGGTGGTGCAGGGAACGGTCCCGGACTGCATCGCGCTTCCCATCCCGGACGGCCGGCCCGCCCCGCCCGGCGGCGGTTCGGCCGACCTCCACGGGAGACCATGTAGCGGTCCGCTTGGTCGGCCGCAACTCCCGTCGCGGTCGGGACGGTGCGTCTTACTGTCGGATGTCGATTCCGGACTTGGAACGATTCGAGGTGGCACCCCGCGAGATCTGACCTTCTCCGCCTCCCACTCCGCCGACGCCGTGCGGGGACCGGCCGGAGGTCGGTCTCAGGAGGTCGGCGCTCCGACCCCGAGCCAGCCGAACAGCCCGTCGAGGAAGCGGGTCGTGGCCGGCATGAAGAAGCTGCCGTGGTGGTAGACAGGGTCGAGGGTGGTGAGCAGGAGGCGGCCCGAGACCCGCCGCTCCTCGAGGAGGATGCAGCCGCGGCCGCGCTGGCCCACCAGCGGCCGGGCGGCGGGTCCGGCTTCGAGGTGCCCGTGCACGTGCCAGGTGAGCGCCGCCCGATCGAGCCAGCGGAAGATCGGATGGCCCGGCGCCAGGATCTCGATGCCGAGCTCTGCGCCCGGCTCGAGCCACCAGGAGAAGTCGGTCGGGCAGGGCTCGAAGCGGATGCCGTCGAGCCAGAGGTCCGGCCGGGTCTCGCCCAGCACCACGAGGAGCCCGCCCGCCTCCACCCAGTGGGCGAGCGTGGCGGCGTGCGGGAGGAGCCGGCGCGCCGGCGTCCGGCAGCCGACCAGGAGCGCGTCGAGCCCGGCGAGCGTGGCCGGGCCCACCTCCTCCGGCCGCACGCGACGGGCGATGCGGCCCGCGTAGCGGCCCGCGAAGGCGAACGCGTGGTAGGAGGTGCCGGCGTCGATCGCCCCGATCCTCAAGGTCTTCGCTCCCCGGGGCCGAGGCCGAGCCAGGCCAGCAGGTTCGGCACCAGCCGAGCGGCGCTGTCGGTTCCGTCGAGATCGAACGACCAGAGGTCGTTGCCGGCGTGCACGAACAGCCGGCCGCCGCCCGGCAGCGCCAGCTCCCAGTCGAGCACCGTCCGGCCCCCGTCGAGCGTGGTGATGGGCCGGGCGCCGGGAGGCGGCGGGTTCTGCCCGCGCCCCCAAAAGCCGGCCACGCCGCGGCGGAAGGTCAGATCGCGCGCATCCACCCCGGCGAACAGCGGATGGAAGGTCTGGAAGCCGACCGCGAGGGCATCGAGCGAGGGCCGGGCCAGCGGCTCGAACGGCCGCAGCATCGGCAGGACCGGGTAGGCGAGCTGGCCGCACAGGAGGATCGTGCCGCCGCGCCCGAGGAGCGCCTCGAGGTCCGCCGAGCGGTCGGCGAGGGCCACCTGGTCCGCGTGCTGGGAGATCAGGAGGGCGCCCAGCCCAGCGAGCCGGTCGGGATCGAGCGCCGCCTCGTGGACCAGCGCCACGCCGGCCCGGGCGAGAGCGGCCGGCGGCGCCTCGAGGCCGGTCAGCGCGACCTCCCGCGCGGCGCTCACGCGGCGATCCTCGGCACGAAGCAGACCGGGCCAGGCGGGCCGTCGCCGAGCCGTCGCACCTCGGTGCCGAAGAGCCGGCCGAGCTCGGCCTCGTCGACGACCGAGGCGGCCGGCCCGAACGACCAGGCGCCCCGGCCGGAGAGGAGGAGCGCGTGGCTCGCGAGGCCCAGGAGCGCGCCCGGCTCGTGGGTGGCGACGATCAGGGTGAGCCGCGCGCGCACGAGCTCGGCCAGGACCGCGAGCACGCGCGCCTGGTTGGCGAGGTCGAGGGCGCTGGTCGGCTCGTCGAGCAGGAGGATCGGCGTCTCGGCGAGGAGTGCTCGGGCGATCAGCACGAGCTGTGCCTCGCCCCCCGAGAGCCGGTCGAACGGGCGGTCGGCCAGATGGGCGATGCCGAGCCGGTCGAGGCGGGCCCGGGCGGCCGCCCGCTCGGCCCGACCCGGGCGACCGAGCAGGCCCAGGCGCCGGGCACGGCCCATCACCACCATCTCGAGCGCGGTGAAGGCGGCGGGCCGGCTGCGCTGGGGGACGAGGATCGCCTCCGCGGCGCCGCGGATGCGCCCGGCGGTCGGCCGCCGCAGCCCGGCCAGGAGCTCGAGCAGCGTCGACTTGCCGCTGCCGTTCGGGCCGAGCAGGAGGAGGAGCGCGCCGGCCGGCAGGGCCCAGCTCATCCGGGCGAACAGCGGTCCGGTCGCGCCCGGGGCCCGCCAGGCCAGGCCGTCGACGGCGATCACGCGAGGCTTCCGGCGCGCTCGCCGCGCCGCAGGAGGAGCGCGAAGACCGGCGCTCCGACGAGCGCGGTGAGCATGCCGAGCGGCAGCTCGGCCGCGGTCAGCGTGCGCGCCAGGTCGTCGACCAGGAGCAGGAAGCCGCCGCCCAGGAGCGCCGCGGCCGGCAAGAGCCGGCCGTGCGTCGGGCCGACCAGGAGCCGGGCGGCGTGCGGCACGACCAGGCCGACCCAGCCGACCACGCCGGCCACCGCCACGGTCCCGGCGACCAGGACCGCGACCGCGCCGAGCACCGCCCAGCGGACCGGCTCGACCGCCACGCCGAGGGCCGTGGCATCGGCGTCCCCGAGCGAGAGGAGATCGATCTTGAAGGCGAGCAGCAGGAGGAGCCCGCCGCCGAGCGTGGCGCAGCCGGCAGCGAGGACGACCTTCTCGACGCTCGCCGCGGCGACGCTGCCCATGAGCCAGTAGACGATCGCCGCGAGGGTCGACTGCGGGTCGGCGAGCCAGCTCACGAGGGAGGTGAGCGCGGAGGCGAAGGCGCTCACGATCACGCCGGCCAGGACGAGCGTGAGCGGCCGGGCGGCGCCGTCGACGCGGGCGATGGCGTGCACCGCAAGGAGGCTCGCGAGGCCGGCCAGGAAGGCTCCGACCACCACCCCGAAGCCGGCCAGGCCCAGGAGGATCGCGAGCGCGCCGCCGAACGCCGCGCCCGAGGATACGCCCACGATCTGCGGGCCGACCAGGGGGTTGCGGAGCACGCCCTGGAGCGCCGCCCCGGCCATGCCGAGACTCGCCCCCACGAGCAGCGCCAGGACCGCGCGCGGCAGCCGCACGAGCTCGACCACCCGGGCCTCGACCTCGCTCCAGCGGGGCTCGATCGGCAGCCAGTGGGCGAGCAGGATGGCCGCCACCCGCTCGGGCGGGACGGGGAGCCGGCCGAGGCCGAGCGAGAGTACGAGGGTCAGCAGGGGGAACGAGGCGAGCAGGGCCCAGACCAGGAGCGCGCGGCGCCGACCGCCGGCTTCGACCACCGGCCCGCTCGCGGCCTCTGCAGCGAACGACGGGCCGGCCGTGGCCGTGCGCACCGGGTCAGCCCCGGAGCCGGCCATAGCCCGGCGCGTCGCCCTGGATCGGCGTCCGGAGGATCCGATCGAGCTGCTCGGCCGAGGGAGCCCTGCCGTAGAGCCACCCATAGGCCTCGACGACCGCCGCGCGCAGGTCGACCGAGACCCGCTCGGGGTGGAGGAGCCCGGCGAGCCAGAGCCAAGCGAGCGGGCTCTCCTGGCTCGGCGGGTCCCAGCGATAGCCGCCGAGCGGCATCTTGTAGACCCGCCCGGCGCGTGCGGCGCGGCTCGCGCCCAGCACCGGGTGTTCGAGGACATGGCGGGGCTCGAGGGCCTCCTCGAAGCCGTTCAGGAGGATGACGTCGGGGTCCATGAGGAGGACCTGTTCGGCGCCCACCGGCTTGAAGCCCTGGAGCTCGTCCGCGGCGTTGCGGCCGCCCGCGAGGCGGATCGTGAAGTCGTTGTAGGTGCCGCGGCCGGCGACCTGCTGGCCGGCCAGGAACCGCAGGAAGTAGAGGACCTTGGGCCGCTCGCCGTCGGTCAGCCCGGCGAGCGGTGCGAGGCTCCGGCGGACCTCCTCCCGCCACGCCACGAGCCGCTCGGCTCGCGCCCGCTCGGCCGTGGCCGCCCCGAGCAGCTCGAGCCATTCCCGCGCCAGCTCCTCGGTGCCGTAGCGCAGCAGCAGGACGGGGAGCCCGACCTCGGTCAGCGGGCGCACGATGTCCGGGCCGCGATCGCCCCATTGCAGGACGAGGTCGGGACTGCGGGCGAGGATCGCCTCGACGTTGGGCGCGAAGCCCTCCCCCGCCACGTCGCTCGGGATCGCCCGTGCCTGCGGGAAGAACTCGCCCAGGACCCCCTCGAGGATCGCGGTCTTGGCCAGATGGTTCATGGCGGCGAGCCGCTCGACCCCGCCGCTCACCGCGACCAGCATCGAGGCCGAGGGGATCGGGATGGCGACCACCCGGCGTACCGGCGTCTCGAGCTCGACCCGCCGGCCGCTCTGGTCGGTGATCCCGATCGGCTCGGCCCGCCCCGCGGTCGCGGCCGCTACGGCCGCCATCAGCAACAACAACGCGGGACTCCGCATCGGGTTCCTCACGGGGCATCGCTTCGACCAGACCCGATAGTCTTACCAAAGCGGGATGGTCAACACGCGGATCTTCCACCACATCACTTTCGATATTTTCTTGTTATGCTTTCGAGGAGTGCACGCACCGACGCGGGTGAGCCCCTCGCCGATCGGTGCTCCTCGCCGCGACGCCCGCCGCGTAGTTTGGCCGGCCAGCGACGGGAGCGAGCCCGAGAGGATCGGCCGATGCGGCTCTACCGCGACTTCACGAGCCAGGAGGCGATCGACCGCGAGTACAACGCCGCCGCGGCCGTAGCCGACAGCGCCGCGATCGTGGCGCGCTGGAGCGAGGCCAGCGCCCGGGCCCGGGCGGCCCTGCCCTGCCGGCTCGGGCTGCCCTACGGCCCGACCCGGGCCGAGTATGTCGACCTGTTCCCGGCCGGGCCCGGGGCGCCCCTGCACCTGTTCCTGCACGGCGGCTACTGGCGGCGCTTCTCGGCCCGCGAGTTCTCCTTCCTGGCCGAGCCCCTGGTCCGCGAGGGGGTGGCGGTCGGCGTCGTCAACTACGCGCTCTGCCCCGAGGTCACGATCGACGAGATCACCCGCCAGGCCCGCGCCGCCGTCGCCTGGGCCTACCGCCGGGCGGCCGCGCTCGGCTGCGACGGCGAGCGCCTCACCGTCTCCGGCCACTCGGCGGGCGGCCATCTGACCGCCATGGTGGCCTCGACCGACTGGCCGGGCGCCTACGACCTGCCGGCCGACACGGTGAAGGCCGGCCTGCCGGTGAGCGGCCTGTTCGATCTGGCGCCGTTCCCCTGGTCCTATCTGCAGCCCTCGCTGCAGCTGACCGCCGACCAGGTGGCGCGCAACAGCCCGCTCCGCCTCCTGCCCGAGCGGGGACCGCCGCTGCTCGTGGCCGTGGGCGGCGGCGAGAGCGCCGAGTTCCGCCGCCAGTCGCGCGACTATCTGGCGGCCTGGCGGGCGCACGGCCTCGCGGGCGAACTCCTCGAGGTCGCGGGCGCCGACCACTTCACCGTGATCGACCACCTGGCCGACCCGGCGAGCCCGGCTTTCGCCCGGCTCCTGCGGCTGGCGCGCGAGCCCGGACGGGCGGTCGCGGGTGGCTGAGCGCCGGCGCCCCTGACAGGCCGGCCGGGCGGCGCTAGGCTCGGGGCCATGCGCCGTCCCTCCTCACGCCCCGGTCGCCCCGCGGATGGCTGAGCATCGTGCTGCACCGCAGCATGCGCCGCGCGATCCCCAGGATTTATCTCCTGGGGACGAATCGGAGCATGCTGCACCGCAGCAGGATCTGACCGTCACCTTCGTCGCGGATCTGGTCTGCCCGTGGTGCCGGCTCGCCCTGCACACGCTCCTGCCGGTGGCGGAGCGGCTGGGCTGCGGCCTGCGCTGGCACCCCTTCCTGCTCAACCCCGGCCTGCCGCCCGAAGGCGTGCCGCGCGGCCTCTACCTCGAGCGCAAGTTCGGCTCGCCCGAGGCGGCCGCGGCCGTGCTCCGCCGGGTGGCGCGGCGCGGCCGGCTGCAGGGGCTGGACTTCGCCTTCGCGCGGATCGCCCGCCAGCCCGACACCGTGCCGGCGCACGCCCTCCTGCTCGAGGCCGAGCGGGCGGGCCGGCTCGGGCCGCTCGCCCTGGCCCTCTTCGAGCGCTTCTTCGAGGCGGGCGAGGATCTGTCCGACCCGGCGCTCCTGGCCGAGCTCGCCGAGCGGGCCGGGCTCGGGCCGGAGGCGCTCGCGGCGGCTCTCTCGCCCGATCGCCATGCGCTCGTGCGCGCCGCCCATCGCCGCGCGGTCGCCCGCGAGATCGACGGCGTGCCGGCCTTCCTCCTGCCCGGTGTGGGCCTCCTTGCCGGCGCCCAGCCCGCCGAGGCCCTGACCGCCTTCCTCGAGCTCGGTCTTTTGACCGCCGCCGGCTAGGGCCGGGCCCGGCGCGGCTCGGCTCCGGCGCGGCTCAGGGCCGCCAGGGCTCGTAGTCGCCGGTGGCGGGCGCCCGCCGGCCGCCGCGCCGCTCGTGGCCGGGCGGCAGGTGCGCCGCCGCGGTCCCGGTCGGGTTCGGCTGGTGCGGCTGCTCCCAGCGCTTGACCGGCAGCGGACGCCGGCTCGGCGGCTCGTCCAGATTGTGGTGCAGCCAGGCGTTCCAGCCGGGCGGCACGCTCGAGGGCTCGATCTCGCCGCGGCCGGCGTAGACCACCCAGCGCCGCTCGCCGGCACCGTCGCCGCCGCGCCAGCGATAGTAGCGGTTGCCGGCCTCGTCCTCGCCGACCAGCTCGCCCCTCCGGCGCGTCCAGAGATGCGTGCCGAGCCGGTTGTCCCTGAGCCAGTCGAGCACCCGTCCCTCCGCGGCCAAACCGTCGCCGCGATCGAGGATGGCCGAGCCCGGCGGGCCTGTCCACCGGACCCGCTGCCGCGCCGGGCCGGGACGGACGGTGGACAAGTAGCGCCCCTGAGAGTTCGCTGAGAGGCGCGGCCGCCGCGGCGCTTGTTCACAGCCTGTGGACGACCGCCGCCCCGCCGCGGGCCCGCGGCTTGAGAGTCGATTGAGGGTGATGTCAGCCTCGCCTCCGCGACGCGGACGCCCGCCGGGCCGCTCCCTCCGGCGCAGCGGCGACGGGGACGGTGGCCGGCGCGCAACGCCCGGCCGCCGGCGTGGGGCGGACGCGCCGCTCGCCGGGGGCGCGATCAAGATTTGGTTTGCAACGGCCACGGACCGGCTATATGTTGTGGAGGCTTCGGGCAGGGCGAGGCGGCCGCGCGGTGGAGGATGGTGATTGCGCCGGCCGCCGAGCTGGTCTAAACTATTCGTTGAGATCAGGCGCCCTGAGGGACCGCCCGAACGGCCTCTGCCGGGACTTCGGTCCCAGCATTGCCCGAAGCCGTCGGGGTTGACGAACGTACCCAGAACATTTACGGAAACTGGGTTGGAGGAGGATCACGGTGGCGCTGACGATCGCGCGGCGGTTCACGAAGGAGGGCACCTCGCCCTATGCGGGCGTCGCCTTCCGCACGGCCTCGAGCGAGATCCGCAACCCGGACGGCTCGGTGGTCTTCCGTGCCGACGAGATCGAGGTGCCGGCGGCCTGGTCGCAGGTGGCGGTCGACGTCCTCGCCCAGAAATACTTCCGCAAGGCCGGCGTTCCCAAGGCGACCCGACCGGTGCGCGAGAAGGGCGTGCCGGCCTGGCTCGCCCGCCGGGTGCCCGACGAGGCGGCCATGGCCGCCCTGCCCGAGGCCGAGCGGAGCGGCGGCGAGACCAGCGCGCGGCAGGTCTTCGACCGGCTCGCCGGGGCCTGGGCCTGGTGGGGCTTCAAGGGCGGCTACTTCGCGAGCCCGGCCGACGCCCGCGCCTTCATGGACGAGCTGCGCTGGATGCTCGCGGCGCAGATGGCGGCGCCCAACTCGCCGCAGTGGTTCAACACCGGCCTCAACTGGGCCTACGGCATCGACGGCCCCTCGCAGGGGCACTGGTACGTCGAGGAGGCGACCGGCGAGGTCCGCGCCTCGACCACCGCCTACGAGCGGCCGCAGCCGCACGCCTGCTTCATCCAGGGGATCCGGGACGATCTCGTCAACGACGGCGGGATCATGGACCTCTGGGTGCGCGAGGCCCGGCTCTTCAAGTACGGCTCGGGCACCGGCACCAACTTCTCGGCACTGCGGGCCGAGGGCGAGCGGCTGTCCGGCGGCGGCCGTAGCTCGGGCCTCATGAGCTTCCTCAAGATCGGCGACCGCGCCGCCGGCGCCATCAAGTCGGGCGGCACCACCCGCCGCGCCGCCAAGATGGTGATCGTCGACGTCGACCATCCGGACATCGAGGAGTTCGTCGACTGGAAGGTGGTCGAGGAACAGAAGGTGGCGGCGCTCGTGGCCGGATCGCGGCTCCTCGAGCGGCACGTGGGTGCGATCATGGCGGCCTGCCACGAGCCGACCGCGCCCGGGGTCGACCGGCTCGACCCGGCCGCCAACCCGGCGCTCCGCCGGGCGGTGCGCGAGGCGCGCCGGGCGTTCCTGCCGGAGGGCTCGATCCAGCAGGCGATCGCCTACGCCGCCCAGGGCTTCACCGGCATCGAGATCCGCACCTTCGACACCGACTGGGACGGCGAGGCCTACCTCACCGTCTCCGGGCAGAACTCGAACAACTCGGTCCGGGTGACCGACGCCTTCCTCGAGGCGGTGCGCACCGACGCCGACTGGCCCTTGACCCGGCGCACCGACGGCAAGGTCGCGAGGACCGTCAAGGCGCGCGCGCTCTGGCAGAAGATCGCGCGGGCCGCCTGGGCCAGCGCCGACCCCGGCATCCAGTACGACAGCACCATCAACGACTGGCACACCTGCCCGGCCTCGGGGCGGATCAACGCCTCGAACCCGTGCTCGGAGTACATGTTCCTCGACGACACGGCCTGCAACCTGGCGTCGCTGAACCTCATGGCCTTCCGGGGCGCCGACGGCCGCTTCGCGGTCGACGACTTCGTCCACGCGGTCCGGCTGTGGACCATCGTCCTCGAGATCTCGGTGGCGATGGCGCAGTTCCCCTCGCGCGAGATCGCGCTCCGCTCCTGGCGGTTCCGCACCCTCGGCCTCGGCTACGCCAATCTGGGCGGGCTCTTGATGTCCTTGGCCCTGCCCTACGACAGCCGCGAGGGTCGGGCGATGTGCGCCGCGATCACCGCGCTCATGACCGGAGAGGCCTATCAGGTCTCGGCCGAGATGGCGGAGGCGCTCGGCCCGTTCCCGGGCTTCGCCGAGAACCGCCCGCACCTGTTGCGGGTGCTGCGCAACCATCGCCGCGCCGCCCAGAGCCTGAGCGAGGGCTACGAGGGCCTCGGCACCCTGCCGGTGCCGCTCGACGCCTCGGCCTGCCCGGACGCCGGGCTGCTCGCCGCCGCACGCCGCGCCTGGGACGAGGCGGTGGCCGCGGCCGACCGCATCGGCGTCAGGAACGCCCAGGTCTCGGTGATCGCGCCCACCGGCACGATCGGCCTCGTCATGGACTGCGACACCACCGGGATCGAGCCGGACTTCGCGCTGGTCAAGTTCAAGAAGCTCGCCGGCGGCGGCTACTTCAAGATCATCAACCGGATGGTGCCGAAGGCGCTGGAGACGCTCGGCTACGACGACCGCCAGATCGAGGCGATCACCGCCTACGCGGTCGGCCGCGGCACGCTCGACGGGGCGCCCGGCCTCGACCACGCGGCGCTGCGCGCCCGCGGCTTCACCGAGGAGGCGCTGCGCCGGCTCGAGGCGGCGCTGCCGACCGCCTTCGACATCCGCTACGCCTTCAATCGCTTCGTGCTCGGCGACGCCTTCTGCCGCGAGCGGCTCGGGCTGACCGAGGCCGAGCTCGCCGATCCCAAGCTCAACCTGCTCGAGCGGCTGGGCTTCTCCCGGGAGCAGATCGAGACCGCCAACGCCTGGTGCTGCGGCACCATGACGGTCGAGGGCGCGCCGCACCTCCAGGAGGCGCATCTGGCGGTGTTCGACTGCGCCAACCCGTGCGGGCGGACCGGCCGGCGGTTCCTCTCGACCCGGTCCCACATCCTGATGATGGCGGCCGCCCAGCCGTTCATCAGCGGCGCCATCTCGAAGACCATCAACATGCCGGCCCGGGCCACCGTCGAGGACTGCGCCGAGGCCTATCTCGAGGGCTGGCGGCTCGGCCTCAAGGCGCTGGCACTCTACCGCGACGGCTCGAAGCTCTCGCAGCCCCTGGCCTCGACCCTGGCCCTCGAGCCGCTCGAGGAGGAAGAGGAGGAGCCGGCGGCGCCGCGGCCGCAGGTGCAGAAGGTGGTCGAGGTCGCCGAGCGCGTGGTCGAGCGCTGGCTGACCGAGCGCCGCAAGCTGCCGAGCCGCCGCAAGGGCTACACCCAGAAGGCCGTGGTCGGCGGCCACAAGGTGTACCTGCGGACCGGCGAGTACGAGGACGGCACGCTCGGCGAGATCTTCATCGACATGCACAAGGAAGGGGCCGCCTTCCGCTCGCTGATGAACAGCTTCGCCATCGCGATTTCGATCGGCCTGCAGTACGGCGTGCCGCTCGAGGAGTTCGTCGAGGCGTTCGCCTACACCCGCTTCGACCCGTCGGGCCCGGTCCAGGGCAACGACACCATCAAGATGGCGACCTCGGTGATCGACTACATCTTCCGCGAGCTGGCGGTCTCCTATCTCGGGCGGACCGACCTCGCCAACATCGACCCGAACGAGGTCCGCCACGATTCGATCGGCAAGGGTGCCAAGGAGGGTGATCTCGGCTTCGAGAAGGTCGCCCAGCTCGCCTCCGCGGGCTTCGTGCGCGGCAACCTCCGTCTTCTGGCCGGGGGTGCCGGCGGCGGCCTCGCCGAGGCCCCGGCCGGAGCCCCCTCGAAGCGTCTCGGCCCCACGGGCGGCGGCGGCCAGCCGGCCGAGCCCGCCCGCGGCCTCACCATCAGCCGCGCCGAGCAGGCGCAGATCGCCCGCCTCAAGGGCTACGAGGGCGATCCGTGCGGCTCGTGCGGCAACTTCACGCTGGTGCGGAACGGCACCTGCCTGAAATGCGACACCTGCGGCTCGACCTCCGGTTGTAGCTGAGGGTGGCGCATCGTCCCGTCGGGCAAGCGGGACGTCTTTCCTTGTATTCTCCTCCAAGACTGGGCCCGGGGGTCACCCCGGGCCCCTTTTCTTTCCGCGTCCGGCGAGCTTAGCTCCGCGCCGCCGTCGCCGGGGCGGCGCCCGCCCGGGGGCGTACCGGGCGACAGGGGAGCGGAGCATGGCCCTCAAGCGGTTCATCATCGAGCGCGAGATCCCGGGTGCGGGCACCCTCGAGCGCGAGCAGCTCAGGGCCGCGGCCGGCCGCTCGAACGAGGTGCTCCGCCAGCTCGGCCCCGACATCCAGTGGGTCGAGAGCTACGTCGCCGCCGACCGCACCTTCTGCGTCTACCTCGCCAAGGACGAGGCGATCATCCACGAGCACGCCCGGATCAGCGGCTTCCCGGCGAGCCGGATCGTCGAGATCGGCAAGACCATCGATCCCACCACCGAGCGCGGCTGAGCGGAGGGCCGGCCGTGGCGGCACCGGTCGTCTTCGTCCTCAACGGACCGAACCTCAATCTCCTGGGCAAGCGCCAGCCCGAGATCTACGGCCGCGACACGCTCGCGGACGTCGAGGCCGCGTGCCGGGTGCTCGCCGCCGAGCTCGGGCTCGAGCTGGTCTTCCGCCAGTCCAACCACGAGGGCGTGCTCGTGGACTGGATCCAGGAGGCGCGCGAGAAGGCCCAGGGGCTGATCATCAACCCCGCCGGCTTCACCACGACCTCGATCGCGATCCTGGATGCGCTCCTCGCCTGCCCGGTGCCGATCGTCGAGGTGCATCTCTCCAACATCCACAAGCGCGAGACCTTCCGCCAGCACTCCTACGTCTCGCTGGCAGCGACGGGGGTGATCGCCGGCTGTGGTGCCCATGGCTATCTCCTGGCGCTGCGCCATCTGGCCCGGCTGCTCGTGGCACGGCCGGGCTGAGCCCGCCCGGGCGACCGGGCTCGGCCGCGGCCGCCGCCGGGGCCGGCTCGCCGCCCTGATGGCGCTCGTCCCCTGGTCGGCGGCGGTCGGCGGCCCGGCGGCCGCCGTCGAGGCCTCGGCCGCCTGGATCGGAGAGCTCACCTACGCCATCGAGCCCGAGCCCCCGGCCTGGGCGTTGCGGGTTCGCGGCGAGGCCCGGGTCTGGCTGCGCGAGGGCCCCGGGGGCCGCCTCGAAGGGCAGCTCACCGGGCGTCAGGAACAGGAGATTCCGGTGCCGAGCGGACCGCTCGCGCCGCGCTGCGCGCAAAGCCTCGCGCCGGCGCACTTCGCCGCGCGGCTGGAGGGCCGGCGCGACCCGGCCGGGCGGCTGGCCCTCGCGCTGCACGACCCGCAGCCGGCGGCCGGAGCGGTGGCGGCGTGCGGGCCGGCCCCGGGAATCCTCCATCCCGGGCCGCTCGGCGAGCCGATGCTGGCCGAACTCCTGGCCGGGCTCGAAGCGAAGCCCGACGGAACCTATGCAGGTCGCCTGGAGCGGGTGACCGGCGGCTCCGGTTCGACCCGGCTGGTGCACCGTTACGGGCTCGTCCTGCGGCCGGACTGCGTCGATCCGGAGGCCCGCTCGGGGCGCTTCGAGCGATCGCCCTTCGGGCCCGGGACCCCGGCCGACATGGCACCCTCCTGCGGGGATTGCCCGCTCGGGCGCTGGCGCCTGGTGCGCGGCGAGGTGAGCTGGCATCCGACGGTTTCGGCCACGAGCCCGGAGCCCTCGGCTGCGATCGGCGCCTGCGCGTACACCTACCGGGCGATCTGGCAGTGTCCCGTCGACGACGCGATCGTCGAGCGCAGGCGCACCCTGGTCGTCGAAGGTCCCTGCGTTCCGCGGGGTTGAGCCGGGCGCTCCCCTTGCCGGCCGGGGCCGGCCGCCGCAAGTTCCCCGGGCGGCGCGGAGCGCCCGCCGCCCGGGCCGTCCGCGGATCGGGCGCGGCGGAAGTGACCCGTGCCGCCAGGAGGCGCGGCGTGCTGGTGCGCCTTGGACGTTCGGCTTCGAGATCGGGATCGGATGCGCCCCCCCTCCTTCCTCCTGGGCCTGATCGGTGCCGGGATCCAGGCCTCGCGCACCCCCGGCATGCACGAGCTCGAGGGCGACGCGCTCGGCCTGCGCGTGCTCTACCGGACGATCGACCTCGAGCCGCTCGGGCTCGGCGTCGAGGCCCTGCCCGAGCTGCTTGGGGCCGCCGAGCGGCTGGGCTTCCGCGGCCTCAACGTCACCCATCCGGCCAAGCAGGCGGTGGTCGCGCATCTGGACGAGCTCGCACCCGAGGCGGCCGCGGTCGGGGCGGTCAACACCGTGCTCCTCGAGGGCGGCCGGCGGATCGGCCACAACACCGACGTCACCGGCTTCGCCGCCGCCTTCCGGGCCGGCCTGCCCGGGGCGCCGCTCGAGCGGGTGGTGCTCGTGGGCGCCGGCGGCGGCGGCGCCGCCGTGGGCAGAGCACTCCTCGAGCTCGGCGCCGGTCGCCTGCTGATCCACGATCTCGACCGCGGCCGCGCCGCGGCGCTCGCCGCCCGCCTCGGCCGGCGGGCCGCCGCGGTCGACCGGCTCGAACCGGCGCTGGCCGGCGCCTCCGGCCTCGTCAACGCCACGCCCGTGGGCATGGCCGGCCATCCGGGCCTGCCGCTGCCGGAGGCGCTGCTCGACCCCGACCTCTGGGTCGCCGACATCGTCTACGTCCCGCTCCGCACGGCCCTTCTCGCCGCCGCCCGGGCGCGCGGCTGCCGCACCCTCGACGGCTCCGGCATGGCGATCCACCAGGCCGCGCACGCCTTCGCGCTGTTCACCGGCCGCACACCCGACCTCGACCGCCTGCGCCGCCACTTCGAGCGCCTGGCCCCGGCGGAGCCCGGACAGGACTGAGGCTGCGGTCCCGCCCGCGCGGGCCCCCTGCGCCGTGCCGCCTTGCCGGGCGCGGCCGTCGCCGCCAGGATGCGCGCCGCCGACGAGGGGGGGCGGGCGATGGCCGAGATCAGGACGATCGCGACGGGGCTGCTGTTCCCCGAGGGGCCGGTGGCGATGCCGGACGGCAGCTTCCTTCTGGTCGAGATCGCCCGCCGCACGGTGAGCCGGATCGCCGCGGACGGCACGGTGTCGGTCGTCGCGGAGACCGGCGGCGGACCCAATGGCCTCGCGATCGGCGCCGACGGTGCCGCCTATGTCTGCAACAACGGCGGCTTCGAGTTCACCCACGAGCCCGGCCAGGGGCTGCGCCCCGCCTGGCAGGCGCACGACTATCTCTTCGGTCGGATCGAGCGGGTCGATCTCGCGACCGGCAGGGTCGAGGTCGTCACGCGCGGCCTGCCCGACCGGCGGCTCAAGGGCCCGAACGATCTCGTGGTCGACCGCACGGGTGCCATCTGGTTCACCGATCTCGGCAAGCGGCGACCGCATGACGTCGACTGGGGCGGCGTCTACTGGCTCTCGCCCGACGGTCGCGAGGTCAAGGAGGTCGCCTACCCGGTGCTGACCCCGAACGGGATCGGCCTGTCGCCCGACGAGCGCACCCTCTACGTGGCGGAGACCGAGGGGGCGCGGCTCTGGGCCTTCGACGTCACCGGCCCGGGCGAGGTCCTCGAGCACCCCTACCCCTCGCCGCACGGCGGCCGGCTCGTCCACCAGTCGGGCGGCCGCGAGCTCAAGCGCTTCGACAGCCTCGCGGTCGAGGCTTCGGGCCATGTCTGCGTGGCGACGCTCGCGACCGGCGGGATCAGCGTGATCGCGCCCGACGGCTCGCTGGTCGAGTTCGTTCCGATGCCCGACCGGATGACGACCAACCTCTGCTTCGGCGGGCCGGATCTGCGCACCGCCTACGTCACCCTCTCGCTCTCGGGCCGGCTCGTGGAGGTGCCCTGGCCGCGTCCGGGCCTGCCGCTCAACTTCCTGAACCGGAAGCCCTGAGCCGTGCCGCCACGAGCCGAGCCCTGGTCGTTCGCGGGCCGGGTGATGGTCGTGACCGGCGCCGCCCAGGGCGTCGGCGAGGCGACGGCGCGGCTCATGGCGGCGCGCCGGGCGGCGGGCCTGGCACTCCTCGACCGTAACCGCGCCGGGATCGAGGCGCTCGCGGCCGAGCTCGCGGCCGCCGGCACGGCCTGCGAGCCGATCGTGGTCGAGCTCGCCGAGGTCGAGGCCTGCCGGGCCGCGATCGACCGCGCCGGCGCCCGCTTCGGCGCCCTCTCGGGGCTGGTCAACGCCGCCGCCCTGACCGATCGCGGCACGATCGACGACACCACCCCCGAGCTGTTCGACCGCATGATGGCGGTCGACGCCCGGGCCCCGTTCTTCCTGATCCAGCGGATCCTGCCCTGGCTGCGGCGGGCCGGCGGCGGCACCATCGTCAACGTGATCTCGCAGACGATCTGGAGCGGCCCCGACTATCTGGCGCCCTACGTGGCGGCCAAGGGCGCGCTCGCGGCTGTCACCCGCAACGTCGCGGCGGCGGTGATCCGCGACCGGATCCGCGTCACCGGCCTCAACCTCGGCTGGACGGTGACGCCCTCCGAGCACTTGGTGCAGACCCGCGTGCACGGCCGGCCCGAGAACTGGGTCGAGCTCGAGGGGGCGCGCCAGCCGATGGGCCGGCTCTTGACCGCCGAGGACGCGGCGCGCGCGATCTGCTTCCTGGCGTCCGAGGAATCGGCGCTCATGACCGGCACGATCGTCGACTTCGACCAGCGGGTGGTGGGCGTGCTCGCCCCCTCCGGCCCCCGCTCCGACGCTACTCCTTGAGCTGCTTCTTGAGGTTGCGGGCGGCGCGGTCGCCGAACACCCAGCGGGTCTGGTCGACCGTCGGCCGCTCGTTCTTGACGCAGACCTCGCTCGCCGGGTCGCAGGTGACCTTGCGGCGCGCCTGGATCGTGCCGTCCGGCTGCTGCGCCTCGAGCGCCGGCTTGCGGCCGAACTGCTGGCGGGTGTTCTTGTAGTCGACCTCGCCGCGCTTCTCGCAGAGCTCGTCCTCGAGGTCGCACTTGACCCCTTCCTTGGGGTTGTAGCGGGTGTCGGTGCGCCAGTTGCCGCCGATCCGGTCCTCGAGGTCCTTGGCGGCGCTCTTGCCGAACCGATCGCGGGTCAAGGACAGCTCGGGCCCGCCGCGGTCGTAGCAGACCCGCTCCCAGGTGTCGCAGCGGACCCCCGGGCTCGGCTCGATCCAGCGCTCGCCGCTGCGGCCGCCGCCGGCGCCGTAGCCCGTGGCGACGCCGTAGCCGGGTCCCCAACCGTCGCCGCCGCCATCCAGGCAAGCGGCCAGCGAGAGTGCGAGGCAGCCCGCCACCAGCCCACGCCGAGCGCGCATGGCAGCCCTCCCCCGATCCGAGGCGTCTCTCCGGACCGCAAGGTGGCGTGCCGCTCGTCACTTGCCAAGCGGCAACCGCTCAGAGTGGCCCCAGGGCGCGCTCGAGCAGCTCCAGGGCGCGCGCCCCGTCGGCGGCGGTCGGCAGCGCCTCGACCGCCTCGCCCCGGGCCGCCCGCAGGAAGCCCTCGAGCAGCGCCCGGTAGCCCTTGTGGTCCTCGTCGACCGCGGCGGTCTGGTTGGGCTCCCAGACGAGCGTGTCGACCCCGTCCTCGAGCGTCGCCTCCGGCCGCTCGGCCTTGAAGGGCGGGTCGCGCAGCCAGCGGACCTCGTGGACGTTGCGGACCTCGACCCGCTGATGGTCGCCCATCACCTGCCACCACTCGCAGGGCACGCCCCGCGACTGGTGGTTGCCCATGACCAGCGAGCCGAGCCCGCCGCCCTCGAAGACGAAGCTCAGATGGAGCGCGAGCTTGCCGGGCGCAAGCTGGTAGCGTCGGACACTCACCGACGCGACCTCGCCCATCAGATGAGGCACGAGGTCGAAATAGTGCACGCAGTGGTGGAGATAGAAGCCCGAATAGTCTGGATTGCCGAGGAAATAGCCGGGAGCGGTGACGTAGGCGCCGAGGAAGGAGGCGCGCGGGCCGAAGGCCGGATCGCGGAGGATGGTGCGGGCGATCCGGTTGGCCGTGGCGAAGCGCTTCATGAAGCCCACCACGACCGGCACCCCGGCCCGTGCGGCGCTCAGGGCGACCCGCCGGGCGGTCGCGGCGTCGGCCGCCGGCGGCTTCTCGACGAACACCGGCAGGCGGCGGTCGATCGAAGCGAGCGCGACTTCGGCGTGGACCGCGGGGCCGGCCGCGACCGCCAGGGCGTCGAGATCCGCTCGGGCCAGGAGCTCCCGCCAGTCGCGGGTCCTGGCCTCGACCGGCACCGACCAGCGCTCGGCGGTCCGCGCGAGCCGCTCGGGATCGACGTCGCAGAGTGCCACGAGGCGGACCGGCAGACGGGCGAGCTGCGGCAGGAGCATGGCGTTGGCGTGCACGCCGCAGCCGATCCACCCGAGCCGCAGGCTCATCGCCCGGTCCGCCGCGCCGCGCTCGCGAGCACGCCGCGCAGGAAGGCGACGCTCGCCCCGAGCTCCCCGTGCGGCGGCTCCGCGGGCGGCCGCCAGCGCGCCAGGGGCACGCCCGGGCGCTCGTCCTCGCGCCGGAACGGCTCGAGGGTGATCGGCCCGCTGTAGCCGATCGCCGCGAGCGCCCGCGCCACCTCGAGCCAGTCGACATGGCCCGAGCCCGGGAAGCCCCGATGGTTCTCGTTGGCCTGGAAGTGCACGAGGCGGGGCCCGGCGGCGCGGATCGCCTCGCCGATCGAGGGCTCCTCGATGTTCAGGTGGAAGGTGTCGAGCAGGAGGCCGAGGGCCGGATGGTCGACCGCGGCGCAGAGCTCGAGCCCGTGCCGGGTGGTGCTGGCGAGGTCGGTCTCGAAGCGGTTCAGGGGCTCGAGGGCGAGCCGCACACCTTCGGCCGCGGCGATCCGCGCCGCGGCGGCGAGGCCCTCGACCACCCGCTCGACGCGGCGCGCCCGCTCCGCCTCCTCGATCGGCTCGGGCGCGCGGCCGGCGAACACCAGGGGTGCTCCGTAGAGCGGCCCGCCCACGATCCCGGCACCCAGCGCCGCCGCCAGCTCGACGCAGCGCCGCAGATAGGCGAGCCCGCCCGCCCGCGCCGCCGGGTCGGGGCTGGCGAGGTCGCGGCCGCGGTCGACCCGCGCGGCCAGGATGACGCCCATGCCGGCGGCCTCGAGCGCCGCCCGGGTGGCAACGGGGTCGAGCTCGCCCGGCTCCGGCACGAGCAGCTCCAGATGGTCGCAGCCGGCGGCGCGGATCGCCGGCAGGAGCGCCAGATGCTCGTCCCGGAACGGCCGGGCGTAGAGCATCGAGATGACGCCGATCGGATTGGCCACGCCGCCGGGCCTCACCCGACCGTGCCCCCGACCGTGCCCCCGACCGTACCGATGTAGGGCAGGTGGCGGTAGCGCTCCGCCCAGTCGATGCCGTAGCCCACGACGAACAGGTCGGGGATCTCGAAGCCCACGAAGTCGAGCCGCATGTCGACCACCCGGCGCGACGGCTTGTCGAGCAGCGCGCAGGTCCACACGCGCGCGGCGCCGTTGCGCACAAGGAGCTCGCAGGTGTAGGCGAGCGTCCGGCCGGTGTCCTGGATGTCGTCGACCAGGAGCACGCTCTGGCCGCCGATCGAGCCCGGCATCTCGCCGATCACCTTGACGGCACCGCTGCTCTCGGTGCCGAGCCCGTAGGAGGAGACCTGGAGGAACTCGACCCGCGGCCGCATGCCCGCGCGGTCGAGGGCGCGCACGAGATCGGCGGTGAAGACGAACGCCCCCTTCAGGAGCCCGACCATGGTGAACTCGGCCGGCAGCGTCGTGGCGATCGCGCGGCCGAGCTCCTCGACCCGCCGGGCGATGGCCTCGGCCGCGAACAGCGGCCGGACCTCGGGCGGCTCGCTCACCGGGCGGGCCCCAGGACCTCGAGCCGCAGGTCGGAGCGGGCGCGGGCCGCCGCCTCGAGGGTCGCGAGCACGGGGCCGAGCTCGGGGTCGGCCGCGAGCCGCTCCCGGCCGCCGCGCCAGACGATCTCGATCGGCCCCCCGAGGTCGGTCGTCAGCACGTCGTAGAGCGCATCGAGGTTGCGGCCGAAATGGGCGGGAAAGCCGAGCTCGCGGGCGAGCCGGGCGAGCACCGCGGCACGCGTCCCACTGCGGCCATCGAGGCGGCAGCGGCGGGCTGGGGCGGTCACGGCGGCACCGCCTTGAAGGTCTCGTAGTGGTCGGTGGTCAGGTAGATCAGGCCGTCGCTCGACCACACCAGGCGTTTGGGACCGCGCGAGCCGCAGAAGAAGTCGAGATCCGCCTCGAACCATTTGCGGTCGCGCTTCTCGGGCAGCCGGCGCTCGCGGTTGCCGAACCGGCTGCCGCCGAGCGCCCGGCCGCGCGCCACGGTGCAGAGATCGACCCCGGGCTCCCAGCCGAGCTTGGCTGCCTCCTGCTTGGAGAGGTAGCGCGCCGGCAGCCTCTTCGTCCGGCGCAGGCTCTCGACCGTCTCGAGGAAGCCCTCGACGTCGACGATGCCCTCGCTCCGCGCGAACAGGCGGACCTCGGCCGGGCCGGCGAGTGTCGCGAGCGGCCACAGCACGAGCACCACCAGAGCCGCCAGGACCCGCCGCACGAAGCCTCCCCGCGCACCGCCCCCCGCACAGATAGCGGCCGCCGCCGCCGGCTCCAAGCCCGGCCCGGCGGACCCAGCCTTGCCGGCCCGGCCTCGCCCGCTACACTCGCCCCCGGCCGGGCTCGGGCAGGCACCGGCCGACGAGCCAGAGGGGAGGACGAGATGACCTGGCGGAAGAGCGTTCGGTCGGGGGTGACCGCGATCGGCGTCGCGCTGCTCGCCGGCAGCGGGACGGCGACGGCCGAGACCGTGCTCAAGGCGGTCATGCACTCCGATCTCAAGATCGTCGACCCGATCTGGACCACGGCGTACATCACCCGCAACCATGGCTACAATGTCTACGACACATTGTTTGCCATGGACGAGAAGGGCGAGATCCGCCCGCAGATGGTCGAGAACTGGACCGTCAGCGACGACAGCCTGACCTACCGCTTCGTCCTGCGCGACGGGCTCTCCTTCCACGACGGCCAGCCGGTCACCGCCGAGGACGCCGTCGCCTCGATCAAGCGCTGGGCCTCGCGCGACACCATGGGCCTCCTGCTCGCGACCTACCTCGAGCGGCTCGAGGCCAAGGACGCGCGGACCGTCGAGCTGGTCCTCAAGAAGCCCTATGGTCTCGTGCTGCTGTCGCTCGGCAAGCCGTCCTCGAACGTGCCGTTCGTGATGCCCAAGCGGGTGGCCGAGACCCCGGGCACCGAGCAGATCACCGACTATACGGGCTCCGGTCCGTTCCTGTTCCGCAAGGACCTCTGGAAGCCCGGCAACATCGCGGTCTACGAGCAGTTCAAGGGCTACAAGCCGCGCAGCGAGCCGCCCTCCTGGGCCGCCGGCGGCAAGGTCGCCAAGGTCGACCGGGTCGAGTGGATCTCGATGCCGGACCACCAGACCGCGGTCAACGCCTTGATCTCGGGCGAGATCGACCTGATGGAGGCGCCGCCGCACGATCTCTTGCCGGTGCTCGAGGCGGAGCAGAGCGTCCGGCTGTTCGACTGGAACACGCTCGGCAACCAGTACATGTTCCGCTTCAACAGCCTGCACCCGCCGTTCGACAACCCGAAGATCCGCCTGGCGGCCCTGAAGGCCCTGAACCAGGAGGACTTCCTCAAGGCGGTGATCGGCGACCCGCGCTACTACAAGACCTGTGCCGCGATGTTCGTGTGCGGCACGACCTTCGCCACCGACAAGGGCGGCGAGGTGATGCTGAAGTCGGACTTCGAGGGCGCCCGGACGCTCCTCAAGGAGGCCGGCTACGACGGCACGCCCGTCCTCTTGATGCACTCGACCGACCTCGTGGTGCTGGCCAACCTGGCGCCCGTGGCCAAGCAGCTCCTCGAGAAGGGCGGCTTCAAGGTCGAGATGGTGTCGATGGACTGGCAGACCCTGGTCGCCCGGCGGGCCAAGAAGGAGAAGCCTTCGGAGGGCGGCTGGAACGCCTTCATGACCTCCTGGGTCGCGGCCGACATCTTGAACCCGATCAGCACGGCCGGGCTCAACGCCACCGGCGAGAAGGGCTTCTTCGGCTGGTTCGACGACAAGAAGCTCGAGGGCCTGAAGCGCGCCTTCGCCGAGGAGACCGACCAGGCCAAGCAGAAGAAGCTCGCCGAGGAGATCCAGGTCTACGTGGCGAGCCAGGGCACGACGCACGGCTGGATGGGCCAGTGGTACCAGCCGATGGCGATCCGCAAGGCGGTCTCGGGCGTGCTCCAGGGCCCGGTGCCCTACATGTGGAACATCGAGAAGAAGGGCTGAGCCGCCGAGGGCGCCGGGGGACGGCCGGGGGGACGGCTCGCGCGGCGCGGCCGGCCGCGCTAGAGTCGGGCGCGGAGGGTGCGATGGCGGAGCCGGCCCGCAAGCTCGTGACGGTGGAGGAGTTCCTCGCCTTCGAGGGCGAGGGTGACGCTCGTTACGAGCTCGTGGGCGGCGAGATCGTCATGATGGCCCCGCCCCCGCGGGCGCACGGCCGTCTGGCCGCCCGCTTGGCGCACCGGCTCGGCGCCGCGCTGCGTGCACCCTATGCCGCCGAGGTGGAGGCCGGGATCCTCCTTCCCTGGTCGGCGCACGATTTCTACGTGGCGGATCTGGCGGTGAGCTGCGCGCCGGTCCAGGGCGAGGAGCGCTGGTGCCCGGAGCCGGTGCTGATCGCCGAGATCCTCTCGCCCACGACCGCCGGCGCCGACCGCGGCATCAAGCTCCCCGCCTACCGCCGCCTGCCCTCGGTCCGCCACCTGCTGCTGCTCGCGGCCGATCGCTGCGCGGTCGAGCACTATGCCCGCACGGGTCCCTTCTGGCGGCTGCTCGATCTCGGCCCGGGCGACGTGCTCCGTCTCGAGGACCTCGCGGTCGAGATCCCGCTCGAGGCACTCTACGAGGGCCTCCTCCCCGAGGAGCCCGCCGCCCACCCGAACCCTCCGGCCTGAGCGCCTTGCTCGGCTTCGTGCTCCGCCGCGCGCTCGCCACCGTCCCGGTCCTCCTGACGGTCGCACTCCTGGTCTTCCTCATGCTGCGGCTGACCCCGGGCGATCCGGCGGCGATCCTGGCGGGCGACAACGCGACCGCCGCGCAGATCGCCGAGATCCGCGGCAAGCTCGGCCTCGACCAGCCGATCCTGGTCCAGTTCGCGCTCTGGCTCGGCAAGGTCGTGACCGGCGATCTCGGCGAATCGTTCTTCTTCAAGACGCCGGTGGCGACCCTGATCGCGCAGCGCATCGGGCCGACCCTGGCCCTCGCCACGACGACCATGCTGGTCACCGTGGTCGTGGCGGTCCCGCTCGGCACGCTCGCCGCCTGGCGCCACGGCACGCTCCTCGACCGCCTGGTCATGGGCTTCTCGGTGCTCGGCTTCTCGGTGCCGGTGTTCGTGCTCGGCTACGCGCTCATCTACGTCTTCGCGATTCAGCTGCAGTGGCTCCCCGTGCAGGGCTACCGGCCGCTCTCGGCCGGGTTCGGGCCGTTCCTCACCCAGCTCGTGCTGCCCTCCTGCGCGCTCGCCGTGATCTACATCGCGCTCGTCGCGCGGATCACCCGGGCGAGCCTGCTCGAGGTCCTGGGCGAGGACCATGTCCGCACCGCCCGCGCCAAGGGCCTCAAGGAGAGCGCCGTGCTCCTGCGCCACGGCCTCCGCAACGCCGCGGTGCCGATCGTGACCGTGATCGGGCTCGGCATCGCGCTCCTGATCGGCGGCGTGGTCGTGACCGAGAGCGTCTTCAACATCCCGGGCCTCGGCCGGCTCACGGTCGATGCCGTGCTGGGGCGCGACTACCCGACGATCCAGGGCGTGATCCTGGTGTTCTCGGCCCTCTACGTGCTCGTGAACCTCCTGATCGACCTCGCCTACACCGTCCTCGACCCGAGGATCCGCTATTGAGCGCGCGGGCCGAGGACCTGCCGCTGCTCGAGCCGGTCTCCGAGGCCGTCCCGGCGCGCGGACCGACCCCGCTCGGCCGCCGGCTGCTCGGCCACTCGGGCATCCTCGCCGGTGGCTTCCTCCTCCTGCTCATGGCCCTCGTGGCGCTCGCCGCACCCTGGCTCGGCACCCGCGACCCGGTGACGATCGATCCGGCCAACCGCAACAAGCGGCCCGGGTTCGAGCGGGTGGTCACCGACGCCCGCGGCGGCGAGCAGCGGGTGGTCCACTGGATGGGCACCGACAGCCTCGGCCGCGACGTCTATTCGCGGGTGCTCTACGGCGCCCGGATCTCGCTCGTGGTCGGCGCCACGGTGGCGGCCCTCGCCGTGGCACTGGGCCTCCTGGTCGGGCTCGTCTCCGGCTATCTGCGCTGGCTCGACGCCGTGGTGATGCGGATCATGGACGGGCTCATGGCGATCCCCGGGATCCTCTTGGCGCTCGCCCTCGTGGCGCTCTGGGGCGCCGGGCTCCTGACCGTGATCCTGGCGATCGTCGTGCCCGAGGTGCCGCGGGTGGTGCGCCTCGTCCGCTCGGTCGTCCTGCAGGTGCGCGAGGAGCCCTATGTCGAGGCGGCGGTGGCCGTGGGCACCCGCCTGCCGCTCCTCCTCTGGCGCCACGTCCTGCCGAACACGCTGGCGCCCTTGATCGTGCAGGGCACCTACATCGCGGCCTCCGCGATCCTGGTCGAGGCGATCCTCTCGTTCCTCGGCGTCGGCATCCCGACCGACATCCCGACATGGGGCAACATCATGGCCGAGGGCCGCACGCTGTTCCGCGTGTTCCCGCACAACATCCTGTTCCCGGGCCTGTTCCTCGCTACGACCGTGCTCGCCGTGAACATGCTCGGCGACGGGCTGCGCGACGTGCTCGACCCCAAGCTCGTGCGCCGGCTCTGAGCCCGCACCAAGCCGCGCTCGCCCTCCTTCTCCTCTCGGCCGGGCTGCCGGGCCGGGCCGGGGCCTACGTGATCGACACGAGCCCCGGCGGCGGCGACTGCGCCCGGATCGGCACATGGGCCGCACCGGTCTGCACCCTCGATCGCGACGTGCACGATTCGATCACGTTGGCCGCCGACGGGATCGTGCTCGACGGCGCCGGCCACGTCGTGAGCCCGGTCGCGGGCCCGCTCGTCTCGATCGCCGCGGAGGACCGCGCGCGGATCGAGATCCGGAACGTCAAGCTCGGCCCCTACTGGATCGGCATCCACCTGAGCGGCGGCGGCGGCCACGTCGTGCGCGGGGTCGAGGCGGGCGCGCCGCGCGGGCCCCGGGGTCCGCTCAACCTCGAGCCCTGCGCGATCTGCCTCGAGAACGTGACCGCCTGCACCGTCGCCGGCAACCGCATCCGCGATGCCACGCGTGGGATCGTCGTGACCCGCGGGGCCGGCTGCGAGATCGCCGAGAACACGGTCCTGCAGGCCGGCTCCGAGGCGATCGGGCTCTGGTGGACCGACGACAGCCTGGTCCGCGCCAATGCGGTCGAGGGCCCGGGTCGACACGGCATCAGGCTGATCGGCAGCACACGGAACCGGGTGGTCGAGAGCCAGCTCGCCGATCTCGGCTCCGGCATCGAGCTCGACGGTGCGCAGGACGATCTCGTGATGTTCAATATCATCGCGTCGAGCGATGTGGGCGTGATGGTCGTGAACGCCAACGGCCCGCGGATCCTGTGCAACGACCTCGCCGACGGCACCGACCCGGGCGTCGAGGTGCTCTTGACCCCGCGTCCGGCCCTGGTCGCGCTCAACAACTTCCTCGCGGCCTCGGACGCCATGGACTTCGCCCCGAGCGCGGTCTTCGAGCTGCCCGCGCCGGTCGGCGGCAACCATTGGGAGAGGGACCGACCGGTCTGCCGGGACCTGAACGGCGACGGCTTCTGCGACCGGCCGCACCCGATCGCCAACAACAACCAGGATGCCCTGCCACGCCTGCAGCCGGTGGCCTGGCGGATCGAGCGCGACGTGTGCCACGGCGCGGCGGCATCCGGGCCCCCGCCGGAGCAGCAGCGCGACCGGCCGATGCCGCGCCGAGGGGCCGTGCGCTTGCCCTCGCGGCCCCGGGATGGCAGCTTGCCGGGGAAGAGGAAACGCGGTCGCGCTGGAGGCGGAAGGATGCGCGAGGAGGCGGGCGCGCCGGAGCCGCGGCGCAACGTGCTGGGCGAGCCCCTGGCCGAGTGCTCGAGCCGGCCGCGGACCGGCTTCTACCGCAACGGCTGCTGCGACACCGGGCCCGAGGATGTCGGCTCGCACACGGTCTGCGCGGTCATGACCGAGGAGTTCCTGGCCTTCTCGCGCGCCCGCGGCAACGATCTCTCGACGCCGCGGCCGGAATACGCCTTCCCGGGCCTCCAGCCCGGCGACCGCTGGTGCCTGTGCGCGCCGCGCTGGCAAGAGGCGTTACTGGCCGGCAAGGCGCCGCGGGTGGTGCTCGCCGCCACCCACCGGCGCGCGCTCGACTGGTGCGGCCTCGAGGACCTCAAACGCCATGCCGTCGACCTCGCCTGAGCCGGCCCGCCGGGTCCTCGCGGGGGCGGCCGCGCTGAGCCTCGTCCTGGCCCTGGCCGGCCCGGTCGCGGCGGCCGACAAGAGCGGCCAGCTCTGCGAGGCGAACGGCACCGTGACCGGCGAGGGCCAGCTCCGCGACCGCACCAAGAAGTGCAAGAAGGACGACGTCCTGGTCGTGAGCCTGACGCCCGCGAGCATCGCCGCGACCCGGGTGGCGGCGCTGGTCTGCGACTTCGCCGACCAGGTGCTCATCGAGGACACGACCGAGGCACCGGGCGTGGCGCGGGTCACCTGCACCTACGTCGGCGACACGCGCTCCAAGCGATGAGCCCCGGGCGCCGCCCCGCGCCCGCGCCGCGGCCGCGCCGGTGACGGCCGCAGGCCCGGTCCTCGAGATCGAGCGGCTCGAGGTCGCCCTGCCGGCCGGCTCCGACCGCGACCGCGCGGTCGACGGCGTCTCGCTCGTGGTGCGACCGGGAGAGATCCTCTGCCTCGTGGGCGAGTCCGGCTCCGGCAAGTCGGTCACCGCCCAGGCGGTGATGGGGCTTTTGCCCAAGGGCCAGCTCGAGCCCGTGGGCGGGCGGATCCTGCTCGAGGGCGAGAGCCTGCTCGACGCCGCGCCGGCGCGGCTGCGGGCGCTGCGCGGCTCGCGCATGGCGATGATCTTCCAGGAGCCGATGA
>CAZDFD010000014.1:0-58228 GCA_964504655.1 uncultured Geminicoccaceae bacterium
GTGCTGATAGCCGAAGCCGATCAGCGGTAGGCGGTGCTCGATCCAGCGCAGCGTCGGGCTCGTGAGGACCAGGGGAGGCGCTTCGCTCGCCATGGCGAATTCCTTGCTGATCGGCTGCTGCCGTGGACGCGCGCTGGGTCCCGTCTCAGCCGATTCGGATCACGCTGTCGGACAGGAAGGTGTACTCGGGAACGACGAGATTGCGCGGTGCCGGGCCCTTGCGGATCCGGCCGGCCGTGTCGAAGTGCGAGCCGTGGCACGGGCAGAACCAGCCGCCGAACTCGCCGCGCGGCTCGCTGCCCGACGTGCCGAGCGGGATGCAGCCCAGATGCGTGCACACGCCCACGAGGATCAGCCATTCGGGCCGCTTCACCCGGGCGCTGTCGGGCTGCGGGTCGCGCAGCGAGGCGACGTCGACCGCCTCTGCGGCCGCGATCTCCTCGGCTGTGCGGTGGCGCACGAAGACCGGCTTGCCGCGCCAGACGACCTTGATCGCCGAGCCCTCGGCGACCTTCGAGAGATCGACCTCGGTCGAGGCGAGAGCCAGGACGTCCGCCGAAGGGTTCATCTGGTGGATCAGCGGCCAGGCGAGCGCCGCGGCGCCGACGCCGGCCGTGGCCCAGGTGACCAGCTCGAGGAAGTCGCGGCGCGTGTCGGCATCGCCGTGCTGGACAGTGCTGCTCGTCTCGGCCATCGACGGGGTCCTCGGGCTCGCGCGGCGACGGGCGCAGGCCACCCGTCATCGCGCCGCGAAAGCTAAGGACCGTCCGGAGGTGGGACAAGCGACCGAAAGTCGCAACGCGCCGGCCGCGGGCCCGGGCGCCGATCCGCGACCGGGGCTGGCGCTGCTCGAGCCCGATCGGCCGCACAATCTGGGCGCGGCGGTGCGGCTCTGCGCCTGTCTCGACCTCGAGCTGCACCTCGTGGAGCCGCTGGGCTTTCCCCTCTCCGACCGGCGGATCCGCGAGGCGGCGCTCGACTATGGCGGCTGGGTCTCCTGGCTCCGGCATCGCGACGCCGAGGCCTTCGCCGCCTGGTGCGAGGTCCGCGGTCGCCGCCTCGTCCTGCTGTCGACGCGCGCCGAGCTCGCCTACCCGGCGGCCCGCTACGCGGGCACGGACGTGTTCCTCCTCGGCAACGAGCGGCACGGCGCACCGGCCGGACTGCATGCCCGCGCCGGTCTCCGCGTGCGGGTGCCGATGGCACCCGGGCGGCGCGCGTTGAACCTCGTCGTCGCCGGTGCGATCGTGCTCGGCGAGGCGCTCCGGCAGACCGGTGCGCTCGACGCGCTGGAGCGCCGCCGGCGGGCCGCCGGCGCCGGGGGGACCGCCGCATGAGCGAGCATCAGGAGGGGGCCGAGCAGCGCCTCGCGCGGGATTGGTTCGAGAGCCTGCGCGACCGGATCTGCGCCGCCTTCGAGGCGATCGAGGACGACTGCCGGAGCCCGTTCGCGGCCGGCCGGGCGCCGGGCCGGTTCGAGCGCACCCGCTGGCAGAGGCCGGGTGGCGGCGGCGGGGTCATGGCGCTGATGCGCGGTCGGGTGTTCGAGAAGGTCGGGGTGAACGTCTCGACCGTCTTCGGCAGCTTCGACCAGCGCTTCGCCAAGCAGGTCCCGGGCGCCGAGGCGGACCCGCGCTTCTGGGCCTCGGGCATCTCGCTCGTGGCCCATCCGTGGTCGCCGCACGTACCGCCGGCGCACATGAACACCCGCCACATCCGCACCAGGAGGACCTGGTTCGGCGGCGGCGCCGACCTCAACCCGATCGTTCCCGACGCCGAGGACACGGCCCGTTTCCACGCCCGGCTCGAGGCTGCCTGCGCCGGCTACGCTGCGGACGCCTACGGCCGCTTCAAGCGGTGGGCGGACGAGTACTTCTTCATACCGCACCGGGGCGAGCCGCGCGGCGTGGGCGGGATCTTCTACGACTATCTCGAAGGCGAGTTCGAGCGCCACCTGGCGTTCACCCGGGACGTGGGCGAGGCCTTCCTCGATGCCTATCCGGCGATCGTCCGCCGCCACATGGACCGGCCGTGGAGCGAGGCCGAGCGGGCGCACCAGCTGGTGCGGCGCGGCCGCTACGTCGAGTTCAACCTGCTCTACGACCGCGGCACCCGCTTCGGCCTCGAGACCGGCGGCAATCCAGAGGCGATCTTGATGTCATTGCCGCCTGCCGTCGCCTGGCCTTGACCAGCCAATCGGAGATCCCATGGACATCGCTAAGCTGCCGCCCGGTCGTAACCCACCGTTCGAGCTCAACGTCCTGATCGAGGTTCCACTCCGCTCGGACCCGATCAAATACGAGTTCGACAAAGGGACCGGTTTCATCTTCGTAGATCGCTATCTCTACACGACCATGTTTTATCCCTGTAATTACGGCTTCGTGCCGAACACGTTGGCGGGCGACGGCGATCCGATCGACGTGATGGTGGTCGGGCGGATGCCGGTGGTGCCCGGCGCGGTGCTGCGGGTGCGGCCGATCGGCGTGCTCGAGATGCAGGACGAGGCCGGGCCCGACGAGAAGATCCTGGCCGTGCCGATCGACACGATCACGCCTATCCACAAGTCGGTGCGGTCCTACCGCGACATCCCGGAGATCGACCTCGCGCGGATCGCCCACTTCTTCGAGCACTACAAGGACCTCGAGCCCGGCAAATGGGTCAAGGTGCTGGGCTGGGGCGAGCCCGAGGTCGCCCACCGGCTGATCCTCGAGGCCATCGCGCGGGCCCGCGGCTGAGCCCCCGCGCCCGGGCTCAGCCGCCCGGTTCGCCCGGAGCGCGGCAGGCGAGCGCGAGCGCGTGCACCCGCTCGCGCAGCAGATCGGCCAGGAGGCCGTTCACCAGGCGCTGCCGCTCGAGCCGGCCGAGGCCCACGAAAGCCGCGCTCACCACGGTCACCCGGAAATGGCTCTCGCCGTCCGGCCGGGCGCCGGCGTGGCCGGCGTGGCGGGCCGACTCGTCGACGATCTCCAGCCGCTCGGGCGTCAGCCCGGCGATCAGCCGCCGCTCGATCTCGGCTCGGATGCGCATCGTCCTCCTCCTCCCCGCAGACTCGGCTCCGCGCTCGGCCGCGCACCAGGATACCGCAGCTCCCGGGAATGACCCCAAGGTTGCGCCCGATGAGGTAAGTTCTCGCTTAACGAAGTTTCAACCACCCGGCGCCTAACCTCGAGGTAGAGCGCGGTCCGGACCTTCCGGCCGCATCCGGTGTGCGCCCGGCCCCCGGCCGCGGCGCCACCGCCCCGAGGATCGAGCCGGTTGGGAGACGAGCATGGTCACCTCCACCTTGAAGGCGGTCCCCCGCACCGGGCCGGGCCGCTCCCGCGCCCAGGACATCGACCGCCACGTCGGGGCGCGCATGCGCGAGCGGCGGATCATGCTGGGCCTCACCCAGCAGCAGATGGCCGAGCTGATCGGCGTCACCTACCAGCAGGCCCACAAGTACGAGAAGGGCATCAACCGCATCGCCGCCGGCCGCCTGTTCACGATCGCCCAGGCACTCGGCGTCGAGGTCGGCTACTTCTTCGAGGGCCTCGACGGCGAGCAGCGCTTCAAGCCCACCCCGCAGCAGCGCATGCTTCTGGAGCTGGCGCGCAACTTCGTGTCGATGCCGAGCCGCCGCTACCAGGACGCGCTCTGCAGTCTGGCCCGCGCCCTCGCCGCCGGCGAGCCCGGGGCCGAGGCCTGAGGAGCGGTCGGCCGGCCGCGGCGCTGGCCGCCGCGGCTTGCCGCTCGGGGAGCCCGGCGCCATGATCGCGTCATGACGGACGCCGCCCGCGCCGCCTCGATCGACGCCCATCTGGCGCGGCCCTGGGCCGAGCGCCAGCGGCCGCCGCCGCGACCCTGCGCCTGGCCGGGCTGTTGCGGCCAGGGCCTCTACCGGGCGCCGCGGTCGCGTTCCGAGCTGCGCGCGTTCCTCTGGCTGTGCCTCGAGCATGTGCGCGAGCACAACCGGCGCTGGGACTTCTTCGCGGGCATGAGCCCGGACGAGATCGACCGTCACCGCCGCGCCGACGTGACCTGGCACCGCCCGACCTGGCGGCTCGGCGGCCGGCTGCTCGACGCCGAGTTCGTCGACCCGCTCGAGATCCTGAGCGAGCGGCGGGCCGCCCGGACGCCGGGCGAGAGCCGCGCCCAGGCGATGATGCGCCGACTCGGGCTCGTGGCCGGCTTCACGTTGGCCGAGCTCAAGGGGCGCTTCAAGCTCCTGGCCAAGCGCCACCATCCGGACCTCAATGGCGGCGACCGCGCCGCCGAGGCGCGGCTGCGGGAGATCATCGAGGCCTACCGCTACCTGCTCGACCATCGGCTCCACACTTGAGGTGGCCCGCGGCTGAGGTGGCCCGCGGCGCCACCGCCGGGCTGCGGCAACCCGTGTGACGGCCGAGGTGGCGCGGCGGCGGCTCATGTCGGGTCGCCGGCAACGCTCTTGCCGGTGGCGGCGGCGGCGCGGCATAAGCCTGCCTCGGTCGGGTGTTCGAGGTGCGAGGTGACGGTGCAGGGCGAGGCGATGGCCGGAACGGCCGAGGATCTGGCGGCGGCACTGCCCGAGCGGCCGGACGCGCGGGTATCCGTCGGGCGCACCTTCGGCATCGCGTCCGACCTCGAGGTCGGGGCGTTCGCGCGGCGCACCGAGTACGTCCCCGAGATCGACGCCACCTACCAGTTCGACCGCGCCACCACGCTCGCGATCCTGGCCGGGTTCGCCCACAATCGCCGGGTCATGATCCAAGGCTACCACGGCACCGGCAAGTCGACCCACATCGAGCAGGTCGCGGCCCGGCTCAACTGGCCCTGCGTGCGCGTCAACCTCGACAGCCACATCAGCCGCATCGATCTGATCGGCAAGGACGCGATCGTGCTGCGCGAGGGCAAGCAGGTCACCGAGTACCGCGAGGGCATCCTGCCCTGGGCCCTGCAGCGGCCGGTGGCACTGGTCTTCGACGAGTACGACGCCGGCCGGCCGGACGTCATGTTCGTGATCCAGCGCGTCCTCGAGGCGCAGGGGCGGATGACGCTCCTCGACCAGAACCGGGTGATCCGGCCGCACCCCTCGTTCCGGCTGTTCGCCACCACCAACACGGTCGGCCTGGGCGACACCTCGGGCCTCTACCACGGCACCCAGCAGATCAACCAGGGCCAGATGGACCGCTGGAGCATCGTCACCCAGCTCAACTATCTGCCGCACGACGACGAGCTCAAGATCGTGCTCGCCAAATGCGCCGGCTACGACACGCCCGACGGGCGTCGCCAGCTGCACGCGATGATCAGTCTGGCCGGGCTGACCCGCCACGGCTTCATGGCGGGTGACATCTCGACCGTCATGTCGCCCCGGACGGTGATAACCTGGGCGGAGAACGCGCTGATCTTCGGCTCGGTGCCGTTCGCCTTCCGGGTCACGTTCCTCAACAAGTGCGACGAGGCCGAGCGCCACATCATCGCCGAGTACTATCAGCGCTGCTTCGGCAGCGAGCTCAGCGAGACGGCCGGCGATCTGGTCGCAGCGTGAGCGCGCCGGAGACCGCCGCGGCCGACCCCGAGCGGCGCGAGCGGGCGCTCGCCGCGACCGTCCGCGCGCTCGCCGGGCGGGCCGACCTCGAGGTGGCGTTCCGCGCCGACCCGCGGCTGCCGCGTGCCGAGCCGGCCGCCCGCACCATCCGCCTGCCACCGCTGCGTGCCGATCCGGATCCGGGCGAGCTCGCGCGGGTGCGCGGCGAGGCCGACGGTGCGGCCCTGCGCGAGCGGCTGCACGACCCGGCGGTACACCGCCGTCTGGTACCTTCGAGCGAGCTGGCGGCGCTGTTGTTCGACCGGCTCGAGCAGGTGCGGGTCGAGGCGGTCGGCTCCGAGCACCTCCAGGGGGTGCGCCGCAACCTGGCGGCCGCGCACAGCGCCCGCCTCGGCGCGCCGTCGGGCGAGGCGAGGGTCGACACCACCATGGCCGACATCGTCGACCTCTACGCCCGAGAGCGGCTCCTCGGCTGCGCCCCCGGCGAGGCCCAGCGCGCCCTCATGGCGCGCTGGCGCGACTGGCTCGACGGCAAGGTGGCGGCCGAGCTGCCGGCGCTCGAGGGCAGCCTGGCCGACCAGGAGGCCTTCGCCCGCCGGGTCCGTGAGATGCTCTGCCATCTCGGGCTGAGCGACGAGACCCTCGAGGACAGCGAGGGCGAGGAGGGCGCGGCCGAGCCCGAGGCGCAGCCGGAGCCGGGCGAGGGCGAGGCGGAGAGCGGGCCTGGCCAGAGCGCCGCCGAGGCGGGCGAGGAGGCCGGCTCCGAGCAGTCGGCCGCCGAGCGCGAGACCGAGCCCGGGGACGACCGGGGTGAGGCTGCCGATGCGGCCGGCGAGGCCGCGCGCGAGCCGGGCGGCGAAGACCGCGACGGCGAGGCGGCGAGGCCGCACCGGCCGAACTGGCCGCAGGGCCAGCCGACCCCCGCCTACCGCGTGTTCTCGACTGCTTTCGACGAGGTCGTCGGGGTCGAGGAGCTGTGCGGCCAGGCCGAGCTCGCCCGCCTGAGGGCCCAGCTCGACCAGTCCCTGCAGCGCTTCGAGAGCATGATCGGACGGATCGCCAACCGGCTGCAGCGCAAGCTCATGGCGCAGCAGCAGCGGTCCTGGGAGTTCGACCTCGACGAGGGCATCCTGGACGCCGCCCGGCTGTCGCGGGTGGTCGTCAACCCGACCGTGGCGCTTTCCTACAAGCAGGAGAAGGAGACCGACTTCCGCGACACGGTGGTGGGCCTCCTGATCGACAATTCGGGCTCGATGCGCGGCCGGCCGATCGCGGTGGCGGCCATGAGCGCCGACATCCTGGCGCGCACGCTCGAGCGCTGCGGCGTCAAGGTCGAGATCCTGGGCTTCACCACCCGTGCCTGGAAGGGCGGCCAGTCGCGCGAGGCCTGGCTCCGGGCCGGCAAGCCGCACAATCCGGGCCGCCTCAACGATCTGCGCCACATCGTCTACAAGCCGGCCGAGGCGCCGTGGCGCAGGGCCCGCGCCAATCTCGGACTGATGCTGCGCGAGGGTCTCCTCAAGGAAAACATCGACGGCGAGGCGATCCTCTGGGCGCACGGCCGGCTCGTGCAGCGGCCCGAGCAGCGCCGCATCCTCATGGTGATCTCGGACGGCGCCCCGGTCGACGACAGCACGCTGTCGGCGAACCCCGGCAACTATCTGGAAAAACATCTCCGCGAGGTGATCGCCTGGGTCGAGGCGCGCTCCGAGGTCGACCTGCTCGCCATCGGCATCGGGCACGACGTGACCCGGTACTACCGCCGCGCCTTGACCATCTCCGACCCCGAACAGCTGGGTGGTGCGATGCTCAACCAGCTCTCGGCCCTGTTCGACCCGTCCGAGAGCCGGGCCCGGACGCCGCGCCGGCGTGCCGCCTGACCTGCTGGAGCGGGGCCTGACGGCCGCCCTTGCGGCGGCTAGGATCGGTCGCATCGGTCCCTTCGGAGTGCCCCCTGATGCCGGCAGCCGCGCTCACCGTGCGCCTCGATCCCGCCGACAACGTCGTCGTGGCCCGGCTCGACCTGCTGCCGGGCACCGAGCTGCCCGGCGAGGCGGTGCGCGCCACGGCCCGCGTGCCGGCCGGCCACAAGCTCGCCACCCGGCCGATCGCCGCCGGCGAGCCGGTGCGCAAGTACGGCCAGATCATCGGCTTCGCCAGCCGGACGATCGCCCCCGGCGAGCATGTGCACGTGCACAATTGCGGCCTGCACGACTTCGCCCGCGACTACGCGATCGGCAGCGAGACGAGGCCGACCTCGTTCGTAGCGGAGGCCGAGCGGGCGACCTTCGACGGCTTCGTGCGCGACAGCGGCCGGGTCGGCACACGCAACTATCTGGGCGTGCTCTCGACGGTCAATTGCTCCGCCACCGTCTGCAAGCTCGTGGCCGAGCGGTTCCCGGCAGAGCTGCTCGCCCGCTACCCGAACGTCGACGGGGTGGTGGCGATCACCCATGCCACCGGCTGCGGCATGGCCGATCGGGGTGAAGGCTTCGCCACCCTCCAGCGTACGCTCTGGGGCTTCGCCGGCCATCCGAACTTCGCCGGCATCCTGCTGATCGGCCTCGGCTGCGAGGTCAACCAGATCGACTTCCTGATGGAGGCCTACGGCCTGAAGCCCGGCCCCTGGTTCCAGACGATGACGATGCAGGAGACCGGCGGCACCGCCAGGACGATCGCGCGCGCGACCGCCGCGCTCGCCGACATGCTGCCGCACGCCGCCGAGGCGCGCCGTCAGCGGGTGGCGGCGAGCGAGCTCTCCCTGGCACTCCAGTGCGGCGGCTCGGACGGCTATTCCGGCATCAGCGCCAACCCGGCGCTCGGCCACGCCGCGGACATCCTGGTCCGCCACGGCGGCACGGCGATCCTGTCCGAGACCCCCGAGATCTACGGCGCCGAGCATCTGTTGACCCGCCGCGCCGTCAGCCACAAGGTCGGCGAGCGGCTGGTCGAGCGCATTCGCTGGTGGGAGCGCTACACCGCCAGCAACGGCGGCGAGATGAACAACAATCCCTCGCCCGGCAACAAGGCCGGGGGGCTCACGACCATCCTCGAGAAGTCGCTCGGGGCCGCCGCCAAGGGCGGCACCACCAACCTGACGGGCGTCTACCAGTACGCCGAGCCGATCGGCACGAAGGGCTTCGTGTTCATGGACAGCCCGGGCTACGATCCCTGTTCGGCCACGGGCCAGGTCGCCTCGGGCGCCAACCTCATCGCCTTCACCACCGGCCGCGGCTCGTGCTTCGGCTTCAAGCCGGTGCCGTCGGTCAAGATCGCCACCAACACGCCCATGTACCAGCGCATGATCGACGACATGGACCTCAACTGCGGCACCATCGTCGACGGCGAGGAGACGATCGAGGAGGCCGGCCGGCGGATCTTCGATCTCCTGCTGAGGGTGGCCTCGGGTGAGCGCTCGAAATCCGAGGCCCTCGGCGTCGGCGACCACGAGTTCGTGCCCTGGCAGATCGGCGCCGTGATGTGAGGGGCTGGCCGGCGTCATTGGCGTGACACCGGCCCGGCTCGGCGATGCGGCGGCGCTCGCGGCGCTGATCCCGGACGGCGCCCGACTGGCGCTCGCCCCGGACTATGCCGGGGCGCCCATGGCCGTGGTCAAGGAGCTGGTCCGCCGTGGTGCCCGCGGGCTCCGCCTCCTGGGCGTGCCGCAGCTGGGCCTGCCGGCCGACATCCTGGTCGGCGCCGGCGCTGCGCTGGAGCTCGAGACGGCAGCCATCGGCCTCGGCGAGCTCGGCGCTGCGCCTGCGTTCCAGCGCGCCTGGCGCGAGCGACGGATCGAGGTCCGGGAGAGCACCTGCCCCGCCATCCACAGCGCCCTGCAGGCGGCCGAGAAGGGGCTCCCCTTCATGGCCGTGCGCGGCATTCTGGGCTCCGACCTCCTGCTGGCGCGGCCGGATTGGAAGGTGGTCGACAACCCCTTCCCGCCGCACGACCCGATCGTGCTGGTCCCGGCGATCCGGCCGGACGTCGCCCTGTTCCACGCGCCGCTCGCCGACGTCGAAGGCAATGTGTGGATCGGGGTCCGGCGCGAGCTCATGCTGATGGCGCACGCCGCGGCGACCACGCTCGTGAGCGTCGAGCGGGTTCAGGAGGGCTCGCTCCTGGCCGATCCCCGCCTCGCGCCCGGAACGGTCCCGGGCCTCTATCTGTCGGCGCTCGCCCATTGCCCGGGTGGCGCCGCCCCGACCGGGCTCTGGGGCGAGCAGGCCGACCACGCCGCGCTCGAGAGCTATGCGCGCTCCGCAGCACGCGCCGACGGCTTCGCCGCCTGGCTCGCGGACTGGCTCGCCACATGATCCGGCACTGGGCCCCTCACGAGCTCTTGATCGCCACGATCGCGGCCCTGCTCGAGGGCTGTCGGCACGTCGCGGTCGGCGCCGCCTCACCGATCCCGGCGGCTGGCGCGCTCTTGGCCCGGCGGCGCGACCCGGGTCTGCGGGTGAGCCTGCTCGGCAGTGCCGACCACAACTGCTTCACCGATGGCGGGCGCGAGCTGTTCGACTGCGCCGCCCAGGGTCGGATCGACGCCTTCTTCCTCTCGGGTGCCCAGATCGACGGCGCCGGCAACGTCAACCTCCTCGGGGTCGGCGGCCGCTGGCCACGCCTCGAGCGCCGCTTCCAGGGCTGCTTCGGCTCGAGCTACCTGGCATTCCTGGTCCCGCGCCTGATCCTCTTCCGCGCCGACCACAGTCGCGAGGCCCTGGTCGAGCGGGTCGACTTCGTGAGCGCTCCGGGCTCGAGCCCGCCCGGGGTCCACCGGCCGGGCGGGCCGCGCTGGCTCCTCACCGGCCGCTGCCTGCTCCGCTTCGAGGCCGGCGGCTTCGTGCTCGCCAGCCTGCATCCGGGCGAACGCCTGGCCGAGGTGCGGGCCGCCACGGGCTTCGCCTTTCGGCACTCGGAGCCGACGCCGGCGACGCCGCAGCCCGACGCCGCCACGCTCGAGGTGATCCGCGGGCCGGTCGCGAACGAGCTGGCCGGCGCCTATCCGCGTTACGCTGCACGGCTCGCCTCCTGACCGCCGTGCGGTCGGACCGCTGCCCGCACAGCTACTCCCTATGATTATGTGTCGGCGTACCCCGGGGCGGGTGTCGCGCTGCATGCCTGTCGCGGCCCCGCGCCTTTTGGTAATGACTTGTTAACAGCGAGGGTTCGGGACATAGTCCCGTGGGGGGGACGGCGTCGGTGGAGGGCGATGCCAACGGCGGACGAGCAGAGGTACCAAAAAGGGGTGTATTCGATTAGGTGAATTAGATCAGAGGTTTTTCAATCATATGGCCTTGAAGAAGGGGGAGTGCGACCATGAGCAGGGTGTACGTGCTCAACGGCAACAACGCCATCGACCGGGTGAAGGCGGTGGAACCGTTCGTGCCGGTGGCCCAGATCGGCCAGCGGGCGGCGGAGGCCCACGCCACTCCGGAAAGGGTGCCGCGACCCGTGACCTCCTGCTTCCTTCTGATCGACCGTCAGCCGCTGCGCCGGGCCTGGGTGCTCGCGTCGCTGGACGGCTGGGATCTCGGTGACTGCTTGGCCGCGCTCGCGAGCGCGGTGGAGGTGGCGCCGCGCCTGGCCGACCGGACGAGCCGGATCGACCTCGTGATCCTGAGCATCGGCAACGCCACCGCCACCGACCCCGTGGTCGCCGAGGAGCTGCGCTGGCTGCGCGAGCATCTGCCCGAGGTGCCGGTGACCCTGCTCGCCGACCGCGACGATCCGGCGAGCATACTGGCGGCGCTGCGCGCCGGCGTGCGCGGCTATCTGCCGACCAGCATCGACCAGGAGGTCGCGCGCAAGGCCCTGGCCCTCGTGCTGGCAGGTGGCGCCTACGCGCCACCCGCGCTACTGTTCGGCACCGGCATGACGGGGGGCGAGGAACCTGTTCGGCGGCCCGACGACGCGGCCCCGTGCGAGAGGCTCAACCAGCTGACGCCGCGCCAGCGCGAGGTGCTGGCGCTGCTCGGTCAGGGCCGGCCGAACAAGGTCATCGCGCAGCACCTCGCGATGTGCGAGAGCACCGTCAAGGTGCATGTGCGGCAGATCATGCGGAAGCTCGGCGCCACCAACCGGACCGAGGTCGCGCTCAAGTTGCGCGAGCTGGCCACGCCGGCGCCGGCGGAGGTGCGGGCACCCGTGGCGGCGGTGCGCCGGGCCTAGAAGATCGGTGTGTCGAAGCGGATCGGCAGGGAGACCTTGACGCCGAAGTCCGCGGCGTCGTCGGTGAGGCCGATGGTGCCCTGGACGTCGAACAGGATCCGCGGCGCCAGAACGATCGAGGCCCCGAGGTTGAGGCTCGCCGCCGCGAAGTCCGAGCCGTCGAGCGAGTCCCCGTCGAACTCGGTCTCGCCGCCGAAGGTGGTCTCGAAGATCGCCCGCACCGAGGTCGACGGGCTCGTCGCCAGGATCGTTCCGAAGTTCAGCCCGACCTGCTGTCCGGGGCGCACGTCGCCGTTCTCGAAGCTGTACTGGTAGCTGCCGCTCAGGATGAACACGAGCGGATCGTTGCGCTTGAGGGCGACCAGCTCGGCGCGCAGGTCGTCGAAGCCGCCGGGCAGTGCCACGCCACCGTCCTCGCGCTCCCCCGAGGAGCTGTCCCACACCAGCCGGCCGATCAGGTCGGGGACCCAGCCCTGCTCGCGCAGGAGCGTCTTGGCGACGCCGATGCTGATGTCGCCGAGCGCGTTGCCGCTCGCCGAGCGCTGGTCGACCGGCACCAGCCCCTGTTCGCTCACGACGTCCTGGTCGACATAATTGTAGGGAACCGAGAACTCCACCTGGCTGTCGAAGGGCAGGCCGAGGCGCAGGGCGAGCTCGGCCTGATAGAGGTCACGGCGCACCTTCTGCGCGCCCACCCCGGTCACCACCCCACCCGGACCGAGGAAAAAGATCGGTCCGTCGCTCTCGGCCCGCTGCCAGGACAGGCTCGGCTCGACCTCGAGCTGGCCGGGCTCGAGCAGGAGCGCGCCCGTGGCGACCAGCACCCGCTCGAGGGCCCGCTCGGCGGCCAGCGGATCGACCGTGAACTGGCCGGGGGCGGCCGGCCGCTCGGCCACCGCGGCCGGCGGCGGCGCGGGAGCCGGGGCCGCGGGTCGGGCGGGGGCCGGAGCCGGGGCGGTGACCGGCGTCGGCTCGCCCATCTGCACGGCACCCTTGGCGAGCTTCTCGGTCTCGGAGAGCCGCTTCTCGAGCGCGTCGAGGCGTCGCCGCAGGACCGAGATCGCCTGGTCGCGCTGGCGCAGCGCCCGCTGCAGCTCGGCCTCGCTCGCGCCGGGTGCGGTCTGGGCCCCGGGCTGCGCCCCGAAGAGCAGGACGAGCGTCAGCCCGGACGCCCCGCAGGTCAGCCTTCGCGCCCACCGTCCGCCCGGATGCTGCACGCCTCGATCTCCCCCGAACCGCCGCCCGGCGGCCCTCAGCGCAGGAACACGAAATCGTCGGGCAGGGCCGCGAGCCGGTTGGGCGCCGGCTGGCCGTCCCGCCGCTGCACGACGAACCCGACCTTGCCGAGCTCGGCATAGTCGATCCACGACCGCTCGAACTCCCGGACCGTCATGGTCACGTTGCCGAACGCCGGGTCGGCCAGCAGCACACGGTTGCCGTAGCGTCCTCGGAACACGACGAAGTGATTGTAGCCGTTGGCGTCGATCGGCACCATCACCGGCGCCTTGGCCTCGAGGTCGGCCAGATCGAGCCGGCCGAAACCGACACCTTCGTAGCCACGCGAATCGACGTACCGCTTCAGGTCGAGCAGGGAGAATCCCTGGCGGATCCGGACCAGCTCCGGATTCTCGATGTACTCCTTCCGATTGATGAGCGCGAGCGCCACCTCGCGCTCGCTCACCATGTCGCCGTGCTGGTAGTTGAGGATCGTGGCGAGCGCGGCGGCCCCGCAACTGAGGTCCCACTGCTGCACCACGACCTTGTCCTGGCGGGTCTCGAGCAGCGAGCGGACCGCCCGCCGCTCGGCGGCCTCGGCCCCGGCCACGCCCAGGAGCCCGACCAGTAGGAGCGCCGCCGCAGCCGCACGCCGGCAGGAACCGCTCGACCACGGGGTCGGCCGGGTGTTGCGCATCGGGTTCCGCCGCCTCGCGCTCGTGATCACGCAGCGGATGCTATCGGCGGACCCCATCCTGTCAACCACTGCGCGCGCGCGCTGCCTCGATCGCCGTGCCGCTGTCGCCCGGGCACCCGCCGACCGGCGCAACGCCTTCGGGAAAAGGGGTATCCACCTTTTGAACGGTTGTCTCGGCGGCCGAGGTGGCCCCTAATGCGACCAGCCGAGAGCACGTGGCTCGACGGCGGGGCGGGACGGTCCGGCCGGGATGGTCGTCTCGCTGCGCCCAGGCCACGACGTTGCGAGCAAACGGGGCCGCTGCGGGCCACCGAGACGATGGCGAGGAGGGAACGATGATCAAGCGGGTGTGGATGGGCGCGGTGTGCGCCGGGCTCCTCGGGCTGGCGGCATCGGCCGGGGCCGCCGAGCGCCTCCTGGTGCTGGACGAGGCCGGGCTCGACGCGGTGGCCGCCGGTACGGCGACCTCGCAGTCGTTCGGCTACGGCCTCGCCAACGGCAGCATCTTCGCCGGTGCGGGGGTGCGCGGCACGTCCAACAGCACCAACACCGGCAAGGGATCGGCGTCCTCGAGCACGACGATCGCCGAGGGCCTGGGGGTGGGCACGGGTGGCCAGGGCGTCACCGGTGGCTCCACCACCGGCACGGGCAACGCCGGCCGGTTCAGCACGGTGATCCCGGTGCACACGGTGACGTCCTACGGCGGCGCCGGCGTCACGCTGGCGCACACCCAGACCTACGGGTTCTGAGCGGGGCGATCGAGCCCGATGCCGGGGCAGGACGCCTCCACCTTTCGGAGTAGGTGGAGCCGACCCGGTCGGCCGGCGCCGAGGCGCAGCGAGGCATCCTGGGCAGGGTGAGGGGCAGGGCCATCCTACGGAAGATCGCTTGTGGCCCCGCACGGACACTTGCCATGATCGGATCAACATCTTGGTCGCCGGCCCGGTCCCCTCGAGGCGAGGTCGGTGGCGCGGAGGAAGCGATGAGGGTGCAGCAGGGATTGATCCGCGGGATCGCCGTCGTGCTCGGCCTGTGGGTCGGCGCGGCGAGCGCCGGCGAGCCGGTCCGGCTGGATGCGCAGACGCTCGACCAGGTGACCGCGGGCGCGGGTGGCTTCTCCTACTTCTACGGTGCCGGCACCGCCGGCTTCAACGGCGCCGGCGGCTCGACCATCGAGGGCGAGGGCAAGGCCACCTACGAGGAGGAGATCAGCTTCACGCCGAGCTCCGGAGTCAAGTTCAAGCGCAACGCCAAGGGCAGCTACACCGGCTCGTCCAAGGCGCAGGCGGCGGGCGGCGGCACCGCCGGCGCGACGCTGACGGCCGGCTCGGGCGTGGTGCTCTTCTGAGGGCGCCGGGCAGGAACTGGCGAATGAGGTTGACGCCCATCGGTGACGAGCGAGCCGTGAGGCTCCGGTCGATGGCGCAACATGGGCGGAAGACGGAGGAAACGGATATGCTCAAGGGTACGCTTCTCGCGACGGCTGCCAGCGTCATGCTGGTCTCGGCGGCCTCGGCCGGCGAGCCGACCCGTCTCACGGTCGACCAGATGGACGAGGTCACGGCCGGCATCTCGCTGGCGCTGGCCGCCTTCCTGACCGCGACCGCGGCCGGCTCGACGAGCTCGCAGAACGAGTCGACCAGCCAGGAGTCGAGCGGCAGCGCCTCGACCGAGGACAACGCCACCGTCAACACCGGCGGCACCACCCTCTCGGCGAAGCGCAACGTCTCGGCCAAGAAGAAGGTGACGCAGGCCTCGACGGCCTGCTCGGGCTGCCAGAGCGCGGGCCTGACGATCGGCGTCGCCGGCACGCTCACCACGCCCTGAGGCGGGGTCGGAGAGTCGAGCTCGGACGGGGACCCACGGTTCGGGTCCCCGTCCTCCCTCGAGAGGACTTGACCGGGGGACGGCCTCGGGGGAGCCTTCCGAGGGGAGGCGGACGAAGTGCCGGCCGGCTCGAGGCGCTCGCCTCGCGGAGGCACGCACAACGAGGTTGACGCCCGCCGGACCGGGGGACCACAGGGGTCCCCATCCGGCAGCGCAACGTGGGGAAGAGGAGGAAACGTAATGCTCAAGGGTACGCTTCTCGGGACGGTTGGCAGCCTCGTGCTGGCTTCGGCGGTCTCGGCCGGCGAGCCGACCCGTCTCACGGTCGACCAGATGGACGAGGTCACGGCCGGCATCTCGCTGGCGCTGGCCGCCTTCCTGACCGCGACCGCGGCCGGCTCGACGAGCTCGCAGAACGAGTCGACCAGCCAGGAGTCGAGCGGCAGCGCCTCGACCGAGGACAACGCCACCGTCAACACCGGCGGCACCACCCTCTCGGCGAAGCGCAACGTCTCGGCCAAGAAGAAGGTGACGCAGGCCTCGACGGCCTGCTCGGGCTGCGCCTCGGCGGGCCTGACGCTCGGCGTCGCCGGCACGCTCACCACGCCCTGAGGCGTTCGAGCGGTAACGATCGAAGCGATCGCCGGACGCGTCCGGCGATCCGCTCCTCGAGCCCCCGCAAGGGGGCTCTTCTTTTTTTCTTAAGCCTGCCGCGCTCAGATGCGCCGGCGGCGCGCGGCCGCGCCGGCCCGTCGGGAGCCCTTCCATGAGCGAATCGATCCGCGAGACGCTCGAGCTGGCGATCGGCCGCTTCCAGGCCGGCGAGGTAGGCGAGGCCAGGTCGCTCGCCGAGGCCGTGCTCGCCCGCCGGCCGGACGCGCCGGACGCCCACGCGATTCGCGCCGCCTGCCTCGAGCGGGAGGGCCGCGAGGAGGAGGCGCTCGCCGCCTGGGAAACGGCCGTCCACCTGAAGCCGGACTATCTCCTGGCCCAGGTCAATCGGGCGGCGCTTCTGCACCGCCTGCGCCGTCTGGAGCCGGCGCTCGCGGGCTTCGACGCCGCCCTGACGCTCGCCCCCGACCTCGCGCTCCTGCACGCCAACCGGGCGCTCGTCCTGGCCGACCTCGCGCGCTGGCCCGAGGCCGCCGAGGCGGCGCGGACGGCGCTGGCCCGCGACGACGGGCTCGCCAGGGCACACCTGGCACTGGCCCTCGCGGTCGAGCGGCTCGAGGAGCCGCGGGCCGCCCTGCCGCATCTCGAGGCCGCGGTCGCGGCCGATCCGGGGCTCCTGCCGGCGCGGCTCGCCTTCCTGCGGATCCTTGACGGCCTGGGCCGCCGGGCGGAGGCGCTCGCTGCCGTGGAGGTGGCGCTCGAGACGGCACCGGACCAAGTCGACCTCCTGGTCTGGCGGAGCCGGCTGCTCCGCCTCCTGGACCGGCCGGCCGAGGCCCTCGGGCCGCTCGAGGCGGTGCTCGCGCGCGATCCCGGGCACGCCGAAGCCCGCATCGAGCACGGCTTGGCGCTGGCCGACCTCGGCAAGGACGAGCAGCTGCGCGCCGTCGCCGAGCTCGAGGCGCTCGCTCGCGAGCAGCCCGACGATCCCGCCCACCAGCTCGCCCTCGGCGTGGCGCTGGTTCGCGCCAACCAGCCGGCCAGGGCGCTGCCGGTTCTGGACCGAGCGGCGGCGCTGGATCCCGGCGATCCCGAGATCGCGCTCGAGCGAGGGCTGGCGCTGTCGCGGCTCAAGCGCGTCGACGAGGCGATGGCCTGTTACCGGCGCGCTGCCGAGCTCTGGCCGGAGCTGGCCGAGCCCCGCATCCGCCTCGGCCGAGCGCTCATGAAGCTCGGCGAGAGCGAGGCCGCCGCGGCCGAGCTCCGGGCCGGGCTCGCGCTCGACCCGAGCGATGCGATCGCCCACAGCGACCTTCTCCTGTGTCTCCTGTTCGGTGGGCTCGCCGGGCTCGAGGAGCTGGCAGCGGAGCATCGTGCCTGGGGCGAGCGCTTCGGCCACCCGACCGGCCGCCACGAAGCCTGGCCGAACGACCGCGACCCGGACAAGTCGCTACGGATCGGTCTGGTCTCGGCCGATCTCGGCCAGCACCCCGTTGGCATGATGATCCTGCCGGTCCTCGAGGCGCTCGACCGCGAGCGCTACCCCACGACCGTGTATTCGATGCGCGGCAAGGCCGATGCCTGGACACAGGCGATCCGCGCCCGGGTCGGCACCTGGCGCGACGTCCGCAGCCAGGACGACCGGGCGCTCGCCGCGCAGATCCGGGCGGATGCGATCGACGTCCTGATCGACCTCGCGGGCCACACGGCGAACAATCGGCTGCCCTGCTTCGCCCTGAAGCCCGCCCCGGTGCAGGTGAGCTGGCTCGGCTACCCCTTCACCACGGGCCTACCTGCGATCGACGCGGTGCTGGCCGACGCGGCGATGGTACGGCCCGGAGAAGAGCGGCTTTACGTCGAGACCGTGCTGCGTTTTTCCGGTGGCCGGTTCTGCTACGCGCCGCCCGCCTATGCGGCGGCGGTCAAGCTGCCGCCCGCCCTGCGCACCGGCCGGGTGACCTTCGGCAGCTTCAACAACACGCTCAAGATCGGCCCCGAGGTGATGGACCTGTGGAGCCGGGTCCTGCAGGCGGTGCCCGGCTCGCGGCTGCTCCTCAAGTGGAGCGCCTTCGACCAGGCGAGCGAGCTGGCGCGGTTCCGCGCTGCCTTCGGAGCGCGTGGCATCGGGCCGGACCGGCTCGAGCTCAGGGGCCATTCGAGCCACGCCGACATGCTCGCCGAGTACGGCGCGGTCGACATCGCGCTCGATCCTTTCCCCTACGGTGGCGGCATGACCAGCGTCGAAGCGCTCTGGATGGGGGTGCCGCTCGTGACGCTCCGCGGCGAGCACCCGATGTCCCGCCAGGGCGAGGCGTTCCTCGACCAGCTCGGCGAGCCCGGCTGGGTGGCGGCCGACGAGGAGGCCTATCTGCGGATCGCCGCCGGCCTCGCCGCCTCGCCCGGCCGGCTGGCCTCGCTGCGGCTCCTGCAGCGCGAACGGATGCGGGCCTCGCCGCTCTGCGACGGTGCCCGCGCCGCCCGCGAGCTCGAGGCGCTTCTGCGCGAAGCCTGGGCCCGCTGGTGCGCCGGAAGGCGCGACGGCCGCGGGTGAGCCCCGCGGCCGTCGGCACATCTCCCGACCCGAGCGGCCCGGCGAGTGTCTTGCCGGGCCCGAGGTCTCAGAGCCCGTTCTTGGCGATCAGGATCTCGAGGAGCACGTACTCGCGCAGCACGGTGATGCCGCTCGCCGCCTGTCCCCCACCGATCCCACCGGAGAACCCGTCGCCGAGGGCGCCGAGCGCCAAGCCAGCGAACGCGGCGCGGGCCTTGTCGCCGATGGGGCCGCCGGCGGTGACCTGGTCCATCTGGTCCTCGGTCAGCGTCAGCTCCTCCGCCTGCGCCGCGGCGCCGAGCGAGAGGGCGACGGCCGCGCCGAGCACGAGCCTGCCGAGCCTCATGGTGCGTTCCTCCTCGTTGGGTTCGCGCGGCCGGGCGGCCGCCATCGGAGACCGTGTAACTCGACCGCCCCGACGCCACCAGGGGTGCATCGGTTCGATGACCCGAGGGCGTAGAGCCGGCGGCGCGAAGCGACCGCTCAGCGGACGGCCGAGCCCGTGACCACCAGCGTCTCGGTGTGCGGCTTCGTCACCCTGTCCGCCTTGAAGGTCTTCTTTCCCGACGCCGTCACGACGACCGACCCGGTGCCCGGCGACGTCGGCCCGGCGTTGAGCTGCGGCAGAAGAAGGCGCTGCTGACCGGCGAGCTTCAAAGCGAGCGCAGCCAAGCCCGTCCCGGTCACCGTCGGCTGGCCGACGGTCACGACGTTGAGCCTCTTGGGCGCGCCGGCCGCGACCGCATCCAGCGCATCCGGATCGAGCCGGATCGGCTCCGCCGCCACCGGCGCCGCGGCGAGCCCCGCCGCGAGCGCCAGAACGGGCAGCGACGCTGCCCAGATGGCCCTTCGAACCATCGCTCCCCCCTTGGGCCCGGCCACCTCTGAGGGTCACCCCGAGGCTGGAGCCACGCTCCACGCTTCCGAACCTGAATGCTGGAAGCGGAGCGCGGGCGCTGCAAGCGCCCGCAAGGTGTACCGCCCTTTGGTGTAGTTATGAAAAGTAGAGCAGAGTGGGACTTGTGCTCCCGGGCGTTGCCAGGCTTCTCAGCGGGGCCAGAGCGCGACCGCCGCACGGCTGCGGGTGCGGGCGCTCAGCCGGGCGGTCCGCCCGTCGCTCTCGGAGCTGTTGCTGGCGTCCGTCTGGGCGCGGGCGACCGGGCCGGCCGCGAAGGCGCTGCCCTGGGTCGTCGTGCTGCCGACCAGGACCCGGAGACCGCCCGCGGCGAGCGCGTCGAGTGCCGCGGGATCCAGCCGGACCGGCTCCGCCCGGGCGAGGCCGGCGCCGGTCAGGAGGGTGCTGGCGAGGAGGAAGGCGCGCAGTCGCATGGGAGATCTCCGGTTGGAGAGGGACCGATGGGCCTACGCCGTTCGGCTGGGCCCGCTGCGAAAGGTGCTGACCCGGGGTCGGGGAGTTACCGGCCGGCGGAGGGGTCGCCCCGAAAGGGCTTCGCCCTCCGCCGGATCCGCTTCAGGTGTAGTTGTCGTAGCCGCCGCCCGAGCCCTGCAGCGTGAGCACGCTGTCGACGTTCTGCAGGAAGATCGCGTCGCCGTCGCCGCCATGCTCGATCAGGAGGCCCTGGCCATAGGTGGCATCGGTGACCACGGTCTGGCGGATCGCCTCGCCACGCTCGAGCTTCAAGGTGTCGACGCCGCGCTTGAAGTCGCCGATGACGTCGACCCCGTCGCCGTCGTTGAACCAGAACGTGTCGCGGCCGGTCTCGCCCAGCAGATGGTCGCCCGAGAGGATCTCGACCTCGTTGAACAGGACGAGCGGGCCCTCGAGCCCCTCGAGCGGCACGACCTCGACGCTGAAGCTGCTGTGCACCTCGCCGAAGGTCTCGACCAGGAAGTCGTTGGTGATGGTGACCTCGGCCTCGGCGTAGATGTCGCCCGAGAGCTGGATCAGCATCAGCGCCTGGCTGCCGTCGCCGAGCGTGAGCAGGGCTACCGCCTGCAGGGCACCGCCGATCGAGACCACGATGTTGCCGAACTCGTTGAGCTCGGCGACCGCGAACGCGTCGGAGGCGGCATAGGTCTCGCCGAACAGGTCGAAGTCGCCGTCGATCAGATACTTGAGCGCGTAGCGGCCGGTATCCTTGCCGCCCCAGATGTGGTCGTCGCCGGCGCCGCCGTTGAGGTGATCGTTGCCGGGCAGGCCACCCTCGGCGCGGGTGCGGACCGCGAACACCGCATCGTCGAAATCCCCCGAGTCGGCCGGATGGTCCTCGAGGGCGAGCCGGAACTCGCGCTCGGCACCGGTCTCATCCACGAGATGGCCGGTGTACCAGCCGTTCGGGTTCTTGCCGGCCTCGGTCAAGAGTGCGTGGGTGCCCTCGAAGCCGCGCAGCACCTGGCCGGAGGCCAGGTCCTGGATCACCCAGACGCCGTCCTGCTGGATCAGCTGCAGCTCGAGCTGGGTCGGGTCGCCGTCGGCGAGCCAGCCGTTCTCGGCGTAGCCGTTCGGGATCAGGAAGAACTCGAGGTTGCGGTACTGCTCCGGCGTGAGGTTGAGCTCCGCCAGGAAGCGGACCACGTTCGGGTCGCTGTCGAGATCGGTGTTGGCCAGCAGGATGTGCGCCTCGCCGGTGGTCCGGTCGTACCAGCCGAAGGTGTTCTGGAAGTTGGCGCTCTCGGCGGCGAACCGGACCTCGACCTTGACGTCGAGCGTCGAGGCGAAGCCGCGCTCGTCCTGATCGCCGATGACCAGGTCGTCGCCGGAGCCGGCGTAGATCTTGTCGTTGCCGAAGCCGCCGACGATCTGGTCCTTGCTGGCGAAGGCGACGTTCGACAGGAAGGTGTCGTTGCCGCTGCCGAGGTCGAGCTGGATCTCGGTGTCGCGGCCGTTGTAGGCCTGGATGCTCTTCTTGCCGCCGAGCGAGCCCGAACCGACCTCGACCCAGTCGGCGAGCCGGGTGAGCTCGCCGCTGAACAGGTTCGGCGTGGTGTAGGGATTGTTGAGGAAGTCGAGCTTGAGGGTCAGGGGGCCGTCCATCTCGGAGGCGTCGACCCGGCCGCGCACCAGGTTGGTGAGCTGGACCTCCGTGCCGTGATCGCCGTCCGGGCCGTCGAGGAACCCGTCGCCCAGCGCGAGCCGCACATCGGTGAAGTTGGTGAGGCTGACCTTCGAGGTCTGCTCCAGGAGGGCGTCGTCGAGCTCGAGTGCGACCGCCCCGACCTTGCCCCAGCCCTTGGCGTTCAGGCCGGCCGAGAACTTCATGTCGCCGGGGTTGCCGGTGAGGCAGACCTTGACCTTGGGGGCGTCGTCGCCGCTGAACGGCAAGACGTTCCACTTGAACTTGGCGGTCCCGAAGTCGCGGGTCCAGGCCTGCGAGCTCGGCGGCTCGTTCGGGTCGAGCAGACGGTCGAAGCTGCGCGCGAAGGTGATCTTGCTCACGGTCTTCCTTCCCGGATCGCGCTCGCGGGCGGCGACCCGCGGCGGCTTGGAGCTGCCGCCGGTATCACCTCGAGCGGGAAGGATCGCTTGGTTAAGAGGGACTTAACGGCATCTTCGTACGACGCCGCGTTAACCAGCTGTCAACCAGCTCGGGCCTCGCCCCGCGCTGCGGCCAGGGCCTCTTCCGGAACCGCCGCCGCAGCCTGGCGGGCGCGCACCGCCCGGCAGAGCGCGTGCAGCCGACGGTCCGGCACGCCCAGCTCGTCCAGGTGCGCGACCGTGTTGAAGAGGTACTCGGAGCAGGGTCCGAGCGGCCCACGGGCAGTGGCGATCGCCTCGACGATCCGCGCCTCCTCGAGCCGCCCGGCATAGCGCGGGTGCCGGCGGTTGATCGTGAACGCGATCGCCCAGAGAGGTCCGGCGGCGCTGCGTGCCCGGACCCAGGCCGGACGGTAGGCCGAGGTCACCATCTCGCGCCGCCAGACGATGTCGAGCTCGCACTCGACCGCCTCGGGTGCCAGCCGGAAGGCGACGCCCCGGCAGGCACCGCCGCGCTCGAGCCCGAGCATCAGCCCCGGACGCTCCTGGGTGCCTCGGCCGAGGCTGGTCCACAGGCAGAAGCGGCGGTGCCAGCCTGCCACCGTGACCACTCGCCGCTCGACGAAGTGGAAGCAGGGATTCCAGATCAGCGAGCCGTAGCCGAACACCCAGATCTCGCCCGAGGCCGGCCGCCCGGCGAGGCAGGCAGCGCGCGAGGCCACGAGCTCGCCCTCGTCGAGCACACCCTGGACGCCGCTGGTGCGCACCATCTCCTGCACCCATCCGGATCGGATGCGCTCGCGCGTCAGCACCGCCCAGAGCCCCTCGCCACGCCGCCCGGGCAGATGCGCCGTCGGCGCCACCCTGGCAAGGGGTCAGCGGCCGGGCACGCCATCGGGGGGCGCGCGTCGTCGCCGCGGCGCCTCGGCCGGCACGGCGGCAGGTCGCAGGAATCGGAAGCACGTCCTTCCGTAGCGGCGGTCTTCCTCGGCTACGAGACCGTCCGGTACCGCGAGGGTGTCGTCGCGGGCGAGCTCCACCACGACCCGACCGTCCGTGGCGAGCCAGCCCTGGCGCAGCACCGCGAGCAGCGTCGGGCCGGCGAGGCCGGACCGCCAGGGTGGGTCGAGGAAAACGATGTCGAAGGGCTCGACGGCCGCCGGCAGGCGGGTGGCGTCGGCCACGAGGAGGCGCACGCGGCCGCCCTCGCCCAGATGCTCGAGGTTGGCTCGGATGGCCCGCACCGCCTCGGGGTCCTGCTCGACGAGGAGCACGGCGGCGGCGCCTCGCGAGGCCGCCTCGAGCCCGATCGCGCCGGAGCCTGCGAACAGGTCGAGGAACCGGGCGCCGGCGAGCGGCGGCGAGCCGTGCTCGAGGATTCCCATGAGCGCCTCGCGCGCCCGGTCGCCGGTCGGCCGCGTGGCGAGCCCGGCAGGAGCGGCGATCCGCCGGCCGCGGTGCCGGCCGCCGATGATCCGCACCGACGCCTCAGACCGCGCCGGCCGGGGCAGGCCGGCGACGTCGCGGCGTGGGCGGGAGGGCGGCGCCGAGCTGCTCCCTCAGGATCTTGCGCGGCACCTCCTCGACCGCCCCGCGCGGCAGATGGCCGAGCTGGAAGGGTCCGTAGGCGATCCGGATCAGCCGGCCGACCTTGAGCCCGAGCGCCTCCAGAACCCGCCGCACCTCGCGGTTCTTGCCCTCGCGCAGGCTCAAGGTGAGCCAGACATTGTGACCCTGGACCCGGTCGAGCCGCGCCTCGATCGGCCCGTAGGCGACGCCCGCCACGGTGATCCCGCGCGAGAGCCCGGCGAGCGCCGCCTCGTCGGCGATGCCGAAGGCGCGCGCCCGGTAGCGACGGCTCCAGCCGGTCGAGGGGAGCTCCAGGCGCCGCTTGAGCTCGCCGTCGTTGGTGAGCAGCAGGAGGCCCTCCGAGCCGAGGTCGAGCCGGCCGATCGGCATCAGGCGGGGCAGGCCGGGCGGCATCCGCTCGGCGAAGGTCGGCCGGCCCTCGGGGTCGTGCGCGGTCGTCAGCACGCCCTTGGGTTTGTGGTAGCGGAACAGCCGGGTGGTCTCGGGCTCGGGCAGGGGCTTGCCGTCGACCGTGACCGTCTGCTCGGGCAGCACGTCCAAGGCCGGGCTGGCGGCCGGCTGGCCGTCGACCGCCACCCGGCCCGCTCGGATCCAATCTTCCGCGCTCCGGCGCGAGCACAGGCCGGCCCGCGCGATCCGCTTGGCGAGCCGCTCGCCGGGCTTGGCCGCCGCGCCCGAGGCGGGCTCCGGCCGGCGCCGCCGGCCCGGCCGGGTCGGCCCGCTCATCGGTCCGCGAGCGACCGGGATGCCGCGGCCCGCGGCCGGTCGCGGCAGGCGGCGACGAAGCCCTCGAGGATCGCCGTGTCGGCGGCGCTGATCCGGTACTCGGGGTGCCACTGGACGCCCAGGCAGAACGTCCGGCGGGGGTCCTCGATCGCCTCGATGATCCCGTCCGGAGCGCGCCCGCTCACCACGATCCCGGGCCCCACCGTCTCGGCAGCCTGATGGTGCGCGCTGTTGACCGGCACCCGGTCCACCGCGGTCAGTCGGTGCAGGAGCGTGCCCGGCTCCACCCGGACCTCGTGGCCCGGCTCGGTACGCGGATTGGGCTGCTCGTGGGCGAGCGCGCCTGGGAGCGCGTCCGGGATGTGCTGGATCAGCCGGCCGCCGAGCACGACGTTCAGGAGCTGCTGGCCCCCACAGATGCCCAGAAGCGGCAGGTCGGCGGCGAGCGCGCCCTCGGTGATCGCCCACTCGAAGCGGGTGCGGCGCTCCTTGAGGCGGACCGTGGCGTGGCGCTCGCCGACGCCGTAGAGGGCCGGATCGATGTCGAAGGCGCCGCCGGTGACCACGAGCCCGTCGATCAGCGCCAGATAATCGGCCACGAGCTCGGGCTCGTGCGGCAGGGCGACCGGCACCGCGCCGGCCGCCGCCAGAACGTCGCAATAGTTCTCGCGGAGCGCGTACCAGGGCAGCTTCGCGTAGCCACCGGGCGGCTCACTGTCGAGCGTGACGCCCACGACCGGGCGGCGGGGGCTCGTGCACATAGCCGCGCAGAGGTAGCGATCCGGTCGCACGACGGCAAGGGAAGCGCCATGCTCGCCATACTCGAGACCCGGCTCGGGATCGGCCTCGCCGACCTCCTGGCACCCCTCCTGTTCCTCGCCGCCTGGGTCGGTTACGCGCGCTGGGCCGACTGGCCCGGACGGCCGAGCCTGATGGCGAGGATGCACGAATACCGGCTGGCATGGATGCGCCGCATGCTCGGGCGCGAGAACCGCGTCGCCGATCTCCAGGTGGTGCAGGTGCTGGTCGCCAACATCGCCTTCTTCGCGAGCTCCTCGATCCTCCTGATCGGCGGCCTCGTCGCGGTGCTCGGGGCGCGCGACCAGGCGCTCGCCATCCTGGCCGAGCTGCCGCTGGCGGCACCGGGAGGCCGCACCCTGTTCGACGCCAAGGTGCTGCTAATGGTCCTCGTGTTCGTCTACGCGTTCTTCAAGTTCACCTGGACGCTCCGCCAGTTCAATTACGTTGCGATCCTGATCGGCGCGGCGCCGCCGCCGGCGGAGGCCGGCTCGGCGGCGGCCGGGCGGCTGATCGAGCGGGCGGCGCGCATGGCGACCCGCGCCGCCGACCACTTCAACAAGGCGATGCGCGCCTACTACTTCGGCCTCGCGGGGCTCGCCTGGTTCGTCCACCCGCTGCTCTTCGCGGCGGCCGCCCTCTGGGTGGTGCTGGTGAGCTGGCGGCGCGAGTTCCGCTCGCACAGCCTGACGGTGCTCGGCCCGGTCGGCGAGCCGCTCGACAGCGAGCCGGCTCAGCCCGCCTCGTGACCCTCACCGTAGATCCCGGCCTCCATGGCCTCGCAGAAGGCCACGAGATTGGGCAACGAAGCCGCCGCACGCTTGAGCCGGCCCTCGATCGGCACGAGCAGGATGTTCGCGAGGAAGCCGAACGCCACCGCATCGATCGTGGTGAGCTGGTCGCCCATGAAGAACGGCTTGTCGGCGAGGAAGCCGGCGAGCGCCGCCAGATCCTCGCGCGCCATCTCGAGAATCTCCTCCGGGCGGTGCCGGCCCAGCCCCTGGAGCTCCAGCATGCGCCGAAAGCGCCGGCGCAGCACGAGCCGCCCGATCGGTCGCAGCGGCGCCGGGAAGGCCGAGAAGAATCCGTCGGCGACGCGAGGCCAGCCCTCGGGATCGAACCAGCGGGCCCAGACCATGACGAAGTAGAGATGGTCCTCGATCAGCCGCTGCAGCGCGATCGCCTCGGCGCGCTGCCGCTCACTCAGGCCAGCGTCCGGATCGATGCCGCGGGTCGCCTTGAGATGCGCGATGACCAAGCTGGTGTCGGCGATCAGGACGCCGTCGTCGCGGATGCAGGGAAGCTTGCCCTTGGGCATCCTGTCCGGGCGCGTGCTCTCCTCGATCGTGAACGGAATGCCGGCCAGACGCAGCCAGGTCTCGAGCTTGAGCGCGAACGGGCTGACGTTGCGCCCCCAGACGCTCGGGAACTGGACCAGGACGACCGGAGCGGGCGTGGGGCCCGCGCCCGGCCCGTGCCGCACGGCTTCCTGCGCCACCGCCGCCATGCCCGGCCTCCACGCGTCGCCGTCCGCTCGGGCCGGCCGAGGATCGAGCCGACCCGGCCGGGCGAGACTAGGCGTCGTATCGCCGCCGGCAATCCGGGCCGACCTCAGCCGGGTCGCCGGCAGTCCTCTAGCCGGATCCGCCGCCCCGGCAAGCCCAGATAGTCGCGCGGTCGGCAGGTCAGCAGCAGGACCTGCAGCCGTTCGGCCGAGCCCGCCAGGATCGCCTGCATTCGCTCGAGCCGCGCCTCGTCGGCGAACACGAGGGCGTCGTCGAGGATCAGGCAGGGCGCCTCGCCCTCGCGCTCGAGCAGGAGCTCGGCGAGCGCCAGCCGCACCAGGATGGCGAGCTGCTCGCGGGTGCCGACCGAGAGCGTGTCCAAGCCTTCCTCGATGCCGTCGCGGCGCAGGCCGCGCGGCGCCAGGCTGGCGGGGTCGAGCACCGGCTCCGCGTCCGGCCAGAGGCGCTTGAGGAGCGGCGCCAGGCGGGCCCGCACCGGCTCGACGAGCCGGTCGCGGACCGCCCGCTCCGCCGCCTCGAGTTCGGTTGCGAGCAGCCGCCAGGCGGCGGCCTCGCGCTCGACCGCCGTCTGCCGCCGGGCCAGCTCGGCGAGCTCCGGCTCGAGCTCGTCGAGCCGACTCGAGCAGGCCTCGGCGCCCAGCCCCCGGGCCTCTCCCTCGAGCCGGTCGACCTCGGTGCGGAGCCTCTGGCGCTCCGCATCGAGGGCAGCGATCTCTCGTCCGGCCGCCTCGAGGCGGGCGCGCACCCCCTCGGCATCGAGGCTCGCTAAGCGCGCATCGAGCTCGGCGAGCCGCGACCGGCGAGCCGCGAGCGAGGCGCCCGCCTCGGCCACCGCCGTCTCGAGGGCGGCTCGTGGCCGCTCAGCCTCGGCTCGGGCGAGCGTGCCCGACAGCTCCTCCCGACGGCGCTCGCGTGCCCGCCGCCGCTCCTCGATCCCGGCGCTCCGCTCGCGCAGCGCGGCGAGCGCCGCTCCGCGGCCGGCACTCGCGGAGCGGGCCGCCTCGACGGCCGCGTCGTCCTCCCGCAGCCGGTCCCGCAAGGGCTCGAGCTCGGCTGCGAGCGCCTGCGGATCGAGCCCCTCGCCCAGGCCCTGGCGGCGGCTCTCGATTTGCCGCTCGAGGACGGCGACGCGGCCGGCCAGGGTGTCGCGATCGGGCACCTGGGCGGCGCGCAGGACCGTCTCGAGAGCGGTCCGGTGCCGGGCCCGCTCCTGCTCCAGGCCGTGGCGCGAGGCGAGTGCCGTCTCGGCCGCCGCGAGATCGCCAACACCCGCCTCGAGCAGGGCCCGCTCGAGGTCGGCACGCGCCTGCGCGGCGGCCTGCCGGCGCGCCTCGAGATCCGCGCCACCCGGCAGCACGCGGATCCGCCCGAAGCCCTCGAGCAGGAGCTCGGCCGGCTCCACCAGCTCGAGCCGACCGACCTCGACCGCGCGGCCGTCCGGCCGCCGCACCCGCCGACCCGCCTCGGGGACGAGCTCGAGCGTGGTCGCCACCGCCGCGAGCGACGCCTCCTGGCGGTCGAGCGCTGCCGCCTTCTGGCGCAGGGCCTGGACCGTTGCCTCGCGCAGCGGGCTGCGGGCGAGTTCGGCTTCGAGGCGGACGAGCTCGCCGTGCAGCTGGTCCGCCTCGACGCGTGCCCGTTCGAGGCGCTGGGCGGTGGCCATCTGCTCGACCAGCTGGCGGGCCGATTCGGCGAGCAGGAACCGCCTGCGCCGATCGGCGGCGCGTTCGACAGCCGCGAGCTCCGCGGCCTCGGCCCGGACGACCTCCGCTTCGGCCGCGGCGCGCTCGCTCGCAACCCGCTCCACCTCGGCGGCGATCTGGACGAGCTCCGCGGCGAGCCGCTCGAGCTCACGCCCCTGCTCGGCGCGCTGCCGGAGCTCCGCTTCGAGCCGGGCGAGCTCGGCCGCGGCCGTGCGGATCTCCTGCTCGACGAGCGTGCGCTCGGCCTCGAGTTCCCCGATCCGCTCGAGCTCGCTCCGGGCCCGCTCGAGGCGGGCGCGGGCGCGACCGAGGCGATCGCCCGCCTCGAACCGCCGGCGTTCCTCGCGGGCCGCCTCGAGCCGGTCGACGAGCTGGTCGTAGCGCCGGCGCGCCGCGCGGAGCTGCTCCGCCTCCCGCGCGAGTTGGTCCAGCCGACCGCTCACCTGGTCGAGCTCGCCACCCTTGCGGACCTGACCCTTGGGGGTGAGGAACCGCGCCATCTGCTCCTGCACCCGCTCGCGCAGCCGCGACAGGGCGGGCCCGGCCGTGACCACCCCGATCTCGGCCTCGATCGACCCGGCGATCCGGCCGTGCTGGGCCGCGAGCGCGGCGTCGGTGACCCCGGAGTCGAAGCTCGTGCCCTGCTCGACCCAGAAGAGCGCCAGGAGGCCCTGGTGCTCGGCGCGCCGTTCGGCCCGGCCCTGGCGGCGCTCGAAGCGCAGGAGCTCGGCGAGCCGCTCCTCGGCCTCGTCGCCGGTGAACCGGCCGTCCGACCAGCGGAGCTCGCAGCGCCGGCCGAATTCCTTCTCGAGGCGGAAGATCGTCTGGCTGCTCTCGAAGGTCAGGGCGACGCGCGGCGTGCCCCCGCCGTGCGCGGTCATCGTCTCGCGGACCTGGCCGCCGACCCGATGATGCTCGAGCAGTGCTGCCTTGACCGCCGCGAGCAGGGTCGACTTGCCCTCCTCGTTGTCGCCGCCGATCACGGTCAGGCCGTCCCCGAGCCCGTCCAGCTCCCAACGCCCGGCGAGCCTGCGGAAGTCTTCGATCTCGATGCGCCGGAGCCTCATGCCGCCTCGAGCCTCGCGCGCTCCTGCCAGAGAAGCCGGAGCGCCAGCGCCGCCGTGGCGCGCTCCGTCTCGGGACCGCTCAGGGCCGCCTCGGCGAGACGCCGGGCGCAGGCGCCGAGCGGGCCGCCGTCGTCGAGCGCCCCGAGCTCGGCCAGGCCGGGCTGCAGCAGCAGTCCCTCCTCGTCGACCTCGAGATGGTGCAGCAGCGCGCGCCAGCGCTCGAGCGCCGCGTCGAGCGCGCGCCGGCCGGTCAGATCGACGCTGCCCGCGAGCTCCAGGCGGACGACCGCGCGCTCCGGCGGGCCGAGCTCGCCGAGCCGGCCGTCGAGCCGGGCCACGAGCTCGGCCGCGGGCAGCGGCACGAGCTCGAGTGCGAGCGCCTGCCAGCGATAGTGGGCGACCGGCACCGTCTCGACCCGCGGCGACGCGCCCGGCCCGTCGAGCTCGACTAGCAGCACGTTGCCGGCGCCCTGGTAGCGGAAGCCGTCGGGCTCGGGGGACCCGGCGTACCAGCAGCGCGGTGCCACCTCGAGCGTGCCGTGCCGGTCGCCCAGCGCCAACCAATCGAGCCGGGCGCTAGCAACCCGGTCGCGGGCGATCGGGTTGCTCGCCGCCTCGGGCTCCGGGTGCAGGCCCTCGACCACCCCGTGGGCGAGGCCGATCCGGACCGCGCCCGGGGTGGTCTCGACCGCGTCCATCCAGGCGGTCAGGTCGTCGGGCGTGCGCCGGGCGCGCAAGGGAGCCGGCAGCACGACGGCGCGGCCGCCCGCGATCGCCACGGGCTCGGCGCGCTCGGCCACCATCACGCCTTCGGGCAGGCCGATCCGTCGGGCCCGCGTCCAGACCGATTCGGTGAGCGCCGCGTCGTGGTTGCCGGGCAGGAGGATCCAGGGACCGGCGAACCCCGCGAGAGCGGCGAGTGCGCGGCGCAGGCCCTGCTCGTCGACATGCTGGGAATCGAGAACGTCGCCCGCCACCAGCACCGCGTCGACCCTGCGGGCGGTGGCCAAGGCCGCGATCTCGCGGACCGCCGCGACCCGACGCTCGCGCAGTGCCGCGCCGGGGTCGCCCGGGATCTGCCGGAACGGGCAGCCCAGGTGCCAGTCGCCGGTCTGCAGCAGTCGGACGGTCATCCAGGGCGCGCCTCGGCGCCGGCCTCAGCCGTCGCGCGACAGGCCCTTCTGCGCCAGCGCATCGAGATAGGCCTGCCAGATCCGCTCGCGATCGCGGCCGAGCCGGTAGAGGTAGGGCCAGGAGAAGATCCCGGTGTCGTGGCCGTCGTCGAACACCACCCGCACCGCGTAGTTGCCGACGGGCTCGAGCTCGCGGATCCCGACACCGCGCTTGCCGGCCACGGTCACCTTCTGCGTCGGCGAGTGACCCTGGACCTCGGCCGACGGGCTCTCGACCCGCAGGAGCTCGGCCGGCAGGGTGAAGCTGGCCCCGTCGTCGAAGTCGATCTCGAGACAGCGCTCGGCTCGCTTGGCGCGGATCTCGAGCGGCCAGGGCTGGCCGTCGCCCGGGTTCATGCCCGAAGCTCCGGCGGGATGCGCTCGTCCTCGCCCAAGGGCCGCGCCTCCTCCACCAGCATGATCGGGATGCCGTCGCGGATCGGATAGGCGAGCCCGGCCTGCTCGGAGACGAGCTCGTTGCGCGCCCGGTCGTAACGCAACGGCCCCTTGGTCAGCGGACAGACCAGGAGGTCGAGCAGGCGCGGGTCGACCGCGGTCGCGGATTGATCCTGGCCCACGGCCACCCTCCTCAGTGCCGGACCGGCGAGCCGCTCGCCTGGGCGGCGCGCGCGTCCATGTCCATGAGCGTCACCAGGAGTTCGCCCTGCCGCACCACGTCGGGGGCCTCGAGCAGCGCCTGCTTCTCGGTCGGCGCGAACGGGCAGAGCATCGCGAGCGACGTCACGAGGGCCGCGAGCGGCGCGGTCCGCACCGCCTCCCAGTCGGTCTCGATCCCGCGCCGCCGGAAGAAGGCCTCGGTCGCGGCCAAGAGGCGCGGCCGCATGTCCTCGGGCGGCGCCGCCGGCGCCAGGTCGGCGTGCCAGCGACCGAACTCGGCGAGCACCTGCCGGTAGGGCGTGGTGACCGACAGCTCCTCGGCCACATCGAACCGGCAGAGGCCGGTGAGGGTGATCAGATAGCGGCCGTCCTCGGTCTCCGCGAAGCTGGTGATGCCGCCGAGGCAGCCGGTGCGGTAGATCGCCCGTCGCCGGCCGGGCCGCTCCGCCTCGGTCGGCTGGATCATGCCGATCACCCGGTCGGTACGCATCGCGTCGCGCACCATCGCCAGGTAGCGCGGCTCGAAGATGTTCAGGGGCAGGCTGCCTCCCGGCAGCAGGAGCGCCCCCTCGAGGGGGAAGATCGGGAACCGCGCAGGCACGCTCCGGGCGGCGGCGCGCATCAGGAGAACAGCACGCTCGACAGCATGCGCCGGCCCTTGAGCGTCGCCGGGTGCTTGGGGCCGAGCGCGTCGAAGAACTTGACGAGCTGCTTGCGGGCCGCGTCCTCGTTCCAGGCGCGGTCCTTGCGGACGATCGTGCACAGATGCTCCATCGCGGTCTCGAGCTGGCCGCGGAGGAACAGCGCGGTGGCGAGCCGATAGCGGCTCTCATGGTCCTCGGGGCGGGCCTCGAGCCGGGCCTGAAGGATGGCGGGATCGCCGACCTCGCCCGCCTCCTCGGCCAGCTGGATCGCCGCCTTGGCACCCAGGATCGCCGCGTGGTTGGCCTGGGCCTTGGGCGCCTTGTCCAGCATCCGCTTGGCGTCCTCGCGCTGGCCGGCGGCCAGGAGGCAGCGGGCGAGCCCGCCGATCGCCTCGGGGTTCTCGGGCTCGGCGCGGAGGATCGCGTTGTAGATGGCGGCGCCGGCCTTGACGTCGCCCCGCTCCACGGCCGCTCGGGCGGCCTCGAGGTCGCCCGAGAGATCGGCGCCCGCCGGTGCGCCCACGAGCTTCTCGATCAGCGCCTTGATCTGGCTCTCCGGCTGGGCACCGGCGAAGCCCGTGACGGGCTGGCCGCCGACGAAGGCGTAGACCGTCGGCACCGACTGGATCCTGAGCTGCTGGGCCAGCTCCGGGTTGTCGTCGATGTTGATCTTGACGAGCTTGACCTTGCCGCCGGCCGCCTTGACCACCTTCTCGAGCACCGGCGTGAGCTGCTTGCACGGCCCGCACCAGGGCGCCCAGAAGTCGACCAGCACAGGCGTCGTCATCGAGGCCTGGATGACGTCCTGGGCGAAGGTCTCGAGCGAGCCGTCCTTGACGACGCTCCGGTCGCCGCCGTTGGCCTTGGGCTTGGCGGCCGCGCCGCTGAAGAGCTGCATCCTGATCGATCCCCGTCGCTGCACGGCACGCCGGCGCGACCGGCCGTCGCTCGGCAAACCGCGCGTAATGTGAGCGCCGGCCGTGCCGTCTACAAGCCCGGGCCGCCTAGCGCCAGCTCGCGATCGCTGCGAGCGGCTTCTTGATCCCGGCGGCCGCCGGCACCCGGCAGCCCTCGGCCGGAAAGCCGGTCACCAGCAGCACGAACGGCTTCTCCTCGGCCGGCCGACCAAGGAGCGCGTTGAGGAATCCCATTGGCGCCGGCGTGTGGGTCAGCGTGGCGAGGCCGGCATGGTGCAGGGCGGCGATCAGGAGCCCGGTCGCGATGCCGACCGACTCGCTCGCATAGTAGTGCTTGATCCGTCGCCCGTCCGGGGCCCGGCCCGAGCGCTGCACGAACACCGCGATCAGCCAGGGTGCCGTCTCGAGGAAGGGCTTCTGCCAGTCGGTGCCGAGTGGGGCCAGGGCCTGCAGCCACTCGGGTCCCGCGCGCTCGGCGTAGAAGGCCCGCTCCTCGGCCTCGGCGGCCTCGCGCAGGCGCCGGCGCAGGGGCCCGGCGCCGACCACCGCGAAGTGCCAGGGCTGCAGGTTGGCGCCCGAGGGTGCCGAACCCGCGGCGAGCAGCGCCTCCTCGATCACCGCCCGAGGCACCGGTTCAGGGGCGAAGTCGCGCACCGTGCGCCGCGTCGCCATGCGGGCGCGGAAGGCCCGGGCCCGCTCGAGCAGCTCCGCCTCGCCGACCCGAGCGAAGCCTTCGAGCGCCTGCATCGCCGGCCCGTCCATCGGCTGCTCCCCCCTGCCTCGCGCGCACCCTTGCACCGATCGGGCCTCAGGGTCCACTAAGCCTTCGGGAGGTCGCCCGCTGCGATGCGCCGTCTGGCCCTCGTGTTCCTCGCTCTGGCCGGGCTCGTGCTGGTCCCCTTCCTGCTCTGGGGCGAGCGGCTCGAGGCGGCGCTCGACCCGGCGGCGCTCGCCGCCCGGCTGCAGGCCCAGGGGCCGCTCGCGACGCTCGTGGCGATGGGCCTCCTCTGGTCGGATCTCCTCCTGCCGATCCCGGCCACCGCGGTGATGAGCGCACTCGGCCTCGTGCACGGCACGCTCCTGGGCGGCCTTTTGGGGGCCGCCGGCTCGATCCTGGCCGGCCTCACCGGCTACGGTCTGTGCCGGGCGCTCGGCCCGCGCGCGGCGCAGGCGATCCTGGGCGCCGACGGCCTCCGCGAGGGCGAGCAGCTGTTCGACCGGGTGGGCGCCTGGCTCGTCCTCCTGTCGCGCTGGCTGCCGGTCTTCCCCGAGGTCGTGGCCTGCATGGCCGGCCTCGCGCGGATGCACCTGCCGACCTTCCTCGTCGCCCTGGCGGCGGGCTCGCTGCCCATGGCCCTGGCGTTCGCGGCGCTGGGCGCCTTCGGCGTCGAGCGGCCGGGGCTGGCGCTCGCCCTCAGTGCGCTGGCGCCGCCCGTGATCTGGCTTCTGGTCCGACCGCTGGCGCTGCGCGCCGCGCGCGCCGGGGCGGACGTCCGCGGGGAGAGCGTGCCGTGAGCAAGCGACCGACACCCGAGCCGGTCGACCCGGCACGCCTGCCCGAGCTCGCCCGCGCGGTGATCGCGGCCGACCGCTTCCCGCGCTTGGCGACGCTCGACGGCACCCAGCCGCGGGTCCGACCGGTGAGCCCGGTGCGCATCGACGGGTTCGTCGTCTACGTCGCCAACCTGAAGCGCTACCACAAGACCGCCGAGCTCGCGGCCAACCCGCACTGCGAGCTCTGCTGGCTCTCGCCCGAGCACGACCAGGTGCGGATCACGGGCGTGGCCGAGCCGGTGATGGACCGCACCGTGCTCGAGGAGATCTGGCGCGCCAACCCGCTCCTGCGCGCCTATCTGGGCTCCCCCGACAACCCGGAGCTGGTCCTCTACCGGATCGTCCCGGCTCGTGTCCGCTTCATGCGCGAATGGGCCCTCGACTACCACGAGGTCCCGCTCGACCCCTGAGCGGCAACGGCTCGCCGATGCCTCGGCGATGCCGTGGCGAGCCGGCCGACGTTCAGGACCTGCGCAGAGTGATCGCCCTGCCGTCGTTCCAAACGACGGCGAATCCGGCGCGCGCGAGCGTTTCCGCGACCTCCGCGAGCGGAACGGCGCGGAACGCCTTTTCGGCCTCGTCCTTGCGTCGCGCGGCGACGAGCATGGCGACGGTCGACCCGGCGCTCACAAGCCAGCCCACTGGTCCGAACCAGAGGCCGCCGATCGCGGCCGCGGTGGTTCCGCCGGCGGCCCACTGCGCGCTTCGATACTTGTGGTAGGCGTTGAAGCCCTTCGACAGCCGCTGGCTCAGTTCGCCCACGACCTCGATCTCGGTGCCCGGCAGGTGCTCGCGGCATGACCGCTGGAGCCGGGCCAGCTGCGCGTCCGTCTCGATCCGGATTGTTGCCGACACCGTCCTGCCTCCCGCCGCGGGTCCCGTCGTCGGCCGGCCCCTCAGGCGACGATCACGAGCAGCCGCTCGTAGGCGTGGTTGAGCTCCCGTGCCCTGGCCTCCGCGTGCGCCCGCTCGTCCTCGGGCGCGGAGTGGAACAGGTCGGGATGGCATTCCTTGATCAGCTGCCGATAGGCGCGCTGCACCTCGGCACGGCTCGAACCCGCGGCGATTCCGAGCGTGGCGTACAGACCCTCGATCTCGTCGACATGGGGCTGGAGCGCCGCGTCGAGGGCGCTGGCTTCGGCGCCCATCGCGCTCGCGAGCCAGCGCACGAAGCGCAGGCTCGGGGCGCCCACGGGACCGCCGGCCTTCACACCGTCGACGACTCTGCCGACGACCTCGCCCCAGCCCTCCGACCCGAGCTCTGCCTTGAGCACGGCGCCGAGGAACGCCGCCCGGTCGGCCGAGGCGTCGAGCGACTCGGCGGCGGCGCGGCTCAGGTAGCGACGGACCGTCTCCAGCCCGGGCTCGCGCAGGCCGAGCCCATTTTCCGACCAGTCTCGGACGTAGCGGACCTGCTCGCGCTTCAGCTCGCCCGACGCCCGCGCCGCCGTGACGATCGCATCGCACAGTGCCGACAGCAGATTCTGGCGGTCGAACTTCTCGCTGTCCATGGCCACGTTGAAGCGGCTCTCAGTGACGTCCACGCCGCCGGCGATGCGCAGCTTGACGAGCAGTTCGAACTCCCCGGCGACGGCGCCGATCGCAGTGTACGGCAGGAACAGGGCGACGATCGGCCGCCCGTCGGCATCGCGGGGCAGGCTTCCCTCCGTCGGCCGGGCGACCAGCAGATCGCCGTCACGGTCCGCATAGGCGGCGAGCTTGGCCTTCAGGTGGCGGCCCTCCAGCCGCGGCCAGACCAAGAGAACGAGCTTGCCCAGATCGGCATCGGCCGGGGTCACGGCAAAGCTGAGCAGCGCGCCCGGCCCGTCCGGGCCGAACGCGTTGTGCTTGATGCTCACCGTCGGGATATCGAACGCCGGCCGCGGCGGCCCCTCGCTCAGCTTTCGCAGGCCGTACGCCGCCAAGCCGGCCACCGCGCCAATTGCAATCGGTAGGAGAGGAAGCACCATCGAAATCTACCCTCATCAAGAATGACAATCTCGTGACGCACAAGGCTGGCAAGATCACGCGCGAGAATTCGCACTGCATCAGGGCGCCGACTGAACCTCAGCGATTGGATGCTAACGAGCAGCGCACGCCCTGGTCAAGGCGACAGGAGCGGAGCGGCCGTCGAGCCGCTCGTGCGAGCGCCGCAATGCTCGAGCCTAGCGCTTGCTCAGCCGCTTCGCGTTGGTGCGGGTGCGGCGGCGGACCGGGCGCAGGGCCGCCTCGGCGGCGGCCAGCGCCCGGGCGGGCGACGGCCGGCCGGGGGCGAGCGCCGAGCGGGCGAGCGCGGCCGCGGCCTCGGCCGCTGCGGCCGGCTTCTCGGCCAGCATCCGAGCTGTCTCGGCGGCCGGCGGCAGCCGGCCGCGCGCCAGTGCGGCGCCGATCGCGGCGCTCCTGAGGGTGACCGTGGTCGCGGCCGCGAGCGTGGTCTCGGCCATCTGCCAGGAGAGCCGCCAGGCGGCCTGCCAGGTCCGGAGCATCTCGAATCCCGTGCCGGAGTTCCCGAGCCGCAGTGAGCCCGGGTCGGCCGCCGTGCGTCAACCCCGTCCGGCGCGATCGTGTCGCCCGGGCGCCTCCGCCGGCCTGCGCCGGGACGGCGGAAGGCCCCCGGGCGGCCGCTCAGCCCGGATAGCGCCAAGTCATCGTCAGGGGCGTGCAGCAGCCCGGCTGGACCAGGCGCAGCCTGAGCTCGTCGCCGGGTCGCGCGGCCTTGGGCGCGCGCAGCACGAACGAACCCACGGTCTCGAGCCGGAGCTCACCGTCCTTGGTGCCGGTCCAGACCTCGGGCGGGCCGCGCCGCCGGTCGGCGACCAGCTCGAGGCCGTCGACCTCGAGGCGCAGTACCGAGGCGATCGGCAGCGGCGGGCCGGCCTCGCTCGCGCAGCGGCCGGCGAGCTCGACCGTGAGCTCGCGCCCAGGCGGGATCGGGTCGTCCAGGCCGCGCACCGCCCAGCTGCAGACGAAGCTGCCGAGCCGCCGGTCGCGGTCGAGCCAGAGGTTGAACAACACGAAGCCCTCGGGCGTGCGGCCGACGCTGATCTGCTGGGAGGGCCCGCCGCCGGCCGGCGGCTCGACCCGGACGCTTCTGGTCTCCTGCAGTGCCTCGACCCGCTCGAAGGCGCGCCGCGTCGGGGCCAAGGGCAGGGCCGCCGGCAGCACCGCCGGCTGGGCCGCGGGGCCGGACGCCGGGCCCGGTGCCACGGCAGCCGGCGGCGCCGGCTGCGGGCGGGTACGGGCCAGCTCCGCCTCGATCCGCGCCTGCTGTTCGGCCAGTCGGCGCTGCTCGGCCTCGACCCGCTGCCGCTCGGCCTCGAGCCGGGCCCGCTCGGCCTCGACCCGTTGCCGCTCGGCCTCGATGCGGGCCCGTTCCTCGGCCGCCTTCCGGGCCTGCTCGGCAGCGAGCCGGGCCTCCTCGGCGCGCCGCTGCACCTCCTGCTCGAGCCAGGCGATTCGCTCGGCCGTCCCGCTCCGAGCCCGCTCGAGCGCGCTGATCTGCGGCACGAGCTCGCGGTCGACCTGCGCCCGGGTCTCGGCGGCGAGCGCCGCCACCAGGGTGTCGGGGGCCGTGCCGGGTGGCACGCTCGGCCGGGCCAGCGGGCGGACCGAGGCCGGCAGCGCCGCCGCCGTCCGCGCCAGCTCGCCGAGAGTGCCGCGCGGCACGGTGTGCAGGAGGCCGGCGCGGTCGTCGCGCAGCAGCAGCTCGCCGCGCGAGGCGGCCGCCAGGAGCTCGCGCAGATGGCCCAGATAGCGGTCGAGCGCGGCGAGCTCCTGGCGGCGCTGGACGATCTCGTCGTCGAGCGGGCCCTGTGCCGAGGCGGCGCCCGCGGCGAGCAACGGCAGGAGGACGAGGACGGCCAGGAACGGGGCGGGGCGGCGCGCGCGCATCGCATCCTCCGGTCGTGCGCGGCCCGGCGCCTGCCGAAGCCGCTCCACCCGAGGATTAACCGATCGGCGCGAGTCCCCCCAGCGAGCGAACGGCGAAGATCCTGCCCCGGTTGCTCGCGCTCCGGTGGATCGCGACGGATCAGCATTGTGGATCAGAAGGTTGCCGGACGACCCGCAGGCTCGGCCGGCCACCGGGATCGACGTCGAGCGAGCACCTGAATACGCCTAGGCCCCGGCCCGCGACGCCGGTCTCGGCCGTCCCATTCGGTTGAGCAGGACGACCGGCAGCGCCAGGGCGAGGCCCAGGAGGGTGGGGACGAGGCCCGGGGAGATCATCAACAGTGCCGCCAGCCCGGCGAGCCCTCGCGGCAGCCACGGCATCGGCCGGAACAGGAATCCGGTGAGCGCGGCACCGAGCAGCACGATACCGAGCACGCAGGTCGAGAGGGTCAGCGCCAGCTCGGTCCAGGAGAAGCCCGGCAGGACCAGGAGCATCGAGGGGGCGTAGACGAACACGAACGGCACGAGCGCCTTGGCGTTGCCGAGGCGAAAGGCGGTGAGGCCGGTGGTGAACGCGTTCGCCCCGGCGATCCCGGCGGCCGCGTAGGCGGCCACGCACACGGGCGGGGTGAGGTCGGCGAGCACGCCGTAGTAGAGCACGAACAAATGCGCGGCGAGCGGCGGGATCCCGAGCAGGACCAGGGCCGGTGCGGCGACCGCCGCGAGCACGATGTAGAGCGCCGTCGTGGGGATACCGCAGCCCATGATCACGCAGGCCAGGGCGACGAACAGCAGGGTGAAGAAGCGGGTCAGGTCCGCGGCCGCGAGCTGGCCGAAGGACAGCACGGCAGCGAGTGGCTCGAGGTCCTCGGCGATCTGTGCCGCGGTCTGGGTGACCGCGAAGGACACCTTGAAGCCGACCCCGGACAGCGTGATGACGCCAACGAACAGACCCACCGCGGCGGCGGCGGCACCGATCGCGATGGCGTAGCGGGCGCCCAGCGCGAAGATCTCGACGATCGCCGGAAGGGAGAGCCGTTTGCGCGGGTTCAGGAGTCCCACGGCGAGCGCGCTCGTGATGCCCCAGAACGCCGCTTTGGTCGGGGTATAGCCCTGAAACAGGACGCCCACGAGCACGACCAATGGCAGAAGGGTGGGCCAACCCTCGGCGAGCACCCGACGCACGCGCGGGATCTCCGCGGGCGGCAGGCCGGAGAGGCCGGTGCGCCTAGCCTCGAGGTGCACCATGGTGAACACTGCGAGGAAATGCATCACCGCCGGGATCGTCGCGGCGATGCAGATCTGCAGGTATGGGATTCCCAGGAACTCGGCCATGATGAAGGCGGCGGCCCCCATGATCGGCGGCATGATCTGCCCGCCGGTCGAGGCGGCCGCCTCGACCGCCCCCGCGAAAGCCGGCCGGTAGCCGATCCGCTTCATGGCGGGGATGGTCAGGGAGCCGGTCGTCACGGTGTTGGCGACCGAGCTCCCGGAGATGCTGCCGAACATCGCCGAGGACAGGACCGCGACCTTGGCGGGACCGCCGGCGTAGCGGCCGGCGAGCGCGGCGGCGAGGTCGAGGAAGAGCTGGCCCAACCCCATCCGGGTCGCCACCACCCCGAACAGAACGAAGTGGAAGACGATCGTCGACATGACCACGATCGGCAGGCCGAACAGGCCTTCCTGGGTGAGGTAGAGATGGCTCACGAGCGCCGGCCAGGTCGAGCCGGCGTGGGCGAACAGGCCGGAGAGGCGGTGGCCGAAGAGCGCGTAGGCCAGCGCGCCGGCGACGATCAAGGCGAGCGGCCAGCCCATGGCCCGGCGGGTGAGTTCCAGCACGAGCACGATCGTGGCCGTGCCCATTGCGAGGTCGAGCGGGGTGGGGTTGCCGATGCGGAAGGCGAGATCGGCGAAGGTCAGCGGGTAGTAGGCGGCGGCGACCACGCCCAGAAGCGCGAGGCCCCAATCGAGGAGCGGCACCCCGCCAGGGCTCAGGAGCGCGTGCCGCGGCACCGCCTGCTGCGCCTCGCGCGACGCGCCGAAGACGAGGTAGCCGATCGCGAGCACGAACCCGAGATGCGTAGCCGACATCACCTGGGTGGCCGGCTGGCCGAAGCCGGCGGTCCAGTAATGGAACAGGCCCATGGCCAGGAGGAGCAGAAAGACCAGGAGCTTGGCCGGCCCGACCACCGGCCGGAAGTGGATCTCCGGATCGTACTCCTCCTCGAGCCGGCGCGCCTGCTCGAGGTCGAGGCCGGCGGTGGCGGGGCCGCCAGGGACCGCGCCGCCGCCCGCCATCGGCCGGCCTCAGCCGCGCCCGCGGCTCACTTGAGGAGGCCGGCCTCGCGGTAGAAGCGCTCGGCGCCCGGGTGCAGCGGCAGGCTGACCCCGGCGAGCGCCGTGGCCTTCTGGATCGTCTTGCCCTTGGCGTGGCCGGCATCCAGGAGCGTGCGGGTGTTGTCGTTCCACAGCGCCTTGGTGACCTCGTAGACGAGCTTCTCGGGCTGATCGGCCGAGGTCAGCAGCTGGGCCCCGACCGCCACGGTCGGCACGTCCTGGTCCTGGCCCTTGTAGGTTCCGGCCGGGATCACCGCCTTGGCCCAGAACGGCACCTTCTGGACGATCGTGTCCTGCATCGCCGGGGCGATCGGCAGGATCCGCGCCCCAGCCGTGGCGGCGAGCTCGGTGATCGCCGCCGCCGGGTAGCCCACGATGATGAACGAGGCGTCGAGCTGGCCGTCGCGCACCCGATCGGCGCCGGGCCCGGGCTGCAGGAACTCGGCCGCCAGGTCGGCGCCCTCCTTGAGCCCGTAGGCCTCGAAGAACAGCCGCGCCCCAATCAGCGTGCCCGAGGCCGGAGGGCCGAAATTGACCTTCTTCCCCTTGAGGTCCTCGATCCGCATCACCTTCGAATCGGCGCGGGTGAAGACGTGGATGTGCTCGGGGAACAGGTTGGCGATCGCCCGCAGCTTCTCGAGCCGGGGCTTGCCTTCGAACAGCCCGGTGCCGGTGTAGGCCCAGTGCGCCACATCGGACTGGGCGATGCCGGCCTCGAGCTGGCCCGAGACGATGCCGTTCACATTCGCGACCGAGCCGTCCGAGGAGACCGCGGTGGCGACCAGCCCGGGGACGCCGCAGGCGCCGCCCTTCTCGCAGGGCCGCGACCCCGGCGGGTTCGAGATGGCAGTCGCGAGGATCCCGCCGACCGGATAGTAGGTGCCGCCGGCGCCACCCGTGCCGATCCGGAAGAAGCTCATCTGCTGCGCCGCGGCGGCGCCGGCGGCGAGCGCCGTGGCGGCCGCCACGAGTGCGGCGGTCAAGGTCCGACGGTCCATCCCTGCTCTCCTCGATCGACGCCGGGCGGGGATGCCCCGGCCGGCATTGCCCGCGACCCCTGCGGGCTGCATAGACCGGCCGAGGTCAGCCGACAATGAACGGGAGGCAGGGATGACCGACCGCACGCGGATCTCCCGGGTCGAGGTCCACGTCTTCCGCTTCGAGGTCGAGGGCCTGGGGCTGCCGGAGCACGGCGCCGCCGGCGTCGGCAATGTCGAGTTCAAGGCCGGCGGGCGCATGCCGATGACCCGCTACGCCGTCACGATCGATACCGCCGACGGCGCCCGCGGCGCCTACGTCACCCACTGGGTCGGCACCCCCGGCGCGCTCGGCCAGACGCTCATGCTCGCACCTCACCTGGTGGGCCGCGACCCGGACCACCGCGAGCAGATCTTCGACGATCTGAAGCGCGAGATCCGCGCCTACGACCACATGGGCCACGGGGCCCTGGACATTGCGCTCTGGGATCTGGCCGGCAAGCGCCTGGGGTGCTCGGTCGGCCGCCTGCTCGGCGCCTTCCGCGACCGGCTGCCGGTCTACGCCAGCACCTATCACGGCCAGGAGTCCGGAGGCGGCCTCGACAGTCCCGAGGCCTTTGCGGACTATGCCCGGGCCTGCCGGGACAGGGGCTTCCACGGCTTCAAGATCCACGGCTGGCACGACGGCGACGCCCGGCGCGAGGCGCGCAACCTACTCGGGGTCCGCGCCGCAGTCGGTGCGGACTGGCCTTTGATGATCGACCCGGCCTGCGAGCTGCGCACCTGGATGGACGCGCTCTATGTCGGCCGAGCCTGCGACGAGGCCGGCTGCTTCTGGTACGAGGACCCTTTCCGCGACGCCGCCACCTCCATCGAGGCGCACAAGCGGTTGCGCGAGAAGCTGCGCACCCCGCTCCTGGTCTCCGAGCACGTCCGCGGCATCGAGGCCAAGGCCGCCTTCCTTCTGGGCGGCGGCTGCGACATGATCCACGCCGATCCGGAGTACGACATGGGCATCACCGGGGCGATCCGGCTCGCGCATTTCTGCGAGGCGTTCGGCCTCGACATCCAGTACCACGCCTGCGGGCCGGCGCACCGCCACGTCATGGCCGCGACCCGCAATACGCATTTCTACGAGATGGCGCTGATCGGACCCGGCATGCGCAACGCGGTGCCGCCGGTCTACACCTGCGGCTACAGCGACCAAGCCGAAGACCTGCCGGCCGACGGCTGCGTGCCGGTCCCCGGCGGCCCCGGCCTCGGCGTCACCTACGACTGGGCCTTCATCGAGCGCAACCGCGTCCAGCACCACGTCTTCGGCTGAGCGGGAGGCCACATGCGTACCCGGGAGCTTCCCATCGGCTGTGCGGGCAACGGCGTCCTGCACACCGACCAGCACCAGCCCGACGTCGACACCCGCTTCCGCATGGTCAAGGAGGCCGGGGTCTTCGACTATTACGACAAGTCGCCGCCGATGGGCGAGGTCGACGTCTATCTGCGCGCCTCGGCGAAATACGGCGTGCCGATCCGCGCCACCGGCTACTTCTACACCCTCGGCCGCGATGAGCCGCTGCTCGAGTGGAACCTGCGGGTGGCGGCGCAGTGCGGTTCGCTCGTGCACAACGTCCAGGTCCTGACCCGCCACCTGGATGGGCACCCTTTGAGCGATCAGGAGGTGGCAGATTTCTACCTCTGGGCCTATGATCTCGGTTGCAAGCTGGCCGTCGACCCCTGCTTCGAGGTCCACATCAACATGTGGTCCGAGCATCTGGGCCGGGTCGAGCGGGTCGCTCGCCTGGTCGAGGCGCGCGGCGTCCCGTTCCTCATGACCCTCGACCACAGCCACGTGATCTTCAAGATCGACAACCCGAAGGAGCAGGAGGTCCAGGGCATGCGGGCCGAGATCGAGGCCGGCCGCCTCGTGCTCGAGCCGGGCCGGCCGGGTAACGTCACCAGTCGCTGGATCGAGGCCGGCTGGGTGCGCCACGCCCACGCCCGCGCCGCGGTCCCGGCCAACCCGGTCAACGTCTGGGCCCGCCATCCCGACGGCAGCTTCGGCCGCGGCGTCCAGTATCCCTTCGTCGAGCCCGCCCCCGGCACTTGGCACAGCCCCTTCGAGCCGGCCCGGCTCGAGCCCTGGAAGGCCGTGGTGCGCGAACTTATGGCTTGGCACGCGGCGCATCCCGAGAGCCGGCTCGGCCAGGTCTCGACCGAGTTCATCCCGCCGCCGGACTATGGCGGCGGGGCACGCTATTCGATCTTCGAGAACAACGTCGCCTGCGCCCGCTGGCTCCGCGACAGCTGGCAGCAGACGCTCGCCGCCGCGGCGGGCCACTGAGCGCGGCGCGCCCCGAGGAGGATCGCATGCAGGTCAAGGCCGCTATCGCCGTCGAGGCCGGCAAGCGGTTGCGCATCGAGACGGTCGAGCTCGAGGGCCCGAAGGCCGGCGAGGTCCTGGTCGAGCTCAAGGCGACCGGGATCTGCCACACCGACTGGTTCACGCTCTCGGGCGCCGACCCCGAGGGCCTGTTCCCCTGCATCCTCGGCCATGAGGGTGCCGGTGTGGTGGTCGAGACCGGGCCCGGTGTGACGAGCGTGCGGCCGGGCGACCACGTCATCCCGCTCTACATCCCCGAGTGCCGGCAGTGCAAAGCCTGCCTCTCGGGCAAGACCAACCTCTGCACCGCGATCCGTGCCACCCAGGGCCAGGGTCTGATGCCCGACGGCACCAGCCGCTTCCGCCTGGGCAAGGAGCCGATCCGCCACTACATGGGCTGCTCCACCTTCGCGAACTTCACCGTCCTGCCCGAGATCGCGGTGGCCAGGGTCCGCAAGGACGCTCCATTCGACAAGATCTGCTACATCGGCTGCGGGGTCACGACCGGGATCGGCGCGGTGATCAACACCGCCAAGGTCGAGCCCGGCGCCAATGTCGCGGTGTTCGGGCTTGGCGGCATCGGCCTCAACGTGATCCAGGGTGCCCGCATGGTCGGCGCCGACCGGATCATCGGCATCGACCTCAACCCGGCCCGCGAGGCGATCGCCCGTCGCTTCGGCATGACCGACTTCATCAATCCCAGGACGCTCGGGGAGAAGAGCGTCGTTCAGGAGATCGTCGAGCTGACCGACGGGGGCGTCGACTACAGCTTCGAGTGCATCGGGAACGTCGCCACCATGCGCCAGGCGCTCGAGTGCTGCCACCGCGGCTGGGGCGTCTCGGTGATCATCGGGGTCGCGGGTGCCGGACAAGAAATCAGCACGCGTCCGTTCCAGCTGGTCACCGGCCGGGTCTGGAAGGGGACCGCGTTCGGCGGCGCCAAGTCGCGAACCCAGGTGCCCAGGATCGTCGACTGGTACATGCAGAAGAAGATCAACATCGACGATCTGATCACGCACAAGCTCACCCTCGACCGTATCAACGACGGCTTCGAGCTCATGAAGACCGGGCAGTCGATCCGAGCGGTCGTGGTGTACTGAGCCGGGAGCGACGGCCTTGCTCGCCTACCTGCTGCAGCGGCTGGGCCAGTCGGTGGCCGTGATGCTGGCGGTGAGCCTGGTGAGCTTCGTCCTGTTCAACTACGTGGGCGATCCGGTCAACAACATGCTCGGCCAGGAAGCGAGCCAGGCCGAGCGGGTGGCGCTGCGCGAGCGGCTCGGGCTCGACGACCCCCTCCTGGTGCGGTTCGCGCGGTTCGTAGGCGACGCGGTCCAGGGCGAGCTCGGCGTCTCCTACCGACTGCAGCGGCCGGTCGGCGAACTCCTGGCCGAGCGGCTGCCGGCCACCCTCGAGCTCGTGCTGGTCTCGGCGGCACTCGCGCTGGCGCTCGGCATCCCGCTCGGCGTCTACACCGGTCTCGACCCCGACGGCCGGCTGGCGCGGCTCCTCATGGCCCTATCGCTCGTCGGGGTCTCGCTTCCGACCTTCGTGATCGGAATCGGCCTCATCTACCTCTTCGCCGTCTCCTTGGGCTGGCTGCCCTCCTTCGGTCGTGGCGAGGTCGTGCGAGTCGGCTTCTGGACCACTGGCTTCTTGACGGTCTCGGGATGGAAGGCCCTGGTCCTGCCCTCGGTCACCCTCGCCCTCTACCAGCTCGCCCTGCTGATGCGGCTCGTTCGGGCCGAGATGCTCGAGGTGCTGCGGACCGACCACATCCGCTTCGCCCGGGCCCGAGGGCTGAGCGACGGCGCCGTCCATTTCCGCCACGCGCTCAAAAATACGCTGGTCCCGGTGATCACGATCACCGGGCTGCAGATCGGCTCGCTCGTGGCCTTCTCGATCATCACCGAGACGGTGTTCCAGTGGCCGGGCATGGGCAGCCTGTTCATCCAGGCCGTGCAATTCGCCGACATCCCGGTCATGGCCGCCTACCTGGTGCTGGTGGCGCTCGTCTTCGTCCTGGTCAACCTCGTGGTCGACCTGCTCTACTTGGTGGTCGACCCGCGCCTGCGCGCCGCGCCTGCCGCCGGGCATTGAGGTGTCCCGACGCGAAGGGGCCGCCCGGTCGCCCGGACGGCCCCCGCGGGCCTCAGGTGACCCGCACCACGTGCCGAAACATGTGAACCCTCCCGCAGCGACAGGCCGTGTAGCCGTGATACGGGAATTCGGCGCCGGATGCAAACCGCGGGCCCTCAGCGCCCGGGCCGTCGCCTCAGGAACAGGCCCACGCTGCCACCCTTGGCGAGGTTCTGCGCGCGCCACCCGACCGCGCGGAAGCCGGGCCGGTCGGGATAGTCGGCGAGCTCGCGCGGCTCCATGCGCCGCCCTGGCGCGAAGTCCAGGGGACGACCCGCGGCGTCGTGCGGCCGGTCGGCTTCGGGCACTTCCTCGAGCCGCTCGCGCAGATCGGCCAAGATCGGCTCCGCAAAGCCGGTCGGGAGCCGCACCACGATGTCGGCCACCGCGAACGGCTCGCTCTGGTTCGAGGTGTTGGTCGCGAAGTCGAAGCCCTTGGCCGAGTCGGCGAGGCCAGCCATGGCACCCGGCTGGAAGTTGACCATCGCCAGCGTGAACGGCCCGTTGGCCCGCTCGAGCGGCGGCTCGAAGAAGAACAGGGCGTGGTGCAGCCGCACGTCCTCGGGGCCGGCCTCCGGGACATTCTCGACCAGGACCATCAGCACCTGCCGGGGGTTACCGTCGCGGTCCCGAAGCCGCCACTCGGTCTCGCCCGCCACGGGCGTTCCATCGCGGGCGACGATCGCCAGACGGTAGCACTCGAGGGGCTTCTCGCCGGGTGCCAGAACGACGAGCTGCTCGATCTCGTCCGGCTGCTTCGGGTCGCGCAGACCGTTCGCCGTCACGACCAGCGCGCTGCGCGACACCTCGAGCTGCTGGCGGTCGCGCAGCATCTGGTAGATCTTGGCGATTTGGCCCTGTAGCCGCGGCGGGTCGGCCGGCACGGCGGCCGGGTCCAAACTCGTCCGCTCGACCGCCCGGCGACGCTCGCCGATCCAGCCGGCGAGCTCGTCGCGAACCCGATCCCGCAGCGCGCCGAACCGCCCCTCGTCGGACAGGAGCTCCAGCGCGGCCTCGAAGTCGAGTGTGTCGATGTCGGTCTCGATCCGGACGACCTTGCCGCCGACCCGCTCGATCATCGCGCAGGCGTCGGCCACCGAGGTGGCCATCGCCACCTCGACGAGCCGATTCACGTAGCCTTCGAGCCGCTGCCAGAACCAGCGGCCACCGGGCGCCTCCGGCCGGTCGCGTAGCGGGAACGAAAAGCCGAGCACGGTCTCGCCCGCGGCGAGGCCGTCGATCACCTCGGCGGTCGGCAGGTTGCTGCAGACCCCGCCGTCGACGAACTGGTGCGTCTGGGCGTGGCTGCGGAACGCGAAGGGCAGCGAGCAGGAGTGCAGCATCGCGTCGACGATGCGGTCGTTCGGGTCGCCGCCGAAGGCCTTGCGCTCGGCGTTGCGCAGATCGGTCGCGACGATCCGCATCGGGACGCGGAGATCGCGGAAGTGGCTGGTCGGTGCACCGTTCCCGTCCTCGGCCAAGAACAGCTCGACCAGGAGGTCGGAGAGCTGCTGCTCGTCCAGGAAGGGCCGGCCGCGCAGCGCCCGCCAGGCCTGGGCGGATCGCCAGCGGGCGAGGAAGACGTCCTTGACGCGCCGCTGGCCATGGGCGTTGAGCCGCTCGCGGAAACGGCGCATCGGGATCGGGCTCGCCAGCATGGCGCCGGCGATCGAGCCGGCCGAGGTGCCGGCGACCATGGTCACACGGAGCCCCGGATCGGACGCGGTCGCCAGGTCCTCGACGGCCTCCATGGCCGCCATCAGCACCATGAGCTTGGCGCCGCCGCCCTGGACCACGACGCGGACCCGGATCGGCTCGGTCCCCGCGGTCTGCGCCACGGCGGCCTCCCTTTGTCTCGAGGGCGCGAGCCTACGCTCTCCGACGCGCCCGCGACAGCAGGCGGTGGCCGTCCTCGGTGATCAGGAGGGTGTCCTCGACAACGCCGGTGCCGAGGCCCGCGACCACTACCATCGGCTCGTAGGCCAGCGTCATGCCCGGCTCCAATAGCGTCGGCGAGCCGGCGTAGAGCCCGCCCGGCGCCTCGAACAGCTCGAGACCGATGCCGTGGCCGAAGCCGCTGCCGTAGAAGTCTTGCTCCCAACGCGTGCCGCGGACCACCCGAGAAAGTGCTTGCGCGACCTCGTCGACCGAGCGTCCGGGCCGCATCGCCTCGAGCCCGGCGGCCCAGAGCTCTTCGGCGACCGCCAGGAGGTCGGCCGCGGCCCCCGCGGCGCGCCCGCCCACCAACGTGCAGCGGCTGACGTCCGAGCAGTAGCCGTCGATCACGGCCCCCAGATCCAGGAACACCATCTCGCCCGGCTCGAGCCTCCGCCGCCGCGGCAGGGCGTGCTTGAGCCCGGCGAGCGCGCCGCCCACGACGCAGGTGGGGAAGGCCTCGCGGCCGCCGGCGCGGGCGATCGCGGCCACCGCCGTGGCTGCGACCTCGCTCTCCTCCACGCCCGGGGCGAGCGTATCGAAGATCGCCTCGTAGGCGGCATCGGCCGCCGCCGCGGCGCGCTCCATGAGAGCCACCTCGACCGGGCTCTTGAGCATCCGCGCGCGGGCCAGGAGCGCGTCGGCCGGCACGAGACCGGGCAGCCGGGCGTCGAGCGCGGCGCGGAGCCCGTGCGGCATCAGGGCGCCGCCCGCAAGCCCGATCCGCCGCGCCCGGCCGACCGCGTCGGCTGCGAGCAGGGCCGCCTCCTCGACCGGCCGGCCGTAGAGCGGACCGGGCGTGCAGCGCAGGTCCTCGACCCGGCAGGTCCAGGCCATGGAGTGCATCGGCTCGGCGTGCAGGAGCCCGTCCATCGTGACGCTGAGCCGGCCGTCGGCACGGACCACGACGAAGGCGTTGCCGTAGACGGGCTGCAGGCCGGAGAGCCAGCGCGCCGCGGCGAAGGCCGGCGGCCCGCTCCAGGCGACGAGCGCGTCGAGGCCGGCCGCGGCCAGCGCCGAGCGAAGCGTGGCGAGCCGCCGTGCATGCTCGGCCTCGGGTACCTCGGGGACGAGCCAGGGTCGCCGGGCCTCGAGGTCGTAGGGCAGGCGCATCATCCGGGGCCCTCCGGGTGGGCAGAGGAGCGAGGCTCGCGCCGGCGCGCCGCGCTGTCCAGCGGCCGGCCGCTTGACAGCGATGCGGCGGTGCCCGGACAAGCTCCTCGGCTCCGTCAGCCGAGGTGCACGCCCGTGCCGCGATCCGTCGCCGCCCTTCTGGGGCTCGCCACCCTGCTCGCCCTGAACCCGGGAACGGCCCCGGCGGACGAGGTCACCGATCAGCTCGAGGAGGCCAAGCGGCTCTACGAGGCCGGCGACATCGCCGGCGCCCTCTCCGAGCTCGAGTTCGCCACCCAGGCGATCCGCGGCAGGGTCGGCGAGGCGATGCTGGCGGCCTTCCCGGCCGCCCCCAGGGGCTGGCAGATCGCCGAAGACGGCGGCGGCAAAGCCGCGGCCGTGCCGTTCCTCGGCGGCTCGACCGTCGAGCGCAGCTACGTCCAGGAGGGCGGTCAGGGCCGCATGAGCGCGCAGATCGTCTCGGGCGGCGGCTTCCTGCAGGGGCTCGCCCAGATGATGAGCAACCCGCAGCTCCTGGCCGCCCAGCCCAACGCCAAGCGGGTGCGGATCGGCCGCGAGGCCGGCGTCCTGACCTTCGATACGGCGCAGCGCTCGGGCCAGCTCGTGATCGATCTCGGCGGCAAGGCCTCGGTGATGATCGAGGGCTCCGATCTGGCCGGCCCCGAGCCCTTGCTCGAGCTCGCCAAGGGCTTCGACCTCAAGAAGGTGAAGGAGCTCGTCGGGATCTGAGCGCGCCGGCCGCGACGATCCACGACGGCTCCGTTGCGCGCGGCGCGGGGCTGCCCTAAAGCCCGCGGGGACGGGGCGGTGATCAGGGCGCCGCGCCGCCCGACGCCGCAGCGGCCCGCCGCGCGCGCGGCCGGCCGTGCGCCCGTGGGTCCGATGCGGCCATGCTCTATTTCCTGCAGCAGCTGATCAACGGCGTCGCCCTCGGCATGGTCTACGGGCTGATCGCGATCGGCTACAGCATGGTCTACGGTATCATCGGCATGATCAATTTCGCCCATGGCGAGATCTACATGATCGGGGCGTTCGTCTCGATCATCGCGTTCACGCTCCTGGGCATGCTGGGCATCTCCTGGGCGCCGCTGGCCCTGCTCCTGGTGCTGCTGGTGGCGATCCTCGTCACCTCGCTCTACGGCTGGAGCGTCGAGCGGATCGCCTACCGGCCGCTCCGGGGCTCGTTCCGCCTGGCGCCGCTGATCTCCGCAATCGGCATGTCGATCTTCCTGCAGACCTACGTGCAGGTCACCCAGGGTGCCAAGATCAAGCCCCTGCAGCCGGTCGTGACCGGGGGCTTCGTGTTCGCCGATCCGACGGGCTTCACCGTCACGCTATCCTGGATCCAGATCCTGATCATCGTGCTGACCGTGGTCTTGATGGCCGGCTTCACCTGGCTGATCACCAGCACGCCGCTCGGCCGCGCCCAGCGCGCCTGCGAACAGGACCTCAAGATGGCGGCGCTCTGCGGGGTCGATGTCGACCGTACGATCTCGCTCACCTTCGTGATCGGGGCGGCGCTCGCCGCGGTGGCCGGGCTGATGGCCACCCTCTATTACGGCGTGATCGACTTCTTCATCGGGTTCCTGGCCGGCGTGAAGGCCTTCACCGCGGCCGTGCTGGGCGGCATCGGCTCGATCCCGGGGGCGATGCTGGGCGGCCTCGTCCTGGGCCTCGCCGAGGCCTTCTGGTCGGGCTACTTCTCGATCGAATACAAGGACGTGGCCGCCTTTACGATCCTCGTCGTGGTGCTGATCTTCCTGCCGACCGGGATCCTTGGCCGGCCCGAGGTCGAGAAGGTCTGAGCCGGTGGCGGCGTCGCACGGCGAGGGCATCGGCCCCCACCTCAAGGACGCGGCCCTGGCTGCCGCCGTCTCGCTCGCACTCCTCCTGCCGATCCTCGGCATGGAGACGGTGCCCGGCCCGGACGGCCGGCTCACCCTCGATTTCCACCTGCACTGGGTGGCGCTCGGCGTGGCGGTGGTGTTCGCCGGCCGGCTCGCCCTGGCGCTGCTCCGGCGCGGTCGGCAGCCGGCGCGGTCCCGCCAGGGCGGCGCGGTCGCGGCGTTCGTCAGCCGGCACGGGCTCTGGTTCGGGCTCGCCGGGATCGCCTTCGCGCTGGCGCTGCCCTTCCTGCCGTTCGCCAGCCGCTACGAGGTCGACGTCGCCACCACGATCGTCATCTACGTGATGCTGGGCTGGGGCCTCAACATCGTGGTGGGTCTCGCCGGCCTCCTCGACCTCGGCTACGTCGCCTTCTACGCCGTCGGGGCCTATTCCTACGCCCTCTTCGCCCAGTGGTTCGGGCTCGGCTTCTGGGTCTGCCTGCCGATCGCGGGCCTCTTGGCGGCGAGCGCAGGGGTGCTCTTGGGCTTCCCGGTGCTGCGCCTGCGCGGCGACTATCTGGCGATCGTCACCCTCGGCTTCGGCGAGATCATCCGCCTCGTCCTCATCAACTGGCACGAGGTCACGGGCGGGCCGAACGGCATGGCCGACATCCCGCGCCCGACCTTCTTCGGCTTTCCCTTCGCGCGCGAGCCCGAGGCCGGCCAGACCGCCTTCCACGAGCTCTTCGGCCTCGAGTTCTCGACCCTGCACCGGGTCGTCTTCCTGTACTACCTGGCCCTGGCGCTGGCGCTGGCGACCAACCTGTTCGTGCTCAGGATCCGCAAGTTGCCGATCGGCCGCGCCTGGGAGGCGCTCCGGGAGGACGAGATCGCCTGCAAGGCCTTGGGCATCAATCCGACCAACACCAAGCTCACCGCCTTCGCGCTCGGCGCCATGTTCGGCGGCTTCGCGGGCTCCTTCTTCGCCACCCGGCAGGGCTTCATCAGCCCCGAGAGCTTCACCTTCATCGAAAGCGCCATCATCCTGGCGATCGTTGTCCTGGGTGGCATGGGCAGCCAGATCGGCGTCGTCCTCGCGGCTGCCGTGATCGTGCTCCTGCCCGAGATCGGCCGCGAGTTCGAGACCTACCGGATGTTGATCTTCGGCGCCGCGATGGTGCTGATCATGATCTGGCGGCCGCAGGGTCTGTTGGCGCATCGCGAGCCGACCTTGCGGCTCGGCGCCGCCGGCCGCGGGAGTGGCCCGTGAAGTCGCCGGTCCTCGACGTCCAGCACCTGACCATGCGCTTCGGCGGCCTCCTGGCCGTGGGCGATCTCTCCTTCACCGCCTTCCGGGAGGACGTCACCGCGATCATCGGGCCGAACGGCGCCGGCAAGACCACGGTCTTCAACTGCCTCACCGGCTTTTACCGGCCGACCGCCGGCCAGCTCACCCTCCACGGCCACGACGGGCCGGTGCTGCTCGAACGCCTCGACGGCTACCGGGTGCCGCGCCACGGACTCGCCCGAACGTTCCAGAACATCCGCCTGTTCGGCGGCATGAGCGTGCTCGAGAACCTCGTCGTGGCCCAGCACAACGCGCTGATGCGCGCCTCGGGCTTCACGCTTCTGGGCCTCCTGGGTGCCGCCTCCTACCGCCGCGCGGAGACCCAGGCGGTCGAGCGCGCCCGGCTCTGGCTCGAGCGCACCGGCCTCCTCGAACGCGCCGACCAGCCGGCCGCGAGCCTGCCCTACGGCGAGCAGCGCAAGCTCGAGATCGCCCGCGCGCTCTGCACGGGGCCGAGGATCCTCTGCCTCGACGAGCCGGCGGCCGGGCTCAACCCGCGCGAGACCGCGGAGCTCGGCGAGCTCTTGCTCGAGCTCCGCGACCGGCACGGCGTGGCGGTGCTCCTCATCGAGCACGACATGAGCCTCGTGATGCGGATCGCCGACCACATCGTCGTGCTCGACTACGGCCGCAAGATCGCCGACGGCACGCCGGCCGAGATCCGCCGCGACCCGGCCGTGATCAAGGCCTATCTGGGCGAGGCCGAGGAGGAGGAGCTGCCGCCGGAGGTGGTGGCCGACCTCGCTGGCTCGGGCGGGGCCGGCTGATGCTCGAGGTCGAGGACGTCGTCGCCCGCTACGGTGCCATCGAGGCCCTGAAAGGCGTCTCGGTCCGGGTCGGGGCCGGCGAGATCGTGACGATCATCGGCGCCAACGGCGCCGGCAAGTCGACGCTCCTCATGACGATCTGCGGCAACCCGCGTGCGGCCGCGGGCCGGATCGCCTTCGACGGCCGCGACATCACCCGTCTTCCAACGTACGACATCGTCCGCCTCGGGATCAGCCAGGCGCCGGAGGGCCGGCGCATCTTCCCGCGCATGACCGTGCTCGAGAACCTGCAGATGGGCGCCGTGCCGAACGGCGGGCATTGGTTCGCGCAGGACCTCGAGAAGGTCTTCGCGCTGTTTCCGCGGCTCGCCGAGCGCCAGGGGCAGCGCGGCGGCACCCTCTCGGGCGGCGAGCAGCAGATGCTGTGCATCGGTCGGGCGCTCATGGCCCGCCCCCGCCTGCTGCTGCTCGACGAGCCGTCGCTCGGCATCGCGCCGATCCTGGTCCGCCAGATCTTCGAGGCGATCGTCGCGATCAACCGTGAGCAGGGACTGCCGATTCTCCTGGTCGAGCAGAACGCCTATCAGGCCCTCAAGATCGCGCATCGCGGCTACGTGCTGGCCGGCGGCCGGGTGATCATGCAGGGCGAGGGCCGCCAGCTCCTGGCAGACCCCGAGATCCGTGCCGCCTACCTCGAGGGTGGTCACTGAGGGGACGCGATGGACCTCGAGAGCCTGCTCGGCAGTTCGCCCGCAGTGTTCCTCGGCCTGACCGTGGTGCTGGTCGGCGCCGCCGCCTGGCTCACCGGGCGGGCCATCGCCGAGCAGTGGCGGCCGCCGACGCAAGTCCTCTGGGCCTGCCTCGGCCTCGCCCTGGCGAGCCGCTTCCTCACCTTCGCGCTGTTCGACGGCGTGCTGCTCTCCCCAGGCGGGCTGGTCGCCGCCTATCTGGTTCTGGCCGCGATCGGGCTCGTGGCCTTCCGCGTCACGCTCGTGGCGCGCATGGTCCGCCAGTATCCATGGCGCTACCGGCGAGCCTCACCGTTCGCCTTCGAGGAGATATCGCCGCCCGGGCCCGGGTCGAGCTGAAGCCCGAGCGGCTCGCTCTTGCCAAGCCATTGGTGCACACTAGGCTTGCCGCAAGCCCGCCGGGCGCCGATGGCGGGACGGGAACGAGTGTGCATCCCACAGGAGAGGTTCCGATGAAGCGTCTGACGTCGCTCTTGCTCGGCACCGCCGCGCTCACCGCGCTGAGCGGCGCGGCCCTGGCCGATATGGTGGTCGCCACCGCCGGCCCGATGACCGGCCAGTACGCCAGCTTCGGCGAGCAGATGAAGCGCGGCGCCGAGATGGCGATCGCCGACATCAACGCCAAGGGCGGCGTGCTCGGCCAGAAGCTCGTGCTCGAGATCGGCGACGACGCCTGCGACCCGAAGCAGGCCGTCGCGGTCGCCAACCAGATGGTCAACAAGAAGATCAAGTTCATGGCCGGGCATTTCTGCTCGGGCAGCTCCATTCCGGCCTCGAAGATCTACAACGAGGAGGGCATCTTGCAGATGACCCCCGCCTCGACCAATCCCAAGCTGACCGAGCAGGGCTACAAGAACGTGTTCCGCACCTGCGGGCGCGACGATGTGCAGGGCATCTATGCCGCCAACTACGTCGTCGACCGCAAGGTCGGCTCGAAGATCGCCATCCTCCACGACAAGTCGGCCTACGGCAAGGGACTCGCCGACGAGTTCCAGAAGCAGCTCAACAAGCGCGGCGTCAAGGAGGTGATGTACGAGGCCTACAATCAGGGTGACAAGGACTTCTCTGCCCTGATCACCAAGATGAAGGGCGCCGGCGTCGACCTGATCTACATCGGCGGCTACCACACCGAGGCCGGGCTGATCACCCGCCAGTCGCGCGAGCAGGGCTTCAATGCCAAGCTGATGTCGGGCGACGCGCTGGTCGACCAGCAGTACTGGCAGATCACCGGTGCCACCGGCGAGGGCACGCTCATGACCTTCGCCCCAGATCCGCGCAACGCGCCCGCCGCCAAGGACGTCGTCGCCAAGTTCAAGGCGCAGGGCTACGACCCCGAGGGCTACACCCTCTACACCTACGCGGCGATGCAGGTGTTCGCCGAGGCGGCTGCCAAGGCCAAGTCGACCGACCTCAACAAGCTGATCGAGACTTTGCGGTCGGGCACCTACAACACGGTGATCGGCCCGCTCTCCTTCGACGGCAAGGGCGACATCAAGAACCCCGAGTACGTCATGTACAAGTGGAGCAACGGTCAGTACGCCGAGATCAAGGGCTGAGCACAGGGACGCGAGGCGCGGGAGCCGGCGCCGAGGGCCCGGCTCCCGCACCGTTCCGGAAGGGTCCCAGCATGCCGATCGTCAACCGCATCGCCGAGTTCGCAGCCGACATGACCGCTTGGCGGCGGCATCTCCACGAGCATCCCGAGCTCGCCTACGAGGAGGTCGAGACCGGCCGCTTCGTGGCCGCCAAGCTCAAGGAGTTCGGCGTCGACGAGGTTCACGAGGGGCTCGCCAGGACCGGGGTCGTGGGCGTGGTCCGCGGCCAGTCGCCGGGCCCCTCGATCGGCCTTCGGGCCGACATGGACGCGCTGCCGATCCACGAGCGCACCGGCAAGCCCTGGTCCTCCAAGGTCCCGGGGAAGATGCACGCCTGTGGCCACGACGGCCACACCACGATGCTCCTGGGCGCGGCCCGGCACCTGGCAGAGACCCGCGCCTTCGCAGGCACCGTCTACCTCGTCTTCCAGCCGGCCGAGGAGGGCTTCGCCGGCGCCCGTACCATGCTCGAGGAGGGCCTGCTCGAGCGCTTCCCGATGGAGCGCATCTTCGGCCTGCACAACTGGCCCGACCTGCCGCCCGGCCGGTTCGCGATCCGCACCGGCCCGGCGATGGCGGCGGCCGACCGCTTCACGATCACCTTCGAGGGCCTGGGCTGCCACGGCGCCATGCCGCATCAGGGCAGGGATCCGGTGGTGGCGGCCGCCGCCTGCGTCCAGGCGCTCCAGACGATCGTCGCGCGCGAGACCGACCCGATCGACAATGCCGTCGTCTCGGTCACGCGCATCGCCGCCGGCGACGCCTACAATGTGGTCCCGGACCGGGCCGAGCTCTGGGGCACCGTGCGCACCTACCTCGAGGCCACCCAGGACCGGATCGAGCGGCGCATGCACGACATCGTGCAGGGTGTCGCCGCCGCCTACCAGATGACCGCCGAACTCCGCTACGAGCGCGGCTATCCGGCGACCGTCAACAGCCCCGAGGAGACCAGTCTCTCGGCCGCGGTCGCCGGCACCCTGGTCGGCAGTGCCAACGTGAACGCCGACCACCCGCCCTGCATGGGTGCCGAGGACTTCGCCTTCATGCTGCAGAAGCGGCCGGGCAGCTACATCTGGATGGGCCAGGGCGGCGGGCCGGAGGGCCGCGTCTGCCACAGCCCGTTCTACGACTTCAACGACGAGGTCCTGCCACTCGGGGCGAGCTACTGGGTGCGGCTCGTCGAGCACCTCCTGCCGCGGCGTTGAGCCGACCCGGGCGCTTACCGTTAACGTTTTGCTAGGCAAGACGGTTCCGGCGCGTCCCGGGGGACGCCCCGGGACCGGGCTGGAGCATTGCCGGGCGGTAACGAATCGTTAGGATCGTCGCGGTCATGGCGCCCGGATGAGCCGATGCAGCGCGAACGCTACCCCGGCGAGGCGACCGGCCTCCGCTCCTTCCTGATCGGCCTGCAGCCGATCGTGGCGCGCGAGTTCGGGTCGGACTGCCTGCTCCTGCACGCCATCCGCCGGGCGCTCAGGACCGGCGCGCTGGCCGACCTCAGGCGCGCCCGGCAGATGTTCAACCTGCTGCCGCGCGAGCGCAAGCGCGCGGTCTCGAGTGGCATCGTGGCGGCCGAGCGGGCGCCCGACCGACCACCGCCGGGCGGCCGGCCCGGCCCCTGGGTCACCTTCGACGGCGGCGCCTCGGCGGACGGCCGGGTGGCGCCGGCGATCGGCCTCGCCGAGGCCGTCGACGGCCCCGAGCACGGGCTGCGGGTGCTGGTCCGCCCGGGGACGCTCCCGAGCGTGGCGGCCGGCACGTTGCGGCGGATCGCCGAGCTGATCGAGGCCGATCGTCGGCTGCTCTCGGCCCGCTTCTGGCTGGGCGCCGAGCGCGACGTCGGCGGCGAGGGCTCCTGAGGCCAGCCCTCGCGGCGCCCTCGGGGCGAGCCTACTCGGCGAGCTCGCCCAGCTCCTCGAGCGGTACCTTCCGCGTCACCGGCGGCGCTCCCTGATCGGCCCGGGCCCGGGCGATCACCTCGTCGAGCTCGCCCTGGCTGCAGAGGCCGAGGAGCACCGGGTCGCGAGGCCGGATGTCCTGGCTCTTCCAGTGCGTGCGGTCGCGCACCGCGTGCACCGTGGCCTTGGTGGTGCCGAGCAGCTTGCAGATCTGCGCCTCGCCGAGCTCGGGATGGTGGCGCAGCAGCCAAGCGATCGCGTCGGGCCGATCCTGGCGCTTGGACAGGGGCGTGTAGCGCGCCTCCTTGCGCTTGGGCGGCTTGACCGCGGACGCCACCGAGCGGGCCATGGTGAGCCGCGCCTTGGGGTCTTTCTCGCAGCGCGCGATCTCCTCGCGCGAGAGCTGGCCGCTCACGGTCGGATCGAGGCCGCGCTGGCCGATCAGCACGTCGCCGTCGGCGATCCCCTTGACCTCGAGCGGGTGCAGGCCGGTGAACTCGGCGATCTGCTCGAAGGTCAGGCCGGTGTTCTCGACCAGCCAGATCGCTGTGGCCTTGGGCATCAAGGGACGATCCATGCCTCACTCCTCGCAGGTGCGGGCGGCCGGCCGCAGCCGCCGCCCGGCACCTCCCGGGATCGGGTGCTCGGACCGGCACCGGAGCGGTGGGGTCGAGCGGCGGCCGGCAGCCGTCGCTGTCGACGATCTGTCCGTCCCTATAGCCCGCCTCCGGGCTCGCGCGGAAGAGGTCCGAGCGCACCGTCTAGGCGGTGCACGCCTCGACACGGGCGAGCCCGATGCCCTGGGCTGCACCCGTCACGATCGCGGCCCCGCCCTGGCCCCGCAGGGCCGCGAGCCTCGCGCTCCCCAGCGGGGGCGCGAAGCTCGCGGGCCGGCCCGGCAACCCCCGGCCGGAGCTGGTTGCTCACGCCG